>NZ_JBITSQ010000005.1:0-113055 GCF_044541035.1 Streptomyces sp. NPDC085866
CTCCCGCTCGCCCTCACCCCTCGCGATCGCGAACCGGGCCAGCGTCTGCTCGTTCGAGAAGGCCAGGATCCAGCGGATGCCGCCGTACTCGGCGGACAGTGGAGTCTCGTCCGCATCAACGGGTAGCAGCACTGCCGTACGGCGGAACTCGCCCAGCACAGCAGCGAACTCACGGCGCCTGCGCGCGACGTCCTCCGCCTCGGAGGAAGCAGGAGTCACAGGAGATGCGTCCGCGTCGGCCGGCTCCGCATACTCCGCCAGCCGCGACCTGCGTATCGGCCCCGACGAGTCGGCGCCACCCCCGTGATCAGCCATGCCCGGGATCATCACATCGGTACGTTGCCGGAAGCAACGCGGTACTTGGCACAGTGGAGGACCTTTGGCCGAATGTGTCCGCCGGCAGAGACCCGCATACGAGGACGCCCGGACCCCACCGGGCCCGGGCGTCCTCACGCCGAGAAGTCAGAGAGGCTCAAGAACCTCCTGCTACGACATCCCGTGCACATGCGCCCCCACCGAGTTCGACCACGCGTTCCCAGAAGCCGCGTCCCAGTTCGTAGACCAGGTCATCGCGCCCCGCAGATCCGGGTACGTCTTCGACGGCTTGAACGAACCGCAACCCGTGCCCTTCGCCAGGCAGTCCAGCGCGTTGTTCACCACCGTCGGCGACACGTACCCGCTGCCCGCCGCGCTCGTCGAGGCCGGCAGGCCGAGGCCCACCTGGGACGGGGACAGGCCGCCCTCCAGCTGGATGCAGGCGAGGGCGGTGAGGAAGTCCACCGAACCCTGCGAGTACACCTTGCCGTCGCAGCCCAGCATGGAACCGCTGTTGTAGTACTGCATGTTGACGACCGTCAGGATGTCCTTCACATTCAGCGCCGTCTGGAAGTAGGAGTTCGACGTCGACTGCATGTCGATCGTCTGCGGAGCCATCGTGATGATCAGGGACGAGCCCGCCTTCGCCGACAACGCACGCAGCGCCTGCGTCATGTACGTCGCGTTCAGGCCGTTCTCCAGGTCGATGTCGACGCCGTCGAAGCCGTAGGTCTGCATCAGGGAGTAGACGGAGTTCGCGAAGTTCGTCGCCGACGTGGAGTCGTTGATCGACACCGTGCCGTTCTGGCCGCCGATGGAGATGATGACCTTCTTGCCTGCCGCCTGCTTGGCCTTGATGTCCGCCTTGAACTGGTCGACCGTGTAGCCGCCGAGGCCGGCCGAGTCCAGGCTGAACGACACCGCACCCGGCGTCGAGGTCGCGTCCGCGAAGGCCACCGCGATGATGTCGTACGAGGACGGGACGTCCGAGATCTTCTGGACCGTCGCGCCGTTGTTGAAGTTCTGCCAGTAGCCCGTCACAGCGTGCTTGGGGAGGGCTCCGCCTCCGCCGCCACCCCCGGAGGCGGCCGTCGTTCCCGTCACCGCCGCCGACTTCGCCGACTCACCCGCCGAGTTCGTCGCCGTGACCTGGAAGGAGTACGACGTCGAGGCCGACAGGCCGGCGATCGTGGCCGAAGTGCCGGTCACCGCCGTGACCTTCGTGCCGTCGCGGTAGACGTTGTAGCCCGTCGCGCCCGACACCGCGGACCAGGCCAGCGACACCGAGGAGGAGGTCGTACCGGAGACCGAGAGACCGGAAGGGGCGGACGGGACGGTCGGGGTCGGGTCGCCGCCACCGCCGCCGTCGGGGCCGTAGACCGAGACGTCGTCGGCGTAGTACGCGGCCTGGCCGTACCAGCCGTGCGTGTACACCGTGACCGAGGTGGTCGACGCGCCCGTGGTGAACGTGGTCGACAGCTGCTTCCAGGAGGACGTGTCGGGGGTCCAGGTGGACACGTCCGTGGTGCCCGTGCCCGTCACGCCCAGGTAGGAGTAGCCGCCCTGCACCCACGCGCTCAGCGTGTACGTGGAGTTGGGCTTCACCGCCACCGACTGGGTGCACTGGGCGTTGTCCTGACCGGCCGGGGTCGCCTTCAGGGCCGAGGAGCCGGAGTGGACCGGGGAGGAGACCGTCGTGCCACTGGACGCCGTACACGTCCAGTTGGTCAGTCCCGACTCGAAACCGGCGTTCTTGACGTTGTTGACGTCCGCTGCGGACGCGGGGGTTGCGGCGAGGCCCGCCAGTGAGAGGGCGAGGGCGGTGACGGAGGACCACATCGCGATCCGTCCTCTGCGTCTGGGCATGCCTGGTGCGCGGTCCACTGGGGCCTCCGGTGGGGGAGTCTGCGGGGAGAGGGGTGAGAGACGGTGGCCACCGTTGGCCTACAAGTTGGTCCAGACCAATCTCGCTGTCAAGAGGTCCAGACCAAAACCATCTCCGTCGCCCAGAAGTTCATGCGCTCAACCTGTCCGGTTTTGGCGGGACTTGTGCCCAGGGAGTTCCACACGAGCTACACAAACGCTGTTCTCCGGTCATTGGGGCGTGGATACAGTGCTCAGGTAGTCACGCAATGAAGTCGTCCTGGCGCATTGGAGTTACACCGGTGGGCCGGCGGGTGTGAAGAGCGGGGAGCTGCGCGTGCCAACTGTCATTGCCGTGACCAGTGCCGACATGGCACTGCCGGCGCAGGACGAACGGACCATGCCCGCTGCCGTGCTGCGCGACCTCGACCAGCGCCCGTTGGATCACGCCCTCACCGAACTCCACGCCCTGATCGAGCAGTACGGGTATGTCGTGGTCGTCTGCTCCCAGGCCGCTCCGGAGTCCGTGGTGCGGCGGCTTTACACCCTGCGGTCGTTGCTGGAGAGCGATCGCGTCGCCCTCTTCCGGCCCGAGCTGCCCCCGCTCGGCATAGCCGTCCTGGCCCGGCAGTTGCGGCAGCTCGCCTCCTGTGACCTCAGCCCGGGTGTGCTGGCCTCCGCCGGGCGGCTGCTCACCCACTACATCCACGCCGGTGCCGTCCTCGGGTCGGTCGCCCGGCTCGACCGGGTGCCCGTCGGCCTCAAGGCGCACGCCAAGTCATGGGTGCCGGGAAGCCAGTTCGCCGTCGCCGCCCATCCCGAGCCGCAGCTCGTCAAGGTCGCACCGGGCGCCAGGCTCAAGGGGCCGGAGTTCGGCACGTGGATGCTCGTTGCCAAGGGTCAGCTCCAGACGGACTGGGTCGCCGGGCTCGCCGAGGCGTGGGGACCGCACGGGCTGCGGGAGACGCCGTTGCCCGCCGAGTCCTCGCGGTGGTGGGGGACCGGGCGGATGGTCGAGTTCTGCAGTTATCTCGCCGATCTGTCGGTCCTGTACCAGCTGGTGACCTCGGTACGGCAGTCCAGATGTCACTGGTGCGGCCTCGACGTCATAGGCGACCTCTGTGTGTTCTGCTCGGCCACCCCGCCCGTGTACGAACCGCCCGCGCCCCGTGCTCTGGAACAACGAACGCCCGCGTGACCCGCACGGACGTCACTCACATCCCGCTCGACCGATTCCCCCAATGAGGTTGCACGGTTCATGAACTCCCGTCAGCGCCGCGGCGTGATACTCCTGATCCTCTCGGTCCTGTGCGCTCTCGGCGCGTTCGCCGGTGTGCTCTCCGTCGTCGACGACGTCCAGTCAAAGGTCGGGCCCGAGGTCAGCGCCTATCGGGTCAGGTCCGACGTGAAGCCGTACACCGCGCTGAACACGGGCCAGTTCGAGAAGATCGAGATGCCGAAGCGGTGGCTGTCCGGCAACGCCGTCACCGACCTCCGGCAGATCCAGGGCAAGATCGCCGTGACCACCCTGCGCGCCGGCTCCCTGCTGCAGACCGACATGGTCGTCGACCAGCCCGCCCTCCAGCCCGGCCGGCAGGAGGTCGCCATCATGATCGACGCGGCGACCGGTGTCGCCGGCAAGATCACCCCGGGGTCGCGGGTCAACGTGTACGCCACCTTCGAGGGGAAGAAGGAGGGCGACCCGGACCAGTCGAAGATCATCGTCACCAACGCCCGGGTCCTCGACGTCGGCCAGATCACCGCCCTCGACCCCGACCGCGACAAGAACCAGCAGCCCACCGAGGCCGTCCCCATCACCTTCGCGCTGTCCACCCTCGATGCCCAGCGGATCACCTACGCGGAGTCCTTCGCCCAGCGCGTCCGGCTCGCGCTGGTGGCACCCGGCAGCGAGACCAGCGTCCCGGACAAGGACCGCACCTACGAACTCGCGACGGACAAGTGAGAGGCGGCCCGCATGCCCACCAGGATCCTCCCGGCCGGCGCGGACCCGGACGCCGTCCGCTCCCTGACCACGCTGCTCAGCCAGCTCCCCGACGCCGAACCACAGCCGCCCGTAGGTGACTCCACCCAGCTGGTCGACACCCTCGCCCGCCTCGCCGCCGAGTCGGTGGACGAACTGCCCGAGGTGGTCGTCGTCCACGAACACATCGGCCCGGTTCCCGCGCTGGAGCTGATCCGCGAGGTCGCCCTGCGCTTCCCGGCCGTCGGCGTCATCCTCGTCACCACCGACGCGAGCCCCGGCCTGTTCGCCGCCGCCATGGACTCCGGCGCCCGCGGCCTGGTCGCGCTCCCGCTGTCGTACGAGGAACTCGCCAGCCGCGTCCAGGCCGTCGCCCAGTGGTCCACCGGCGTACGACGCCATCTCGGCCACGGCGCCGACGTGTTCGGCGGGGCCGGCGGTACGGTCGTCACCGTCAGCGGCGCCAAGGGCGGCGTCGGCGCGACCCTGGCCGCGATCCAGCTCGCGCTCGCCGCCCAGGCCTCCGGCCGGTCCACCGCCCTGGTCGACCTCGACCTGCAGACCGGCGACATCGCCTCCTACCTGGACGTCCAGTTCCGCCGCTCGGTCGTGGACCTCGCCGCCATCAGCGACATCTCCCCGCGCGTCCTCGCCGACGCCGTCTTCCGCCACGACACCGGCCTCGCCCTGCTCCTCGCCCCCGGCGAGGGCGAACGCGGCGAGGAGGTCACCGACCGGGCCGTCCGCCAGATCGTGAGCGTCCTGCGCTCCCGGTACGAGGTCGTCGTGGTGGACTGCGGGGCCCAGCTCGGCGCGGCGAACGCGGCCGCGGTGGAGTCGGCCGACACCGCCCTGCTGGTGACCACCCCGGACGTGGTCGCCGTACGCGCCGCCAAGCGGACCGTGCGCATGTGGGACCGGCTGCAGATCCGCAAGGCCGAGGAGACGACGATCGTCGTCAACCGGCACACCCGCAGCACGGAGATCCAGCCCGCGCTGGTGCAACGGATCACCGGTACGGCCGTGGCGCGTACCGCCGTACCCGCCAACTTCAAGGAGCTGCAGGGGGTCGTGGACGCGGGACGCCTGCACGAACTCGACAGCAGAAGCACGGTGAAACAGGCCCTGTGGGCCCTCGCCGGCGAGCTGGGCCTGGCGAAGGCACCCGAGGGGTCCCATCGCGGGAGCGGCCGGGGGGCGGTCGGCTTCCGGCGGCGGAAGGAGTGAGGGGTGCCCAGACGGCCGGGAGGGGACCGGGGACAGGTCAGCATCGAGTTCCTCGGGATGACTCCGCTGATCATCCTGACGCTGGTGCTCATGTGGCAGTGCGTGCTCGTGGGGTACGCGTACACGCTCGCGGGGAATGCTGCGGACGAGGGCGTACGGGCGGGGACGGCGGCTCCTCGGGGCGAGCGGTTCGGTGCGTGTGAGCAAGCCGCGCTGAAGCATCTGTCGGGGGCGTGGCGAGGGGGTGCCAGGGTGGACCAGTGCGGGGGGACCGGTTACGTGACCGCCGACGTGGCACTGAAGGTCCCCGTCCTCTTCCCCGGCTCGATCGACTTCCCCGTCACGGTGCACGGACACGCCGGTGCCGTGGAGGAGGTGAAGCGCTGAGATGCCTCCGGTATCCGGGAAGTCGCGCCGTCGCCGCCGCGATGCGGGGCAGGTCGCCGTCGAGTATCTCGGGTTCGTTCCGGTCCTGCTGATCGTCGGGCTGGCCGGCATCCAGATCGGGGCCGTCGCCTACGCCGCCGAGCAGGCCGGAACGGCGGCCC
Organism: Streptomyces sp. NPDC085866; assembly: GCF_044541035.1. Lineage (NCBI taxonomy): Bacteria > Bacillati > Actinomycetota > Actinomycetes > Kitasatosporales > Streptomycetaceae > Streptomyces > Streptomyces sp. NPDC085866. Next base: position 5,935 of record NZ_JBITSQ010000005.1, read on the forward strand.
GGGCGGGCGCGCGGGCCGCGTCGCTGCGGCAGGACGCGCAGCAGGCGTGTGCGGAGGCCGTCAGCGGCGGGATCACGGTGCGCTGCTCGTCCGCCGAAGGGGGCGACGCGGTCACCGTCACCGCCACCGTCCACATCCCCGAGGTCGTCTGGGACTTCGGCGACGCCCACAAGACCGCCACCATGCCGCTCGACCACTGAACGAGGAGTTGCCGACCCATGAGTCTGCGGGCACGCATCAACTCCCCCGAGGAGCACGGCAGCCGGGGCGAGGACGGGCATCTGGTCGCCTCCTACCGGGCCAAGCTGCTGGAGGAGATCGATCTCGCCGAGATGAGCTCGCTGGCCGCCGCCGAGCGCAGGGCGCGGCTGGAGCGGGTGCTCGGGCACATCATCAGCCGCGAGGGCCCGGTGCTGTCGACGGTCGAACGCTCCCAGCTGATCCGCCGGGTGGTGGACGAGGCGCTCGGCCTCGGCATCCTGGAGCCGCTGCTGGAGGACGCGTCGGTCACCGAGATCATGGTGAACGGACCGGACGCGATCTTCGTGGAGCGCGGCGGCCGGGTCGAGCAGCTGCCGCTCCGCTTCGCCTCGGCGGACCAGCTGATGCAGACCATCGAGCGGATCGTGTCCACGGTCAACCGCCGGGTCGACGAGTCCAACCCGATGGTGGACGCCCGCCTCCCCTCCGGCGAGCGCGTCAACGTCATCATCCCGCCGCTGTCGCTGACCGGCCCCACCCTCACCATCCGCCGCTTCCCGCGCTCCTTCACCCTGCAGGAGCTGATCGGCTTCGGCTCGCTCGACGAGCACATGGTGTACCTGCTGGCGGGGCTGGTGCAGGCGAAGTTCAACATCATCGTCTCCGGGGCGACCGGCACCGGCAAGACGACCCTGCTCAACGCCCTCTCCGGGCTGATCCCGGCGCACGAGCGGATCATCACCATCGAGGACTCGGCCGAACTCCAGCTCCAGCAGACCCATGTGGTCCGGCTGGAGTCACGGCCGCCGAACGTCGAGGGCAAGGGCCAGGTCACCATCCGCGACCTGGTCCGCAACTCGCTGCGCATGCGGCCCGACCGGATCGTCGTCGGTGAGGTCCGCGGCGGCGAGTCCCTCGACATGCTCCAGGCCATGTCCACGGGCCACGACGGCTCCCTCGCCACGGTCCACGCCAACAGCGCCGAGGACGCGCTCACCCGGCTGCAGACCCTCGCCTCCATGTCCGACGTCGAGGTGCCCTTCGTGGCCCTGCACGACCAGATCAACAGCGCCGTCGACGTCCTCGTCCAGCTCACCCGGTTCGCCGACGGCGCCCGCCGCATCACCGAGATCGCCCTGCTGGACAGCCACGGCGGCGAGCCGTACCGGCTGGCGTCCGTGGCCCGTTTCCACGCCCGGCCCATGACGCCCGACGGCCGGGTGTACGGCGCCTTCGAGTACTTCCCGCTGCCACGCCGTACCGCCGACCGACTCTTCATGGCGGGCCAGCCCATCCCGCAGGCCTTCGGTGTCGCCCACTCCGCGGACCAGCTCGCCACCCGAGAAGCCAGGTAGGACCATGGAACTCCACACCCTCGTCCGGCTCACCACCGGTGTCGCGCTGCTGACCTGTGTCCTGGCCGTCGTCGGAGTGCACACCTATGCGGCCGGCCGGGCCCAGCGCGCCGAGCTGGTGCAGCGGTTGTCGTCCACCGGCCAGGCACCGGTGACCGGCCGCAGGCGCCGCTTCCGCAACCTCGACCGTCGGCTGCGCCGTACGGCACTGGGCCGGAAGCTGGAGCTGCGGCTGGCGGCGACCGGCCTGGACGTCACCCCGGGCGAGTTCTTCGCCTACATGCTCGCGGCGGTCGCCGCGCTCTGGCTGATCGGCCAGGCCGCCCTGGCCCCCTTCTTCGGCCCGCTCGCGGGACTGCTCGGCATCTGGGCGGCGGTCCAGTTCCTCAACTGGCAGCGCCAGAAACGCATCGAGCGCTTCATCAACCAACTCCCCGAACTGGCCCGCATCCTGGCCAACGCCACCCAGGCCGGTCTCGCCCTGCGCACCGCGATCGGCATGGCCGCCGAGGAGCTGGAGGCACCGGCCGGCGAGGAACTGGCCAAGGTGGCAAGTCAGTTGGCGATCGGTCACGCCCTGGACGACGCCCTCGGTGAACTGGCCGAACGCCTCCCCTCCCGTGAGCTGGTCGTCCTCGTGACGACGCTGGTCCTCTCCAACCGCGCGGGCGGCCAAGTGGTCTCGGCGCTACGGAACCTGACCGAGACACTGGAGGAACGCAAGGAGACCCGGCGTGAGATCCGCACCCAGCTCTCCCAGGTGACCATGACGTCGTACGCCGTCCCGGTGCTCGGCGTCGGCGCCCTGTTCCTGATGAACGGGGTCAAGGACGGCGCCCTGGAGCGCATGACCGGCTCACCGGTCGGCCAGGCCTGCGTGGTCATCGCCTTCGCGATGTACGCGGTCGGCTTCGTCCTCATCCGCCGCATGAGCCGGATCGACGTGTGAGAGGCCTGACCTGATGGGATTCCTGTTCGCACTCCTCATGGGCCTCGGTGTCTGGGGCGTCTTCGCCGGCATCCGGATGTACCGCGCGGACGCCAGACTCCCCGGTGACCTGGCGCTCGCCCTGGAGGTGGGCGCCACCCGCACCGGCGCGGTGGGCTCCGTCATCGACCGCATGGGCATGCGCTACGCCCCCGCGGTGCTGCGCCTGATGGGCCCCCGCCTGGTCGCCAAGTACCGCCGCAAGATCGACCTCGCGGGCAACCCCGGCGGCCTGACCATCGACCGCTACGCCGCCCGCCGCGCGGTGTACGGCGCCCTCGGCGGCGTCGGCTTCCTGGTGTTCCTGCTGCGGGGGCAGTGGTTCGTGGCCCTCCTCCTGCTGCTCTTCGGCGCGTTCTGGACGGAGGTCGGCATCTGGTCGGCGATCCGTGTCCGCAAGGACGTGATCGAGCGGACGCTGCCGGACTTCCTGGACGTGCTGGCGGTGGTGGTCAGCGCCGGACTGGGCTTCCGCCAGGCCCTGGACCGGGTGGCTTCGCGCTACGAGGGCCCCTGGGCGGACGAACTCCGCATCACCCTGCGCCAGATGGACCTCGGCATGAGCCGCCGCCAGGCCTTCGCGGAACTGCGCCGCCGCAACGACTCGGAGCAGGTGGCCATGTTCGTCACCGCGCTCCAGCAGGGCGAGGAACTGGGCGCCCCGATCGTCGACACGCTCGTCTCCCTCGCCAAGGACATGCGCCGCACGGACGCCCAGAACGCCCGCCGCAAGGCCGCCCGCGCGGTCCCCAAGGCCACGCTGATGATCACCACGTTCATGGTCCCGGCGACGATGCTCCTGCTGGGCGCGGGCCTGCTGCTGGGCTCCGGCGTGGACTTCGGCTCGCTCACGGGGAAGTGAGCGGCGGGTGACGACGATGGGAGCGACAGGGCGGCCGGGCAGGTGCCTGACCCTCCGGGGGCTGGGGAAGGGGTGGCGGGCGTGGTTCGAGCGCGGCCGCCCGAAGGAGCCGTCGGCGCTGTCCCGTATATCCCGGGCGTTCCGGATGTCCCGGACGTCAGGCGCGGAAGCTCCCGTCCCCGAGCCCTCCGAGAAGATCCAGATACGGGCCCTGCAGGCGATGTGCCGCCAGGTCTTCGGCTTCCGGCTGGCGATGATCGTCCTGGCCGCTCCCGCGGCCCTGCTCAACGCGGCCCCGGGCCTGGGCGTCCGCCTGGTCGGGGCAGCGGTGGTCGTCACCTTCATGGTGTCGTACGTCCTCTTCCGCGACTGGGAGCGCTTCGGCCCCCTGCTCCTGCGCCACCCCAGCCTGCTCGCCGCCGACACCCTCTTCGGGTCCCTCCTCCTGATCTCGGCGGGCCCGGACACCACCCTCGCCTACGTCAGCGTGTGCACCCCGCTGCTGGCGGGGTTGGTCTACAGCTGGCGGGGCGCGGCCTGCTTCGCCTCCCTGCAGGCGCTGATCCTGCTCCTGGTCCACGCGACCCTGAAGTCCGACGGCCGGACAGCCGTGGCCGAGTCCCTGCTCCTGCCCGGCCTGTGCGTCATCGCCGGTGCGATGGGCTCGACCCTGCGCAACCTGATGCTCCGCTTCGGCGCGGCCACCCAGGCCCTCACGGCGGTCCAGGCCCGGCTGGCGGCGACGGAGGCGGTGCACGCGGAACGGGCCCGGCTGGCCCGCGAGATGCACGACTCGGTGGCCAAGACCCTGTACGGCGTCGCCCTGGCCGCCGACGGCCTGGCGAAGACGGCGTCGGCGGAAGCCCCCGATCCGGCCCGCATCCGGCAGCAGGCGGAACTGGTGTCCCGCTCGGCACGCAGGGCGGCGGCGGAGTCGAGGGAACTGCTGGAGGACCTGCGCCGGGAGGAGACGCCGGCTGCGGCGCGGCCGACGGACCTGTGGACGGAACTGAGCACACGCACGGCAGGCTTCACGAACCGTACGGGCATACCGGTGTCCTGCCGACGACTGAACGGAACCCCCGTTCCGCCCCTCCCCCCACCCTTGGCCCGCGATCTCCTCGCCATCGCCACGGAAGCGCTGGAGAACACCCATCGCCACGCCTCGGCGACCCAGGTGGACCTGACCGTGGGGATCGACGGTGACCTGCTCCGGCTGACGGTCCACGACGACGGGAGCGGCCTGCCCCCCGGCACCACCCTCGAACAGCTCCGCCACTGCGGCCACTTCGGCCTGCTGGGCATGGTCGAGCGCGCGGCCTCGGCCGGGGCTCGGATCCGTATCGGGCGGGGGGAGCACGAGCGGGGTACGGAGGTTCGGGTGGAGCTGCCGCTGCGTGCCCTCGCCGTCGATCTTCCGTCCCGGGAAACCTGAGAGGAGGCACCCGATGCAGCACCGGAACCCGCCGGGCATCGACTTCCCGGCACCCACGGCCACGGCCCCCCTGCGCCTCGTGGTGGCCGACGACAACCCCGTGATCCGCGCCGGCCTCACGGCCCTTCTCTCCGACCGCGAGGACACCACGGTGGTCGCGGAGGCGGCGGACGGCCGCGAGGCGTACGAGGCGGCACTGCGACACCGCCCCGACGTCATCCTCCTCGACGTCCGCATGCCCGGCGTCGACGGAATCTCGGCGTTGCCCCACCTGGTCCGGCTGGCTCCCGTCATGATGCTCACCTACAGCCACGAGACGGAGACCGTGCGGGAGGCTTTGCGGCTGGGGGCGGGGGGATATCTGGTGCACGGGGAGTTCACGGCGGAGCAGCTGGTGAGGGCGGTGCGGGATGTGCGGGAGGGGCGGCCGCATGTGACACCGGGGGCGGCGAAGGCGTTACTGACCCATCTTCAGGCAAGTGCACCTGCACACACGGAACCTGAACTCTCAACTCTTCTCGGCGAGATTCCACCGCAAAAGCTTTCGCATATGCAATCCGATGTGGGACAGTCGTTTCGGTCGCGGTTCCAACTGAGTGCCAGGGAGGCGGAGATCATGGACCTCATCGCGTCCGGCATGACCAACCAGCAGATCGCCGCGGCCTGCTTCATCAGCGAGAAGACGGTCAAGAACCACATCAACCGCATCTTCGCCAAGCTCCACAGCACGAGCAGGTCGCAGGCGGCTGCGAAGTGGTTGGGGGTGGGGTGAGATGGATTGGGTCCGGGGTTGGGTCCGAGGGCCCTCTCGCGGGTGCTGTGTCCCCGCATACGTTTTCCGGATCGGAGGCGAGCCCGAAGGGGACCACCATGAGCAACTGGTTCAACACCACCATCGCGTATCTGCAGGCCCGAGTTGCTCGCAGCGACAAGGGACAGACCGCGGTGGAGTACCTCGGCATCATCGCGGTGGTTGTGGCGATCGTGTTGGCGATCACGGGTACCAGCATCGGTCAGACGATCTTCGATGCGATCAGGAACAAGATCTCCGAAGTCACGGGTGGCTGATCCCTCTACGCCGCGACTCAGGGCAGGCCTTCCCCATCTACATCACGGTGGTGGCAGGCCTGCTCTTTCTTGCGTTGGCCTACCTCGCCGTCGGCCAGGCCGCGGTCAACCGGGGTGGTGCCCAGACTGCGGCAGATGCTGCTGTGCTCGCCGCCGCACAGAACAGGCGCGACCAACTCGCGGCGAAATGGGTGGAGGACATCCTCGACCCGACCAAGTGGCAGGACGACTTCGACGGCAAGGTGCCGCTCGGACCGTCGTGCTGGCGCGCGGATCAACTCGCAGCGCAGAACGATGCCCAGGCCCAGTGCGACTCGCCGGAGCCCCTCACGTTCACGGTCACGGCCAGGACCGACAAGTCCGTCGGGAAATCCGTCGTTCCCGGGTCCGAGAACTACCACTCGACGGCGTCCGCCAGAGCCGTGATCGAACCCCTGTGCACGTTCGAACTTCCCGGGAAGGGCGCGGGGGGCAGCGCGCTGCCACAACTCACCTGCAAGGACCGGGACTGGGAACTGAACCCGGACGACCTCACCGACCTCCCGAGGCCCGAGGATCTTTTCGACGTCCACCTGGCTGACTGACGTAAAGAAGGAAGCAGAGTCATGAGCATTCGGGTCACAGGGAAGGCCGCCAGGGGGATGGTCGCGCTGACTGTCGTGGCTGGTCTGGCCCTCGGCGTGGCCGGTTGCGGTGGTGGCGGTGGCGATGACGCCAAGAAGCCGGACCACACGGCGTCCGGCACCGCGTCCGGTGGAGCGAACCCGAGTACCCAAGAGGGGCAGTCGGACAGTCCGTTGGCCGAGCTGAAGGGCTCGGACGGCCTGCTTCTCCAGATCACCTCCGTGCAACGTGATTCCGGCGGCTTCGTCACGGTGAACGGCACCATGAAGAACGACGGGGGCAAGGAACTGCTCATCCCGTCCGCCCTCAGCGGCAATGAAACAGAGATCACCAAGAACGGCCCGTCCCTGGGTGGAGCCACCCTCGTCGACTCCAAGGGGAAGAAGCGCTACTACGTACTGCGCGACACGGAGGGCCGCCCGCTCACCACAACCGGGCTGGGCTCGCTCAAGGGGGGTCAGTCGCTGCAAGTCTTCATGCAGTTCCCTTCCCCGCCGGCGGACACCGCCGAGGTGACCCTGCAGTTGCCCACCTTCTCCTCCGCCACCGTCAAGATCTCCGGGTGAGGCTGAAGTGACCAGCACTCGTCTCGCCCTCGTCCTCACCGCCACCTTTCTCCTCGCCGCCACCCCGGCCCACGCCGATGACACGGACCCGAGTCAGCCCCCGGGCACGGAACCCTCCGCCACCGCCCCCGTCAAGATCGACCCCACCGACCCCGACCTCAAGCTCCCCGAGGGTGCCACCCTCGCTCAGCCCAAGGTGCTGGACATCAAGTCGGTCGTGGAAGATCAGAGCGGGGACGAGCGCCGTGAGGACACCAACGCGGACGTGACGTTCGCCCTCCAGGCCGAGGTGCTGTTCAGCAAGGACAGCGCCAAGCTCGGCGGGGAGGCCAAGGCCCGCATCGCGGTGATCGCCGAGGAGATCAAGAAGCAGAACACGACCCAGGTCCGCGTCTTCGGCTTCACCGACAACCTCGGCTCCTCGGCCCACGGCGACATCCTGTCCAAGCAGCGCGCCAACGCCGTGCAGGCGGTCCTGGACCAGGACCTGAACAGCCCGGACATCACCTTCGACGTACGCGGCTACGGCGAGCAGTACCCGATCGCCGACAACTCGACGGAGGAGGGCCGGAAGAAGAACCGACGGGTGGAGGTCTCGTTCCCGCGCACGCAGCAGTGAGCCGCCTACTCACCCACCTCGTAGTCGAACCAGATCCGATGGGTGCCGTCCGCGTCGATCGCCATGCCGCCGGCCCCTCGGATCCCGGCCAGCGCCCCCGTCCCGCTCCCCGGCACGATCACGAAGAACTCGGACTCGCGGCCCTCCCCCAGGGTCGTCGCCGAGTGGGCGAAGTTGAAGGAACCGGCCGAGCCGTGGAGGGATCCCTCGAAGGACTCCATGGCGACATAGGTACCGGTGGCCGTGGCCTGGTCGTACGCGGCGGTGAACAGCGTGGCCGACACCCCGCTGACCTCACCCTCGTACTGCTTCCGCATCGTGGCCACCCCGACGGGCACCGCCGTCTCGACCACCGGCCCGGCGACCTCTGCCGGGGTGAACTCCGCAACCTTGAACGTCCCAGATGCTCGCATGCCCGGATGCTATGCCGCCCCACTGACAACGGCCCCGACAGCTGACGACGGCCCGACAACTGGCGACGGCCACGGGCCGATGACCGGCCGTCAGGACACACCGTCCTGCGCCTCGACGTCGACCACCGTCCCCACCGTCAGCCCCCACCGAGCCATCGCCCCCGCCTTCGCCTCCAGTACATGCCGCGCCCGCAGCCTCGGCCTGCCCAGTCGGCCCGGCTTCATGGTGCGTACGGCGATGACCCGCAGCCGGCGATCGAGATGGGCGACGTCGATCGCCATCCGCATCCGGAAGGTGTGCACCCCGCTGGCCGGCGACAGCAGCATCGCCCCGTCGACCGAGTCCCGGCCCAGCAGTCCTTTCGTCCGGGCGCGGTACGAGGCCGCGATCTCCAGGGGGAGTGAGATCCGGGTTCCGTCCGTCCGTCGCACGACCAGTTTGCCCAGCCCGTCCCGCCAGCGCCGCCCCATGCCCGGCCACCTCCGCCCTCACCCGGTCGAGGCGACCGTACCCGTCATCACCCGCCGGTGACCCGCCGAGCGCGTGATCGGGTTTGCGTGACCCCGGTCGATGGCTAGGAAAGCCCCATGACTGGAATGGGAGCCGTATTCCGACCCCAACTTCCCCCCGAGCGGCTTCGCGCGGTGGCCCGGCTCGCGGACGCCACAGGGCTCGAAGAACTCTGGTTGTGGGAGGACTGTTTCCGGGAGGGCGGGATCTCCACGGCCGCCGCCGCTCTCGCCTGGACCGAGCGGGTACGGGTGGGCGTCGGGCTGATGCCGGTGCCGCTCAGGAACGTGGCCGTCACCGCCATGGAGGCCGCGTCGCTGGAGCGCATGTTCCCGGGCCGGGCCGTCCTGACCGTGGGACACGGCGTACAGGACTGGATGGGGCAGGTCGGCGCCCGGGCCGCCTCGCCCCTCACCCTGCTGGCTGAGCATCTCGACGCCCTGCGCGCCCTGTTGCGCGGGGAGCGGCTCAGCGTGAGCGGGCGGTACGTCCGGCTGGACGACGTGGGCCTCGACTGGCCGCCGGAGCAGCCGGTCGACGTGCTGGCCGGCGCCACCGGAGCCCGTACGCTCCGCCTCTCCGGGGCCAAGGCCGACGGCACCCTGCTCACCGCCTCCACCTCGCCGGAGGGCGTACGGGAGGCCCGGCGGATCATCGACGAGGGGCGGCGGGAGGCGGGGCGTACCGAGCCGCACCGGGTCGTCGTCTATCTGCTGGCCGCCACCGGAGCCGACGCCGCCGCCCGGCTGCGCGCCGAACTGACCGCCGAGGGGCTGGAGTCGGTCCCCGACCTCGGGGTCGCGGGGGATGCGGGTGCCGTGGCCAAGGCGGTGCAACGGCTGGCCGAGGCCGGTGCCGACACCGTCGTCCTGCAGCCGACCGGGGACGAGCCCGACCCGGAGGGCTTCGTGCGCTTCGTCGCGGAGGAGGTCCGGCCCCTGGTGCCTTAGGGCCTGTCCGAGGCCGCGGGAGACGTGGGGCGTTGTCAGTGGCGGCTGCCACACTGCCACGCATGACCGACGAACACGGCGATGTGCGTCTGCGGGACGTGACGGACGACGACCTCCAGGTCTTCCACGACTACGAGCAGGACCCGGAAGCCGTCCGGCGGTCGAGGTTCACCCCCCGGCCGCGGGATGCCTTCCTCCGGCATTGGCGGGAGCGCGTGCTCGGCGATCCCGACTGCCTCGTGCGGACGGTCACCGTCGACGGCGAGGTGGCCGGGAGCGTCGTCTCCTGGACGGAGGACGGGCAGCGGTACGTCGGCTACTGGCTGGGGCGGCCGTACTGGGCCCGCGGTGTGGGCACCAGAGCCCTCGGGATCTTCCTGGAGCTGGAACCGGTACGGCCCCTGTACGCCGACCCGTTCTCCGGCAACGCCGCCTCCGTCCGCCTGCTGGAGAAGCACGGCTTCGAGCGCGCCGGCACGGTCCGGCACGGGGAGGACGAGCACGTTCTGCTGGTGCTCGGCGGCCGGGCTCCCGAGGAACGCGGGTGACGGCCCCGACGCCGGCCACGGGCGTCGGGGCACCCCCCGGTTCCTAGGCCTGGGTGACCGGGCGGTGGTCGCCCGTCGCCCCGTCGATCAGCTCGCGCAGGATGTCCATGTGACCGGCGTGCCGAGCCGTCTCCTCGATCATGTGAACGAGGGTCCAGCGCAGGGAGACGGAGACGTCGCGCCAGGCGGGGCGCCCCGTCGCGTCCAGGGGCAGCTCGGTGATCGTGCGGTCGGCGGCGGCGCGGGCACGGCCGTAGAAGGCGACGATCTGCTCCGTCGTCTCGCCGGGGGCCGCGCTCATGTCCTCATCCTTGTACGGGTCGAACCACAGGGGTTCCACCTCACGCCCGAACGTCTCCACGAGCCAGCCGTACTCGACCGAGGCGAGATGCTTGACCAGGCCGAGCAGGGTCGTCCCGGTCGGTGTCATCGGCCGGCGCAGCTGCTCGTCGTCCAGCCCGGCCAGCTTCCAGAGCACGGCGTCCCGGTGCCGGTCCAGGCTCGCGTGCAGGATGTCCTTCTCACCGGCGGTGTAGCCGGCTGCAGAGGTCGTCATGTACGCGGAAATTAGCAGGCCCGACCGACAACGCCCTGGGACCATGGCGTTCATGGCAGAGAACCGCTCCTTTGAACAGCTGGTGGCCGAGGGCGCCGCGGTGCCCACCGAGGGATGGGACTTCTCGTGGTTCGAGGGGCGGGCCACCGAGGCGCGGCCGTCCTGGGGGTACGCACGGTCGGCGGGGGAGCGGCTGGCCCGGGCCGATGCCGCGCTGGACATCCAGACCGGGGGCGGTGAGGTGCTCGACTTCGCCCTGGGCCGGGCGGGGGAGGCCGGGCCGGGGCTGGTCGCGGCCACGGAGGGCTGGCCGCCGAACGTCGCCAAGGCCACCGCCCTGCTGCGGCCGCGCGGTGTGGTGGTCGTCGCCGCGCCGGACGACGCGCCGTTGCCGTTCGCCGACGAGGCCTTCGACCTGGTGCTCAGCCGGCACCCGGTGCGGCCGGACTGGGCGGAGATCGCCCGGGTGCTGCGGCCCGGCGGTACGTACTTCGCCCAGCACGTCGGGCCCAGCAGTGTGTTCGAGCTGGTCGAGTACTTCCTCGGGCGTCAGCCGGACGAGGTGCGCGGCGGCCGTGATCCCGAGCGGGAGCGGAAGGGCGCGGAGGAGGCGGGGCTGGAGGTCGTGGACCTGCGGGCGGAGCGGCTGCGGATGGAGTTCCATGACATCGCCGCCGTCGTGCACTTCCTGCGCAAGGTCGTCTGGATGGTCCCCGGCTTCACCGTCGAGGCGTACGAGCCCCAACTGCGCTCCCTGCACGAGCGGATCGAGAAGGAGGGGCCGTTCGTGGCGCACAGCTCCCGCCATCTCTTCGACGTCCGGAAATCGACCCCCTGACCAATCGGGCCAACAGGGCATTTCGCCAGTCAGTTCACCTGAAGTTCGCTCACGGTTTCCACATCGTTATCGGCGACGGTTCACATCCGTCCCACCCGTCACGTAAGTTCAGACCAAGGTAATTCGCGTGAGCAAAGCTGCGCGGGCGGCACCGCGCAGTGGAGGGGGCTGCGCGGTGCTGCGACATCGGGCCGAAGGTGTACCGGAACCGTCAAGTCACCGTTCGCTGCCCGGGTAGCCCATCGGAGGGATCCTCGGACAACTCGCCGAACTCTCCCCAAGACGCATCAAACCCTCTCGATCTCTCCATATGGGCCCTGATCTCCTGGGATTCCGCTGTGAATCAGCCATGAAATGCCCCTGAATCCATCGTTCCGCGTGCACCGGGGCGTCGTCGGGCGATTTCGGAGAGTAGTTGTATCGCGCCGATGCACACACCATCCCTTACGAAGGGTTATGGTGGAAACCCCCCCTCGGGCCGGTCCGTCTCCCCCCCACGGACCGGCCCGTTTTTTCATGGGGAACTCCCGGAACTTCAGAACAAGGGACGAGCGTCCCAACCCGAGGGGTGCGGGGCTGTAACGACATGCGGCTCCACCGCGTGGGCGCGATCGGCCCCCGCGCAGCGGCACGGACCCACGAATCCGCACCCCTCGACCCCCCCCAAACCCCTTGCCCGAACCAAGCCGACAGCAGGGGTAGGCTCAAAACCCGCCCAACCCCCGGAGGGTCCCGTGAACGTGCGCGACACGCTGCGCAGCCTGCTCGTCAGGCTCTACGCACGCCGGGTGGAAGGTCACCTGGACCACAGCCAGGTGCCCAAGCACATCGGCGTCATCATGGACGGCAACCGCCGCTGGGCGAAGGCCGCCGGCTCCACGACGGTCCACGGCCACCGCGCCGGTGCCGAGAAGATCGAGGAGTTCCTCGGCTGGTGCACCGAGACCGATGTCGAGGTCGTCACCCTGTGGCTGCTGTCCACGGACAACTTCGACCGCCCGCAGGAGGAGCTGGGTCCCCTCCTCGGCATCATCGAGGACGTCGTCCGCACCCTCGCCGCCGACGGCCGCTGGCGGGTGCACCACGTCGGCACCCTCGACCTGCTGCCCTCCGGAATGCAGCGCACCCTCAAGGATGCCGAGGAGACCACGGCCCACGTCGACGGGATAGTGGTCAACGTCGCCATCGGCTACGGCGGCCGCCAGGAGATCGCCGACGCCGTGCGCTCCATGCTCCTCGACGCCCGGGACAAGGGTGTGTCGATGGAGGACCTCGCCGAGTCCGTCGACATCGACATGATCGGCCGTCATCTCTACACGGGCGCCCAGCCCGACCCGGACCTGGTGATCCGCACCAGCGGCGAGCAGCGGCTGTCCGGATTCATGCTGTGGCAGACCGCGCATTCCGAGTACTACTTCTGCGAGGTCTTCTGGCCCGCCTTCCGCAAGGTGGACTTCCTGCGCGCGCTGCGCGACTACGCGGCACGTCACCGCCGTTACGGAGGCTGAGCCGCCGTGAAACACCCCGCCCGTCACCACTGCGGCGGGGTGTTCGGTTCACCCCGGTTGGGGCGCAAGTAACAAGGAGTTCACCGGCGCGCTGTTGGCCGCTTTTGCATGGCGGTGCATGTTCGAGGGCATAAGCCAAGCAGGTCGACGCCCGAACCACGGGCGTCGGATCTCAGCGGGCGGCACGGGGCCGTCCGCCCGGGAGGCCCTTTGCACCAGCCCGACCGTGCGGTCACTGCACGGAAGCAGCCGCGGAGGTCCGGTGTCCGGCCCGCCGTTCGCGGGGGCCAGGGACCGGTCGCAATGCTCCCTCCCTCCCGGCCCGGCTTCCACTTCGTCGCTCCCCGACCTCATCCGAGGGGGTACGTCCTTCCGTGGTGACCAGCACAAAGCGCCACAAGTCAGACCGGCGCACGTATGTTCTCGACACCAGCGTCCTGCTGGCCGACCCGAACGCCCTGACCCGCTTCGACGAGCACGAGGTCGTGCTCCCCATCGTCGTGGTCACGGAGCTGGAGGCCAAGCGGCACCATCCCGAGCTCGGGTACTTCGCCCGTCAGGCCCTGCGCCTGCTGGACGACTACCGGGTCAAGCATGGTCGCCTCGACGCCCCCATCCCGATCGGGGAGCTGGGCGGCACGATCCGTGTCGAGCTCAACCACTCGGACCCCAGCGTGCTGCCCACCGGCTACCGCCTGGGGGACAACGACTCCCGCATCCTCGCGGTGGCCCGGAATCTGCAGGCCGAGGGGTACGACGTCACCGTCGTGTCGAAGGACCTGCCGCTCCGGATCAAGGCCTCCTCCGTCGGTCTGCTGGCCGAGGAGTACCGCGCCGAACTCGCCATCACGGAGAACTCCGGCTGGACCGGAATGTCCGAACTGACACTCCCCGGCGAGCAGGTGGACATCCTCTTCGAGGAAGGACATGTGTACGTCCCGGAGGTCTCCGACCTCCCCGTGCACACTGGCCTGACCATCCAGTCCGAGCGCGGCAAGGCGCTCGGCCGGATCTCCGCCGAGGGCAACGTCCGTCTGGTGCGCGGCGACCGGGAGGCGTTCGGCATCAAGGGCCGCAGCGCCGAGCAGCGCATCGCGCTCGACCTGCTGCTCGACCCGGACGTCGGCATCGTCTCGATGGGCGGCCGGGCCGGCACCGGCAAGTCGGCGCTCGCCCTGTGCGCGGGCCTGGAGGCGGTCCTGGAGCGTCGCCAGCACCAGAAGGTGATGGTCTTCCGGCCGCTGTACGCGGTGGGCGGCCAGGAGCTGGGCTATCTGCCGGGCTCCGAGGCGGAGAAGATGAGCCCCTGGGCGCAGGCCGTCTTCGACACGCTCTCCGCGGTCACCAGCCGCGAGGTCATCGAGGAGGTCACCGCGCGCGGGATGCTGGAGGTCCTGCCCCTGACGCACATCCGGGGCCGCTCCCTGCACGACGCGTTCGTGATCGTCGACGAGGCGCAGTCACTGGAACGGAATGTCCTGCTGACCGTTCTGTCCCGAATCGGCGCGAATTCGCGGGTCGTTCTCACCCACGACGTGGCACAGCGGGACAATCTGCGCGTAGGCCGCTACGACGGCGTGGTCGCCGTCGTGGAGAAGCTGAAGGGGCATCCCCTCTTCGCGCACGTCACGTTGACGCGTTCCGAGAGGTCCCAGATTGCGGCGCTTGTGACCGAAATGCTGGAGGACGGTCACATCTGACGTACATCTGATGTACGTCCGACGCCCGTTGGCGCCGTCCGGCAAAGGTCAAGAGCCTAGCCGGGCGGCGCCTTCGCGTGTGTGGGTTTCCTGAAATCCCCAGGGGCAAACGAGGTGTGAGCTTTCACACGCAACTCGGAATTGCCACCCGGTGTCGGGTTACGGCAGAGTCTCACTCCTGTCAGGCCCCGCATACGACACACCTGTACCCCCAGCGGTACGGCACCACAGAAGCACCACCTTCAACTCCATAGATGTCGTCGTATGCCGCCCGAGCACCACGCGGCGCTCCTCTCGCGGGAGTTGCCCACCGGGCCCGCGCCTCCCGTGACCCCGCAGTTGGGAGGCCAGTGTTCAGGGGCACGATTGCGTCCGCCAGGGTCACCGAAGCGGGCGATGCTGGAAGGAAACCGTGTGAGCCGGATTTCGGTCCGGGGATTCGCAGTGGCCTCGGCCACCGCGGTCACCGCCGTCGGAAGCGTCGTCGGAGTTGCCTCGGGCAGCGTCGCGCAGAACAACAACGACGCCGAGGCGACGGCAGCCGACACCACGCTCCTCGCGGACATACCCGCGGGTCAGCAGGCCCAGGTGCAGACCGCGTCCCTGACGCAGCAGGCCGACGCGCAGGCCATCGCCGCGGACGCGGGCGCCAAGAAGGACGCCGAGGCACTCGCCCGCAAGGCAGCGGCCGAGACCGCCGTCGCGAAGAAGGCGGCCGCCGAGAAGGCGGAGAAGGAAGCCAAGGCCCGCGCGGAGGCGCAGAAGGCGACCACCCGGTCGACCCGCGACTCCTCCAGCTTCCCCGTGCAGAGCAGCTACTCCGTCGCGCAGATCCAGGCGATGGCGCGCCAGATGGTGGCGAGCGGCCAGTTCCAGTGCTTCAGCAACATCGTGGACCACGAGTCCAGCTGGAACTACCGGGCCGTCAACGCCTCCTCCGGTGCCTACGGCCTCTTCCAGGCCCTGCCCGGCTCCAAGATGTCGTCCGTCGGCGCCGACTGGCAGACCAACCCGGCCACGCAGATCAAGTGGGGCCTCAACTACATGAACAGCCGCTACGGCAGCCCCTGTGAGGCCTGGTCGTTCTGGCAGGCCAACCACTGGTACTAGGCGCTCCGCTGGGTTCGGCCGACTGAGCAAGTCCGGGCCGGACGTGGCTGGTCGCGCCGTTCCCCGCGCCCCTTTTGGGGCGCGTCCGGTGGCCTCTCTCAACCCTGCGCAGCCCCTCCCCGTCCTAGGGGGAGGGGCTATCGCCCTGTACGGTCGTACCCGAACGACTCCAGGGGGGAGTGGTGGCGGAGACGCGGGGACGCGGGGGAAGAGGACGGATCATGTCGCGAGTGCCAGGGTGGCTCGGCCGGCTCGGCGCCGGGCTGACCGAGATGAGCGAGCGGCTGGACGAGCGCCGCGCCGAGGTGGAGCAGGACACCGTCCCCGAACCCGCCCTCGCCGAGCGGTCCGCAGACCCGGTGGTGCCCGTGCCCCGGCCCGCCGTTCCGTCCGGTCCCCGACCCGACCCCGCCGAGGCCGTGCCCTGGGGCGTGCGCGTCGCGGCCGAGGCCGGCTGGCGGTTGCTGGTCCTCGCCGGCACCGTGTGGGTCCTCATGCGGGTCATCAGCGCCGTACAACTGGTGGTCTTCGCCTTCGTCATCGCCCTGCTGATCACCGCCCTGCTCCAGCCGACGGTCGCCCGGCTCAGGCGCCGCGGGGTGCCGCGCGGCCCGGCCACCGCGATGACCGCCATCCTCGGCTTCGTGGTCATCGGCCTGATGGGCTGGTTCGTGACCTGGCAGGTCATGGAGAACATCGACACGCTCTCCAACCAGATCCAGGGCGGCATCGACGACCTGCGCAACTGGCTGCTGAAGAGTCCCTTCCACGTCACCGACAAGCAGATCAACCAGATCGCCAAGAACCTCCGCGAGGCGATCGGCGCCAACGCCGACCAGATAACGTCGGCCGGCCTGGAGGGCGTCCAGGTCATCGTCGAGGCCCTGACCGGCATCCTGCTGGTGTTCTTCTCGACGCTGTTCCTGCTCTACGACGGCGAGCGCATCTGGCAGTGGTTCCTGAAGCTGGTGCCCGCCGCGGCCCGCCCCGGTGTGGCCGGCGCCGGCCCCCGCGCCTGGCACACCCTGACGGCCTACGTCCGGGGTACGGTCCTGGTCGCCCTGATCGACGCCATCTGCATCGGCGTCGGCATCTACTGGCTGGATGTGCCGATGGCCGTCCCGCTGGCCGTGTTCATCTTCCTGTTCTCGTTCATCCCGCTCGTGGGCGCGGTCGCTTCCGGCGCGCTCGCGGTGATCGTGGCGCTGGTGACCCAGGGCGTCTTCACGGCCGTCATGACCCTCGTGGTGGTGCTCCTGGTCCAGCAGATCGAGGGGCACGTCCTGCAGCCGTTCATCCTCGGCCGCGCGGTCCGTGTCCACCCGCTCGCGGTGGTCCTCACGGTGGCGACCGGCGGCATGGTGGCGGGCATCGGTGGCGCGGTGGTGGCCGTACCGCTGGTGGCGGTGACGAACACGGTGGTCGGCTATCTGCGGCAGTATTCGCAGGAAGTTCAGCTTCAGTCGGCCGCTCCGCCGCTTGCGGACGATGCCGTTCCGGCCGACGGGGGGTCCGGGGGCGAGGTCCCCGTGGAGGCACACGCACACGTGGAAGACCCCGCCCACGGAGTGTGAGCGGGGTCCTCGGAAAGCCGCGGCCGAACTACTCGGCCAAAGCCGCTTCCGCGTCCAGCGTGACGCCGACCGCCTGAATCACAGAGGCGATCTTGAACGCCTCCTGGACGACCTCACGGTCGACCCCGGCCTTGCGCAGCACCTGCTCGTGCGAGTCCAGGCACAGCCCGCAGCCGTTGATCGCGGAGACCGCGAACGACCACAGCTCGAAGTCGACCTTCTCCACGCCCGGGTTGCCGATGACGTTCATCCGCAGGCCGGCGCGCAGGGTGCCGTACTCGTGGTCGGACAGCAGGTGACGCGTCCGGTAGAAGACGTTGTTCATCGCCATGATCGCGGCCGCGGACTTGGCCGCGGTGTACGCCTCCGGCGTGAGGTTCGCCTTCGCCTCAGGCTCCAGCTCGCGCAGGACGATGGGGGAACGGGAGGCGATGGCGGTCGCCAGCACCGTGCCCCACAGCTGCTGCGCGGGCAGGTCGGAGTTGCCGATGACCGAGCCCAGGTTGAGCTTCAGGTCCTTGGCGTAGTCCGGGACGCGGGACTTCAGCGAGTCGAGCGACATGGGTCACTCACCGGCCAGCAGCGCGACCGGGTCCAGTGTCTCGTCGCCCTTGCTCCAGTTGCACGGGCACAGCTCGTCGGTCTGCAGGGCGTCCAGGACCCGCAGGACCTCCTTGGGGTTACGGCCGACGGAACCGGCGGTCACCATGGAGAACTGGATCTCGTTGTTCTGGTCGACGATGAAGACCGCACGCTTGGCGAAGCCGTCCTCGCCCTCGATGCCCAGGTCGCGCATCAGCTCGTGCTTGGAGTCGGCCATCATCGGGAACGGCAGGTCGCGCAGGTCGTCGTGGTCCTTGCGCCAGGCGTGGTGGACGAACTCGGAGTCACCGGAGAAGCCGAGGACCTGGGCGTCACGGTCGGCGAACTCGTCGTTCAGCTTGCCGAACGCGGCGATCTCGGTCGGGCACACGAAGGTGAAGTCCTTGGGCCAGGCAAAAACGATCTTCCACTTGCCCTCGTAGGTCTTGTGGTTGATCGACTCGAACTCCTTGCCCTTCTCCAGCGAGACGCAGGCGGTCAGTTCGAACTCGGGGAACTTGTCACCGACAGTGAGCACTAGCTCTCCTTGCAGCGAAGAAAAGCCCCTTTTGGGGGCGTTTTCTCGTATGGGTTGGACGTCGTTGATGGTGGCACAGGGTGCATTGATTAGTGAAATAGCTACACTCGGTCGTGTTGATCGGAGGTGGCTATCAGTGACCATCAGTAACGGCAAGCGGAGGCAGCCGAGCCTCGCGCAGCTGCGTGCCTTCGCCGCCGTGGCGGAGCATCTGCACTTCCGGGACGCGGCGGCCGCCATCGGGATGAGCCAGCCCGCCCTGTCCGGTGCGGTCTCGGCGCTGGAGGAGACCCTGGGCGTGACCCTCCTCGAGCGTACGACCCGCAAGGTGCTGCTCTCGCCCGCCGGCGAGCGGCTGGCCGTACGGGCGAAGGCGGTGCTGGACGAGGTCGGGGCGCTGCTGGAGGAGGCCGAGGCGGTCCGGGCGCCGTTCACCGGAGTGCTGCGGCTCGGGGTGATCCCGACCGTCGCGCCGTACCTGCTGCCCACCGTGCTGCGGCTGGTGCACGAGCGGTATCCGCAGCTCGACCTCCAGGTGCACGAGGAGCAGACCGCGAACCTCATCGACGGCCTCAACACCGGCCGGCTCGACCTGCTGTTGCTGGCCGTCCCGCTCGGTGTTCCCGGGGTCGTGGAACTCCCGCTGTTCGACGAGGACTTCGTGCTCGTCACACCGCTGGACCACTGGCTCGGCGGCCGCGAGGGGATCCCGCGCGAGGCCCTGAAGGAACTCAACCTGCTGCTCCTGGACGAGGGGCACTGCCTGCGCGACCAGGCTCTGGACATCTGCCGGGAGGCGGGGCGGGAAATCAAGGGGGCGGGGCGAAGCCCCTCGGTTGAGGGTGGTGGTGGGCGACGGGAGGGCGCGCCGGTCACCACCACGGCCGCCGGGCTCTCCACCCTGGTCCAGCTCGTCGCGGGCGGCCTCGGCTGCACCCTGCTCCCGCGCACCGCCCTCAAGCTGGAGACCACCCGTAGCAGCCAGTTGCTCACCGGCTCCTTCGCGGAGCCCGCCCCGAGCCGCCGTATCGCCCTCGCCATGCGCACCGGCGCGGCCCGCGGCGCGGAGTACGAGGAGCTGGCGACCGCCCTGCGCGAGGCCCTGGGTCCGCTGCCCGTGCGGGTGTGCGACGGCGGCGTCTGAGGGCCGGGCGCCCCCGCACCGGAATCGATCAAATGAGCTTCCGGTAAAGCGAGTCGGACGGCATCAACCGTCAACTTCCGCCAGCTCGGGACAGGTCGGAAAGGCCTGACTGAAATATGCCTACGAACTGATACACATACCCCCTCAGTGCGACGCGTCACGCGTCTGTGCGAAGAGCCAAGGGGAGTGATGTCGGACGTTCGGGACGCCCTGGGCCGTGTCGGCTACGACCGGCTGGCGCACGCCCTCACGACCTGCGGGCACGCGGAGTTCACCGGAGAGCTGCGGGTGTCCGGCAGGCCCGGTGGCACCTTCCACCTGCGGGACGGACTCGTGGTGGCGGCCGAGAGTCCCGGTGCCCCCGGCCCGGAAGTGCTGCTGCTGCGCACCGACCGCATCGACGCCGAGCGGTGGGCCGAGCTGGTCCGGGAGTCCGACGGAGCGCGCTGGCCGGCCGCGGCGCTGGTCGCCCGCGGCTACGCCGGGGCCGCTCAGCTCAGGGTGGTGTGCGTGATGGCGCTCCACGACGCCGTCTTCGCCATCGTCGCGGGCCGGGTGGACGGCTGCGAACGCATCGTCGACACCGAACCGCACGCCCCCGTCACCGTCGGCGAGACCCCGGCCCGGCTGGTGCAGGACGCGGCCCGCAAACTCGCCGCCCTCGCCACCCTGCCGTACCCGGTCGGCCCCGACCGGGAACGCCCGTTGCCCGCCGCGCCGACGGGCCGCCCGCTCACCGAGCTGCAACAGGAGCTGCTCGCCCACGCCGACGGCCGCCGCACCGCGCGTGACCTCGCCTTCTGCGTCGGCCGGGGCGTCTACACGGTCACGGTGGAGGTCGCGCGGATGCTCGCCGAAGGGTTCCTGGAATGCGCCGGCGCGCCCGTGGAGATCCCGGTCCGGCTGCCCCCGGAGGTACGGACCGTACGGCACCGCGACCCACCGCCCGAGCCGCCCCCCGCGCCCACCGTCCTGCCGCGCCGTGAGCCCGGCGCCAGCGGCATCACCGAAGCCCTCGCCCCGCCCAAGAACGGGACGAGCTGGAAAGGGCTCTTCCGGCTGCGGCACACAACCGCCGAGTGAGAGGGGCGGACGGCCCGCCGCGACGGCTGAACCCGATCGAAGAACAAGGGAGTTCCACCAGATGAATCGTGAAGCGCTGGCGCTGGAGATGCGCGGGCTTCGGGAACAGGTGACAGGCATCACCGACACCGCCGTCGCGGCCGCCGACGGCCTGCTCATCGCGGCCGACACCGCCGAGTCGATAGACCCGGAGGGGCTCGCGGCCCTCGCCGCGGCCGGCCTCGGCCTCGCCCGCCGTACCACCGAGTCCACCTCGCGCGGGGTGCTGCGGCAGACGGTGGCCTACGGCAGCCACGGCTGTGCCGCGTTCTACGCCGTCGGCGACACGGCGCTGATGGTCGTGCTCGGTGACGAGGGACTCGACCTGGAGCGCCTGCACCGGGCGACCCGGCCGGCCCTCGACCGCATCGGCTCGATCCTCACCGAGAAGACCACCGAAGGAGTGTGAAGGGATGGCGACGAAGCGTATGACTCCGGGTTTCTCCGACCAGGTGATGAGCCTGGTCAAGACGCTCCGTTCGAACGCGCCCGACTGCGTGGCGGCCGGCGTGGTCGACATGTCCACCGGAATGCTGCTGTCGTACGAGACCGTGGACAACCACCCGCCCGAGGTCCTGGACCTGCTGGCCGGGGCCACCCTCGACCTGTTCCAGGGACGTACGGTCGTGATGATCGAGGACATCTTCAAGGAGCGCCGTGGGGTCACCAACGACACCCACTTCTTCCAGGAGATCCTCGTCAACAGCGACAACCTCACCCACCTGTTCGTCCGGATGAACGAGCAGCAGGACGTCGTCGCGGTCGTCGTCTGCCGTAAGTCGGTGAACGTCGGCATGCTGCTGGCCCAGGCGCGCAGGGTGGTGCGCGAACACAGCCTGTGAGGAACCGGACATGGGCCCCTCCCGGCGGGGAAGGGCCCATGCGGTCGGCCTGCTACTCGGTGCGCAGGCCCTCCGGGCGCATCAGCCGCCACAGTGGCGGCAGGCTGAGCAGGGTGACCACGAGGACGACCGTCGCGCCGATGCCGCTCATCGTCAGCACGCTCGCCCAGTCGACGCCCACCGTCGCGCCCACCATCTTCAGCAGCACCGCGCCCAGCGTCAGCCCCACGGTCGAGGCGAGCAGCAGGCCGAGCGCGATCGGGATCGCCGTCTGCCACAGCACCGAAAGGCTCAGGGTGCGCCGCCGGGTGCCGAAGGCGATCAGCGCCGACAGCAGCATCTTGCGTTCGCGCAGCTGCTCCAGCTGGGACACGAGCAGGCTCGCGCCGATCAGCGCCAGCACGCAGGTGGCGCCGACGAGCAGGCCGGTCCGGATGGAGGTGAACTTCGTGGACTTCTCGGTGGACGCCCACACGATCGTGTCCGCCAGCGGGTCGATCCGGGCCGCCGTGTTGCGCACGTACTCGTGCACGTCCGGCACCGACTCGTCGAGCGACAGGTACACCTGACCGCTGACCAGCTTGGCCATCCGGTGCGGCACGGCGGCGGGGGTCATCAGGAAGCCGCTGTCCATGTTGTCGTTCGGGCCCTTGATCGCACGGACCTGCTTCAGGCCGCTCGGCACGGGCCAGACGAAGTCCCGGCCCTTGGAGAAGCCGTTGCCCGTGTCGAAGTAGAGCTTGCGGCCCGGCTCGGCGAGCTTGGCCGCATCGGCGTCCATCTCCTTGTCCCCGCCCCGCGCCACGAAGACGTCCCCGTCGTGGCAGGAGGTCAGCCGCGCCACCTCGCGCAGCGCTGCGCAGTTGCCGACGGTCACGCTCGTCACGGTCTTCGGCCCGTTCCCGTCGTTCCAGCTCCGGTCGCCCAACTGGAAGTCGCCGAGGGCGGTGGCCTTCCGGACGCCCTTGGTGGCGGCGAACTCGTCGGAGACCGAGAGGAAGGCGCTGCCCCGCGACATCTGGACCTGCATCTGCGTCCGCTCGACGTTCTGGCCGGTGACCTTGGTGTAGTCGCTCTCGACGCCCGCGAACAGCATCTGCAGGGCGACCGCCCCGGCCACCGCGACCGCGATGCCGTTCACCATGCGGGCCGCCGAGCCGCTGTTCAACTGGAGCCGCCGTACCGCCAGTTGCCAGGAGACATTGCCCGAGCCGAGCCGGGCGACCACGGCCTCGACGACCCACGGCAGCAGCGCGGTCACGCCGACGAGCAGCATTAGGACGCCGCCGATCACCAGGTACTGGTTGAACTCGCCGTTCGACCGGCCCTGGCCGATCATCGGGGCGAGCATCGCGAGGCCGCCCAGCGGCAGCAGCATCCGCCACCACAGCCGGCGCCGCGAGGGCTTGGCCGTGCGGACCACGCCCAGCGGCTCGATGACCACCCCGCGCATCGCGAACAGGGTGACCAGGACCGCAGCCGCCGGGACGGTCACGGCGACCAGCAGGGCCAGCGCGGGCGTCGGGTTGAGATAGCTGGGGAACACGCTGATGTCCAGGATCTCGACCGAACCCGCGAGATGACGGCCCAGCAGGAAGAAGGCGGTGCCGAAGACCAGCCCGACCAGGGACCCCGCGAGCGCCTCGCCCGCGGCGATCCGCCGGGTCATCCGGCTGTCGGAGCCGACCAGCCGCAGCGCGGCCAGCCTGCGGTCGCGTCGCTCGCCGCCGAACCGCACGGCCGCGGCGATGAACACGGCGACCGGCATCAGCAGCACCACGAACACGACCAGCACCAGCAGGATCAGCACCGGGTCCGTCTTGTCGGGCGGGCTCGGATGCGGATTCCCGAACGCGGTGATCCGGGCCGTCTGCCAGCCGTTGATGCGCGGTGCCAGGTTCTTCGCGCCGGCGTAGTAGGCGAGTTCGTGCGAGCCGATGAGCCCGGGCTCGCCGATGGTCCCGACCACCCGGTACGGCAGCCGGTCGCGCAGCAGCTTCCCGTCGGCGGAGTCGAGCAGCCGCTTCAGCGCCGGGGAGACGACCATGTCGCCCGGTGCCGGGTACTTGGCCAAGCCCGGTGCGATCGGCGCCCGCGGCCCCTCGGGCTCCACCAGACGGCCGCGGATGTCGGAGCCGTGGTAGTTCGAGTTGGCGTCCGAGATCACCAGGGTGTTGGCGGCCTTCGGCTTGTGCTTCTGGTCGTAGGTGTAGTCCAGGCGGGCCTCGTCGCGCTCGTGCCGTACCGCCAGGGCGTTCGGTATGGCGGTCGTCAGCAGCAGCAGCGCGACGCCGAGCCCGACACCGACCGCCGTCAGCAGCACCCGGACCCAGCCCTCGCGTCCGCCGGCGAAGGCGAACCGGCCCCCCATGGCCAGATCCCTGGACCACTTGGAAATCAAGGGGGTGGCGCGAAGCGCCTCGGATGGGGTGGTGGTGGGAGACGGGTGGGCGTTCATACAGCCCGCTCCATGTCCCGGGACTTCCCGTCGCGTACGACGATCTCGCGGTCGGAGTAGGCGGCCACCCGCGCCTCGTGCGTGACCAGCACCACGGCCGCGTTGGTCGAACGGGCCGCGTCGGTCAGCAGCTCCATCACGCGCTCGCCGTTGAGGGAGTCCAGTGCGCCGGTCGGCTCGTCGGCGAACAGCACCCGGGGCCCGGTGACCAGCGCCCGCGCCACCGCGACGCGCTGTCCCTGACCGCCGGAGACCTCGCCGGGCCGCTTGCCCTTGAGGTTGTCGACCTCGAGGCGCTCCATCCAGCCCAGTGCCGCCCTCTCGGCCGCCTTGCGGGAGGTTCCGTTCAGTCGCAGCGGAAGCGCCACGTTCTCCACGCAGGTCAGCTCCGGGACGAGCTGCCCGAACTGGAAGACGAAGCCGAACTCGGACCGCCGGAGCGCGCTGCGCTGGGCGTCGCTCATCGTCGCGAGTTCCTGCCCGTTGTAGGTGATCGAGCCCGAGTCCGGCGGCACGATCCCCGCGAGGCAGTGCAGCAGCGTCGACTTGCCCGAGCCGGAGGGGCCCATGATGGCGACGACCTCGCCGGGGTGGATGGAGAACTCGGCGCCGTCGAGCGCGACGGTCTGCCCGTACGCCTTGCGCAGGTCCTGGGCTATGAGCAGGGAACCGGGAGGAGGAGTCACTCGGCCACCTCCGCACGGAGCTTGTCGAGGCGCGCGGCGGTCAGCTCCAGCCAGCGCAGGTCCGCCTCGAGATGGAACAGCGCGTGGTCGCAGATCAGCTGGTCCGCGAGATCGCCCCTGCGCTTGCGGTCGGTCAGGATCCGCATGCTGCGCAGGTGCTCCGAGCGCTGGGTGTCGAGGACGTCGGCCGCGTTCCGGTGGGTCAGCAGCGCCAGCACGACCTTGGTGTAGAGGGTCGACTGGAGGTACTCCTCCGGCTTCTCCGGGGTCGCGAGCCACCGCTCGACGTCCGTGACGCCGGCGTCGGTGATGGCGTACCGCTTGCGCTCGGGCCCGCCGCCCGCCTCGATGCCGTCGACCTCCACGAGGCCGTTCTTCAGCAGCCGGGACATCGTCGAGTAGACCTGGCCGTAGTGCAGCGGCCGGTCGTGACCGAACTTCTCGTCGAAGGCCCGCTTCAGGTCGTAGCCGTGCCGGGGGCCGGACTCCAGGAGTCCTAGAAGGGTGTGACCGATGGACATGGCAACACTCTACACACGGTGTATACGCACCATGTATACGCGGAGTGTGTAGATCATGGCGGGGGGGTACGCGGGGGGGTGCGGAGGTGCAGGTGGGGGCCGATTGTCATGGTTCCGTAACGACAGCCGGCCCGTCCGGGGGCGCCCCCTCTGGGGGAGTCCGAGGGCGAGGCCGTTCAGGTCGACGGGGGTTCGGGGGCGGAGCCCCCGGGCGGCCGCCCGCGCCGCGGCAGCGGTCCCGCCTCCTTCGGAAGTCGCCCGGCGTCGGCCAACGCCTTGCGCAGCAGGAACTCGATCTGCGCGTTGGCCGACCGCAACTCGTCCCCGGCCCACCGCGCCAGTGCCTCGTACACCGACGGGTCCAGCCTCAGCAGCACCTGCTTGCGCTGCTGAGGCCGACGCTGAGGGGCTGAACCCCCGGAGGGGACCGTCACTGGTAGAGGGTCCCGGTGTTCAGGACCGGCTGGGGGGCGCGGTCCCCGCACAGCACCACCATCAGGTTGGACACCATCGCCGCCTTCCGTTCCTCGTCCAGCTCCACGATGTCCCGCTCCGCGATCCGGGCGAGCGCCGCCTCCACCATGCCGACCGCGCCGTCCACGATCTGGCGCCGGGCCGCGACCACCGCACCGGCCTGCTGCCGCTGGAGCATCGCCGAGGCGATCTCCGGAGAGTACGCGAGATGCGTGAAGCGCGACTCGATGATCCGTACTCCGGCCGCCTCCACCCGGGCCTGGAGCTCGACGGCCAGCCGCTCGGTGATCTCCTCGGCGTTGCCGCGCAGCGAGAGGCCGTCCTCCTCGTGGGCGTCGTACGGGTACTCGATGGCGATGTGCCGGACGGCCGTCTCGGTCTGGGTGGCGACGAACTCGGCGTAGTCGTCGACCTCGAACACCGCCTGGGCGGTGTCCTGGACCTTCCAGACCACGACCGCGGCCAGCTCGATCGGGTTGCCGTACGCGTCGTTGACCTTCAGGACGGCGGTCTCGTGGTTGCGCACCCGCGTGGAGATCCGGGTCCGCGAGGTGAAGGGGTTCACCCAGCGCAGGCCGTCCTGCCGGATCGTGCCCCGGTACCGGCCGAAGAGCTGTACGACCCGGGCCTCGCCGGGCGCGACCGTGTTCAGGCCGCGCATCGCGATGATCGCGGCGAGGAAGACGAGGACGCCGCCGGCGATGAGCCCGCCCTTGGCGCCGGACGCGGTGACCGCCGAGGCGGCGGCGAACAGGGCGGCGGCGGTGCCGAGCCCGATCAGGCCGAGGAGCAGGGCGAGCCCGCCCCCGATGCTGTGGGCCTGGAACTCCCGCACGCGTGGCGCGGGCATCTCGGGTACGTCGGCGGTCGCGGATGCGTCATGTGCGGACATGGGTGGATCCCCCGTTCTGGTGATGCCTAGCTTCGGTCTAGCTAAGTGATATCACTTTATGCCCGCAGGCAACCTTGGGCCAGTGATATCCGTCGGTTCCTTTGGGGCGGGTGCTGATTGTCACGTCCGCAAAAGAGCGGATCGGACGCCCTTTGTCATATAGACGGGTGTTAGCTTTCGGAGCTGACCCCGAGAGGAAGCGGAGCGTACAGAGCCATGGGACGAGCGGAAGAGAGACGAGCGCGGCAGCGCGGCCACCGCGCGGCGCCCAAACGCCGCCGCTCCGTCCCCGCGGCCGGTGCCAAGCCCGCCAAGGGCCGAATACGCCGGCTCTTCACCTGGAAGAAGATGCTCGGCACCTTCCTGGGCCTGTGCCTGCTGGGCATCGGCGGTTTCATCGTGCTGTACCTGGTCGTGGACGTCCCGAAGGGCAACGCCGCCGCCAGGCAGGAGAGCAACGTCTACAAGTACAGCGACGGCTCGGTCCTGGCCCGGGTGGGCGAGGTGAACCGCGAGAGCGTGGACCTGGCCAAGGTGCCCAAGGAGGTCCAGCACACCTTCGTCGCAGCGGAGAACAAGTCCTTCTACCACGACTCCGGAATCGACGTGAGGGGCCTGGCCCGAGGCCTGTTCAACACGGTGACCGGCCGGGGAACCCAGGGCGGCTCGACGATCACCCAGCAGTACGTCAAGAACTACTACCTGAACCAGGACCAGACGGTCAGCCGCAAGCTCAAGGAGATGGTCATCTCCCTGAAGGTGGACCGCCGTCTGGGCAAGGACGAGATCCTCGCGGGCTACATCAACACCAGCTACTACGGCCGCAACGCCTATGGCATCCAGGCCGCCTCGCAGGCCTACTACCGCAAGGACGTGTCCAAGCTGACCGTCCAGCAGGGCGCCTACCTCGCCGCGCTGCTCCAGGCGCCGAGCCAGTACGACTGGGCGGTCGCCGGTCCCGTGGGCAAGAGGCTGGTCCAGTCACGCTGGAACTACGTCCTGGACAACATGGTCAAGCAGCACTGGCTCGACCCCGCCGAGCGGCAGTCCATGAACTTCAAGAAGGACGCGCTCCCCAAGGAGCCCAAGGGCACGCCGGGCGAAGAGGGCCAGAAGGGCTACCTGGTCAAGCTCGCCAATCAGCAGCTCGAACAGCAGCTCATGAAGCAACAGGGGATGACGCAGGCCGAGGCGGAGAACGCGGTCGTGGACCGCGGCTGGACCATCACCCTGAACATCGACAAGAAGAAGCAGGCCGCGCTGGAGAAGGCGGTCAAGTCGCAGCTGACCAGCAAGCTGGACAAGAAGAAGCGCAAGGTCGACGGCAACATCCAGGCCGGCGCCGTCTCGGTGAACCCCAAGACCGGCAAGATCGTTGCCATGTACGGCGGTCAGGACTACTTCAAGCACTACTACAGCAACGCGACGCGCCGCGACTACCAGCCCGCCTCGACGTTCAAGCCGGTCATCCTCGCCGCCGCGCTGGAGAACAACGCCACCACGCAGACCGGCAAGCCGATCACCGCGAACACCGTCTACGACGGCACCAGCGGCCGCCAGGTCGTCGACCACGGCAGCAAGGTCGGCTTCGGCCCGCCGAACGAGGACCACGTCAACTACGGACCCATCACCGTCCAGCAGTCGATGAACCAGTCCGTCAACTCGGTCTTCGCCCAGATGGGTGTCGACGTGGGCATGAGCAAGGTGATGGACACGGCCAAGCGGCTCGGCATGGACACCGACGGCATGCAGGCGGTGCCCGCGCAGACGCTGGGCTCGATGGGGGCCAGCCCGCTGGAGATGGCGGGGATCTACGCCACGTTCGACAACCACGGCTACAAGGTGACGCCGGGCATCCTCAAGTCGGCGGAGCAGAAGGGCCGTTCGGTCGCCATCCCCGACCCGATCGGCAGCCAGGTCATCAGCCGCACGGCCGCCGACACGGTGACCTCCGTGCTGACCGGCGTGGTCGACGACGGTACGGCCAAGAAGAACGTGGCGAACAACCCGCTGCGCAACGGCCAGCAGGTGGCGGGCAAGACCGGTACCTCCGACGAGAACAAGTCCGCCTGGTTCACCGGCTACACGCCCGACCTGGTCACCTCCGTCGGCCTGTTCGGTGAGGACAACAAGAGCAAGGCCCACGTGTCCATGATGGGCGCCACCGGCCTGCTGCCGTCCCCCGGCCGCGTCAACGGCGGCACCTATCCCGCGCAGATCTGGGCGGCTTACACGTTCGGCGTCACGGGCGAGGCCAAGTTCGACCTGAACACCACTCAGGGCGCGGCCGTCCAGCCGACGGACACGCCGACCTTCAGCCAGACCCCGTCCCAGACCCCCTCGAACACCCCGAGCAGCGCTCCGCCGACGTCCACGACCCCGTCCACGACGCCGACGCAGACACCCACCCAGACGCCGACCACCGGCGCCCCGACCACGGGGACCCCGACCACCGGGGCTCCGACCACCGGGACGCCGACGGGAGACGCCACGGACAATCCGCTCGACGAAGGCAACGGCGGGACCGGCCAGTAGGTCCGCGCACGCCAAGGGCGCCCGGGGACTCCCCGGGCGCCCTTCGCCGTCCTCAGGCCCGGTTCAGCTCGAACCAGACCACCTTGCCGGTGCTCAGCCGGGTCGCACCCCACCGCCGGGCCAGCCGGTTGACCAGGTACAGCCCGCGGCCGCCCTCGTCCGTGGCCCGGGCCTGGCGCAGCCGCGGCAGCTGCGGCACGTCGTCGCCGACCTCGCAGCGCAGCACGTCGGTGCGCAGCAGACGGAGCGTGACCGGCCGGGAGGCGTAGCGCACGGCGTTCGTGACCACCTCGCTGACCAGCAGCTCCACCGAGTCCGTCAGCTCCTCCAGGTCCCAGCGGGCCAGCGCGCGGCGGGCCAGCCGACGGGCCTGGCCGGGGGCCGTCTCCTCCGGATCCAGGGTCCAGTACGCCACGTCGCTCGGCGCGATCCCGTCGAAGCGGGCCGCGAGCAGCGCGATGTCGTCGTCCCGGTCGCCCGGGCCCAGCATGTCCAGCACCTCGTCGCACAGGGCCTCGAGCGGCGGCGGATGGTCCGGACCGGTCAACTGGGCCGTCGCGGCCAGCCGTTCGCGCAGTTGCTCTATGCCGGTCCACACGTCCCGCAGCCGGGACTCCACCAGGCCGTCGGTGTACAGCAGCAGCGTCGCCCCGGCCGGCGCGTCCAGCTCGACCGCCTCGAAGTCCACCCCGCCGACACCGATCGGCGCGCCCGGCGGCACCCTGAGCACCTCCGCGCGGCCGCCCAGATGCAGCAGAACGGGTGGCGGATGACCGGCGTTGGCGATGGTGATGCGGTGCGTGACCGGGTCGTAGACGGCGTACAGGCAGGTCGCCATGCGGTCCGTGCCCAGCCGCTGCGCCTGCTCGTCCAGGTGGTGCAGCACCTCCTGCGGGGGCAGGTCGAGCCCGGCCAGGGTCTGGGCCGTGGTGCGCAGCTGACCCATGATCGCCGCCGAGGTCATGGAGTGCCCCATGACGTCACCGACCACCAGCGCGACCCGGCTGCCGGGCAGCGGGATCGCGTCGTACCAGTCGCCGCCCACCCGGGCGGTCTCCGCGGCCGGCAGATAGCGCGAGGCGAGCCGCACCCCGGTCGGGCGGGGCAGGGTCTCGGGCAGCATGGTGCGCTGCAGCTCGTCGGCGATGTAGGCCTCCCGGCCGTACAGCACCGCCTTGTCGATGCCGAGCGCGCTGTGCGTGGCGAGCTGGGCGGCCACCAGCAGGTCGTCCGCCTCGAACGCCAGCCGCTCCGGACGGCGCAGGAACAGCGCTGCGCCGATCACCCGGCGCCGGCCGCGCAGCGGCGCGAGGATCGCGTGCTGCCCGCTCGGTACGACCGCCTCGCCGCCCTCGCCGAGCAGCTCGGGCAGCGCGGCCCGGGCGGCGGGTGCGTCGGCGAACACCGGCCGCACCCCGCGCAGCACCTCGTTCAGGGCGCCGCCCGGGCGCACCTCGCACAGCTCGGTCGTCAGCGACGACAGTTCGGAGAGTGCCGACGGTTCGGGCTCCGGCTCCGGGAACGGCGGGAGCAGCAGGCCCTCGGTGTCCCGTTCGTCCGGTATCCGGTCGGTACGGCGCAGCCGCAGCACCACCGGGCCGGTGGGCCGCTCGTCACCGACCGGCAGCGGGTCGCGCAGATAGACCAGGATCGCGTCCGAGAACGTCGGCACGGTGGCGCGGCACAGCCCCATCACGATCTCGTCCAGATCGATGCCACGGGCGATCCGCCGGGTCGCCGCGCCCACGAACCTGAGCCGGTCCCCGTCGCGCCGCATCGGCATCGGCCGCCCCGGCGGCAGTCCCCGCCCGGTACGGCGCTCCTGGCCGCCCGGCACCCGCTCCTCCTCGGCGCCCGGCTGCGGCGGAATGGCTTCCGGAGCGGGGCGCGGGCGGTGGGTGTCCGGTTCCGCGGTGGCGGGCTGGGAGTGCTCCGGGCCGTTGACTGGGGGCTCCTTCCCCTTGTTCCCCTTGCCGCAGGGCGCGGTCGTCCCCGGGCCGGAGGGCGGTCCGTCCGCCCGGGCCTGTGCCGGTAAGGCCGAGGTGCCGTGCGGCTTCGGGGTACGCAAGAGCGCCCCGCGGGCCTCCGCGGGGTCGGCGCCCGGCTGGGGGCGCTCGTAGGAGGAGGTGGGGTGCTCCGTCACGCGTGTCGAATCCATCCGTCCGGGACTGCGCGCCGAGCGCGCAGACGGTCCCGCCGAAATCCCGATACCCGGAATACGTGCCCCAGGAACGGAATTCCCGCGTGGTCAGAGGTTGTTCCTGTGCCGCCGAAGAACCCGCCCGGCCCAGGGCAGGCCCCGGTGGTGTTGCCCTCGTACCCCTTGCTCACGTCCTGCCGCCCCTCGGTGACGTCTGGTCAAGCCCGGCGCACGCTCCGGTAGTTACTGTCGCGCCCCCTTGCGGAGGACGATCCTACGGTTGTGGACCGGGGGCGCATCAAGGGTCTCATGAGGACACGTGCGCGGGCGTACGGTCCCAGTCCTCGGGGAGTGACGGTACCGCCCAGGAGGGGTCCGGGCGCCAGTGCTGCCAGCCGTCCGAGAACGGCGGGCCCCAGGCGCCGATCGCCTCCACCGCGGCCCGGCCGGCCGTCTGTACCAGCCCGGCGGTCGCCTCGTCCATCAGCCCGTCCCGCTGGGCCTGCGCGAACTCGTCCTCGTCGCGCCAGTGCCAACTGCGGTCCGGGTGCACCGAGATGTCCAGGAAGTAGTCCACGGAGTCCACACCGCCCGCCCAACGGGCCAGCGGCTGCTCCAGGTTGACGTACCAGTTCTTGAAGCGCCAGCCCGGTTCCCAGAACAGCCACACCGACCAGGGGTCGCCGGGCCGGGCCAGCTTCAGCACGCCCGTGCCGAACCACCGGTCCCGCTGCACCGAGCGCGGCTTGGTGTAGCGGGTCTCCAGTGGCTCCAGATGGACGGGCGTGCCGTCGGCCAGCACCGGCTTGACGCACTCGGTGCCGGGCGCCAGCCACACCGCGAGCAGCTCCTCGTCGTCCCGGACGACGGTGACGGGCCGCGCGATGTGGAGGTGCTCACCGGCGTTCTCCCGGTACCGCCACAGGATCTGGGCCCCGGGGGTCCAGTGCGTCGCAGGTCCCGCCGCCACTCGTCTCACCGCTCCGTCGTCCGTCATGCACAGATATTAGGTGCCGTAGGCATACGACGCTGCGGCGGGCGTCACGGTTCGACGGGGCGGCACCACTTGTTACGGGTGCGTCATCCGCAGGACATCCAGCGCCTCGTCCAGCTGCTCCAGGGTGAGGTCGCCGCGCTCCACGTACCCGCTCTCCAGCACGACCTCACGGATGGTCTTCCGCTCGGCCAGGGACTTCTTGGCGACCTTCGCGGCCTCCTCGTAGCCGATGTACTTGTTCAGCGGGGTCACCACGGAGGGCGACGACTCGGCGTACTCGCGGGCCCGTTCGCGGTCGGCGACGATGCCGTCGACGGTGCGGTCGGCCAGCAGCCGCGCGACGTTGGCGAGCAGCCGCACGGATTCGAGGACGTTCTTCGCGATGACCGGGAGCATGACGTTCAGCTCGAAGTTCCCGGAGGCGCCGGCGGTGGCGATGGTCGCGTCGTTGCCGATCACCTGGGCCGCGACCATGAGCACGGCCTCCGGGATCACCGGGTTGACCTTGCCCGGCATGATCGAGGAGCCCGGCTGCAGGTCGGGCAGCCGGATCTCGGCCAGCCCGGTACGCGGCCCGGACGCCATCCACCGCAGATCGTTGGCGATCTTCGTCAGTCCGACCGCGATGGTGCGCAGCTGCCCGCTGGTCTCCACGATCCCGTCCCGGGCGCCCTGTGCCTCGAAGTGGTCCCGGGCCTCGGTGAGCGGCAGCCCGGTGGCCCGCGCGACCTCCCTGATCACCTCGGCGGAGAACCCGGGCGGCGTGTTGATCCCGGTCCCGACGGCCGTGCCGCCCAGCGGCAGTTCGGCCAGCCGGGGCAGCGAGGCGCGCAGCCGCTCGACGCCGTACCGCACCTGGGCCGCGTACCCGCCGAACTCCTGCCCCAGCGTCACCGGAGTCGCGTCCATCAGATGCGTCCGCCCGGACTTCACGACGTCCGCGAACTCCTCGGACTTGCGGGTCAGGGAGTCGGTGAGGTGCTCCAGCGCCGGGATCAGGTCGTGGGTGACGGCGCCGGTGGCGGCGATGTGGATGGACGACGGGAACACGTCGTTGGACGACTGCGAGGCGTTGACGTGGTCGTTCGGGTGCACGTCCCGGCCGAGCCGCTCAGTGGCGAGGGTGGCGAGCACCTCGTTGGTGTTCATGTTGGACGAGGTTCCCGACCCGGTCTGGAACACGTCGACGGGGAAGTGCTCGTCCCACTTCCCGTCGGCGACCTCGGCGGCCGCCTCCTGGATCGCCTCGGCGACGTCCTTGTCCAGCACGCCCAGCTCGGCGTTCACCTTCGCCGCGGCCGCCTTGATCCGGGCCAGCGCCTCGATGTGCGCCCGCTCGATCCGCTGCCCGGAGACGGGGAAGTTCTCGACGGCGCGCTGGGTCTGTGCCCGCCACTTGGCGTGGGCGGGGACCCGGACCTCGCCCATGGAGTCGTGCTCGATGCGGTATTCGCTCATGCCGGTGTCAGCGATCGGGGCGCGGCGGTTGTTCCGGACTGTGGGCCGCACGGGGCGAGGGGTGACCGCGGTCTGCTGCATTGGCACCACCGACGTCACCGGGTCGGGGGACTGCTCCACCGGCCACCAGGCCGGACATCACGGATAAATGTGACTATCACCCCAAGGTGACAGGGCGATTCCCCGCCGTCACCACGGCTGGCAGGAGGACCAATCGATGCACTTCACTCCGAAGCGCCTGCTCGGCGCCACCGCGGCGGTGTCCATAGGCGCGGCGGCTCTGCTGGGCGCGGGCGCCGGCACCGCCGGTGCCGCCGGCAGGGCCTACTGCGACCGCGCCGAACGGCCCGTCTTCCGCGGCGACCCCAGCCGCAACGTGACCGGCCACGGCTGCAGCATGCCGTCCAACGGGCGTCGCTGGTACACCGTCGAGATCGACACCCTCGTGGAGCCCCACCACAAGACGGAGTATCTGAACGGACCGGTCGACCGGACCGAGACGCTGCACGACAGAACCATCAGGTGCATGGGCTACACCACCAGAGGCGACACCGTGAACTGGTTCGGCTGCGTACCCCACTGACGGATGGGCCGAGGTCGGTCCGGAGAGGTCCGGCGCCGGGCGGCCGCGTCCCCGACGGGATGCGCCGGCCGCCCGGCCGGATCCGGCGGACGGACCCCGTCCGCCGATCAGGCCAGCCCCGGCCCCCGCACCGGAATCGAGGTGAACGTCGGCTGGGGCGCCGGGTCCTGGAAGAAGTCGTTGCCCTTGTCGTCCACGACGATGAACGCGGGGAAGTCCTCGACCTCGATCTTCCAGACGGCCTCCATGCCCAGCTCCTCGTACTCGAGGACCTCGACCTTCTTGATGCAGTCCTGGGCGAGCCGGGCGGCCGGGCCGCCGATCGAGCCGAGGTAGAAGCCGCCGTGCGTGCCACAGGCGTCGGTGACCTGCTTGCTGCGGTTGCCCTTGGCGAGCATCACCTTGGAGCCCCCCGCCGCCTGGAACTGCTCGACGTAGGAGTCCATGCGGCCGGCCGTGGTCGGGCCGAAGGAACCGGACGCGTAACCCTCGGGGGTCTTGGCCGGGCCCGCGTAATAGACCGGGTGGTCCTTCAGGTACTGCGGCATCTCCTCGCCCGCGTCCAGACGCTCCTTGATCTTGGCGTGCGCGATGTCGCGGGCCACGACCAGCGGGCCGGTCAGGGACAGCCGGGTCTTGACCGGGTACTTGGTCAGCTCGGCGAGGAT
Organism: Streptomyces sp. NPDC085866; assembly: GCF_044541035.1. Classification (NCBI taxonomy): domain Bacteria; kingdom Bacillati; phylum Actinomycetota; class Actinomycetes; order Kitasatosporales; family Streptomycetaceae; genus Streptomyces; species Streptomyces sp. NPDC085866. The sequence continues at coordinate 41,001 of NZ_JBITSQ010000005.1, forward strand.
CGTGTCCATCGGCTGGTTGAGGTCGATCTCGACCACGTCGGAGGACTCCGCGGCGGAGCCGCTGTCAGATTCAGTGAGGTGCGCGTCCGTGGTCTCCGGCAGGAAGCGCGCCGGGTCCGTCTCCAGCTGCTCCAGGAACACGCCCTCGGCGGTGATCTTGGCGACGGCCTGGCGGTCGGCGGAGCAGGAGACGGCGATCGCGACCGGGCAGGAGGCGCCGTGGCGGGGCAGGCGGACCACCCGGACGTCGTGGCAGAAGTACTTGCCGCCGAACTGCGCGCCGATGCCGATCTTCTGCGTCAGCTCGAAGACCTTCTGCTCCAGCTGCTTGTCCCGGAAGCCGTGGCCCAGCTCCGAGCCCTCGGCCGGGATCTCGTCCAGGTAGTGCGCGGAGGCGTACTTCGCGGTCTTCAGCGCGTACTCGGCGCTCGTACCGCCGACGACGATCGCCAGGTGGTACGGCGGGCAGGCGGCCGTGCCGAGCGAACGGATCTTCTCCTCCAGGAACTTCATCATGGAGGCCTCGTTCAGGACGGCCTTCGTCTCCTGGTAGAGGAAGGACTTGTTGGCCGAGCCGCCGCCCTTCGCCATGAACAGGAACTTGTAGGCGCCGCCGTCGGTCGCGTACAGCTCGATCTGGGCCGGCAGGTTGGAGCCGGTGTTCTTCTCCTCCCACATGGTGAGCGGAGCCATCTGCGAGTAGCGCAGGTTCAGCTTGGTGTAGGCGTCGTAGATGCCGTGCGACAGGGCCTTCTCGTCCGCACCTTCGGTCAGGACGTTCTGGCCGCGCTTGCCCATGACGATCGCCGTGCCGGTGTCCTGGCACATCGGCAGCACGCCCGCCGCCGCGATGTTCGCGTTCTTCAGCAGGTCGAGCGCGACGAACTTGTCGTTGCTCGACGCCTCCGGGTCGTCGATGATGCGGCGCAGCTGCGCCAGGTGGGCCGGGCGCAGGTAGTGCTGGATGTCGTGGATGGCCTCCGCGGCCAGCTTGCGCAGCGCCTCCGGCTCCACCTTGAGGAACGTCCGCCCGTCCGGTCCCTCGACGGTGGACACGCCCTCCGAGGTCACCAGCCGGTACGGGGTGGTGTCCTCGCCCTGGGGAAGCAGATCGGTGTACGCGAACTCAGGCATCTCAGCCCATTCCTCACTCTGACGGACGGCCGCCCGCCGACGCTGGCGGGCCTCACCAGCGTAGAACCTGCCACCGACACGGAACCTGTGAGGTAAGGCTCAGTTCCGGGACACGCGGGTCGCCTCGGCCCCTAGTCGCGATCTATCGCGTTTCGGTACGCTGCTGTCGTGGACCTTCAGAAGCACGCCCAGCCCCAGGACGGCGCGCCGCGCGTGTCCGAACTGCGCGCCTCGGACGCCGACCGTGACCGTGTCGCCGACATCCTCCGCGAGGCCCTGGCCGAGGGCCGGCTGACCGCGGACGAGCACGCCGAGCGTGTGGAGGGGGTGCTGCACGCCAAGACGGTCGGCGAGCTGGAGGTCTTCATCCGCGACCTCCCGGCCGCCCACCAGCAGCCCGCGCCCCCGGCCTACACGCCCGTGCCGCCGCGCCCCGCACCCGGCGCGATCCCCGCCGAGGCCGACGCCAACGTGGTGGCCGTCTTCAGCAGCGCGGTGCGCCGGGGCCGCTGGCGCGCGGGCCGCCGGCTGCACGCGTACTCGATCTTCGGCTCGGTCGAGATCGACCTGAGCGAGGCGATCTTCGAGTACCAGCAGGTCGTGATCAAGGCCGTCTCGGTCTTCGGTGACGTCCAGATCCGCGTCCCCGAGAACGTCTCGCTGCGCGGCACGGGCGGCGGTGTACTGGGCAACTTCGAGGTGGACACGCTGGATTCGGTCGAGTCCGACGCGCCCGTGGTCTATGTCGACGGGTGGGCCGTACTCGGCAACGTCGAGGCGCGGCCGAAGCGCGGCCGGCGCGTGGCGGACATCCTCGACCGGGTCCAGGACAAGGTCGACAGGAAGCTGCGCAAACACCTGGACCGTTGACGCTCGCGAATCCGCCGGTGACCGGAGGGCCGCGGACCCACCGCTGAGGGTGCCCGGGGGCGTGAACAAGCCGCCGCGCGCCTGCGGTTGGAAACGCTGTGCATAGGCGCGCGCACAGCGGGTAGGCCTTGCTGCATCGTCGCTCACTCGCGAAGCCGTCGTCAGGAGTAGACCGTGCTGCAACCGCCGCATTCGTCCTTGCAGGTCGCTGCCGTTCCGGCCCAGCGGGTGCCCGCGCGGGACCGGGACCAAGACGCACCCTGGCACACCGAGGCGGTGTGTCGGCGGGACGAGGCCGGTCTCTTCTTCGCCCCGTCCAAGGAGCCGACGGCCGCCCGACTGTCCCGCGAGGAGGCGGCCAAGCGCGTCTGCGCGCGCTGTCCGGTCATGGTCGAGTGCCGCGAACACGCCCTGCTCCAGCCCGAACCGTACGGCGTCTGGGGCGGCCTGACGGCGGCGGAACGCCGAGTGGTCCTGGCCAGGCGGCGCAGGCGCGAGGTGGAACTGAAGAAGGCGGCACGCGCGACGGCGAACCGCATAGCCGGTTGATCCTCGGCAAGGGGCGCCCCCTCCGCACCGGGGGCGCTTCCTCACCTGGGAGCGCGGGGAACTGCGCGGTCAACCACGACGGACTCGCACCCGCCGGCGAACGCGCAGCCCCCTCCCGCTAGGCGCTACTTCGCCCGATCGAAGTCGATCGCGCTGTAAGCACGCAGCTTGCTCAGCCGGTGCTCGGAGTCGATCCGCCGCACGGTCCCGGACTTCGACCGCATCACGATCGAGTCGGTGGTGGCGGTCTCGGACCGGTACCGAACCCCGCGCAGCAGCTCACCGTCGGTGATGCCGGTGGCGACGAAGAAGACGTTCTCCCCCTGCACCAGGTCCTCGGTGGTCAGCACCCGGTCCAGATCGTGGCCGGCGTCGATCGCCCGCGCACGCTCCTCGTCGTCCTTGGGCCACAGCTTGCCCTGGATCGTGCCGCCCAGGCACTTCACGGCACAGGCCGAGATGATGCCCTCCGGCGTGCCGCCGATGCCGAGCAGCAGGTCGATGCCCGTGCCCTCGCGCAGCGCCAGGATGGAGCCGGCCACATCGCCGTCGGAGATCAGCTTGATGCGCGCGCCGGCCTCCCGGACCTCCTTGATGATGCCCTCGTGCCGCGGCCGGTCCAGGATGACGACGGTGACGTCCTCGGGCGCGGAGCGCTTCGCCTTGGCGATCCGGCGGATGTTCACGGCCACGGGCGCGTCGATGTCGACGAAGTCGGCGGCCTCGGGGCCCGTGACCAGCTTGTCCATGTAGAAGACGGCGGAGGGGTCGAACATGGCGCCGCGCTCGGTGGCCGCGAGGACGGCGATCGCGTTCGGCATGCCCTTGGCGGTCAGCGTGGTGCCGTCGATCGGGTCGACGGCGATGTCGACCTCGGGACCGGTGCCGTCACCGACGCGCTCGCCGTTGAAGAGCATCGGCGCCTCGTCCTTCTCGCCCTCACCGATGACGACGACGCCGTTCATCGACACGGTGGAGACGAGGGTTCGCATGGCGCGCACCGCGGCGCCGTCGGCGCCGTTCTTGTCGCCGCGCCCGACCCAGCGGCCCGCGGCCATCGCCGCGGCCTCGGTCACCCGGACGAGTTCCAGGGCGAGGTTGCGGTCGGGGGCTTCGGAAGGGACATCGAGCTCGGACGGCAGGTGATGATTCTCGGTCATCGGAGCGCACCTTTCTGATACGACGACGGCCGGATGAGGGTGTGCCTCCGACTCTATCGGTAGGTAGACAAAATGAGCAGGGGACCCCACGGATGAGCGCTCCGGGCACCTGCGACGATAGGGGGCGTGGCAGGTTCGAACGGCAAGCAGAAGACGGCCCGGGACATGATTCTCTCCCTGGGTCTCATCGGGATCGCGGCGGCGGTCATCTACCTCTTCGTCCCGCACGACGATCACGCGCCCGATCTCAAGCGGGTCGACTACCGGGTCGAACTGCTCACGGCGCGCCGCGCGGCGAGCTACCCGGTGGCCGCGCCGGAAGGGCTGCCCAAGACCTGGAAGGCGACCTCGGTGCGCTACCAGGGTGAGGACTCCGACCGCTGGCACCTCGGCTTCCAGACCCCCGACGGTCAGTACGTGCAGGTCGAGCAGTCCACGCAGAAGAAGCGTGCCGACTTCATCGACCAGGCCGGCCAGGGCGCCTCGGCGACCAAGCGGACCGAGAAGATCGGCGACCGCACCTGGACCCGCTACACCGGCGGCCGCTACGACGCCCTGGTCCTGGAGGGCACCCCCGGCTCCACGACGGTGGTCGCCGGTACGGCCTCCTTCGACCAGCTGACGACGATGGCGGCGGCGCTGAAGATGCAGTGAGCGCATCGCGCATCCGCGCGGAAGGCGCGGTGAAGGCGCCCGTGAGCGCACACGCAGGAGGCCCCCAGCGACGCTGCTGGGGGCCTCCTGCCGTACTGGGGCGACTCAGACGGTCGTGACGACGTCCTCGTAGGCCAGGCGCGGCGAGCGCGGGAACCAGGCGTCCGGGCCCGGGCGGCCGATGTTGACGACCATCAGCGGGGTGTGGTCGTCGTCCAGGAACTCCTTGCGGATGCCCTCGAAGTCGAGGCCGGTCATCGGGCCGGCCGCCAGGCCGGCGGCGCGGACGCCGATGATGAAGTACGCGGCCTGCAGGGCGGCGTTCAGCGCGGCGGCACCCTCACGGGCCGGACGCTCGCTGAAGAACACGTCCTTGGCCTGCGGGAAGTGCGGGAAGAGGGTCGGCAGCTCCTCGTGGAACTCGTTGTCCGCGGAGAGGATCGCGACCAGCGGGGCGGTGGCGGTCTTCGCCTGGTTGCCCTCGGCCATGTGCTTCACCAGGCGCTCACGGGCCTCGGGGGAGCGGACCAGCGTGATGCGCAGCGGGGACTGGTTGAAAGCGGTGGGGCCGTACTTGACCAGGTCGTAGATCGCCTGGACGTGCTCCTCGGACACCGGCTCGTCGGTGAAGTTGTTCGCGGTACGGGCCTCGCGGAACAGCAGGTCCTGGGCGGTGGGGTCAAGAACGAGAGACATGCGTGACTTCCTCAGGTGCGCGTCCGGTCCGGGGGTGCGACCGGCTGACGCACACGACCTTACGCAAGCGAAGTTCAACGTTCAACAAAAAGCGGGGTGTGGTGATCCGCTTCACAGCACCCCGCTCTTGCCTACTCGCTGTCTTCCTGGGCCTCTTCCTCGGCGAGCGCCGCGTCCAGCCGGGCCCGTGCGCCCTCCAGCCAGCGCCGGCACACCTTGGCCAGCTCCTCGCCGCGCTCCCACAGCGCCAGGGACTCCTCCAGCGTCGTGCCGCCCGCCTCCAGCCGCCGTACGACCTCGATCAACTCGTCCCGCGCCTGCTCGTACGAGAGCGCCTCATCCACCTTGCCGGTCATCCCACCCACCCTAGACATCAGACATCGACCCGTACCGTGAACTCACCCTCGGCGACCCGCGCCCGCAGCTCCTCGCCCTCCGCGACCTCCTCCGGGTCGCGCACCACATGGCCGTCGGCCTTCTGCAGCACCGCGTAGCCGCGCTTGAGGGTCGCGGCGGGGGAGAGGGCCACCACGCGTGCGTGCGTGTGCGTCAGCTCCGAGTCGGCGCGGTCCAGGAGGTGGCCGAGGGTGCGCCGGCCGCGGTCCAGCAGGGAGGCCACGTGGTCGGCGCGCTCGTCGATCATCCGGTGCGGATCCTCTATCGAGGGCCGCGCCAGGGCGTGCGCCAGGCCCCGTTGCTCCCGCTCGACGAACGCCTCCACGCACCGCCGGGCCCGGTCCCGCAGCATCCGCACCCGCTCGAACTCCTCACCCACGTCCGGTACGACCTTCTTGGCCGCGTCGGTCGGGGTGGAGGCGCGCAGGTCGGCGACGTGGTCGAGCAGCGGGTTGTCCGGCTCGTGCCCGATGGCGGAGACGACGGGCGTACGGCACTCCGCCACCGCCCGTACGAGCTGCTCGTCGGAGAAGGGCAGCAGGTCCTCGACGCTGCCGCCGCCCCGCGCGACGATGATCACGTCCACGTCCTCGATCGCGTCCAGCTCCTTCACGGCCTGCACGACCTGCGGGACGGCGTGCACGCCCTGCACGGGGACGTTGCGCACCTCGAAGCGGACGGCGGGCCAGCGGTGGCGGGCGTTCTCCAGCACGTCCCGCTCCGCGGCGGAGGCGCGGCCGCAGACCAGCCCGATCAGCTGAGGCAGAAACGGCAGCGGCTTCTTCCGCTCCGGCGCGAACAGCCCTTCGGCCGCGAGCGTCTTCTTCAGCTGCTCAAGGCGGGCCAGCAGTTCACCGACGCCCACGGGCCTTATCTCGGCGGCCCGCAGCGAGAGCTGTCCGCGCGGTGCGTACCACTCCGGTTTCGCCAGGACGACCACGCGGGCGCCCTCGCCGACGACGTCGGCGACCGCGTCGAACACCTGCCGGTAGCAGGTCACGCTCACGGAGATGTCGTACGAGGGATCCCGCAGGGTCAGGAACACGACCCCGGCACCCGGCCGCCGCGACAACTGCGTGATCTGCCCCTCGACCCACACGGCCCCGAGCCGGTCGATCCAGCCCCCGATCAGCCGCGAGACCTCACCGACGGGCAGCGGCGCTTCGGGCGACGTGTTCACAGCCATGCGGCGAGCGTAACGGTCCCCTCCGACACCGGACTCCGAAGCGCCGTCAGGGTGCGGACCGTCGCCGACTGCGGGCCCGTCGTGGCTGGTCGCGCAGTTCCCCGCGCCCCTGGGGAGTCGCAGCCCCGTCGGCCGCACACCTTCCGTAGCTGCGGGCGGTCGTGCCGCCAGGGCGGCACGGGGGTGTCGGACATGGGGACCGGTATTCCCCCGAAGGGGACGGGCACGCGATCTCCGGCCCGCCGAACGCACCCTTACGATGGGTGCCATGACCGCTTCGCCTGGCCGCCGTGTCCTGCTCGCCGCCCCCCGGGGCTACTGCGCCGGTGTGGACCGTGCCGTGATCGCCGTCGAGAAGGCCCTCGAACAGTACGGGGCCCCGATCTACGTCCGGCACGAGATCGTCCACAACAAGTACGTCGTGCAGACCCTGGAGAAGAAGGGCGCCATCTTCGTCGAGCGGACGGAGGAGGTGCCGCCGGGCAACATCGTGATGTTCTCGGCGCACGGCGTCGCCCCGGTCGTGCACGAGGAAGCCAGGCAGGGCCGACTCGCCACCATCGACGCGACCTGCCCGCTGGTGACCAAGGTCCACAAGGAAGCCGTCCGCTACGCCAACGAGGACTACGACATCCTCCTGATCGGCCACGAGGGCCACGAGGAGGTCATCGGCACCTCCGGCGAGGCCCCCGACCACATCCAGCTGGTCGACGGCCCCGAGGACGTCGCCAAGGTCACGGTCCGCGACGAGTCGAAGGTCGTCTGGCTGTCCCAGACCACCCTCTCCGTGGACGAGACCATGGAGACCGTCGACGCCCTGAAGACGAAGTTCCCGGGGCTCGTCTCCCCGCCCAGCGACGACATCTGCTACGCCACCCAGAACCGCCAGCTCGCCGTGAAGCAGATGGGCGCCGAGGCCGAGCTGGTCATCGTGGTCGGCTCGCGCAACTCCTCCAACTCCAAGAGGCTCGTCGAGGTCGCCAAGCTCGCCGGCTCCCGCGAGGCCTACCTGGTGGACTTCGCCAGCGAGATCGACGAGGCCTGGCTGGAAGGCGTCACCACGGTCGGCGTCACCTCCGGCGCCTCCGTCCCGGAGGTCCTGGTCGAGGAGGTCCTCCAGTGGCTCGCCGAGCGGGGCTACGGCGACGTCGAGATCGTCAAGGCGGCCGAGGAGTCGATCACCTTCTCGCTGCCCAAGGAACTCCGCCGTGAGCTGCGCGACGAGGCGGCAGCCCTGGTCGCCGAGCGCGGCGGATCGGGTACGTCGGACGCGTGACCGTCCCACCACCTGGGGCGTGACCGTCCCACTATCCGGGGCGTGACTGTCAGTCGTCCGTCGTAACGTGGAGCCATGCAGATCTTCGGCGTGGACATCGGCGGATCCGGGATCAAGGGCGCTCCCGTGGACCTGGACAAGGGCGACCTGGCCCAGGAGCGGTGCAAGGTGCTCACCCCGCACCCGGCGACGCCCGAGGGCGTGGCCGACGGGGTGAAGCAGGTCGTCGACCACTTCGGCTGGACGGGCCCGGTGGGCCTGACCTTCCCCGGAGTGGTCACCGGCGGCGCCACGGTCCGTACGGCGGCCAACGTCGACAAGAGCTGGATCGACACGGACGCGCGCGCCCTGTTCAGCGGCCGGCTGGGCGGCCTGCCGGTGACCGTGGTCAACGACGCGGACGCGGCGGGCGTCGCCGAGATGCAGTTCGGCGCCGGCCAGGGCCGCAAGGGCACGGTCATCCTGCTCACCTTCGGCACCGGCATCGGCAGCGCCGTCTTCATGGACGGCGCCCTCGTGCCCAACACCGAACTGGGCCACCTGGAGCTGAACGGCCACGACGCCGAGACACGGGCCTCCAGCAAGGCCAAGGAGGACGGCGAGCTCAGCTGGGAGCGCTGGGCCCGCCGCGTGCAGAAGTACCTTGCGCACGTCGAGATGCTCTTCTCGCCCGAGCTGTTCATCCTCGGCGGCGGGGTGAGCCGCAAGGCGGACAAGTTCCTGCACCTCATCGACGGCGTCAAGGCCGAGATCGTGCCCGCCCAGCTGCAGAACAACGCGGGGATCGTCGGAGCGGCGATGCGCGCGGCGCACGACCACCCGGGATAGCGGAGCGGTGCTCAGGCGCGGCGCCTGCGGGCCCGCACCCACAGCACCCGGCGTACGAGCACGATCACTCCCGCGATCAGCGTCCCCCCGTACAGCCAGCCCGCCTGCGTGGCGAGCCCGGTGACCAGCCCCATCAGCCGGCCGAGCAGACCCCCGCCGCCGTCGACGGCGGGGAAGAGACCCACGGCGAAGGCGATCGGCACGACGACGGGTGCGGTGAGCAGATCACTGCCGCGCACCCACAGGGCGGTCAGCGCGCACACCGGCAGGAACAGCACGCCGTACAGCGTCAGCGACGCACCGAACAGCAGCTGGTCCAGGAACCCGAGCAGGATCATCACGACCGTGCAGAACAGCCCTCCGCCGAGCCCGGTGAGCCGCGGTCCCGGCACCTGGCCGGGGGGCACCGGCCGGGCGGTCCGTAACGGCCGTGGGCCCCGCTGCGCACCCGGCACGGGCCTGCGCTCACCGGCCGGCCGCCGTGCCTGTGGCGGCAGTGGCGCGCGGGGCGTGCCGCGGCGTGGTCCGTCGTTCGGGGGTCGCGTCCTGTGATACTCCACTGGACCAACCTAGGTCGGTTAATGTGCCGAATCGCCCCTCAGACACGCCGGTGAGGAGAGCTTGGCCAGGCGTTCGACGCTCCAGTGAGCCCGCCGTCGTCGACGCCGTAGACTGGTGGATCGGCCAGTGTCTCTGGCCCCTGGCAGCCCCTGGCCCCTCTCATCTACGGGAAGTCGCAACGTGTCGCTCACGATCGGAATCGTCGGCCTGCCGAATGTCGGCAAGTCGACCCTGTTCAACGCCCTGACCAAGAACGACGTGCTGGCGGCCAACTACCCGTTCGCCACGATCGAGCCGAACGTCGGCGTGGTCGGCGTCCCCGACGGCCGTCTGGCCAAGCTGGCCTCGATCTTCGGCTCCGAGCGCATCCTTCCGGCCACGGTCGACTTCGTCGACATCGCCGGCATCGTGCGTGGCGCCTCCGAGGGCGAGGGCCTGGGCAACAAGTTCCTCGCGCACATCCGCGAGTCCGACGCGATCTGCCAGGTCATCCGCGCCTTCAAGGACGAGAACGTCGTGCACGTCGACGGCCGGGTCTCGCCCAAGGAGGACATCGAGACGATCAACACCGAGCTGATCCTCGCCGACCTCCAGACCATCGAGAAGGTCCTGCCGCGCCTGCAGAAGGAGTCGCGGATCAAGAAGGACGTCGCGCCCAAGGTCAAGGCCGTCGAGGAGGCCAAGGAGATCCTGGAGAAGGGCGACACGCTCTTCGCGCACGGCATCGTCCAGGGCACCGAGCGCAACGAGCTGCTGCACGACCTGCACCTGCTCACGACGAAGCCCTTCCTCTACGTCTTCAACGTCGACGAGGACGAGCTGGTCGACGACGACTTCAAGAACGAGCAGCGCGCCCTGGTCGCCCCGGCCGAGGCGATCTTCCTGAACGCCAAGCTGGAGGCCGACCTCGCCGAGCTGGACGAGGACGAGGCCCTGGAGCTGCTGGAGTCCGTCGGCCAGCACGAGCCGGGCCTGGCCACCCTCGCCCGCGTCGGCTTCAACACCCTCGGCCTGCAGACCTACCTGACGGCCGGCCCCAAGGAGTCCCGCGCCTGGACGATCAAGAAGGGCGCCACGGCCCCCGAGGCGGCCGGTGTGATCCACACCGACTTCCAGAAGGGCTTCATCAAGGCCGAGGTCATCTCCTTCGGCGACCTGGTGGAAACGGGCTCGGTCACCGAGGCCCGCGCCAAGGGCAAGGCCCGCATGGAGGGCAAGGAGTACGTGATGCAGGACGGGGACGTGGTGGAGTTCCGCTTCAATGTGTAGCGGCTGACATGCCCCCACGTCGCTGATCTGGCAAACATGCAGGTCAGAAGGGGTCCCACCCTTCGGGGTCGGGCCCCTGGTTTTTCCCGTGCTGGGCGGATGGCAGGCGCGGCACGGGAGTCGGGGAGCGCGGTCAGGCTGAACGGACGTCGCGGAGAAGTCCCTCGGCGGTCCCGACCCCTTTCGTGTTTCCGTGCCGGCGTCTAGCTGGGCCGGGGTGGGGTGAGCTTGTCGAGGTCCAGGCTGATCTCGAAGGGCACCGGGCGCCGCAAGGTTCCTCGGAAGATGCCGGCGGGGGCGTAGGCGCCCGTCGGTTCGTCGAGCTCGTAGGCGTGGACGACGGGAGCGCCGTCCTCGTCCTCGATGCACCAGTAGTGCGGGATGCCAGCCTCTGCGTACTTGCGGAGCTTGACCGTCCGGTCCCGGTGTGCGGACTCGGGGGAGACGACCTCGATGACAAGTCGTACCTCGTCCGGTGCGAACCAGGTGCGGTCGCCGTCATAGTCGGCTGTCGTCAACAGCAGGTCCGGTTCCGGTCGGTTTCGTTCGTCGAGCTTTATGGTCATCTCGCGGCCGACTCTGACATCGGCGGGCACCTGCTCCATGAGGGCGACGGTGAGCATGGTGACGAGGTGGCCGTGCCACCATCGCTGGGGCGACATCATGAAGACGAGAGCTCCATCGATCAGCTCGGTATGGCGGGGTGCCTCGGGGAGGCGGTCCAGGTCCTCCGCGAACCAGCCTTCCTCGCGGGGTGGGCGCATCCAGTCGGGCAGTGCGGTCATGTCACCACGGTAGCGACCGGGCGGGGCCCGGGCCACGAGATCGTCAGCAGGGCCACCCCCCCCCATCGGTGGGAGGATGCCCGGACGGTGCGAGAAGGGCGGGGCGCGTGGGGCGGGGCGAGCGGGATGTGGTCGCGAGCGGGACGCGGCTGTACGCGGCGGCGCAGGCGGTGGCCGGCGACCACGGCCGGGCTGTCGAGGGGGTACGGGCAGCACTGAAGCCGATCCACGACGAGGCGGTGGGACGGGAGCTCGACGCCATCCCCGTCGCTCGACTGCAGGACGTCACCGAGGGACGTCTGCGGCTGGGGAATGTGGAGAAGAGCGGACTGCGCACGGTCGGACAGGTCCTGGAAGCGGGCCCCTACCGGTTGCGGCAGATTCCCGGGGTCGGCCAGCGGACCGTCGACCAGATGCTCGCCGCGGCCCGCCGGCTTTCCGAGGCCGCACACGAGACCGTCGCCGTCCACATCGACGTGGACCGGCCGGAGCCGAGGACCACCGCCCTCGTCCTGGCTCTGCACGTGCTGGTGGAGGCCGGCCCGGACGCCCGGCGCGCGGTCGACGCGGCCGCCGGACTGTCGAGACGCCTCGGGCCGCTGCTGGCCGACGCCCGGCCCGCCGCCGGACGGTTCCGGATGCTGCTGGCCGGCCGGGACAAGAAGGCCCGTGCGCTGGCGGCGGTCGCGGAGATCCGGACGCTGGTGCAGGAGGCGGAGCAGGCAGGCCTGCCCGAGCTGTTCGCCCAGGCGTCGGTGGATCTGCTGCGCGGGCCTTCCACCGATGTCGCGGCCTGGGTCGACTTCGAGCTTCGCTCCGCCGAGTACTACAGCCTGCTCGCCGAGATCTCCGGAGGTGTGCCCGACGCTGCCAAAGCCGAGGGATTCCTGCCGGACGAGATTGCCGAGCACGTCCGGAGCCAGCATCTGGACGACTCCCACCGGCGGGTTTCCCTGCGCGGCTACCAGGAGTTCGGCGCGCGGTTCGCCCTCGCCCGGCGCAAGGTGATCCTCGGCGACGAGATGGGTCTGGGCAAGACCATTCAGGCGATAGCCGCGCTGACGCACCTGGCCGCCGAGGGTCACAGCCACTTCCTGGTGGTGTGCCCGGCGAGCGTCCTGGTGAACTGGACACGGGAGATCGAGGCGCGCAGCACCCTGCGCGGCATGCTCCTCCACGGACCCGACCGGCACGATGCGTTCGCCGACTGGAAGGGGCGGGGCGGGGTCGGCGTGACCACGTTCGACGCGCTGCGTGGCTTCCCCGCGCCGGGTGGCGGAGAGGTCGGGATGCTCGTGGTCGACGAAGCGCACTCCGTGAAGAACCCGAAGGCCAAGCGGTCCCAGGCGGTCGCCCTGTGGGCGGAGCGTTGCGAGCGCGCCCTCTTCATGACCGGTACCCCGATGGAGAACCGGGTCTCCGAGTTCCGCAACCTGGTCGGGATGCTCGATCGCGGCCTCGCGGAATCCCTCGGCGAGCGGGACGCGCCCGTCGGGTCGGTCGCCTTCCGCAAGGCCGTCGCCCCGGTGTATCTGCGGCGCAACCAGGAGGACGTGCTGACGGAGCTGCCCAGCCTCCAGCAGATCGACGAGTGGGAGGAGCCCAGCGCCTCGGACGAGGAGGCCTACCGCGAAGCCGTCCGCGCAGGCAACTTCATGGCGATGCGCAGGGCCGCGTACCTGCGCCCCGAGAAGTCGGCCAAGCTGAACCGCCTTCGGGAGATCGTCCAGGAGGCCGGCGAGAACGGGCAGAAGGCGGTGGTCTTCTCCAACTTCAAGGACGTGCTGGGCGTGGTGCGGGAAGCGCTCCCAGCGGGTCCCGGCGGCACCCCCGTGTTGGGTCCGCTCACGGGGAGCGTCCCGGCCGGGCAACGGCAGCGTGTCGTCGACGACTTCACGGCGGTCGCGGGTCCGGCGGTGCTGCTGGCGCAGATCCAGGCGGCGGGCGTCGGCCTCAACATGCAGGCCGCCTCCGTCGTGGTCATCTGCGAACCTCAGATCAAGCCGACCATCGAGCACCAGGCGGTGGCCCGGGCCCACCGCATGGGCCAGGTCAGGTCGGTCCGGGTGCACCGCCTCCTGGCCACCGGCGGGGTGGACGAACGCCTGGTGAAGATGCTGGAGAACAAGACCCGCCTGTTCGACGCCTACGCCCGCCGCAGCGCCGTGGCGGAAGCCACCCCGGACGCGGTCGACGTGTCGGACACCGAGATCGCCCGCCGGATCGTCGAGGAGGAACAGGCCCGCCTGGGTACCTGACGGAACCCGGGGACGCCAGTCATTTCCGGCAGTGAACCCCCGCACGGCGTGTCGTGGAACTTGCGCGAGGGGTCGGCACGTTCGCACAATGAGTCGAAACGGGGGAGGTCTTGACATGCGAATTCGCATTCCTGAAATGCGTGCTCTCGGCAAGTAAAAGGGGAATCCCAGATTTCGCGGTGGCGTACCCGGTGAAAGGTGCTGCCGGTGAAATCGATGGGGGGCAAGTTCACTTTCTCGGGTATTCTCGTCGGTTGGGCCACCTGGCGGGACATAGGGATGGAAGTTCTGGGGGAACATCCGTGGGCGAGCGGCTCAGGTTCGAGGTACTCGGGCCCGTGACGGTGACGTCACAAGGCCGAAGTCTGCCGATCGGCGGTGCGCGTCAGCGAACGGTGCTCGCTCTGCTGCTGCTCAACTCGGGCCGGATCGTTCCGGTGGACACCCTCGTGGACGCCGTCTGGAACGACCACCCGCCGGCCACCGCCCGCACCCAGATCGCGATCGTGATCGCCGCACTGCGCAAGACGTTCAAGAGCCAGGGTGCGGCCGAGGACACCATCGTCACCGCCCACCCCGGCTATGTGCTCAGACCCGACGGCCACTCGGTGGACGTGCTGGAGTTCGCCCGGCTGGTGAAGACCGCCGAGACCGCCGTGCAGCAGGGCCGGCTCCCCGAGGCCGCCGGGGCCTACACCCAGGCCCTCGCGCTGTGGCGGGGTCCCGCCTTCGCCGGTATCTCCAGCTCCCTGGTCGAGGACGAGGCCGCCCGCCTGGAGGGCCACCGCCTCAACGCCTACGACGACGCCACAGCCGTCCAGCTGGAACTGGGCAACCACCACGACCTGGTGCCCGAACTCACCTCCGTGGTCCGTGAACAGCCGCTGCGGGAGCGGACCCGGCACCATCTGATGCTCGCCCAGTACCGGTCCGGCCGGCGCGCCGAGGCGATGGCCACCTTCCGGGAGGCGCGTGCCCAGTTCATCGAGGAACTGGGCATGGAACCGGGCCCGGACCTGCAGGGACTGCACGACGCGATCCTGCGCGACGACCCGTCGCTGGCGCCCGCACCGGCCGTACCGGCAAGTGACGCGCTGCGCGCCGACACCCTCGTCGTCCCCTCCGAACTCCCGCCGGACGTCCCGGGCTTCACCGGGCGTGTAGTGGAACTCGCGTTATTGGACACGCTGGTCGCGAGCCGCGACCGGCAGCACGGGCCCGCCATCGGGCTGATCACCGGCATCGCAGGGGTCGGCAAGACCGGTCTCGCCGTGCGCTGGTCGCACCGCGCCGCCCAGCACTTCCCGGACGGCCGCCTCTTCGCCGACCTGCGCGGCTACGACGAACACCACGAGCCGACCCCGGCCCGTGACGCGATGAGCAGGTTCCTGCGCTCGCTCGGGGTGCCCAGCGACCAGATCCCCACCGAGACCGAGGACCTCGTCGCGCTCTACCGCAGCGTGCTCGCCGAGCGGCAGGTGCTGCTGGTGCTCGACAACGTCCGCTCCTTCGCCCAGATCCAGCCCCTGCTGCCGGGCAGCGGCGGCTGCGCCGTGCTGGTGACCAGCAGGGAGCAGCTGGAGGAGCTGGTCACCTGGCCGCAGGACGCCCGGGTCCACCTCGGGGTGCTGCCCGGGGACGACGCCGTGGAGCTGCTCGGGCGGATCGTCGGCGAGGAGCGCATCGACTCCGCCCGCGCCGACACCCGGCGCCTCGCCGACCTGTGCGACCGGCTGCCGCTGGCGCTGCGCATCGCCGCCGCCCGGCTCGCCTCCAAACCGCACTGGACCGTGCGGCACCTGGTGACCCGGCTGGGCGACGAGCGGCGCCGGCTGGACGAGCTGAGCCAGGGCGCGGCGCAGGTGCGGGCCAGCTTCGAGCTGTCGTACCGCTATCTCCCGGACGACACGGCCCGGCTCTACCGGCGCCTCGGCCTGCTGGACGTACCGGACTTCGCCGCCTGGGTGGGCGGTGCGCTGCTGGACGTCGACGTGCTGGACGCCGAGCGGCTCATGGAGGATCTGGTCGACGCGCAGTTCCTGGAGGTCGTCGGCGTCGACGCGACCGGCCGGCTGCGCTACCGGCTGCAGAACCTGATGCGGCTGTACGCCCGCGAGCGGGCCCAGGCCGAGGAGCCCGAGCCGGAGCAGCGGGTCGCCCGGGAGCGGGCCTTCCGTACCTGGCTCGCCCTCGCCGAGGAGGCCCACCGGCGGGAGTACGGCGGCCACTTCAGCGTGGTGCACAGCCCCGCGTCCCGCCGCCCCCTCGACCGCATCCACACCGACGAGCTGCTCTCCTCGCCGCTGGAGTGGCTGGAGGCCGAGCGGCTGTCGCTGGTGGCCGCGGTGGCGCAGGCGGCGGAGCTGGAGATGGACGACCTCGCCTGGGACCTGACGGTGTCCGCCGCCGTGCTCTTCGAGACCCGGCACTATCTGGAGGACTGGCGGGAGTGCGCCGAGGTCGCGCTGGAGGCGGCCCGGCGCGGCGGCAACCTGCTCGGCCAGGCGGCCATGCTGCACCAGCTCGGCGGGGTCGCCCAGTCCTACCGGCGGCTGGCGGAGGCGCACGCCCGGTACACCGAGGCCATGGAGCTGTTCGAGGAGGCCGGCGAGCCGCACGGGCAGGCGCTGAACCTGCGGAACCTGTCGATCCTGGAGCGGTTCAGCGGCGACCTCGACCTCGCCATGACCCGGCTGGAGCGTGCGGGCGACATCTTCCGCACGGTCGGCGACGTCTCCTCCGAGGCGCACGCGCTGGACAACATGGCCCAGATCGAGCTGGAGCGGGGCAACACCGAGCTGGCGATGAAGCTGGGGGTCGAGGCCGTGCGGATCATGGAGTCGATCGACCGGGGCAGCAAGCGGGGCGTCGCGCAGACCATCCACCGGCTCGGCCGCGTGCATCTTGCCCGGTCCGATTTCCCAAAGGCAGAAGAAGCGTTTCTGCAGGTGATCGAGCTGGTCCAGGCCAAATCCGATCTGGTCGGTCTCGCCTATGCCCTGCTCGGTCTCGGCGAGGCCCGGCTCGGCGCGGGTGACGTGGACGCCGCCGAGGCGACCCTCTCGGAGGCCCTGGAAGTCGTCGAACGCATCGACAGCCCGCTCGTCGACGGCCAGATCAATCTCGTCCTCGGCGAGGCCCGTTGCCGCCAGGGCCGGCTCGACTCCGCCCGGGAGCGGGCGAGCGCGGCCCACGCCGTGTTCCTGCGCACGGGCTCGCCCCGCTGGCGTGCGCAGGCGGAGCGGCTGCTGTCCCGGCTGGACGAGGAGCCGGGCCGGAACGCCTCCGGCTGACAGTCTTCCCGTGCACGTCCTGTACCGCGTACCGCTGCACGTCCTGTTCCACAGCACGTCCCGTACCGCAGCACGTGATGTAGACGCCCAATAATCAGCCGATAAGGGACGTGCCTACTTTCGGCTGGGACAGACGTCAGCCGAAGTGTGGAGTACAAGATGCCGCCCGTTGCCAAGGCGCCTTCCTTCGCGGTGATTTCCGGGGCCCAGGTCCACCGGGTACTCGACGGCCGGTACCGGGAGGTGGTGGGCCTGATCGAGACGGCCTACCGCGTCCACGGCGCCGGTGACACCGTCAATCCGCCGTCCTACTTCCTGCGCTTTCCCGACCGCCCGGCCTCCCGCATCATCGCTCTGCCCGCGTCCATCGGCGGCGAGGTCCGCGTCGACGGGCTGAAGTGGATCTCCAGCTTCCCCGAGAACGTGGCCGCCGGACTGCCGCGCGCCTCCGCCGTGCTGATCCTGAACGACCACGACACCGGCTATCCGCTGGCCTGCCTGGAGAGCTCCATCATCAGCGCGGCCCGTACGGCGGCCTCGGCGGCGCTGGCCGCGGACGCGCTGAGCCGGGGGCGGGGCGAGCGGCCCCGGCGGGTCGGCTTCGTCGGCACCGGACTCATCGCCCGCTACGTCCACCAGTACCTGGCCGGTACGGGCTGGCGGTTCGACGAGATCGGTGTGCACGACCTGTCGGCCGAGCACGCGGCCGGATTCGCCGGCTACCTGGAGGGGGCGGCGGACGGCGGCCGGGTCACCGTGCACGAGAAGGCCGAGGACCTGGTCCGCGGCAGCGACCTGATCGTCTTCGCCACCATCGCCGGCACCCCCCACATCACCGACCCCGGCTGGTTCGGCCACCACCCGCTGGTGCTGCACGTGTCGCTGCGCGACCTCGCGCCCGAGGTGATCCTCACCGGCGCCAACTTCGTCGACGACATCGAGCACTGCCTGAAGGCCGACACCTCCCCGCACCTGGCCGAACAGCTCACCGGCGGCCGGGACTTCATCGACGGCACCCTGTACGACGTCCTCGCCGGCGAACGGGCCGTACCCGCCGACAGGCCGGTGTTCTTCTCCCCGTTCGGCCTCGGCGTGCTGGACCTCGCGCTCGGCAAGCACGTGTACGACACCCTGCACGCCTCCGGCGAACTCTCCGTCCAGCCCGACTTCTTCCACGAGCTGCGCCGCTACGGCTGAGCGCACTCCTGACCGGACCACCCCGAGGAAGGGGCCCCACCCGTGACCACCCTGCTCGACCCACCTCCCCACGCGGCCGGCGCCCGGCGCCGGCCCGTTGCCGTCCGCGTCGACGAGACCCCGCTGCCCCCGCACGACCCGCTCGCCCTGTACGACACCCTGCGCGAACGCCTCGGTGAGGGCGAGGTGTTCCTCCTGGAGAGCCTGGAGGCGCCCGAACAGGAGGGCGGGGACTCCCTCGTCGGCCACGGCCGGCTCGCCGAACTCCAGGTGCACGCCGACCGGGTCACCGTCGACGGCATCGCCCCGGTCGTGGACGCGCTGCTCGCCGCAGCCGACGCCCTGGACCTCGCCCCGCTGCCGGGCGGAGCCCGGGCGCTCGCCTCCGACGACCAGGTGTGGGAGCTGCTGCGGGCCGCCGAGCGCGCCTTCGCCGTCGAGACCGCGGTCCCCGCGGACACCTACGCCTTCGGGTTCCTCGCCACCGTCGGCTACGGCGCCGCCTGGCACATGGAGCGGCTGCCGCGGCGCACCGCCGACGGCGGACCCGACCTGGTGCTCACCCTGTTCCGCGAGGTCGTCCACTACGACGGCGCCGCCGGCACCGTCGCACTGCGCACCGCGCACAGCGAGGACTTCCCGCCCGCCGATTCCGGCACGGTCGCGGCGGCCGTCGCCCGGCTGCGTCCGGTGCCCGGCGCCGTACCCGAGGCGCCCGCGGCGCACGCGGTGCACGACAGCACCGACGAGGAAACGTTTCTGGAGAACGTCGAACGCTGCCTCGGGCACATCCGGGTCGGGGACATCTACCAGATCCAGATCGGCCACCGCATCGACGTCACCACCGACCTGGCCCCGCTCGACGTCTACCGGCGGCTCCGGCACCGCAACCCGTCCCCGCACATGTACCTCGTGCCGCGCGGCGGGACCACCCTCATCGGCGCCAGCCCCGAGGTGCTGTTCGCCACCCGCGGCGACCGGATCGTGATGCGGCCCATCGCCGGCACCACCCCGCGCAGCGGCGACCCGGCCGTCGACGGTCCCCGCATCGCCGCCCTGCGGGCCAGCGAGAAGGAGCGCGCCGAGCACGTGATGCTGGTCGACCTGTGCCGCAACGACATCGGCCGGGTGTCCCGGCCGGGCACGCTGGCCGTCGAGCGGCTGATGACGGTCGAGACGTACTCGCACGTCTTCCATCTGGTCTCCAGCGTCGAGGGGCGGCTCGCGCCCGGCGAGGACACCTGGTCCGCGCTGCGCGCCACCTTCCCGGCCGGCACGGTCACCGGCGCGCCGAAGATCCGTGCCATGGAGATCATCGAGGAGCTGGAGAGCGAGCCGCGGCGCATGTACGCCGGTGCCGTCGGCCTGGTCGACGTGCGCGGCTGGTCCCGGCTCGCGCTGTGCATCCGCACCGTCGCCCACGACGGGGCGACGTACTCCACGCAGGCGTGCGCGGGCATCGTCGCCGACTCCGACCCGCACGCGGAGTGGCGCGAGACGTTGCACAAGATGGGTGCCGCCTACTGGGCGCTGACCGGTGAGGAGCTGCTGCCGTGAACGTCCTGCTCGTAGACGCCTACGACAGTTTCACCCACATCATCGACCAGTACCTGCGCACCCTCGGCGCCCGCACCGAGGTGGTGCGCTCGGGGACCCGTACACCGGAGCAGCTGCTGGCCGGGGCACCGGACGCGGTGGTCCTCGGGCCGGGGCCCGGGCATCCGGCCGACTCCGGGCACGTGGAACTCGTGCACGCCTTCGCCGGGCGTGTGCCGCTGCTCGGCATCTGCCTGGGCCACCAGGCCATCGGGCTCGCCTACGGGGCCGAGGTGGCCGTCGCCGAGCGGCTCAAGCACGGCAAGACCAGCCCGGTCACCCATGACGGGGCCGGGGTGTTCACCGGGCTCGGCACCGAGGTGACCGCCACCCGGTACCACTCGCTGATCGTCACCGAGCCGCTGCCCGAGGAGCTGACGGTGACCGCACGGGCCGTGGACGACGGATATGTCATGGGACTCAGACACCGGCAACTGCCCGTCGAGGGCGTCCAGTTCCATCCCGAGTCGGTGACCACCCTCGGCGGGCTGCGGCTGCTGGAGAACTTCCTGAGGGGCGCGGCGACGGTGGAGCGGGTCGCTTGACGAGCGGAATTAACGGCACCGTGTGCGGAATTACCCGTACCGGTGCCGATTCCACTTCCGGGGCATCGGAATTCAATGGTCCGTATTCTCGGGGACCGCCTCTGACCTGCATGTATATCGTCGTTATCGCCGGGCGTGCGGGGGCGAAGCTCGGCCGATAATAAAGCGAAGCGGCACCCCCATAGATTTCTTGCTGTCGGAACGAACCGCAGCAACGAAAACCCAACGGGAGACGAAAATGCAGCTCGTCAAGACCGCTCGGAAGAACAAGCTCCAGGCTCTTGTCCTTGCCGCGCTGACCGCGGGCGCCGTTTTCACCGCCGTGGCCGGCGCCGACCACGCCGAGGCGCAGGAGCGGCCGGCCGCGGTCGCCGGGGGCGGGGTTCAGGCCGGTGTCGTGGTCTCCGGCGACGGCGTCACCGTGACGCTGGGCACCGGCGACGTGGACCCCTGGAGCTAGGCCGGGGCGACGGGCCGAACCACGGACCGAAGGAGAGTACCTGTGAGCACAGGCACTGAGACGGAGCGGGCGGAACGCTCCTGGCCCGCACTGCTCGGGTCCGTTCTGAACGGTCGTGACCTGTCCGGCGCGGACACCGCGTGGGTCATGGACCAGGTGATGCGGGGCAGCGCCCCGGACGCCCTGATCGCCGGCTTCCTGGTCGCCCTGCGCGCCAAGGGGGAGACGGTCGGCGAACTGGAAGGGCTCGTACGAGGAATGATGGCGCACGCCGTGCGCATCGACGTGCCGGGGAGGACCGTCGATGTGGTCGGTACCGGGGGAGACGGGGCGAACACCGTCAACATCTCCACCATGGCCGCCATCGTGGCGGCGGGCGCCGGCGTACGGGTCGTCAAGCACGGCAACCGGGCCGCGAGTTCGGCCTCGGGGTCGGCGGACGTACTGGAGCGGCTCGGCGTGAGTCTCAGGATTCCGCCGGGGCAGGTCGCCGCGGTGGCGGAGGAGGCCGGGATCACCTTCTGCTTCGCCCCCGACTTCCATCCGGCGATGCGGCACGCGGCCGGGGCACGACGGGCGCTGGGCATTCCGACCGTGTTCAACGCCCTGGGGCCGCTGACCAATCCGGCGGCTCCCGCGGCGCACGCGGTGGGGGTCTCCGATCCGCGGCTGCTGCCGCTGGTCGCCGGGGTGCTGGCGCGGCGGGGGGCCACCGCGCTGGTGTTCCGGGGCGACGACGGGCTCGACGAGCTGACGGTGACGACCACGTCCACCGTGTTCTCGGTGGCCGGGGGCCAGCTGCGGCAGGAGGCCTTCGATCCGCGGGACGTCGGTGTCGCGCTCGCGCCGGTCGAGGCACTGCGGGGTGGGGATGCCGTGCACAACGCGGAGGTCGCGCTGCGGGTGCTGGACGGTGCCCGCGGCCCGGTGCGGGATGCGGTGCTGTTGTCGGCCGCGGCTGCGCTGGCCGCGGAGGCCGCCGGCGGTTCAACGGTGACCGAGCGGATCGGTGCTGCTCTGGGCCGGGCCGCGGATTCCCTGGACTCGGGGGCGGCTCGGGCAACGTTGGACCGGTGGATTGTGGCTACAGGGGACAGGGCGCTGGCTCCGGTCGCGTGAGTGGCCCCCGGGGTCGGTGTGACCGCCCCGGGGACTGCGCCCCCAGACCCCCGCTGCAGGCCCGGAACGGGCCTCGTCCTCAAACGCCGGACGGGCTGGACTGTGCCGGCCGGTGCGAGGAGGTTGCCGGGAGGGGCTGGGAGGTCGCCGGAAGGTTCTGGGAGTGTGCCGACGCCTCCGGCGGGTCGTCCGACACAGGCACTCGGCGGAACCAGTTCAGCGCAGGGGAGGTGACCGCAGTCGTGATCAGGGCCATCAGGACCAGGATCGTGAACAGGGAGGGGCCGATCACGCCCAGCTGGAGGCCGAGGTTCAGGGCCACCAGCTCGGTCAGGCCGCGGCAGTTCATCAGCGCGCCGATGGACATCGCGTCCCGCCAGGACTCGCCGGCCAGCCGGGCCGCGGCCGTGCTGCCGCCCCACTTGCCGAAGGCGGCCGCCGCCAGCACCGCCGCTGCCCACAGCCACTGGGAGGGATCGCCGTTGAGCAGGGCGATGTCGGTCTTCAGGCCTGTGTTGACGAAGAACAGCGGGAGCAGTACCGGGACGGTGAACGCGCGCATCCGGGCCGCGGAGATCTCGACGGTGCGCGAGCCGCGCGGGGTCACCACGCCGAACAGGAACGCGCCGAACAGGGCGTGGATGCCGATCCGGTCGGTGACGAAGGCCGACAGGCACAGGCCGGTGAACAGCACCACCAGGACGGTGGACTCCACCGCCCGCGACGCCCGTTCGGCGGCCTTCGCGAGCAGCGGTCGTACGACCCACAGCATGACCACGAGGAACACCACCGACCACAGCGCCGTCATCGCCGCGTCCTGGAGGGAGCCGCTCGCGCCGACCGCCGCCACCACCGCCAGCAGGCACCAGGCGGTCACGTCGTCGACGGCCGCGCAGGCCATCGCCAGTGAGCCCAGGCGGGTGGTGTACATGCCGCGGTCGCTGAGGATGCGGGCCAGCACCGGGAACGCGGTGATGCTCATCGACACCGCGATGAACAGGACGAACGGCAGCCGGCCCACGCCCTCGGGGGCGAACGTGCCGTACATGCCGAGCGCGAGGAGCGAACCGAGTGCCAGCGGCAGCGCGATGCTGGCCTGAGAGACCGCCACCGCGGAGCGGCTGTGGCCGCGCAGCGCCGAGAGGTCCAGCTCCAGGCCGACCAGGAACATGAAGGCCAGCAGTCCCAGATTGCCCAGCGCGCCGATGTACGGCAGCACTTCGGGCGGGAAGAGCCAGTGCTGGAGCGACGGTGAGAGCCAGCCGAGCAGGGACGGGCCGAGCAGGATGCCCAGCGTGATCTCGCCGATCACCGGGGGCTGGCCCAGCCGCCGGAACAGGCCTGCGCCCGCACGGCACGCGGCGATCACCACCGGTACCGCGATCAACAGGTCGGGCAACGGGTCAAAGGCGGGTGCCGACACGGGCGTCTCCTTCCAGAGTGGTGGGCAGGGGTACTTCGGCGGCGGCCTCGGCCAGCGGGCTGGTCGCCACCGACCAGCGGGCGTACCGGCGGCGGCCGTACAGCAGGGGCTCCCCCGCGTCCGCCAGCGTGACCGCGGTGACCCGGCCGAAGACGGCCGTGTGGTCGCCGATCTCGACCGTCTGCGCGACCTCGCAGTCCGCGACGGCCAGCGCCGCCCCGGTCAGGTGGGGGCCACCGGCGCCCAGGGGCAGCCGCCACTCGGCGCGCTCGAAGCGGTCGGCGTTGCCGGAGGCGAACAGGTCGGAGAATTCGTGGGCCCGCTCGTCCAGGAGGTTGACGGCGAACCGGCCGCTCTCCAGGGCGGCCTGCAGGGTCGGCCCCGCGGTGCGCAGGCAGACCACCAGGGTCGCCGGGTCGAGGGCCACGCTCGCCAGTGAGCTGCAGGTCATCCCGCGTGGGACGGAGTCCGCGTCGAGCGCCGTGACGACGGAGACCCCGGACGGGAAGCAGGACATCAGCGGGCGTATGTCGGTGTTGCCGGACGACGTGCTCAGGGATGTGCTCATGCAGGAGGACTCCTGTCCGTGAGAGGCCGGCGGTGCCGCGCCGCCAGGAGCGACGGGCACCGCCGTGCGGTGCTGGACCTGGGCCTACTTGCCGTGCAGCCGGCGCAGGTAGTCGTAGGTACTGGGGAGGGTCTGCAGCAGGTGCTCCTGCTGCTGCCGGACCTGCTCGAACAGCGGCTCGGCACCCGCCACGGACTCCGGCTTGTGGGCGAGGGCCGGCAGCGGGGTGTCGGGTTCCAGGCCGAGCCCGGCGAAGATGCAGTAGTAGCTGCCGTTGGTCCAGAAGTTGCGGAACTCCGCCTCGAAATTGCCGTAGTACGTGGACTCGTCGGCGATCGGCGAATTGATCGGCAGGCCCGCCTTGTAGGCCGCGATCTTCTTCTGGATGTTCTCCGGCAGAGTCAGCTTCTTCTGGGCCTGCCAGAACGGTGTGTCATTGCGCGGGGCGTAGTAGAAGTGCGCCTGGATGAAGTCGCGGGTGTCGTCGAACATCACCTCGATCTCGTTGTTGAAACTGTCGACGAGCGCCGGGTTGAAGGTGCGGTCCGGGAAATGCTTCGCGAGCTGGTAGATGGCGGCGGTGATGAAGTAGATGCCGGTCGACTCCAGCGGTTCGAGGAAGCAGGAGGCGAGGCCGATGCTCACCACGTTGTTGACCCAGGCACGACGGTTGCGGCCGACCCGGAAACGGACGTGGTTGAACTTGGTCTTGGCCGGGTCGAGATTCCACAGTTCGCAGAATTCCTGGGTCGCCTCCTCCTGCGATGTGAACCTGCTGGAGTAGACGTAGCCGGAGCCGAAACGGCCCAGCATCGGGATCTTCCAGCTCCAGCCGGAGGACATCGCGATGGCGGAGGTGTACGGCTCCACGCCGTTCGCCTCGTCGTCGTGCGGGACGGCGGTGGCGACCGCGCTGTCGCACATGAGGTGGTCGCTCATGTCCAGGAACGGCTCGCCCAGGGCCTTGTTGATCAGCAGCCCGCGGAAGCCCGAGCAGTCCACGAACAGGTCTGCCTCCAGCACCCGCCCGGACTTGCAGTGCAGCGCGGTGACGTACCCGCGCTCGTCCTGCTCGACCCGCACCATCTCGTCCTGGACGTGCTCGACGCCCTGCTTGTCGGTGGCGAACCGGCGCAGGAAGTCGGCCACCAGCGCCGCGTCGAAGTGCCAGGCGTAGCGGGTGGAGGGGGTGCCGTCGAGCCACTTCGGGGAGAGCTTGGCGTCCATCGCCGGGGGCTCGCGGAAGCAGGAGTAGTCGAACGGCAGGTCCGTGCGGCCCTCGTGCTTGTTCTTGAACCAGTAGTGCGACAACGGCGTGTTGTCGTGGTCCGGCAGGATGCCGAACGGGTGGTAGAAGTGGTCCGGCCGGCCGTCGTCCAGCGTGCGGGCCTCGGACTCACCCCGGCCCGGTGTGCGCCAGTTGACGAAGCGCACCGCCATCTTGAAACTGGCGTTGCACTCACGCATCCACTCCTCCTCGGGTATCCCGAGATAGTCGAAGAGCACGCGGTGCAGATTGGGAACGGTGGCCTCGCCCACGCCGATCCGGGGAATGGCGGGCGCCTCCAGCACCTGGATGTCCACAGTGCCCTGCAGAGCCTTGCCCAGATAGGCCGCGGTCATCCAGCCGGCCGTACCGCCGCCGAGAATGACGACCTTACGGATACGCGAGTCGGTATCGGTCATATGCGGGGCTCTCTCTCCTGGTCGGGTGGGTCGGGAGCACATTCGCCCCGACGCTGTCGAGCGATTCCACGCCAGATTCGGAGGGTCGGCTATGCCGCTTCTATAGATGGCTGGAATCTCGGCTTGAGCAGCCTTGTATGGGTGAGGTATAGGCGGCCCGGCGATTGTCGGTTGGCATAGAAAACCGCCCCGCAACTCCCAGCAGAGGATGGCTGCATCAGATGCCGTACGAAGACGGGAATGCCGTTGCCCCGGGGCCGGGCGGACTCCCCGGCACTCCGCCGGCCGGACTCAAGGGAATCCTTTCCGCGGTGGGGGGAACCCCGCTGATCGAGCTGGAACGGCTCGTCCCCGGATTCCCCGGCAGGCTGTTGGCCAAAGCCGAACGGTTCAATCCCGGCGGCAGTGTCAAGGACCGCTCCGCGCTCGGCATGGTGCTGGGCCGGATCCGCTCCGGGGAGCTCGTGCCCGGCCGCTCCACGGTGATCGAGTCCAGCTCCGGCAACCTCGCGATCGGACTCGCCCAGATCTGCGGGTACTTCGGACTGCGCCTCGTCTGCGTGGTCGACGCCCGCACCACCCAGCAGAACATCGCGATCCTGCGCGCCTACGGCGCCGAGGTCGAAGTGGTCCGCGATCCGGACCCGGTCACCGGTGAACTGCTGCCCGCGCGGCTGCGCCGGGTGGCCGAACTGCTGGCCGAAACCCCCGACTCGTACTGGCCCGACCAGTACGCCAACCCCCTCAACCGGCAGGCGCACCTGACCACCATGCGGGAGATCGCCGAGGCGCTCGACGGGCAGGTGGACCACCTGGTCCTGGCCGCCGGCACCGGCGGCACCCTGGGCGGCTGCGCCGAGTACATCCGGCAGGCGGGTCTTGCCACCACCGTGCACGCCGTCGACGCCGTCGGCAGTGTGCTGTTCGGGCCGACCGCGAGCTGCAAGCGGCTGGTGCCCGGGCACGGTGCCTCGGTACGCCCCAAGCTGCTGCGCACCGCGGACGCCGACCACGTCATCCACGTCACCGACCTGGACTGTGTGGTGGGCTGCCGACGGCTGGTGCGGCGCGAGGCGATCCTCGCCGGGGGTTCCTCCGGTGCGGTCGTGTCCGCGCTGGAGCGTGTCCTGCCCCAGGTCGAACCCGGCGCGAACGTCGTCCTGATCCTGCCCGACGGCGGCGACCGCTACCTCGACACGATCTACGACGACGCCTGGGTACGGCGTCACTTCGGCGCGGTCTCCCAGCTCTGGGAGGACGACGCCGCGTTCCCCCGACCCGCCGAGAACACGAGCGAGTTGGCCGATATAGGGCATCGATAGCCGGCCCGCCCAGCATGGTCGGCATCGACCACGGAACCCCCTTTCATCCCCTTACGGAGGCATCCCATGACCACCCAGATCCCCGCCCTGGACGAGACCGAGCAGAGCCAGATCAAGGACATCGTCTGCGACATCCTCGAGCTGGAGCTCGACGAGGTCACCGACACCAGCCTGTTCAAGGAGGAGCACGACGCCGACTCGCTGCGCACCATCGAGATCCTGGCTTCCCTGGAGCGCACCTTCGGCATCACCCTGAAGCAGTCCGAGCTGAGCCGCATGGTCAACCTCGCCGGCGTCTACGCCGTGGTCGCCGAGGCCAAGGCCCAGTGACCGGCGCCCGGCACCGGGTGGTCGTCACCGGCCTCGGGGTGGTGACCAGCATCGGCACCGGAGTGGACGCGTTCGCCGCGGGCCTGCGGGCCGGGCGCAGCGGGGCGAAGCCCATCACCGCCTTCGACACCACCGGCTTCGCCTACTCCAACGCCTGCGAGATCACCGACTTCGACCCCGAGGCCTGGATCACCGAGCAGTCCCCGGACGACCTCGGCCGCGCCGCCCAGTTCGCGGTCGCCGCGAGCCGGATGGCGGTGGCCGACGCCGGCCTCACCGAGGAGCAGGTGCGCGGGGTCCGGTCGCTGGTCTCCGTCGGCACCACCGACGGCGAGTCCCGCGACCTGGACCACCTCACCGGGCTGCAGGTCACCGGCGGCGACGACGTGCTCGACGCCGTGGTGGCCCGCCGGGTGTGGCCCGGCCGGCTGTCCGCCGGGATCGTGCGCGAACTCGGCCTGGAGGACGTGGAGACGGTCACCGTCCCCACCGCCTGCGCCGCCGGCAACTACGCCGTCGGATACGGCTACGACGCGATCAGCTCCGGCGACGTCGAGATGGCGCTGTGCGGGGGCGCGGACGCGCTGTGCCGCAAGACGTTCACCGGCTTCTACCGGCTCGGCACCATCGCACCCGACGTGTGCCGCCCCTTCGACGCCGACCGGCAGGGCATCCTGACCGGCGAGGGCGCCGGCATCCTGCTCATGGAGTCGCTGGAGTCCGCGCTGGCCCGCGGCGCCGGCATCTACGCCGAGGTGCTCGGCTACGGGCTGTCCTGCGACGCCAGCCACCCCGTCGCCCCGGACCGCGACTCGATCGCCCGCTGCATCACGGCCGCGCACCGCAACGCCGGGATCGAGGCGGCCGACGTCGACTTCATCTCGGCGCACGGTACCGGCACCAAGGCCAACGACGTCACCGAGGTCGGCGCGATCCGGCAGGTGTTCGGCGAGGAACTGCCGCGCACCGTCTCCATCAAGTCGATGATCGGGCACACCATGGGCGCCGCCAGCGCCCTCGCCTCGGCGGCCTGCGCACTCGCCCTGCGCGACGGCTTCATCCCGCCCACCGTCAACCACCGCACCACCGACCCCGAGTGCGCGGTCGACTGCGTGCCCAACGAGGCCGTCGAGGCGCACCTCAGGGTCGTGCAGAACAACGGCCTCGCCTTCGGTGGCAACAACGCCGTGCTGGTGCTCGGCCGGTGGGACACACCCGTGCCGAGCGCGGCCTGAGACGGACGGCCTGAGACAGACACAGCACACCGACACACGACGACAGAGGGGAGTGGGACGCCATGGCAGCCGAAACGGGCGCGCCGCCGGCGGAGCTGGTGATATCGGGCTGGGCCGTGTCCTCGCCGTACGGACTGGGCAGGGCCGCCTTCGCCGGGGGCCTCGCGTCCGGACGGCGTGCGATCGCCCCGCTGGACGACGCCGACTGGCCGGTGCCGTACGAGGAGGCCGGGCTGATCCCCGGCTTCGACATCAAGGCGGTACTGGGCCGCAAGGGCACCCGTTCCATGGACCGGGTCACCGGCATCGCGGCCGCCACGGTCGGCATGCTCCTCGCGGAGTACGGGACCGGGCTCGCCGCCGACCCGGAGTCGACCGGGCTGGTCCTCGGCACCTCCGGCAGCGTGCAGTCGATCATGGACTTCACGCGGGACGCGCTCACCGGTGACAAGCCCTACCTCGTCGACCCGGCACGCTTCCCCAACACCGTCATGAACTGCCCCACCGGGCAGAGCGCCATCCGGCACACCCTCAAGGGCCCCAACGTCACCGTCTCCGGCGGCGCCGCGACCGCGCTGCTCTCGCTGCAGTACGCCTCCCGGCTGCTGCGCGGCGGGCACGGCAGGGCGTTGCTGGCGGGCGCGGCCGAGGAGTTCTCCGTGCAGCGCGCCCGCCTGGAGCGGGTCGCCGACCACGGGGGCGCCGCACCGCAGCCGCTCGGCGAGGGTGCCGCGCTGTTCCTGCTGGAGGACGCGGCCGACGCCCGGGAGTCCGGCCGTCCGGTGCTCGCCGGCGTCCTCGGCTCCCGCTTCCGCGCCTTCCAGGACACCGCGCGGGCCGGTACGGCACTGGAACGCTGTGTCGCCGACGTGCTGGCCGCCGCGGGTGCCGCCCCGGACGACGTGGAGCTGATCGCGCCCGGCACCCCGCCCGGACTGCTCGGCAAGCAGGAGGAGTCCGCCCTCGACGGCCTCACCGGCAACCGGCTGCCCGTCCGCTCCCTGGTTGGTGACGCCGGCGCCGCCTCCGCCGCCTTCCAGCTCGCCGCCGTCCTCGCCGAGGCGGAGGCCGACCCGCGCCTGGTGGACCGGCTGACCCTGGTCACCGCCGTCGACCGCGACGGCACCGCGGGCGCGGTGCTGCTGCGCCTGGCCTGACGGCGCGTACCCCTGACACTTCCGCAACCAACGGTCCGAACTTCCCCAGGAGAGAGGCAAGTCCATGTCCGACACACCGAGGCCGGTGGCGCTCGTCACCGGTGGATCGCGCGGTATCGGGCGGGCCGTCGTGGAGACGCTGGCCCGGGACGGCTACGACGTGGCGCTGTGTTTCCAGTCCAACGAGCAGGCGGGCGAGCTGGCCGCGAAGGCGGCCGAGGCGCACGGCGCGCGGACCCTGGCGCGCCGGGTCGACGTGACCGACCGGGCCGCCGTGGCGGACTTCGTGCAGCAGGCCGAGGACCGGCTCGGCCCGGTCGACGTCCTGGTCACCGCGGCCGGCATCGTCCGGGACGGTCATCTGGCGATGATGGCCGACGAGGACTGGGACGCCGTGCTGCGCACCAACCTCGACGGCACGTACCACTTCGTCAAGGCGCTCGCCTTCCCCATGATGAAGCGCCGCCGCGGCACGGTCATCACGCTCTCGTCGGTCGCGGCGGAGGGCCACGCCACCCAGACCAACTACTCCGCGTCCAAGGCCGGGATCATCGGCCTCACCAAGGCCTTCGCCAAGGAGGCCGGCCGGTCCGGCATCCGCGCCAACGTGGTCGCCCCCGGCTTCATCGGCACCGACATGACCGGCGGGCTCTCCGAGAAGCACGTCAAGGAGATGACCCGGCGCATCCCGCTGGGCCGCTTCGGCGAGCCGCAGGAGGTCGCCGAACTGGTGTCGTTCCTGGCGGGCGAGCGCGCCTCGTACATCACCGGACAGGTCTTCGCCATCGACGGCGGCCTGGTCGTCTGACCACGGCACCACGGAAGGAATCAGCCATGCCACGCGCCGCCCGGCCGCCGCGGTTCTACTTCAACCTGCGCAGCCCCTACAACTTCTTCGCCCTGCGCGCGCTGCGCGCCCACCGCCCCGACCTGCTCGACCGGCTCGAGTGGCGGCCCTTCTGGGAGCCCGACGAGACCAGCGAGAAGCTGCTCGCCGAAGCCGGGGCCGAGTTCCCGTACACGCCCATGTCCCGGGCCAAGCAGTTCTACATCCTGCGCGACGTGCGCCGCCTGGCCACCGCCCGCGGGCTGGAGCTGACCTGGCCGGTGGACGCCGAGCCGTGGTGGGAGCCCGCGCACCTGACCTGGTTCGTCGCCGAGCGGCACGGCCTCGGCCAGGCCTGGGTCGAGCGGGCCGGCCGGGCCCGCTGGCTGGAGGGCCGCGACCTCTGCGACCCGGCCACGGTCGCCGAACTCGCCGCCGAACTCGGCTTCGAGGCCGCCGACACCGACGACCCCGAGCTGCGTGCCCAGGGCGCCAAGGCGCTGCTGGACGTCGTACGCGACGGCGTGTTCGGAGTGCCGTACTTCATCAACGGCTCGCAGCCCTACTGGGGCCTGGACCGGGTGGCCGACTTCGTCGCCTCCTTCGACCAGCCGGGCGCGGAGACCGCCCCCGACGCCGCCGACCTGTCCGTCGTCGCGGGCCGCGCCTCCGACCTGAGCCACGCCGGAGGCTGCGGATGAGCACCGCCGTACGCGCGCTGCCGCTCACCACGATCCAGGAGTCGATGTGGACGGCGTACCGCATCGCCCCGGACAGCGCCGCCTACAACATCGTGATGCCGCTCAGGCTGCGCGGCCGGGTCGACCCCGCCGCCATGGACGCGGCCGTCGCCTCGGTCGGCGAGCGGCAGGAGCTGCTGCGCTCCGTCTTCGCCGAGCACGACGGCCGCCCGGTCCGGGTCGTCGCCGAACAGCCCGTGATCCGGCTGGAGTTCCGTGATCTGGACGGCTCCGACGAGACCCAGTTGTTCCAGGCCGCCGAAGAGGCCGGAGCCCGGCCGTTCCGGCTGGAGGCGGGGACCTTCCGGGTCGTCCTGCTGCGGCGCACCGACGACGACTGGGCGCTGGTCACCTCCGCCCACCACATCGTCAGCGACTTCACCTCGCGCTGGCTGCTGGTCCGTGACGTCCTGGACGCCTACGCGGCGCACGCCACCGGCACCGCGCCCGCCTGGCGCCCGCTGACCTCCTCCTACAGCGAATACGCGGCCGAGGAACTGCGCTTCACCGCCTCCGACGAGGGCCTGAGGGCCGCCGAGGAGTGGCGGGCCGCGGTGAGCGGTTCGGCCCCCGCCGAGCTGCCCCTGGACCGGCCCCGGCCGCGGGTGCGGTCCCTGCGCGGCGACACGGTCGTACGACGGCTCGCGCCGGAGTCGGCCGAGGGGCTCGGCCCGGCCGCCAACACGGCGGGCGTGACCCCGTTCGCCTATCTGCTCGCCGTGTTCCAGGCCCTCACCCACCGCTGGAGCGGCCAGGACGACTTCCTGCTCGGCGTACCCGCCTCGGCGCGCTCCGGGCGCGGCCAGCGGGACCTGATCGGCTGCTTCCTCAACACCATGCCGGTGCGGGCCGAGTTCGGCCCCGACACCACGTTCCGGTCGGCGGCCGGGCAGGCGGGGGAGCGGATCATGCGGGGCATGCTCGGGGTGCGCTACCCCTGCGGACTCGCCTTCCCGGACACCGTGCTGTTCCGGGCCGCACTGTTCCTGGTCCAGATGGACCGCATGCAGCCGCCCGTGCCCAACGTCCCGCCGGGCGCGGCCGTCGGCCCATCCATCTCCTACGCCGGCCTCGACATCGCCCTCGTCGACGTACCGCAGCAGGAGGGCCAGCTCGACCTGCTGCTGCGCATCGAGCAGACCCCCGACGGCGTCACCGCCGTCTTCTCCTACGACACCGACGTGCTGGACCGGACGAGCGTGGAGCGGCTCGCGGACGGCTACGAGCGGCTGCTCGCGGCCGCCGTGCGGGACCCGGACACGCGGATCGCGGACGTGGAACTGGCCGGCGCCGCCGACCTGGACGCCCTCCTCGCGCTCGGCGACTCCGGCACCTACGACGACTTCGCCTTCGACGAGTCGTACGACTCCTTCGACTCCTTCGAGAACGCCTGGGACCACCGATGATGACGACCACCACGATCGCGGTGACCGGCGCCGGAATCGGCGGACTCGCCGCCGCCGCGGCCCTGCACCACCGGGGCGTCGACGTGCACGTCTACGAGCGTGCCGACACCCTGCGCGAACAGGGCGTCGGCATGCACCTGGGGCCCAACGGCACCCGACTGCTGCACCGGCTCGGACTGGCCGGCGAACTGGAGCGGGCCGCCGTGCGGCCCGAGGCGCTGGAGGTGCGAGCCTTCCACGACGGCTCCGTCGTGGCCCGGCAGGAGATGGGCGCGGCCTGGGAGCGGGCGTTCGGCGCGCCCTACCTCACCGTCCACCGCGGCGACCTGCACCGCATGCTGGCCTCCCTGTTGCCGGCCTCGCGGGTGCACACCGGGCGCGAGCTGGTGGCGTACGAGGAGAGCCGCAAGGGCGTCACCCTGCGCTTCGCCGACGGCACCGCGACCCGGGCCTCCGCCCTGGTCGGCGCGGACGGGGTGCACTCGGTGGTGCGGCGCTCGCTCGCCGGGGACGAGCAGCCCCGCTACTCGGGCAACAGCGCGCTGCGCGGCCTGGTGGACGCGGCCGACGTGCCCGGGCTCGACCCCGCACAGATGTACATGTTCGCCGGGCCGACGGCACGCGTGCTGGTGTATCCGGTCAGTGGCGGGCGGCAGTTCACCTACGTCGTGGTCGCGCCGGCGCCGGAGGGGATTGCCGAGTCCTGGACCAGTGCGGCAGACCGCGCCGACCTCGACGCGGCGCTCGACGGATGGGCGCCCCAGGTGCGCCGGCTCGTGGGCGCGGCACGGGATGTGCGGCGCTGGGCGCTGTACGACCGTGAGCCGCTGCGGCGCTGGAGCACCGCCCGCACCACGCTGCTCGGCGACGCGGCCCATCCGATGCTGCCGCACCACGGGCAGGGCGCCAACCAGGCCGTGGAGGACGGCGTCGCGCTCGCCGTCTGCCTCGCCGAGGCAGGGCCCGGCGGCGACGGGATCGCCGCCGCGCTGGCCCGTTACGAGGCGGTACGCCGCCCGCACACCACGCGCGTGCAGTTGGGCTCGCGGGACGGCGGCGGCCGGGGCCCCGGCAAGGGCGTACGGGACCAGGCCGCCGACGTGTCCTGGATCCTCTCGCACGACGTCGAGCAGAGCCTGTACGGCGAGATGTCCGGCGACAACGCCGCCTGACCGACACCCCAGGGCCCCCGATGCCGTCACCGGCGCCGGGGGCCAACGGGCCAGAGGCGGAGGCCGCGCCGTTCGGCCCGGCGCTGGGGCGTGGCGGGTGGAGATCTGTCGGACGGCAGCGTGGGGACTCCCTAGCCGCGCCCGATCACCAGCCCGTACTCCAGGGCGCTCGTCGACGACGGGAGCCCCAGGCTCTTCGGCGTCAGGGTCCTGGAACCCGTCGCCGTCGTGCCCTGCGCGGTGCCCGGGAGGAGCCAGACGCCGCCCTGGGCGGCGTTCTCGCCGGGAGCGCCTGCCGCGAGGTCCGCGTAGCCGTCGGCGTCGTAGTCCTGAAGGCGGACCGATGCGCCGAACCGGTCGCTCGTCTCCGCGGTGCCCGGGACGCCGCTGCTGTTCTGGGTGAAGCCGACGCTCGTCGCCGTACCGCCGGAGGACAGCAGGCCGGTGGCGGTGCCGTGGACGAGGACCACCGTGCCCGCGTTCTGCTGCGAGCCCACCGCCTCGTACTCGTCGCCGATGGCGAGGTCGGCGTAGCCGTCGCCGTCGATGTCGCCCGCGGCGACCGCTGCGCCGAGGCGGTCCTCGGACTCGGCGGCGCCGGCGATGCCCGGAGTGTCCTGCTGGATCTCCTGGGTGCGGGCGCCGAAGC
The DNA here is from genome assembly GCF_044541035.1 of Streptomyces sp. NPDC085866. NCBI lineage: Bacteria > Bacillati > Actinomycetota > Actinomycetes > Kitasatosporales > Streptomycetaceae > Streptomyces > Streptomyces sp. NPDC085866. The sequence goes on from NZ_JBITSQ010000005.1 coordinate 75,347, forward strand.
CGTCGGACTTCGAGCCGTACGCCACCTTCACCAGACCGCCCTTGAACACCTCGGCACGACCCGTGGAGTAGTCCGCGCAGTCCGGAGCGTCCTCCTCGTAGTTCGGGTAGCAGTAGCCGAGGGCCAAGTCGTCCGTGCCGTCCGCGTCGAAGTCGGCGGCTGCGAGGGAGACGGCGGAGGCCGTGGTGCTCCACAGCTGTACCGGGGCGCCGTCCTGCCAGCGGTAGATCCGGACGAATCTGCTCTCCGTCGCCTTGATCGAGACCGCGAGGTCGTCGTCGCCGTCGCCGTCGAAGTCGCCGGTGGTCAGGGCCGTCACGCCGCCGAGGTCCGCCCCGGCGATCTCCCCGCTCAGGGTGTCCGGGGAGTCGGCGGTGAGCGGGCCGGGACGCAGCACAGCGCCGCCGTGCTCCTCGCCGCTGCGGCTGAGAACCAGGTCGGTGCGGCCGTCGCCGGTCACGTCCCCGGCGGCGATCACCGCGCCGATCCGGGAGAACTCGCTCGCACCTTGCGCGACCGTGTAGCCACCGCTGGTGAAGCCGGAGGCAGAGCCGCGCAGCACGGTGACGGTGCCGTGTTCGGCGGACTTGTCGGCGGAGAGCGACTCGCTGGAGGCGCCCACGACCAGGTCGGCGTAGCGGTCGCCGTCGACGTCCGCGGCGGTGACCGCGGAGCCGAAGAGATCACCCGCCTCGGGGGTGCCCGGCACGCCGCTCGTGGCCTGGCTGATCCGTACGGAGCCGTACTTGCCCGGTCCGTCCGGGCCACCCCACACGACGTTCACATAGCCGGCCTTGGCCTTGTCGCCGACCTGCCCGGAGGGCACGCCCACCGCCAGGTCCGGGTAGCCGTCGCCGTTGAAGTCTCCCTGCGGCGCGGCGGCGTCGGTGGCCTGCGCGGCGGTGGGCGCGGTAACGCCCAGCAGGGTCGTCGCGCAGATCACCGTCGCGGAGAGGATCTTGTTACGCATCGTTGTCGTTTCTCCTGTTGGTACTCAAGGCAATCGGTGTGAACCGGTGTGGTCAGTGGGCGAAGACATCCGCGAACTTGCGGCCCTCGACCACCGGATAGCCGAAGTCGCTCGCGTTGAAGGCGGTTGCGTACGAGGCCGTCAGGCCCGAGGTCGTGCCGCGCAGCACCCACGCCGCCCCGTCGTCGTACCCCCCGGGCACCACGTCCTCGCCGACCGCGCCGATCGCCAGGTCCGCCCTGCCGTTGCCGTTGATGTCGCGCAGCCGCAGCGAGGAGCCGAAGTGGTCGCCGGCCTCGGCGGCGCCCGGTACGCCCGGCGTGGCCTGGTGGAAGGACTGGGCCCCGTTCGTGGTCAGTCCGGCCGAACTGCCCCTGAAGAACACGATGTCGCCGACGCTTCGGTGGCCGTCCACGCCCTCGTACGGGGCGCCGACCGCGATGTCCGCGTAGCCGTCGCCGGTCGCGTCGCCCACCGCGACGGCGGCGCCGAAGCTGTCGTAGTCCTCGTCGGCGCCCGGCACACCGGCGCTGGCCTGGGTGTACTTGGTGCCCGTGGCGGGCAGTCCGGCGGCCTTGCCGTACCGCACGGTGAACGAACCGCCCTTGCCGACCCTCGGGTTGCCGGTGACCAGATCGTCGTAGCCGTCGCCGTTGATGTCGCCCGCCGCGACGGCCCTGTCCCAGGAGGTGTCGCCCGCTTCGTAGCCGTCGGCCAGCACCGTGTAGCCGGAGCCGATGTCGCCGGGACCGCCGCGCAGGAGGCCCACGTAACCGTGGGTGGCGCCGGTGCTGTCCCTGCGGCCGCCGTGCACGACGAAGTCGCTGCCGTCGGTGGCGGAGAAGTGCCCGGCGACGATCCCGTCCAGGTCTACGCCCTCGGGCAGGAACCCCACCTCCGGCGCCAGCGCGCCGTCCTGGGTGGGCTTCCCGTCGGCATACCACCAGAAGGTGTTGCCACCGACGACGACCAGGTTGCCGGTGCCGTCGCCGTCGAGGTCGGCGAACGCGGCGCCCGTCCCGAACGCGCCGGCCTCGGCGTTCGGGGCGGTGAGCACGGTGCCGCCGGACGTGAACGGGTTCGCTCCGCCCCAGACGATGGTCACCGAGCCGTTCGGCTTGCCCGTGATCCGCTCGTAGGGTGCGCCGACGATCAGGTCGGCGTAGCCGTCGCCGTCGACGTCACCGCTGGTGACGTTCTCGCCGAACTGGTCCACGGACTCCGAGGTCCCGGGAACGCCCGGGGTGTTCTGGGTGATGTTCACCGACCGGGAAGGGCTGACGCCGGAAGACGAGCCGAACAGGACGGTGACCGTGCCACCGCTCGCCTTGGGCGTACCGATGGCCAGATCGCGATACCCGTCACCGTTGAAGTCGTCCCACAGCCCGGAGGGCGCCGCACCGGCACCGGGTGCGCCCAGTCCTGCAACGGCAAGGGCAGCAGCCACCGCAACGGCGAAGGTACGTATGCGCAAGGTCATGCTCCCGTCAGTGAACCGAGGCTTCAGCGACGTACGACACGCGTGGTGAACGAAGGGTTGTACACGACAAAGCACAAGGTGAACGCGCGCCATCACCACCGCTACCGCGGTGGGCAGGCGTTCTTCCCCTCAGCGGCGGGCGGCAGTTCACCTACGTGTGGTCGCCCCGGCACCGGAGGGCCACGCCGAGTCCTGGACCAGCGCGGCAGAGTGCGCCGGCCTCGACGCGGCGCTCGACGGATGGGCACCGCAGGTGCGGGGGCTCGTCGAGGCGGCTCGGAACGTACGGCGCTGGGCGCTGTACGTTCTGAGCCGCTGTGGCGCTGGAGCACCCCCCCCGCACCACCCTGCTCGGCGACGCGGTCCACCCGATGCCGCCCCACCACGGACAGGGCGCCAACCAGGCCATCGAGGACGGCGTCGCACTCGCCGTCTGCCTCGCCGAGGCGGGCCCCGGCGGCGACGGCATCGCCGCCGTCCTGGCCCGCTACGAGGCGGTGCGCCGCCCGCACACCACCTGTGTGCAACTGGGCTCGCGGGACGGTGGTGGACGCGGCCCCGGCAAGGGGGTGCGGGACCAGGCGGCGGGCGTGCGCGCTACATCTCCGGAGACGGGTAAGGACATCGGCCCGCACAGTGCAGTGCGGGCCGATTCGCGTGTGGTCGCCCTTTAGGAGGCTGTTGGTGTGGCGGTTGAGGCCGGCGTCTTGCCGGGCGCGGTGGGCTGCCCTGTGAAGACGACGAGGTGCCATGTGCCCTTGTCGCGGGTCACCGTGAAGGTGTCGGTCATGGGTTTGCCCGCCTTGTCAGTGGCGGTGAGATGGGCGCTACCGGTGTTGGGGCCCATGTCGTGGTCGATCTCGAGGTTGCTGATCTTCCATCCTCGTCCGCCCTTGTCGGCGAGGATCTTTGAGGCTTCTCGTCGCGACCAGGGCTCGTCCTTCACGCCGCCGATCCGGATGAGACCGGTCGTACTGCGTGCGTTGAGAGCGGAGATGTAGTCGTTGACGGCCTGGCGTGCGCCGTCAGTCGGTGAGGCAGCGGGTTTGGCTTCGTCCTTGTTTGACGAGCAGCCGGCCAGGGCCAGTAACGCGAGCGCGGCGACGGCGATGCGGCGACGGTTCATGGCAGGGTTCCTTCTTCTCCTGTGAGGGGTCGGCAGCCTGTCACGTGCGATGGGCGTACCACCAGGTGTTCGGGTGGTCGGAGACGAGCGTGTTCACGGGCTTGTTGTGCGTGTCGTGGGTGTGGTAGGTGAGGTAGGGCATGCCCCTGTACTTCTTGGTGACGAACATCGAGTGATCGATGACGTTGTTGCGGTTCCAGTCAGCCTGGAGAACATCCGAAGCGAGCAGGTCGTACACGTTGCGAAGCGCCTTCGTCCGCTTCGAGTGCTTGATCGCGAACCAGTACCAGTTCTCGGCTCCGCCCCAGGTGTACGAAGTCCAGATACTGGTGGGCCCGTAGAACCAGTACTTGTTGCTCGTGCGCTGGATGATGGAGCCGCCCGCGGGCCAGCCGCCGGCGAGCATGATCTGCGACAGGAAATTCGTGCAGTCATTGCCGCCGTAGGTGCGGAAGGCGGAGTTGTGGTGTTTCCAGTACTTGTCCGCGTAGGCGATCATCTTGTTGTAGCTGTACGCGGCTGTCGCGGCGGGTTTCACTGCTCCGGGCCCGGTTTCGGTGCCGGTCTCGTCAGGCGGCGTGGTGCTGGAACCCTCGCCCTTGGCCCCCTCGTCCTCGTCCGCGGTTCCACCCTCGTCCGTTGTCTCCGGTTCCACATCGACGTCGGAGACCTGTGTGGTCGGCGTAGGTCCGCTCCCGGCGTCCGCCTTGTCTGAGGCCAGAAGCCACGTGCCGTCGTCGGCCTTCGTGAACTTGACCGTATGGGGGAGGGACGACTCCTCGTATTCGGGAGCGCCGTCCTCGATTTCCTTCTGCGTGAACGGGAAGTACAGGCGGGTGTCTTCGGTGAGTCGAAGCGTGGCCTGTTGCCCGTCGACCGTGGAGTCGTCGACACTGACCTCGACCTGGGCCTTGGTGTAGGTGGTGCCGATCTTCTCGTACCGCTCCCTCTTGGCGGCCAGCGCGGACAGATCGTCCTGCGTCTGGGCCGACATGGCGGGCGTTGCCTTGATGCGGGCTGCGACACCCCGGAGGGTGGGCGGGCTGGTCGTGAGCATGTCGGCGCGCTGCTGAAGGTAGCCCTCGGCAAGCTGTGACAGTGACGATGCGGTGGCGTCCGAAGAGGAAGGGGCGTCGTTCGGGACGGCGCTCGCGGGTATGTCGACGAGTGCGAGTATCGCCGCCGTGCCGGCCGCGGCGAAGGCGAGTCTGCGCTGCGCAGGGCGCATGAGACCTCCTGATCATGAGCTGACTGGTCGCCGTCAGCCTGTATGAGAAGAGATCAAATCCGGGCGGAGCGTTTCCTTCTGGCTCTTTTCCTGCTCGGGAATGTCCGATTCCTCACCGCCTGACGCTTCAGCCCCAGCAGCTGCTTGAGCCATGGGCGTGCCGAACGCACGGGTCACGGGCCTGTCTGCCAAGCTCAGGTGTCCCTGATGGTCTCGGCGAGCGGTTGGCAGCGGAGTCCGGCGGCTACCGCACGGCTGGAGTCGACCGGCCACACGCCCGCATGTGTACGCCAAGCGGCAACTCGGTCCACTGCACGGCGCCCTGCTCGTTCAACGCCGTGCCGTAGTACACGCCCTCGGGCAGCCCGACAGCCAGTGCGCGGGCTTCGTCGAGGTGGATCTGTGCGGCTGAGGGACTGTTCGCCCTCCCGGCGATGACGGCAGCCCTCATGTGCAGAGCGCCCCGTGCCGCGATCCGCACCGCATCGTTTGGGGCCGGTGCTGCGTCGAGGGCGTGCTCCAAAGCACGCAGTCCAGCGGCGTGGGCGCGTGCGGCGAAGAAGGTCTCCGTGCGCACGTAGGCGACAGAGGCGGCCAGGAGGGAGTCCTCGGCGTCAGGAGCGGCCCACCGCATGAGGTCGACCAGACGAGCGGACAGGTCGTGGGCACCGAACTTGTAGGCGACGGCGTCGGCAGAGCGGTAGGCCCTGACCAGCAACGCGGCCAGCTGGTTGCGCTCGCCGCCGGGGGCTGCGTGGTAGGCGCGCGCGAGTTCGGTGAGCAGGTCTGGCAGATTGCGGGCGATGCGGGTGTACTGGGCTGCCAGACGCCAGAGGGCAGCTTCGTTCACCGCTGCCCGCAGCTCGCCGAGGGGGCGGACCGGTCCCTCGTCGGGGAGATCGTAGGTGGCGATCGCGGCCGACAGCGCAGGCAGCGCGGCATGGACCGGGGTGCGGGTCGGCTCCGCGTCGTAGCGCAGCCGGGCCGGGTCCACACCCATGGCGTCGGCGAAGGCGTCCAGCATGCCCTCGCTGGGATTGCGCTCGCCACGCTCGATCTTGCGGACGGCGCCCAGGGAGGCACCCGACGCATCAGCGAGCTGCTGCTGCGTCATGTGGGCCGACCTGCGCTGGTAGGCGATCCGCTGTCCTACGCCCGAATAAATAAGTATGGGCATTCTGGCTCCAGTTCGGTGCATCCACTCCGAACCGTACTTGCGCGAAGACGCAGCGTGTACATGAACGGCCCGCCTTGGGGCCGCTTCGGAGGTCAGCGTCCCGTGATGTCGATCAACTCGGTGAGGTTGTCGATGCGCCAGTCGGCCGCCGCAGCAACCTCGGGATCGTGCGCCCACAGATATCCCCATGGGCCGCGTCGGAGATGCGCTGCCTTCAGGCCGGCTTGCTTCGCGGGAATGATGTCGTTCGCCGGGTGATCGCCCACGTAGAGCGTCCGGTCGGCGGGGGTCTGGGCCACGTCCAGGACTCGCGCGAAGAACTCCGGCTCAGGCTTGGCCACCCCCCACTCTCCTGAGGTGACCACCAGGTCGGCAGGGAGGGCCAAGCCGCGGAGCAATTCACCCGCTCGTGTCGTCTGGTTGCCGGCGATGATGACGCGCATCCCGGCCTGTCGCAGTGCGGACAGGGTGGGCCGAACGTCGTCATAGAGATCGCTCTCGTCCAGCTGTTCGCCGCGGCCGGCCGCTTCACGGGCACGGTATTCGGCTGAGACGTCGACGCCTGGCCGAATGAGCCGTAGGGCTTCCGCGTTGTCGAGACCTTGGGCAACGACAGCGCCGACCAGCGCGGAGAGGGTGTGGCGGGGGACGCCGATCCAGTCCGCCCAAGACGCCCAGTAGCGGTCGTCCCTGGTGATCGTCTCGCCGATGTCGAACACGATGGTCTCAATCACCTGGGGAAGCCTACGGCCCTTGAGAGTCGGTGTTCGTGGCGGCCATACCGCGCGAGCATCGGCGTCGGGGGGCCGTTGCCGTGCCTGCGCCGCCCCGCGCAAGGGGGCGTCCTCGGGGACGTATAGACGCCCGATACGGCACTGATAGCGCCGAGTTCAACCATGGGCCAGACCTGTCCACACAGAAGGGACGTCCCATGGCCGAACAGACGACCGACGACGCCGTGTACCGCGTGGTGCTCAACGACGAGGAGCAGTACTCGATCTGGTGGGCCGACCGTCCGCTGCCGGCCGGCTGGCACGCCGAGGGCACCGAGGGCTCCCGCGAGGAGTGCCTGGCGCGCATCGACACCGTGTGGACCGACATGCGTCCGCTGAGCCTGCGCCGCCGTATGGCCGAGGCCGAGTCGACGGCGGCCTGAGACGCCGCACTCCACGCCGAGCCCCTTCCGATGCCGACCCCGAAGATCCCGATGGAGGAGAGATCGTGAACGAGCCTGCGAAGTCGGGACGCGTCCCCGGCCGTCTGCTGCTCCCCGCACTGTTCGCGGCCCAGGCCGCGCGCACGCCGGATGCGCCCGCCGTTCTGCGCGCCGATGGAAACGCCGTCCGTTACGCCGAACTGGCCGAGCTGGCCGGGCGCGTCGCCGCCCGGCTACGGGCGGCCGGGGTGCGGCCCGGCGACTTCGTCGGCGTGTGCCTGCGGCGCGGCCCGGAGCTGCTCGCCGCGCTGCTCGGGGTGTGGCAGGCGGGCGGCGCGTACGTGCCGCTGGACCCGCAGCACCCGGCGGCCCGGCTGGAGGCCGTGCTGGAGGACACCGCCCACCCGGTCGTGCTCACCGAGCGTGCCACCGAGGACCGGCTGCCCGCCTCCGCCCGGCACCGGATCGCCGTGGAGTCCGTGGACCGCGAAGGGCCGTACGAGAGCGTGGAGTTCGCCGCCGACGGCGACCGGCCCGCCTACGTGCTGCACACCTCCGGTTCCACCGGCCGCCCCAAGGGCGTCCTGGTGCCGCACGGCGGCATCGCCAACCGGGTGCGCTGGCTGGCCCACCGCCACCGGCTGGGCGCCGGCGACCGCATGCTGCTGAAGACCACGATCGGCTTCGACGCGGCCGGCCTCGAACTGTTCACCCCGCTGGTCTCCGGTGGTGCGGTCGTGCTCGCCCCCGAGGGCGCCGAGCGGGACCCGGCGGCGCTGCTGCGGACGGTGGCCGACAGGGGTGTAACGATCCTGCAGGGGGTGCCGTCCCTGTACCGGCGGCTCGTCGAGGAGCCGGGCTGGGAGCGGGCCGGCAGCCTGCGCCTGCTGTTCAGCGCCGGCGAGCCGCTGCACGCCGAGCTGTGCCGGGCGATCGCCGAGCGAGCCCCCGGCGCCGAGATCTGGAACACCTACGGACCCACCGAGGCGTCCGTCGACATCACCGAGCACCGCTGGGACCCGGCCCAGGACACCGGCGCGGTGCCGATCGGGCGGCCCATCGGCAACATGCGGGTGGTCGTGCTCGACCCGGCCGGCCGCCCCGTCCCGGTCGGCGTCCCCGGCGAGCTGCACGCCGGCGGCGTCGGCCTCGCCCTCGGCTACCTCGGCCGCCCCGGCCAGAGCGCCGAACGCTTCGTGCCCGACCCGCACCGCCCCGGTGAGCGTCTCTACCGCACCGGCGACCGGGTGCGCTGGCTGGCCGACGGCACGCTGGAGTACCTCGGGCGCCTCGACCACCAGGTCAAGGTCAACGGCGTGCGCATCGAGCCCGGCGAGGTCGAGGCCGCGCTCGCCGCCCACCCCTGGGTGCGGGCCGCCGTCGCCGCCGCCGTACCGGACGGCACCGGCGGCCACCGGCTCGTCGCCTGGGTGCAGTCCCGCGGTGAGGCACTGCGCCCGCAGGAGCTGCGCGCCTTCCTGCGCGGCTCGCTGCCCGACCCGCTGGTGCCGACCGCCTACGTCCCGGTCACCGAGTTCCCGCTCACCCCCAACGGCAAGATCGACCGGTCCGCGCTGCCCGACCCCGCCGACACACCCGCCGACACCGCGCACGTGCCGGTGCGCAACCCCGCCGAGCGGGCGGTGGCCGAGGAGTGGGCACGGCTGATCGGCACCCCGGCAGACGAGATCGGCGCGCTGCACGACTTCTTCCAGCTCGGCGGCTCCTCGCTGATGCTGAACAAGCTCGCCGCCGGACTCTCCCAGGCCGCGGGCCGCACCATCCCGGCGACGGCGCTGCTCACCGCGACCACCGTGGAGCAGCAGGCCGACCTGCTCACCGCCCGTTCCGCGGGCGCGGCGCCGGCCGCCGACGAGCCCGTGGGACCCGTGCCGCGCGACCCGCAGGGGCTGCCGCTCTCCCCGGGCCAGCAGGGCATGTGGCTGCTGGACCGGCTCCGCCCGGGCAGCGCCGAGTGGAACGCGCCCGTCTTCCTCACCCTGCCCGCCGTCTACGACGACATCACCCTGGCCCGGGCGCTGACCGCCCTCGCCGAGCGGCACGAGATCCTGCGCACCCGGTACGCCCTGCGCGGCGCCGAGCCGGTGCAGATCGCCGACCTGCCCGCCGAATGGGAGCTGCGCACCGCCCGCGCCGACACCCCCGAGGAACTGAACGCTCTGGTCGCCGAGGAGTTCACGCTCCCCTTCGACCTCGCCCGCGGGCCGGTGCGCCGGGCCCTCGCGGTGCGCGGGCGCGGCACCCTCGCCGTCGTCCTGAGCATCCACCACATCGCCTGCGACGGCTGGTCCTCCGTCGTGCTGGAACGCGACCTCAGAGCGCTCGCCGAGGCCGCCCACACCGGCACCGACGCCCGGCTGCCCGAGCTGCCCGTGCAGTACGCCGACCATGCCGTGCACCGGCGCCGCCGCCTCACCGAGGACTTCGTCGCCACCGAACTGGAGTACTGGAAGGGCCGGTTGGACGGCATCCCGCCGGTCGAGCTGCCCACCGACCGACCCCGCCCGGCCACCCGGGACGCGGCCGGCCGAGCCCATGTGTTCACCGTGCCCGCCCCGCTCGCCGAGCGGGCCGCCGCCCTCGGCCGCAGCTGCGGGGCCACCCTGCAGCAGACGCTGCTCACCGCCTTCGCCGCGCTGGTCGCCCGGTACACCGGCAGCTGGGACATCCCGGTCGGGGTGCCCGTCGCCGGCCGGACCGGACCCGAGGTCGCCGACGTGGCCGGCTACTTCCTCAACACGCTGGTGCTGCGCTGCGACGCGGGCGCCGACACACCGTTCCGGGACGCGCTGGTGGGGGTGCGCGACACCGCCCGGGAGGCCTTCGCCCACTCGGAACTGCCCTTCGACCGGCTCGTGGAGGAACTCGACGACACCCGCGACCCGGCCCGCACCCCGCTCTACCAGGTGATGTTCGACCTGCACGAGGAGGGCCGCACCGGCACCGCGGTCGGCGCCGCCGACGCGGACGCCTTCCGCGGCGCCTGGAGCACCGCCCGCACCGACCTCACCCTGGTGCTCCAGCGCCAGGCCGACGGCTCGCTGCTCGGCCTCGCCGAGTACGCCACCTCGCTGTTCGACGCGGCCACGGTCGAGCGCTTCACCGACTGCTGGGTCCGGCTGCTGGAGTCCGTCACGGACGACCCGGCGCGCCGCCTGCGCGAGGCCGACATCCTGCCGGCGCCGCTGCGCGCCGAACTGCTCGCGAGCGGCCGCGGCAGGCCCGAACCGGGCGCCGACACCGCCACCGGCACCACCGTGCACGCGGCGATCGCCGCCTCGGCCCGCCGGGCGCCGCAGGACACCGCGGTGGTGTGCGGCGACGAGAGCTGGACGTACGCGCGACTGGAGCGCCGTGCAGGGGAGTTCGCTGCGCGGCTGCGGGGTCTTGGCGCCGGACCCGACACGGTCGTCGCCGTCATGCTGGGCCGCAGCCCGGACCTGGTTGCCGCGTTCCTGGGCGCCTGGAAGACGGGCGCCGCCTACGTCCCGCTTGACCCGGCCGCCCCCGACGAGCGCACCCTCCATGTCCTCGCCGACTCCGGCGCACAGGTGCTCGTCACCGACGGCGCGGGCGCGGAGCGGCTGGCGGGGCGCCACGAGGTGGCCGTACTCGCCGTGGACGCGGGCTTCGCCGATGCCGCCGTGGCCGTCGTGCCGGAGGCGTACGAGGACCCCGACCGCCTCGCCTACATCATGTACACCTCGGGCTCCACCGGCCGCCCCAAGGGCGTCGCCGTCGCCCACCGCTCGCTGCTCGCCATGCTGCGTGCCTCCCAGGCCCACCTCGACTTCGGGCAGGGGCCGGACGACGCCTGGCTGGCGCTCGCCCAGGTGACCTTCGACATCTCCTGCACCGAGCTGTTCATGCCGCTGGTCGCCGGCGGCCGGGTCGTCCTGGCCCGGGAGCGGGAGCAGCAGGACCACGCATCCCAGCTGCGGCTCATGGACCGGCACGAGGTCAGCCACCTCCAGGTGGCCCCGCCGCACTGGCAGATGCTGATCGACGCGGGCCTCGGCCACCGCGCGGTCGTGGGCCAGACCGGCGGCGAGCCCTGCCCGCCCGTGCTCGCCCGCGAGCTGTCCCGCCGCCTGATGCGGTTCATCAACGAGTACGGGCTCACCGAGACCACCATCGCCGCGACCCGCTGGGACGCCGACGACACCGCCACCGCGGTCCCCGTCGGCCACCCCTACCCGCATGTCACCGCCCACGTCCTCGACGCGGACCTGCGGCCCGTGCCGTACGGCGTCACCGGCGAACTGTGCGTCGGCGGCGCCGGACTGGCCCTCGGCTACCACGCCCGGCCCGCACTGACCGCGGCCGCGTTCGTGCCCGACCCGTACGGCGCCCCCGGCGCGCGCCTCTACCGCACCGGCGACCGGGCGCGGATGCGGCCCGACGGCACGCTGGAGTTCACCGGCCGCGCCGACGGCCAGGTCAAGATTCGCGGCCGGCGGGTGGAGACCGGCGAGGTGCAGGCGGTGCTCGCCGAGCACCCGGCGGTCGCGCAGGCCTTCGTCACCGTCCACACGGGTGGGTCCGAGGCCGCGCTGGTCGGCTACTTCACGCCCGCGCCCGGCACCGAGGCGCCCGCCGAGAGCGAGTTGCTCGACCACTGCGCGCTGCGGCTGCCCGACTACATGCTGCCCGCGCTGCTGGTCCGCATGGAGCGGCTGCCCCTCACCCGCCACAACAAGGTCGACACCGCCGCGCTGCCCGTGCCGGACCTGGCCGCGGCCCTCGCCGACGAGCCGTACAGCCCGCCCGAGGGCCCGGTGGAGGAGGCGCTCGCCGAGATCTGGGCCGAGGAGCTGTACGGGCCCGGCTCCACCCGCCGGGTCGGCGCCCGCCAGGGCTTCTTCCGGATCGGCGGCAACTCCGTGAAGGCGGCCCGGGTCATCGCCCGCATCCAGGAGGAGTTCGACGTGGAGCTGCCCCTGCGGGCCGTGTTCGAACGGCCCACCGTGCAAGGCCTCGCCACCGCCGTCGAAGAAGCCGTACGCGCCGAGATCGAATCCCTCACCGAGGCCGAACTGGCCCACGCCCACCGGGAGTTCCAGCCGTGACCGCACCCACCGCGCCCACCCAGGAAGAGCTGCGGGCCGAACTGCTGCGGCGCCGGCTCGCCGCCCGCAAGGGCACCACCCGGCCCCAGCAGGCCGCGATCCCGCCCGCCGACCGCACCCGCCCGCTCGCCCTGTCCGCGGGCCAGCGCCAGCTGTGGTTCCTGCACCAGCTCGACCCGGACAGCCCGGAGTACTTGCTCCCCATGGCGTACCGGCTGCGCGGCACCCTCGACGCGGACGCCCTGCGCCGCGCCGTCGACGCCCTTGCCGCCCGCCACGAGATCCTCCGCACCCGCTACGCCCTCGACGGCACGGAGCCCTGCCAGGTGATCGACCCGGCGGGGGAGGCCGACTTCGCCCTGGTGGAGGCGGGGGACCGAGGCGCCGCGCCCGTCGCCGGTGAGGCGGGGGCGGGGCGGGACGCCGGGGCTGCCGGTGCCGCCGACCTCGCCAGGAGCACCGGTGCGGGACCGGGTGCCCCGGGCTTCGCCGAGGGCGGGTCCGCGGGCCGCGATGCGACGGCCGTCGCCCACGCGCAGGTGGAGGCCGCAGGGCCCTCAGACCTCTCCAGGAGCACCGGTGCGGGGCCGGAGGCCGAGGGCCTCGCCGACGGCAGGTTCGCCGATCGCGATGCCGCAGCCGTCGCCTTCACCGAGGCCGAGGCGGCGCGGCCCATCGACCTCGCCACCGAACACCCCCTGCGGGTACGGCTGCTGCGGCTGGCCGAAGACGACCACGTGCTGGTCGCGGTCGTCCACCACATCGCCTGTGACGCGATGACCCGTCCGCTGCTCCTGGAGGACCTGTCGGCGCTGTACGCGGCCGCCGTGGCGGGGCGTGACCCCGGCGCCGAGCTGCCCGCGCCGCCCGTGCAGTACGCCGACTACGCGGCCTGGCTGGCCGGACGGCACTCCGGGGCCGCCGCCGAGTGGGGCCTGGACTGGTGGCGGGAGCGGCTGGCCGGCACCGGACCGCTCGGGCTGCCCACGGACCGGCCCCGGCCCGCCGTACGGGACGGGGACGGCGCCGCCGTCGGCTTCGACGTCGACGCCGCCGTCGCCGACCGGGTACGGGCCCTGGCCCGGGAGACCGGCGCGACCCCCTTCATGGCCCTGCTCGGCGCCTGGCAGCTGCTCCTCGGCCGGTACGCCGGGAAGACCGATGTGTGCGTCGGCAGCGCGGCCAGCGCCCGCACCCGGCCCGAGCTGCGGCGGATGGCCGGATACGCCTACAACACCCTGGCTCTGCGGGCGCGCTGGCGTCCCGAGGTGCCGTTCCGGGACTTCCTCGCCGCCGGCCGGGGTGCCGTCCTGGACGCCTTCGACCACCAGGACACCCCGTTCGACCGGATCGCCGACGCGCTGGAGCCCGACCGGGACCTGTCCACCACTCCCGTCTTCCAGGTGATGTTCGACCTGGTCGGCGGGGAGGGCGCCGGCGGTCCCGACCTGCCCGGCGTGGTCACGGCTCCGGTCCCGGCCTCCGGCCGGATCGCCCGCTTCGACCTCACCCTGCACCTGGCCGAGCGCGCCGACGGCTCGCTGCACGGCAGCCTGGAGTACGCCACCGCCCTCTTCGACACCGCCACCGCCGAGCGCATCACCGCCCACTACGGTGCGCTGCTCGCCGCGATCGCCGAGGCGCCCGACACCCCGGTGGCCGACCTGGACTTCCTCTCCGCCACCGAGCGCGCCCTGCTCCTCAACGGCCCGGCCGAGCCCGTCGGCACCGGCCGGCCCCTCGACCTCACCGGCCTGCGCTCCGTGATCGAGACCATCGGCGACCAGATGGCGGCCACCCCGGACGCCGTGGCGATCCGGTACGCGGACATCGCCGTCGGCTACGCCGAACTCGACGCCCGCGTCGACCGGTTCGCCCGCCACCTGGCCGCGCTCGGCGCCGGTCCAGAGACCACCGTCGGTGTCCTGCTCGACCGCGGCCCCGACCTGGTCGCCGTGCTCCTCGGCATCTGGCGGGCCGGAGCGGCCTATGTGCCGATCGACCCGGCCTACCCGGACCACCGCATCGCCTACATGCTCGACCAGACCGCCACCACGCTCGTGGTCACCGAGTCCCGGCACGCCGAACGCTTCCAGGGCGTGCGCCGGATCGTCGTCGACGACCCCGCCGAGCGGGCCGCGATCGAGACCGCCGACGCCGAACTCCCCGCCTCCCTCGACCTCGACCGGCTCGCCTACGTCATCTACACCTCCGGCTCCACCGGCAAGCCCAAGGGCGTCCAGATCACCCACCGCGGGCTCGCCAACTACCTGGGCTGGACCGTGCAGGCCTACGCGGGCGCCGGCACCGGGGGAGCACCGCTGTTCTCCTCGGTCGCCTTCGACCTCGGCGTGCCCGACCTGTACGCGCCGCTGATGACCGGGCAGGCCGTGCACCTGCTGCCGCAGGACCTCGACACCGCCGACCTCGGCGCCGCCCTCGCGGCGGGCGGCCCGTACGCCTTCATCAAGCTCACCCCGGGCCATCTGCACCTGCTCACCCAGCAGTTGGCCGACGAGCAGATCGAGGCGCTGGCCGGTCTCGTCATCGCGGCCGGCGACTCCTTCACCGCGCGGCTCGCCGAGCGGTGGGCGCAGGCGGCCGGACCGCACGGCACCCGGCTCGCCGCCGAGTACGGGCCCACCGAGATCACCGTCGGCAACTCGGCGTACTTCCTCGACGGACCCGTGGCCACCGAACTGGTCTCCATCGGGCGCGCCATCCCGCACACCACCATGTACGTCCTCGACGAGCGGCTGCGCCCGCTGCCCGTCGGCGTGCCCGGCGAGGTGTGGATCGGCGGCGTCGGGCTCGCCCGCGGCTACGCGGGCCGCCCCGGCCTCACCGCCGAGCGCTTCCTGCCCGACCCCTACGGCCCGCCCGGCGCCCGCCTCTACCGCACCGGAGACGTGGCCCGGGTGCTGCCCGACGGCAACCTCGACTTCCTCGCCCGCGTCGACCACCAGGTCAAGCTGCGCGGCTACCGCATCGAACTCGGCGAGATCGAGACCGCCCTCACCGCCCACCCCGCCGTCGCCGAGGCCGTCGCCCTGGTTCGCGAGGACACCCCGGGCGACCAGCAGCTCGTCGCCTACCTGGTGTCCGCCGAGGACGCGGACGAGGAGGCGCTCGCCCCGGCCGCGCTGCGCGAGCGGCTCGGCGAGACCCTGCCGCCGTACATGGTGCCCACCGCCTACCTGCGGCTGGACGCGCTGCCGCTGACCGGCAACGGCAAGCTCGACCGGCGCGCCCTGCCGGCCCCGGGCCGGGCCGCGACCGCCGTCGGCGAACACGTCGAGGCCCGCGACGCCGACGAGCGGGCGATGGCCGCCGTCTGGGCCGAGGTGCTCGGCCTCGACACGGTCGGGGTGCACGACAACTTCTTCGACCTCGGCGGGGACTCGCTGCGCGCGGTCGCCCTGGTCGGGGCGCTCCGGGCGGCCGGCTGGGAGACCAGCGTGCGGGACGTCTTCGAGCACCGCACCGTGGCCCGGCTGCGCGCCGCGGTGCCCCGCGACGGCTCCGCCGGCCCCGGCGGCTTCGTGCCCGTCGAGCCGTTCGCCATGATCGACGCCGCTGACCTGGCCGCGCTGCCGGCCGACGTCACCGACGCCTATCCGATCTCCCGCATCCAGGCCGGGATGCTGATCGAGATGCACGGCGGCAGCGGCGAGAACCGCTACCACAACATCACCTCCTTCCGGATCCGCGACGACCTGCCCTTCGACCCGGACGCCTTCCGCCGCGCCACCGACCTGATCACCGAGCGGCACGAGGTGATGCGCACCTCCTTCGCCCTGTCCGGCTACTCCGAGCCCCTCCAGCTGGTGCACGCCGCCGCGACCATGCCCGTCGTCCACGAGGACCTGCGGCACCTGCCCGAGCAGCAACGGCAGGCCGCGCTCTGGGAGTTCGCCGACCGGGACCGGGCCGAGCTGTTCGACCTGACCCGGGCGCCGCTGATGCGGATGGCGGTGCACCTGCTGGACGACGAGAGCTGGTGGCTGTCCATCACCGAGTGCCACCCCGTCATCGAGGGCTGGAGCTATCACTCCCAGCTGATGGAGCTTCTGCGCGCCTACAACGACCTGCGCCAGGGCCGCGAACCCGCCCCGGCACCGCCGAGGCCCGCCGTCCGCTACGCCGACTTCATCGCCGCCGAGCTGCACTCCCTGTCCGACCCCTCCGACCAGGAGTACTGGCGCGGGATCGTCGAGGGGTACGAGAAGTTCACCGTGCCCGCGGGCTGGGCCGGCGACCCCGAGGGCCCCGACGAGCGCTACCGCCTCGACCTCTCGCTCGACGAACTGGAGCCGGGCCTCAGGGCGCTGGCGAGCGCGGCCGAGGTGCCGTACAAGAGCGTGCTGCACGCCGCGCACAGCAAGGTGCTGTCGCTGCTCACGCCCGCCCGGGCGTTCCGCGGCGGCATGGTCGCCGACGCCCGGCCCGAACAGGCCGGTGCCGAGACGGTCTCCGGCATGTACCTCAACTCGGTGCCCTTCCCGTACGAGCGGGGCGCCCGCAGCTGGGGCGAACTGGCCCGGCAGGTGTTCGCGCACGAGGTGGCGCTGTGGCCGCACCGGCGGTTCCCGATGCCGGCGATGCGGGTGCCCGGCGGCGAACGGCACCTGATCGACGTGCTCTTCCACTACCTGGACTTCCACCAGGTCGACACCGAGCTGATCGACATCATGGCCAGCCGTGACGACAGCCCCAACGAGTTCCCCGTCGTCGTCGGCACTCCGGTGCGCGGCCACCTGTCCCTCGCCTCCCGCACCCGCACCCTCTCCCGCGCGGCCGCCGACCGGCTGCTCCGGCTGTACCAGGCCGTGCTCACCGAGATGGCCCGCGCGGGCGCCGACGGCGACAGCACCGGCGCCTTCCCGGACGCACACGAACGTGCCCGCCTCAAGGCGCCCGCGCTGCCCCACCCCGACACCCCCGCGGACACCCTGGCCGCCTTCGAGGCGCAGGCCGCCCGCACCCCCTGGGCGACCGCCCTGCACGGCACCGGGTTCACGGTCTCCTACGGCGACCTCGACGCCCGCGCCAACCGCGTCGCCCGCCGGCTGCGCGCCCTCGGTGCCCGCGCGGAGACCCGCGTCGCGGTGCTCCTGGACCGCGGTCCCGACCTGGTCGCAGCGCTCCTCGGGGTGTGGAAGGCGGGAGCCGTCCAGGTGCCGGTCGACCCGTGCACTCCCGCGGCGCGCATCGCCACGGCCCGGATCGAACTCGCCGTCACCCAGGCGTCGTACGCGGACCGGCTGCCCGCCTGTGAGCTGGTGCTCGCCGAGGATGCGGCGTACGAGGGCGACGGCTCGCCGCTCGGCCTGCGGCACGACCCGGACCGGCTCGCCTACGTCCTGCACACCTCCGGCTCCACCGGCACCCCCAAGGGCGTCGAGGTGTCCCACCGGGCGCTCGCCCACTACCTCGACTGGGCCGTGTGCGAGTACACGGCCGCCGGCAGCGGGGGAGCACCCTGGTTCACCCCGGTCGGCTTCGACCTCGGGATGCCCGCGCTGTACGCGCCGCTGATGACCGGGCAGCCGGTGCACGTGCTGCCGCAGCTGTACGAGACGGCCGACTTCGGGCCGCTGCTGCTGAGCCGGGCACCGTACTCCTTCGTCGGCCTGACCCCCGGCCATCTGGCCCTGCTGGAGCACCAGTTGGACGACCGTGAGCTGGCCGGACTGGCCGCGCTCGCGGTGTGCGCGGGCGACGCCTACCCGACGGCCCAGGCCGACCGGGTGGCCGCGCGGATCCGGACCGCCGGTGGGCCGACACCGGCTGGAGCGCCCCGGAGGCCAAACGACATGCACGGCATGGAGCTGGCCGCCGAGTACGGGCCCACCGAGGCCACCGTCGCCGCGACGTTCACCCGGGTACGGGCCCGGTCCGGGCGCACGCTCGTACCGCTCGGCTCGGCGCTGCCCGGCGTCCTGGTCCGCGTCCTCGACGCCGGCCTCAGGCCCGTGCCCGACGGCGTCACCGGCGAGGTCTGGCTCGGCGGCGACGGGCTCGCCCGCGGCTACACCGGCCGCCCCGGACTCACCGCCCTCGCCTTCGTGCCCGACCCCTACGGCCTGCCTGGCACCCGCCTGTACCGCACCGGCGACCTGGCCCGCCGGCTCGCCGACGGCAGCCTGGAGTTCGCCGGGCGGGCCGACCAGCAGGTCAAGATCCGCGGCCACCGGGTCGAGCCGGGCGAGGCGGAGGCAGCGCTGACCGCCGACCCTGCCGTCCGGGACGCACTCGTCAGCGCGGTACCGGCGGCCGACGGCGGCCGACGCCTCGCCGCCTGGGTGGTGCCGGCGGACGGGCACACGGTGGAGGTGGCCGCGCTGCGCGACCGGCTGCGCACGGTCCTGCCCGCGGCGCTGGTCCCGGCCACCGTCACGGTCGTCGACACACTCCCGCTCACCACGCACGGCAAGCGCGACCGCGACGCCCTGGCCGAACGCGCGGCCACCGCGGCCGCCGTCCACCCCTACGCCCCGCCGCGCACCCCGACCGAGCACCGGCTCGCCGCGGTGTGGGCCGAGGTGCTCGGCCTCGAACAGGTCGGCATCCAGGACGACTTCCGCGACCTGGGCGGGGACTCGCTGCTCGTGCCGCCGCTGCTGGTGGCGGCGCGGCGGGCGGGACTCGCGCTGGATCTGCCCACGGCACTGCGCCACCACACCATCGCCCGGTTGGCCGCCGCGCTGGACGAGCGCGCCAACGACTCGAACAGGGAGAGCTGATCCTCATGGACGTCCGTACGGACGGGCGCCGCGTGCGCCATCTCGTCTCCATCGACGACCTCACCGACCCGGAGCTGCACCACGTCGTGGAGCGCGGCGCGGAGTTCTCCGCCGGGCTCGCGGGCCCGGTCCGGCCGCTGGCCGGGCTGGTGGCCGGCGTCTACTTCGCCAAGACCTCCACCCGCACCCGGACCGCGTTCTCCTCGGGCGCGCTGCGGCTCGGCGCCTCCCTCATCGCCTACGGACCCGGCGACCTGCAGCTCAACACCGGTGAGAGCACCGAGGACACCGGCCGCGTGCTCTCCGGCATGCTCGACGTGCTGGTCGCCCGCACCGCGGGACCGGAGGCCGAGCTGCGCGGCTGGGCGAGCCAGCACCGGATGGCCGTCGTCAACGCCATGAGCGCCGAGGAGCACCCCACCCAGGCACTCACCGACCTGACCACGCTGCTGCGGCACTTCGGTCGCATCGAGGGCCTGCGCGTCCTGTACGTCGGCGAGGGCAACAACACCGCGGCCGCCCTCGCCCTCGCCCTCACCCGGTACCCGGCCGTCGACTTCGAGCTGCGCACCCCGCGTGGCTACGGCCTCACCCCCTCGATCCTGGAGCGGGCCCGCGTGAACGCGGCCCGCACCGGCGCACGGATCACCGAGCGGCACGACATGGCGGCGCTCGAGGGGGCGTACGACGTCGTCTACACCACCCGCTGGCAGACCACCGGCACCAGCAAACCGGACGCGAACTGGCGGGAGATCTTCGCCCCGTTCCAGGTCACCCAGGACCTGTGGCGGACCAGCCCGCGCGCCGTCTTCATGCACGACCTGCCCGCGCACCGCGGCGAGGAGGTCACCGCCGAGGTCCTGGACGGCCCGATGAGCATCGCCTTCGCCCAGGCCACCAACAAGATGCACAGCGCCATGGCGGTCCTGGAACACGTCCACGCACCGGCGCCGGTCCCGCTGGCCGTCCGATGAGCGGTACGACACGCAGGGCGGCGGCTGATCCGGCGGAGGTGCCCTGGCTGATGGCCGAGGAGGGAAGGGAGGAGAGCGTCATGACGGTCACCGACCAGGTGTCCGCCGAACCCGTCCCTCAACCCCTGCGGCAGAACCGGGACTTCCGGCTGCTGTGGGGCGGCGCCGGGCTCTCGCTGCTGGCCGGGCGGGCCACCGCCGTGGCCTATCCGTTGACCGTGCTGTGGGCGACCGGGTCGCCGGGCGACGCCGGACTCGTCGGCACCGCCCTGCTGCTGCCGCAGCTGGTGATGCAGCTGCCGGGCGGCGCGCTCGTGGACCGCTGGGACCGGCGGCGGGTCATGGTGGCCGCCGGGCTCGGGCAGACCCTGGTCGCGGGACTGGTCATGGCGCTGCTGCTCAGCGGCCGTACCTGGCTGTGGGCGCTGCTGGTCGCCGCGTTCGCCGAGGGGACGCTCGGGGTGCTGCACCAGCTCGCCGAGCGGGCCGCCGTACCGAGTGTGGTCCCGGCGGAACAGCTGCCGGCCGCGCTGACCGGCAACGAGGCCCGCACCCGCGGGGCCGCGATCGCCGGGCAGCCGCTGGGCAGCGGACTGGTCGGGCTCGGTGCGTCCCTGCCGTACGCGGCGGCCGCTGTCGCCCAACTCGCCTCGGTGCTCTGCCTGTTCGGCATTCGTGGGCGGCTCCAGCAGCAGCGGGCCGCGCCGCCGGCAAGGATCGGCACCGAGATCCGCGAGGGCCTGGTGTGGATGTGGCGGCAGCCCTTCCTGCGCGCCGTGATGACCGCGGTCGCCGTCACCAACATCCTCTTCCAGGGCCTCAACCTGGCCGTGATGACCGGCATCCAGGACCACCACGGCACCCAGTTCGAGGTGGGCCTGGTGCTCTCGCTGAGCGGCGCCGGGGGACTGGTCGGCGCCCTCACCGGCGGCTGGTGGCAGCACCGGCTGCGACTGCGCACCCTCGTCCTCGGTGGACTGCTCGCCTGGACCGCGCTCATGGCCCCGGTCGCCGCCGCCCTGCACACGCCCGTGCTGCTCGGCGCGCTGTTCGCGGCCAGCGGCTACGTCGGCGGTGTCTTCAACGTGGCGGGCGGCGTCCTGCTGGTGCGGGCCGCCCCCGACCGGATGCGCGGCCGCGCCAACTCCCTCGCTAACCTGGTCGGTTCGGGCGCCATGGCGGCAGGACCGGTCGCCGCCGGCTTCCTGCTGGAGGCCACCGGACCCGTCCGCTCGGTGCTGGCGCTCAGCGCCGTCATGGCCCTCACGGCCGTCTGCGCCCTGCTCTCCCCGGGCCTGCGCAAGGCCCCCTACCCCGAATCCGAAAGCCCTTCCTGACCTGCGGATTCCCGGTATAGGCCGCCGATAGGGCGGACCTGGAAAGTCGTACCAAGGAAACCTTCGGCCCTCGCCGACGAAACGCTTCGCCCCTCGTAAGGAGAACCCATGTCGCTCAACACCCTGGACCGGAGGGGCGCGCTGCGGGCCGCCCTCGGCGTGGCGGGCGCGGCCGCCGCCGCCACGCTGATCGGCGCGGCGCCGGCCTCGGCCGCTCCCCAGCGCTGCCACCCGTCCCTGCCGGACGTGCCGGGCATGGTCGGCGACCGCTGGGCCAACGAGTTCTGGTATCAGTACGACGAAATGTCCTACTACACCCCCTCGCAGGAGATGAAGGACGCCGTCGCCGCCATCACCACCCCGTTCGGCGGTTTCACCAAGACGTACGACGCCTGGCTCGCCACCCGCAAGAGCGGCCGCTACCCGCGCAGCTTCCTGGAGCTGATCCAGCCCAACAAGGATGCCTTCGAGGTCCTCTCGCGCAACCAGCTCGCGGTCTACGACCAGTTCTACGGCCGTGACCCGCGCGGACTGGTCTTCGCCTTCCAGGAGTTCGGCCAGGGCACGCTGTTCGACCCGCGCCGCCCGGTCGGTCAGAAGGTCCACATGATGAACTACACGCCGCCGGAGCCCACGCACGCCTACCACCGCTGGCACCCGTTCCTCGCCGGCTTCGTGCTGCTCGGCATCGAGCCCCGCTGGTGGACCCACGTCAACCGGCTCGCGGGCGCCGCCTGGGAGCTGCAGTCGCTGGCTCAGCCGATCACCGACCACACCGACAACCCACACCTGCCGAAGCACACCGTGCGCCACATCACCGCCAAGTGGCTGCGCCGTGACCGCGACGAGCTGGACGCGGCCTTCGACGTCTCCCCGTTCCCGGCCGACCTCGGCAAGTAGCCCTCGTTCCGTACGGCACCACCAGCAGGAGGCAAGCTCACCATGCAGGACACTGACCGCTCCCCCGGAACCTCCCCCCGCGTCGGCGTCTGGCTGGTCGGCGCCCGTGGCTCGGTCGCGACCACCGTGGTCGCCGGCACAGCCGCGATCGCCGCTGATCTGGCCTCCCCGACCGGATGCGTCACCGAGTCCCCCGTCTTCCGTGGCGCATCCCTGCCGGCCCTCGCCGACCTCGTGTTCGGCGGCCACGACATCGTCGACGTGCCGCTGTCGGCGAGGGCCGGCCTCCTGGCCGACGCGGGCGTGCTGCCCGCCCGCGTCGTCGCCGCCGTACGACCCGCCCTGGAAGCGGCCGACCGGGAGATCCGGGACGGCTCCCCGCGGGAGGGCGAACCCCAGTACACGACCGCCCGCCGGCTCGCCGCGGACATCGCGGACTTCCGCACCCGCCACGGCCTCGCGCAGGTGGTGGTCGTGAACGTCTCCTCCACCGAGCCGCTGCCCGACCCCGACCCCGCCTTCCTCGACCTGACCGACCTCGACAAGGCGCTGGCCACCAGCACCACCCTGCTGCCGCCCAGTTCCCTGTACGCGTACGCCGCCTTCCACGCCGGCTGCGCCTACGTCAACTTCACCCCGTCCGCCGGAGCCGCGCTGCCCGCCCTGGAGGAGCTGGCCCGGCTGCGCGGGGTGCCGCACGCGGGACGGGACGGCAAGACCGGTGAGACGCTGGTCAAGAGCGCCCTCGCCCCGATGTTCGCGCAGCGCGCGCTGCGCGTGCGCTCCTGGTCCGGCACCAACCTGCTCGGCGGCGGCGACGGCGCGACCCTCGCCGACCCGGCGGCGGCGCGCAGCAAGACCGAGTCCAAGCAGCGGGCCCTGGAGGAGACCGTGGGGCACGCGGTCGAGGGCCAGGTGCACATCGACAACGTGCCCGAGATGGGCGAGTGGAAGACCGCCTGGGACCACATCTCCTTCGAGGGCTTCCTCGGCGCCCGCATGTCGCTGCAGTTCACCTGGCAGGGCTGCGACTCGGCCCTCGCCGCGCCCCTGGTCCTGGACCTCGTCCGCCTCGCGGCCCTGGCCCACCGCCGCGGCGAGAGCGGCGCCCTGCCCGCGCTCGGCTTCTTCTTCAAGGACCCGGTGGCCTCGACGGAGCACAACCTGACCCTCCAGTACGGCGACCTCGTCACCTGGGCCGGTTCCGCCGACCGCACACGGTTGCCCGAGGGGGCACGGTGAGCATGATGCGGGTGTCCGGTCTGGGGCGGGCTGCGGTCACCGCCGTGACCGTGGCCGCCCTGGGCCGGGCCGTGGTGAGCACGGTGACGGCGGCGCGCCCGGCGCGCCCGGCCGGCTCCGCCGCCGCGGCGTCCCGGCCCGCGGCCTGGGCGGCCTCCTCACCCCGGGCCCCCCGGCCCCGCGGCCCGCTCACCGACCTGGCCCGTGCGGCCAGGGAGGCGGCGCGGGCGGCGGGAAGCGCGTTTCGTGCGGCCCGGGGGGAGGCAGCGGGGGAGTCCGGTGTCTCCGGCGCCGGTGCGTCTGCCGCTGCCCCTGACCGGGCCGGCGTCGATGCCTCCGCCGCAGCGGCCGCTCCTCGCCGGAGCCGGCCGTACGACACCGGATACCGCCCCCGCTCCGTCGCCCTGCGGCAACACGGCAGGGACGTAGCCGAGTTGGTGCGGGCGCCCGCCGCGCTGACCGTGCCCGGTGACGTGCTCGCCGGGGCGCTGGCCGTGGGACGTCCCGCCGCCGGCCGGACGCTGCTGTTGGCCGCGTCCTCCGTCAGCCTGTACTGGGCCGGCATGGCACTCAACGACTGGGCGGACCGGGAGGAGGACGCGACGGAGCGCCCGGAGCGGCCCGTGCCGTCCGGCAGGATCGGCGCCGGGACCGCGCTCGGCATCGCCGCGGGGCTCACCGCTGCGGGCCTCGGTCTGGGCGCGCTGGCCGGCGGGCGGCAGGTCCTGCTACGCCGCACCCTGCCCCTCGCGGCCGCCGTCTGGGCGTACGACCTCGGCCTGAAGCGGACCCCGCTCGGCCCCCTGGCCATGGCGGCGGCACGCTTCCTCGACGTACTGCACGGCACGGGCCCCGCCCCTGCCGCCCCGGCCCTGCGCGCCGCGACCACGGTCGGCCTGCACACCTGGGCGGTGACACGTCTCAGCCGCCACGAGGTGGACGGCGAGGCGGGCCACGAGCCACTGGTGTCACTGGCGGTCACGACAGCGACGGTGCTGGGCGCGAGCGGTGCGGCCGGGGCGGTGCCCGGCGCGAGCGGTGCGGCCGGGGCGGTGCTCGGCTCACGTGGTGCGGCCGGGGCGTTGCTTCGGCGCCTGGCGGCGCATCGGGTGCTGCCGGACGGCCCGGCAGGCCTGACGACGCTTCGGCAGGGCCCCCTGCCGGTGGCGGACATCGTCACCGGAACCACCCTCCTCGCCCGACTCCCCTCGCTGCGCGCCCTGTCGGCCCCCGAGACCTCCGTACCCCTCCTCGCCTCCGCCGCCTACGCCGCGACCTGCGCCCGCTCCCAGTGGGCCGCCCTGCGCACCCCGCAGGACCCCGCACGCGTCAGGGCCGCGGTCGGCGCCGGGATCCACGCGCTGCTGCCCCTGCAGGCGGCGCTCGTCGCGCGGGCCGGGGCACCCCGGCTCGCCGTGGTCCTCGCCGCCGGCCTCCCGCAGGCTGTCCGACTCGCCAGGAAGGTGTCCCCGACATGACCGCCGGAGGCCTCCGCTTCGGTTACGGCACCAACGGCTTCGCCGACCACCGGCTCTCCGACGCCCTCTGCGTCCTGGCCGGGCTCGGCTACGACGGTGTGGCCCTGACCCTCGACCACCAGCACCTCGACCCCTACGCCCCCGGCCTCGCACCCCGGGTCCGCCGCGTCGGCAGGGACCTGCGCCGTGCCGGACTCGCCGTCGTGGTGGAAACGGGCGCGCGCTACCTGCTCGACCCGCTGCGCAAGCACCGCCCCACCCTGGTCAGCGCCGAACCCGAAGGACGCGCCGCGCGCCTGGAGCTGCTGCGCCGGGCCATCCGCATCGGGGCCGAACTCGAGGCGGAGGCCGTGCACTTCTGGAGCGGCACGCCCGACCCCGGCACCAGCCGGGAGCAGGCCTGGCGGCGGCTGGAGGAGGGCTGTGCGCAGGCCCTCGCCGAGGCCGAGCGGGCCGGTGTCGACCTGGCCTTCGAGCCGGAGCCCGGCATGCTCGTCGAGGACCTCGCCGGCTACCGCCGCCTGCTGCGCGCCCTCGGCGGCCACGAGCGGTTCCGGCTCACCCTGGACATCGGGCACTGCCGTTGCCTGGAGCCGTGGTCCGAGGCGCGCTGCGTGGAGCTGGCCGCGGACCGGCTGGCCCACGTGCAGATCGAGGACATGCGCCGCGGGGTGCACGAGCACCTGCCCTTCGGCGAGGGGGAGATGGACTTCCCGCCGATCCTCCAGGCCCTGCGCGCCGCCCACTACACGGGCCTGGTCTCGGTGGAACTGCCCCGCCACAGCCACGCCGCAGCGACGACGGCCCGCCGGAGCATCGAGTTCCTGCACCGCACGGCCACGACGGTCAACGCACCCGCACCCGCACGCACCCCGAAGGAGGTAGCCGCATGACCGCCCCCACCCTCGCCCAAGCTCCCGCGCCCATCCACAACGCCCTGACCGCCCGCACCCTGAAGGAGTCCCTCCTCTCCGTCCTGACGGAGCCGCAGCGCCAACGCCTCGCCGAGGACATCGCGGCGGTCGAGGAACAGGGCCCCGCAGCCCTGAACCCCCGCTTCCCCGCGGCCGGCCGCCACTACGGCCGCGGCCCCCTCCCGGGCTGGGCCGACTGGCACGTGGAGGACGGCATCCGCGCCCTCTTCCTCACCAGGCTCCCGCTGAACGGCGAGGAGCTGGCGCAGGAGGCCGCGGCCCGCTACCGGGGCGGCGACGCGGCCGAGCGGCGCGGAGTGCTCCGTGCCCTCCCGTTCCTCCCGATCGGCGCCGCGGGTCTGCCCCTCACCGACGACGCCCTGCGCACCAACGACACCCGCCTCATCGCGGCCGCCCTCGGCCCCTACGCCCGTACCCACCTCGACCAGTACCGCTGGCGCCAGGCCGTCCTGAAGTGCCTGTTCACCGGCATCCCCCTGCGCACGGTCGCCGGCCTGCGCGAACGCCGGGACGCCGAACTCGCCCGCATGGCCCTGGGCTTCGCCGCCGAGCGCCGCGCGGCCTCCCGCACCGTGCCCGCCGACCTCTGGCTCATCGCCACCCCCGACAACTGACCCGACCCCCAACCCGGAATCCACTCCCGAGCGGAAAGCCCCGGCCATGCGCATCTTCGATCCACACATCCACATGACGTCCCGTACGACGGACGACTACAAGGCGATGCACGCCGCGGGCGTCCGCGCCCTGGTCGAGCCCGCGTTCTGGCTCGGCCAGCCACGCACCTCCCCGGCCAGCTTCACCGACTACTTCGACTCCCTGCTCGGCTGGGAGCCGTACCGCGCCGCCCAGTTCGGCATCCGCCACCACTGCACCATCGGCCTCAACCCCAAGGAGGCGAACGACCCGCGCTGCACCCCCGTCCTCGACCAGCTGCCGCACTACCTCGCCAAGGACGGTGTCGTGGCGGTCGGAGAGATCGGCTACGACACCGTCACCGAGGCCGAGGAAAACGCCTTCGCCACGCAGCTCGCCCTCGCCGTGGAGTTCGGGCTGCCCGCCCTGGTCCACACCCCGCACCGCGACAAGGCCGGCGGCACCCTCCGCTCCCTGGACGTGATCCGCGAGTCCGGCATCGACCCGGCGTACGTGGTCCTGGACCACCTCAACGAGGTCACCGTCGACGAGGTGGCCGGCACCGGCTGCTGGATGGGCTTCTCCATCTACCCCGACACCAAGATGACGCCCGAGCGCATGGTCGCCGTCCTCGAGCGCCACGGTACCGAGCGCATGCTGGTCAACTCGGCCGCCGACTGGGGCCACAGCGACCCGCTGCTGACCCGGGCCACCGCCGAGGCCATGCTCGCCGCCGGGTTCGACGAGGACGACGTGGACCGTGTGCTGTGGCGCAACCCGGTCGCGTTCTACGGCCAGTCCGGCCGGCTCGACCTCGACGGCTACAACGACACCCAGGCCGCGGGCCTGTTCGCGGGCAACTCCATCGCCCGTGGCGGGAGCTGAGGAGCAGTCATGCGTGTGCGACACCCCGACGGCAGCACCGTCCATCTGGCGTACTGCACCAATGTGCACCCCGCCGAGACCCTCGACGGCATCATCGGCCAGCTCGCCGCCTACGCCGAGCCGGTGCGGGTCGCGGCCGGCGCCGAGCGGATCGGCGTCGGCCTGTGGCTGCCCGCCGAGACCGCGGGCCGGCTCGCCGCCGACCCGGCGGCCGTGGCCCGGCTGCGCCGCGAGCTGACCGCGCGCGGCCTGGAGACGGTCACTCTCAACGGCTTCCCCTACCGCGGCTTCCACGCCCGGGTCGTGAAACGGGCCGTGTACTACCCGGACTGGTCGGAACCGGCCCGCCTGGAGTACACGCTGGACCTCGCCCGGGTGCTGGCCGGGCTGCTGCCGGAGGGGGCCCGCGGGTCCATCTCCACCCTGCCGCTGGCCTGGCGCACCGTGTGGACGTCGGCCCAGCGCGCGATGGCCGCCCGCCAGCTGGACGCGCTCGCCGAGGGGCTGAAGCAGATCGCCGCCGACACCGGCCGTACGGTGCGGGTCGGTATCGAACCGGAGCCCGGCTGCGTCGTCGAGCGCACCGAGCAGGCCGTCGACGCGCTGGCCGGCACCGACTCCGAGTGGATCGGCGTGTGCCTGGACGCCTGCCACCTGGCGGTCGCCCACGAGGACCCGGCCGAGGCGCTGGCCCTGCTGCGCGAGGCGGGCATCCCGGTCGTCAAGCTCCAGGCGGCCACCGCGCTGGAGGTCGCCGACCCCGCCGACCCGGCCGTACGGGAGCTGCTCACGGACTTCGCCGAGCCCCGCTTCCTGCACCAGACCCGGGAACCGTCCGGCGGCCGGCTGCTGGGCACCGACGACCTCGGTCCCGCGCTCTCCGGCGCGCTGCCCGGCAGCCGGCCCTGGCGCATCCACTACCACGTGCCCCTGCACGAGGACCCGCTTGCGCCACTGGCGAGTACCCGGCCCGTGCTGCGCGAGACCCTGCGGGCGCTGCTGGCGGGGGAGCGGGCGGGCACCGACCACATCGAGATCGAGACGTACACCTGGTCCGTGCTCCCCGGCCACGGCGACGAGACCCTCGCGCGCGGCCTGGCCGCGGAACTCACCTGGCTGCGTGACGAGTTGACGGCCCTCGGACTGCAGCAGGAGACGTCATGAGCGGCGGTCGTACGACGGCGGCGACGGTCGTGCTGTGCATGGTCGGCCTCACCCCGCGGCTGCTGGAGCGCATGCCGCACGTGAAGGCGGTCGGCGAGCAGGGCTTCACCGCCCGTCTGGACACGGTGTTCCCGGCCGTCACCGCCACCGTGCAGGCCACCCTGACCACCGGGCTGCTGCCGCGCGAGCACGGGGCCGTGGCCAACGGCTGGTACCACCGCGACCACGGCGAGGTCATGATGTGGCGCCAGCACAACGCCCTGGTGCGGGGCGAGAAGGTGTGGCAGGCGGCCCGCCGCCGCGACCCGGACCACTCGACCGCCTACCTGTGCTGGTGGTGGGCGATGGGCGCGGACGTGGACACGATCCTCACCCCGCGCCCGGTCTACCACCACGACGGCCGCAAGTCCCCCGACTGCTACACCGTGCCCGCCGGACTGCGCGACGAACTCACCGCCGCACAGGGCGAGTTCCCGCTGTTCCAGTACTGGGGTCCGACGGCGTCGATCGCCTCGACCCGGTGGATCGCCGGCGCCGCCCGCTACGTCGTCGACCGCCGCCGCCCCGACCTGACCTTCGTCTACGTGCCGCACCTCGACTACGACCTGCAGCGCTACGGCCCCGACAGCCCGCAGGCGGTCCGCGCGGCGCGGGAGACGGACGCCGCGCTCGCGCCCCTGCTCGCGGACCTGCGCGAGCGGGGCACGACGGTGGTGGCGCTCAGCGAGTACGGCATCACACCGGTGAGCCGGCCCGTCGACGTCAACCGCGCGCTGCGCCGCGCCGGACTGCTGGAGGTGTACACCCAGCGCGGCATGGAGTACCTCGACCCGTACACCTCCCGGGCGTTCGCCGTCGCCGACCACCAGGCCGCGCACGTGTACGTCGCCGACCCCGTCGACATCCCGCGGGTGCGGGACGTCCTGAAGGCGCTGGACGGCGTCGACGAGATCTGGGACCGCACCGAGCAGGCGGCGTACGGCATCGACCATCCCCACGCCGGCGAACTGGTCCTCGTGTCGGAACCGGACGCCTGGTTCACGTACTACTACTGGCTCGACGACGACCGCGCACCCGACTTCGCGCGCGGTGTCGAGATCCACCGCAAGCCGGGCTACGACCCCGCCGAGCTGTTCTTCGACCCGTCGATCCCGGCGGTGAAGGCCAAGGCGGCGTGGACCGTGCTGCGCAAGAAGGCCGGGATGCGCGCACCGCTGACCGTGGTGCCGCTCGACCCCGGCCTGGTCAGGGGCAGCCATGGACGGCTGCCGTCGGAGGACCGGGACGGGCCGCTGCTGCTGTGCTCGGACCCGGCTCAGGAACGGGACCGCTACCACGCCACCGAGGTCAAGGAGCTGCTCCTGCGCCTCAACGGACTGGCCTGAGACCGGCCGTGACGAGAGAGAGGAGGACGGATGACCACGCGACCGGCCACGGCCGCCGCACACATCGACCACGCGGCGGACGTCGGCGAGGTGTACGTACCCGAGACGGCACGCGCGGTGGTGGCGCGGCTGCGGGAGAGCGGAGCTGCCCACGTGTGGTGGTGGCCGCTCGGCGAGGCGACCGATCCGGCGGACTTCGTGCTGCTGGACGAGCAGGAACGGGCCCGCATGCGGCGCTTCCACGCGCCACGGGACGCGGCGGCGTTCACGACGACCCGCGCGGGGGCGCGGCGCGCGGTGGCCGGGCTGCTGGGCGTACCGGCCCACACCGTGCGCTTCGGCCGGCGCATCTGTCCGGGCTGCGGCGACGCGGACCACGGCCCGCCCGCCGTGGTCCGGCCCCCGGTCCCGCTGGCGATCAGCCTCTCCCGCACCGACGGGTGCGGGGTGCTGGCGGTCCGGGCGGGCGACTGGGTGGGCGTGGACGTGGAGGCGTACCGCCCGATGGAGTCGGAGGCCCTGGCGCAGCTCGTCCTGACCCCGGACGAGACCGACCGGATCCTCTCGCTCCCCGAGGGCCCCGGCCGTACGTCCCTGTTCCACCGCGCCTGGACCCGTAAGGAGGCGGTGGTGAAGGCGGTGGGCCTCGGTCTGCTGGGCATGCCCCTGAACACCCTGGAGGTGGCGCCGGGGCAGGAGGGCCCGCTGACGGTGACCCACATCCACGAGGGCCGTACGACCACCTGGCACGTGGAGGACCTGAACCTGAACGGCCCGTGGTCGGC
The DNA here is from genome assembly GCF_044541035.1 of Streptomyces sp. NPDC085866. Classification (NCBI taxonomy): domain Bacteria; kingdom Bacillati; phylum Actinomycetota; class Actinomycetes; order Kitasatosporales; family Streptomycetaceae; genus Streptomyces; species Streptomyces sp. NPDC085866. The sequence goes on from NZ_JBITSQ010000005.1 coordinate 106,038, forward strand.
GTCCCTGGCCCGCCCCTCGTCGGCCACCCCGCCGGGCCCGGTCCACCTCCACCCCCCGGCCGTCTGACGGCCGTCTCCAGACCTCGGAGCCGATCCCCCCTCGGCGACCGAGAGACGCGGTTCCCGGCCCCCGGCCCTCCCCGGCGGAGGCCGGGAACCGCCCCATGTCCGGCCACACAGCCCTCCACAGCCAGGGAGCACACATGAGCCGACCCACGTACGGAACCGTGGCGACCCCCGAATCCGAAGCCCCCGCCCACGTCACCGGTGAGGCAGTCACCGGTCGGACCGCGCCCGTCGCGCCGGCGGTGCGGACCGGGCCGCCGCCGCACACCCCGCCGCCCAAGCCCGTCGCCGTGATCGCCGGGCTCGCCCTGGCCGGGGGCGTGCTCGTGGGCGGCGGGCTGGCGGGCGGGGCGCTACGGGGGTTCCTCGACCGGATGGCCGGGGTCGTGGCGCTGGTCGCGCTGTCGCTGGCGGTGATGCTGGGGCTGGCGACCGCGCTGCGCGGTGTGCTACCGCCCCGTCCACGGACCGTGTTCCAGCACCTGCACCGGGCCTTCGGCGTGCTCGGCGTCGGGTTCCTGCTGCTGCACATCGGCGTGGAGGTGGCCGGTGGCCGGGTCGCCGCCACGGCCGCGGCGCTGGGCTGGGGCAGCGGTGACGCGCTGGTCGGCCTCGGCACCCTGGCCTGTTACCTGTTCCTCCTCGCCGTGGCCACGGGTGTCTGGCGCGGCGTCTTCGCCACCCGCCGCTGGATCCGTCCGTTCCGCATCCTCCACGGCGCGTCCTACGTCGGCTGGCTGACCGCGGTGATCCACGGCCTCACCGCGGGCCGCGCCCCCGCGGCCTGGGTCGTGGCCGCGTACGCCGTCTGCCTGACGGCAACGGCAGCGGCTCTCGTCCACCGCGCCCTGCGCCGCCACTAGCGAGCCCCGGCGTAGCCCGGCCGAAAATCACCCCTCAACTCCCCTTCCCCTGCGTGGCCATAGCCCCGATATAGATCGTCCGGCCACGTTCGTCCCGACCCCCACGACGATGGATGGAGAGGACTGGTCACGCATGAGGACCGAGAGGACCAACACACAGCCGCGCAGCGGCACGGGAGCCCGAAGCCACGCCCTGCGCCTGGAGGAGGTCACCAAGGTCTACGGCCGCGGCGGCCGGGGTGTCCGGGCCCTCGACGGTGTTTCCGTGGACATCGCCCGTGGCTCCTTCACCGCCGTCATGGGGCCCTCCGGCTCCGGCAAGTCGACCTTCCTGCACTGCGCGGCCGGTCTGGACAAGCCGACCTCCGGCCGGGCCTTCATCGGCGACACCGAGCTGGGCGGCATGAACGAGACCCAGCTCACCAAGCTCCGCCGCGAACGCATCGGCTTCGTCTTCCAGGCGTTCAACCTCGTACCCGCCCTGTCCGTCCGGCAGAACGTGGAGCTCCCGCTCCGCCTGGCCGGCTCCCGGCTGGACGGCCAGTGGCTGGAGGACATCCTGCTGCGCGTCGGCCTCGGCGGCCGCGCGGCCCACCGCCCGTCCGAACTCTCCGGCGGCCAGCAGCAGCGCGTGGCGATCGCCCGCGCCCTGATCACCCGCCCCGACGTCATCTTCGGCGACGAGCCCACCGGCGCCCTCGACACCGTCACCGCCAAGGAGATCCTCTCGCTGCTGCGCAACTGCGTGGACGAGACCGGCCAGACCGTCGTCATGGTCACCCACGACCCGGTCGCCGCCTCCTACGCGGACACCGTCCTGTTCCTCGCCGACGGCCGCATCGCCGACCGCATGCACGCCCCGACCGCCGAGCGCGTCGCCGACCGTATGACGCACCTGGGAGCGTGGGCCTGATGCTGCGCTACGCCTTCCAGACCCTCAAGGCCCGCAAGGGCGGATTCATCGGCGCGTTCCTCGCGCTGATGTGCGCCGCCGCCCTGGTCACCGCGTGCGGCATCCTCCTGGAGACCGGTCTGCGCGGCACCATCGGCACCGAGCGGTACGCCGCCGCGCCGGTCATCGTCGGCGGCGACCAGAACGTCCACCAGACCACCGTCAAGCACAAGAAGGGCAAGACCAAGGTCAAGCACAAGGCCAAGCCGCTCGGCGAGCGCGTGTGGCTGTCCGCCGCCACGGTCGACAAGCTGCGGTCCGTGCCCGGCGCCCGGTCCGTGGTGCCCGAAGTCACCTTCCCCGCCTACGCGGTGAGCCCCAAGGGACAGGTCGTCCCCGGTGTCGACGGCAAGCCCTCCTACGGGCACGCCTGGACCTCCGCCGCCCTCACCCCGTTCAAGCTCGTCGCCGGCCGCGCCCCCAGCGCCGCCGGTGATGTCGTCGTGGACCGCGAACTCGCCTCCCGCACCGGACTCAAGCCCGGCGCGAAGCTCACCGTGCAGGCCACCGACGCCCCGCGCAGCTACACCGTGACCGGCATCGCGGCCCCGGCCGACGGCGACCTCAAGCAGCAGACCTCGCTGTTCTTCTCCGCCGACGAGGCACAGCGGCTGTCCGGCCGGAACGGACAGGTGTCCGCGATCGGCGTGCTGCCCAAGCAGGGCGTGTCCACCGGCGCACTCGCCGACCAGGTCCGCAAGGCGCTCTCCGGCACCACCGCCCAGGTGGCCACCGGCGGCGACCGCGGCCCGGTCGAGTTCCTGGACGCGGCCAAGGCCCGGGTGAAGCTGGTCTCCATGGGCGGCGCCATCGGCGGCACCTCGCTGCTCGTGGCGATCCTCGTGGTCGTGGGCACCTTCGCGCTGTCGATCCAGCAGCGCTACCGGGAACTCGCGCTGCTGCGCGCGATCGCCGCCACGCCCAAGCAGGTGCGGCAGCTGATCGGCCGGGAGGCGCTGATCGTCGGCCTGCTCGCGGGTCTCACCGGCTCGCTGCTGGGCCTGCCCATCGCGTACTGGCTGCACCGGAAGTTCGTCGACTTCAAGGCGATCCCGGACACGCTGCAGGTGACCTTCAGCGTCTTCCCGTTCTTCGCCGCCGTCGGCGCCGCCCTGCTGGGCGCGTGGGCCGCGGCCCGGATCTCCGCCCGCCGCACGGCCCGGATCCGCCCCGCCGAGGCGCTCGCCGAGTCCGCGGTAGAGCGGCCCGGGTTCGCCTGGGGCCGGACGCTGGCCGGGATCCTCACGCTGGCCGGCGGGATCGTGCTGCTCGTGGTGCTCAGCGTGCTGGACACCGAGCCCGCGTCCACGCCGGTGACGTTCCTGTCGGTCGTGGTCCTCGCGGTCGCGGTGTCGCTGCTCGGCCCGCTCATCGCCCGGGTCGCCGTCGCCCTGCTCGGCATCCCGCTGCGTGCCTCGCGCGTGGCCGGCCACCTGGCCACCGCCAACGTCCGCGCCAACACCAAGCGGATGGCCTCCGCGATCACTCCGCTGGCGCTGCTGATCGGCATGGCCTGCACGGTGTTCTTCGTGCAGACCACCATGGGCGACGCCGCCACCGCCCAGGCCCGCGAGGGCAACAAGGCGGACTGGGTGGTGGCCTCCGCCGGCCCCGGCGTACCGGAGCAGGCGACCGCGGCGCTGCGGCAGACCCTCGGCGTCACGGCCGTCACCGAGGTCGTACGGACCTCCGTACGCATCGGGCTCGACAAGTACCCGGCGCAGGGCCTGTCCACCCAGGGGCTGCGCGAGACCTGGGACCCGGACGTGCAGAAGGGCTCGCTGAACGGCTTCGGCGACGGCAGTGTCGCGATGAGCGAGGTCGCCGCCGACCACCTCGGCAAGAAGGTCGGCGACGACCTGAAGGTGACCCTCGGCGACGGCACCGTCGTCCACCTGAAGGTCGCCGCCGTCTACTCCCGCGGCCTCGGCTTCGGCGACCTCACGATGAGCCACGCGCTGGTCTCCCGGCACGTCGACAACCCGCTCGCCTCCTCCGTCCTGGTCCGCACCAGCGGTGACGGCAAGGCGGGACGCGAGCAGCTGCAGAAGGCCGTCGGGCACTTCCCCGGCATCGGGGTGCTCGACCGCGCCCAGGTCGAGGACCTGCAGGCCGAGGTGCAGCAGAACAACGCCGAGGTCAACTACGTCGCCATGGGCCTGATCATCGCGTTCACCGCGATCGCCGTCGTCAACACGCTCGCCATGTCGGTCTCCGACCGGCTCCGCGAGTTCGCGCTGCTGCGCCTGGTCGGCACCACCCGCCGCCAGGTGATGGGCATGCTGCGCATCGAGGCCGGCATCGTCGTCCTCGTCGCGGCCGCGCTCGGCACCGGCATCGCCTACGCCGTGCTCACCGCGTTCAGCATCGGCATGACCGGCTCGGCGGCGCCCTCCGTGGCACCGGGGACCTATCTCGCCGTCCTCGGCTTCGGCGGGCTGCTGGCCCTGCTGGCCACCGTGGTGCCGGGCCGGCTGGCGCTGACCGGACGCCCCGCGGACGTCATCGGCTCCCGGCAGTGACCGGTGACCACACCTGAAGGGCCGGCCCCTCGTGGGGGCCGGCCCTTCAACCGGTCTGCGGGGTCCCTCAGTTGAGGACGGCCCCGCCGCCCAGCCGGTCCACCCGGCTGCGCCGGTTGTCCAGGTGGGCGTACACCCGCTCCAGCCAGCGGTCCTCGCCGTCGTAGTTCGGGGTGAAGGAGGTACGGCCGTGCACCGCGACCCGGTTGTCCACCACGGCCAGGTCACCGACGCGCAGCCGGTGCGCTGCCATGGTCTCCACGAACGCCTCCCGCAGCTCGGCCATCGCTGCCTTCGCCCGCTCGTCCAGCGGGTGCGTGGCGGCGAAGTCCACCAGGACGTTGGGGTCGTCCAGGTCGCCCTGCAGCACCGGGTGCGCCGAGCGGACCCCGCCCAGCGAACCGAAGGACGGCGGCGGCTCGGTCAGGAACCGCGGCTCGGCCAGCACCCGGCGGGTCGCCTCGGACAGCAGCGGCAGCGCACGGCGGATCGACGAGGTGCACAGCTTGGCGTCGCCGGTCGGGTCCTCGCGCATGCACAACAGGCCTACGTAATCGGGACGGTTGTCGTGGAAGGCGTTCTCGACATGCAGTTCCAGCAGCACGGAACCGGCGTTGCTCTGGGATTCCTCCTTTCCGGGAACCGGCACCACGTTCTGCACCAGGGCGCCGCTCTTCTCGTTCCGGAAGGCGATGACCTCACCGAGTTGCAGCATGACCGAGACGATGACGGCAGCGGCCGTGGTGGGAACACGCTCGACGGAATTGGGCACGCCCGGTGTCGGCGGCAGCGGATCGCCGGCCGTCACCGGCAGGTTGCGCAGCAGCAGCACCCCGTCCGCGCCCGGGTCGTGCCGGAACGCGCGGAGGGTGCCGAGAAGTTGCCGGGGCAGCAGCGAGGTCGCCTCGCGGGCCGCGCCCAGCCAGTCGGGGGAGTCGATGAGCGGGTGCTCCGGACCGGTCAGCCGGCCGGCCAGCGTGATCAGGCCGGTCTTCTCCGCCGCGGTGAGTTCGCGTGCGGTCACCGTGCTCTCTACGGCCGGAGCCAGAATCTCTGTCTGTGTCACAGCGTTTTCCTCTGGTCGACGGCATTGCTCGGAAAAGCTTCCGGGCAGCGCCTATCGCGGCCCTATGGAAAAGGGCCGTAAACGCTGTATAGGGCGGAAATAGCGGGCGGGCGGAACCTGGCCCCGGAGAAGTCCGCCAAAAAGTCCGGACGTTGTGTGTCCGACGTCTCTGAAGAAACGCGGGAGTGGTGCTGATGCGTCAAGGAGGCGAAGAAAGGGTCTATCCCGAGGTGGACCGGCTCATCGCCCGGGGCGAGGCTCATGTGTGGTGGTGGCGCTCGCCCGGCCGGGTCGACCCGGCCGATCTGCGGCTGCTGGCCACGGCGGAGTTCCGGCGTGCGCTCGGCATGCTGTCCGAGCGGGACGCGGCCGAGTTCGTGCACACCCGGGCCGGTGCCCGGCGCGCGCTCGGTCAACTCCTCGGCACCACCGCCGCCGATGTCGACCTGGGCCGCCGGCGCTGCCCCGGGTGCGGCTCGGACGGCCATGGACCGCCGCAGGTGCTGCACCCCGGTGTGCCGCTCGCGATCAGCCTGAGCCGGACCGCCGGCTGGGGCGTCTTCGCGGTCGGCGCGGGTACCGCCATCGGGGTCGACGCCGAGGCGCTGCGGCCGGTGCGGGAGGCACTGCTCTCCGACACCGTGCTCACCGAGGCCGAGCGCGGCCATCTGCGCGACGTCCCGGAGGGCACGGCCCGGCAGCGGGCGTTCCACCGGGTGTGGACCCGCAAGGAAGCCGTCGTCAAGGCGGTCGGCGTGGGCCTGGCCGGCACCGAACTGGGCCGTCTGGAAACCCTGCCCGACCGGACCGGACCGGTCCGCGTCACCCACGACGCCGACGGCCACGCCACCGCCTGGACCGTCGAGGACCTGCAACTCTCCGACCGCCTCGCGGTCGCCCTGGCCCGCCCCGCGGGACCGGCGGCCCGGGGACCGGTGCACCTGCACCCGCCCGTCTGAGCGCGCCCACGGCGGCGTCCTCGCGTCAACTCACCGACCAGGAAGGGAAGCAGCCCACCATGACCGTACAGACCGTCGCCGCCCCCGCCGCGGCACCTCTGCTCACGTCCGGTGACCTGATCGCCTACTTCGACACCCTCGCCGAGGCCGTCGACCGCATCGACCCCGGCCCCTCCGCCCCGGGCGGCTGGGAGGCCCGCGAACGGCTGCGGCTGGGCACCTGGGTCCGCCAGGCCTACGAACACCCGCTGTCGTCCCAGGTGTTCGCGCACCCCGACGCCGGTGTCGCCCGTGGCGTGCGCGACGCGATGGCGGCCGCGCTCGGCCTGCGCCTGGAGGTCTGCGGCAACGGCGTCCGCCCCGCCCGCCCCACCGTGGACGTACGCGCGACCGCCGCCGTCGCCGCGGTCTGGGCCGTCACCGCCCAGGCCATCGCCCAGTCCCCCCGCCCACCGCGCGAACGCGTCGTGTCCGACGCCTGGGCGGTGGCCCAGGAAATCATCGCCCCGGCCCGCCAGGGCTACGTCCGCGCCCGCGGCTCCTGGTGACCCCACCGGCACGGCCTCCGTACGTCCTGGCACGGACGTCCG
>NZ_JBITSQ010000005.1:113142-146725 GCF_044541035.1 Streptomyces sp. NPDC085866
GCACGGACGTCCGGTGGCCCGGAGCCGTCGCGGGCGAGCAGTGTGTCGGCTCGGGCGCATGCCGTTCACCGGCTCGCGCACAGGGCCCGCAGGCTCCGTCCGTCCGGGTCGCTTGCGGGCGGGATGTCCGCACGGGCTCGGCCTCCGTACGTCCTGGCACGGACGTCCGGTGGCCCGGAGCCGTCGCGGGCGAGCAGTGTGTCGGCTCGGGCGCATGCCGTTCACCGGCTCGCGCACAGGGCCCGCAGGCTCCGTCCGTCCAGGTCGTCGGCGAGCAGGATGTCCGCACCGGCACGCCCCTGTCACCGCCCCGCGCGGACGGTCGGCCGGTCCGAGAGGTCGAGGGTGGCGGCGAGCAGGCGTACCAGTTCGTGGCAGTGGTACAGCGGACGGCCCTGGTCGTCCAGGCCGGACAGGTCCAGCAGGGCGGTGTCGACGAGGGCCTCCAGCGCGTTCTCCGCCGCGTCCTCCGTCAGGCCGAGCCGGTCCGCCGCCCACTGGGCGCAGAACGGCTCGCCGCCCAGCCCGGGGTCCGCGAGCCCGGCCAGGACGTCGTGCACCGTGGGCGGCAGCGGCTCGACGGAGGAGCGCAGGACCCGGCTCAGGTCCAGGTCGCCGAAGGAGAGTTCGGCGAGCCGCACGGCGGGGTCGGCGAGCCGGGCCGCGAGCCGCGCCGCGGTCCAGTGCGGGCGGGCGGCGAGGCGGGCGCCGGTGATCGACAGCGCGAGCGGCAGCCCGCCGCAGTACGCCACCAGATCGTCGGCCGCGTCCGGGTCGTCGTCCAGCCGCTGCCGGCCCGCCCGGGCGGCGAGCAGCTCCAGCGACGCCGCGTCGTCCAGCAGTGACAGTGCCAGTGTGTCCCCGCCGGCCACCCGCGCCAGCCGGCTCCGGCTGGTGATCAGGACCGCCGAGTCACCGGCCGGCAGCAGCGGCGCGAGCTGCCGGTCGCCGCTGACGTTGTCGAGCACCAGCAGCAGCCGCCGCTCGGCCGTGCGCGCCCGGTACAGCCGTACCAGCTCGTCCAGATCGCCGGCCGGCAGCGCGTGGTCGCTCTCGCCGAGCGCCCGCAGCAGCTGGGCGAGGACCGCGCGCGGGGCCCGCGGGGCGCCGTCGAGTCCGCACAGCTCGGCGAAGAGCAGCCCGTCGGGGAAGAGTCCGCCGCTCTCGGCCGCCGCCCGCACCGCGAGCGCCGTCTTGCCGAGACCGGCCATGCCGGTCACCAGGATCCGTCGCGGCGCACCGCCGCCCTGGCCGAGACGCCCCCGCAGCGCCTCGAGTTCGCGCTCCCTGCCGACGAGTTCGCCGTCCGTGGCAGGCAGCATCGACGGCACGGGCCGCGCGGCCGGCTGCGTGCCGCGCCGCGGTCCCAGCCCCAGCTCGCCGCCCAGCACGGCCTGGTACGTGGAGCCCAGTGCCTCGCCGGGGTCGATGCCGAGCTGTTCGGCCAGCACCTTGCGGCCCTCGTAGTAGGTGTGCAGCGCGTCGGCCTGCCGGCCGCAGCGGTACAGCGCGGTCATCAGCTGGGCCCGCAGCCGCTCCCGTACCGGGAACTCGGCGACCAGTGCGGTCAGTTCGGCCATCACCTGCTCGTGCCGCCCCAGCTCCAGGTCCGCCTCGAGGCGCGACTCCAGGGCGAGCATCCGCTCCTCCTCGAGCGGTGCCAGCTCGGCGTCCAGCATGTGCTCGGTGACGTTCGCCAGCGCGGCTCCCCGCCACTGCCCGAGCGCCTCGCGCAGCAGGTCGGCGGCCTCCTCGAAGCGCCGTTCCGCCAGCGCCCGCCGCCCGTCCCGCTCCCGCCTGCGGAACTCCACGAGGTCCACGACGGCACCGGGGGCGCGCAGCACGTACCCGGGGGGCCGCCGTACGATCTCGACCTCCTCGCCGAGCTGCTTGCGCAGCCGCGACATGTACGTGTAGATCTGCGCGCTCGCCGTCGCCGGCGGCTCCCACCCCCACAACAGTGCGCTCAGGCGGCTGTCGGACACCACCCGCTCCTGGGCGAGCAGCATCGTCGCCAGCACCGTGTGCATCTTCGAACCGGAGAGGGCAACCCGCTCACCCCCTCGCCACGCCTCCACTGGCCCAAGGACCCGGAACTCCATGGGACACCACCCCCTTCTGGTGCGGCCAGCCATCTCTACGGTTCCCGAAGCTAGAGAGGGGCGTTATTGGCGGGTTATCGCCGGGGAGCCGGCCGCACTGGGGAACGCCGTGGTGAGGGTGCGCAGCGGAGAAATATAGGCAGGCCCGGCACGGTGAGAGCGCCGCCCGTCCTTCACAGAGAGGCCTCACCGTGCCCCGCGACCTCGACCTGTTGCCCCCGGACACCTCCCACCGTCTGCTGTCGCTGCTGGACGACGCCCGCGTCCCGTACCGCCTGATACCGCACGCGCCCGAGGGCCGTACGGACCTCGCGTCGGAGCTGCGCGGCCATCCGCTGGACCAGGCCGCCAAGTGCCTGGTGGTGCGGGTGAGCACCGGCCGCCGCAGCCGCCGCTACGTCCTGGCCGTCGTACCCGGCGACCGCCGCCTGGACATGACCCGGGTGCGCGAGCTGTACGGCGGCACGGACGCCGCCTTCGCCGCACGCGAGGTGGCCGAAAGACTGTCGGGCTGCGTGAGCGGCTGCGTCGTGCCGTTCACGTTCCACCCGGACCTGGAACTGGTCGTCGACACCGCCCTGCTGGACAACGACCGGATCTACTTCAACGCGGCCCGCCTCGACCTGTCGATCGCCGTGCCGGTGTCCGCGTACGTCACCCTGACCCGCCCCCGCACGGCCCCGCTGACCACCCCGCCGCTGGCGGGCGTCCTCGGCCCCGCCATGGACGTGCCGCGGGAGCAGCGCTCCTAACGGCCCATGGCCGGATACGGCGCCGGATCCGTCACCCAGCCCGCCATCAGCACCAGCCGGGACTCGCGGTCGACCGCGAGGAAGCCGAAGGGGCGGTCGAAGGCCACCCGCACGACCGTCGTCTCGTAGCGGTACTGCGGGACGCCGGCGCCGTATCTCGGCATGACCGCCGTCACCGCCGCCGCCCGGAAGCCGAGCGCGCCGAACCGGGCGAGGGCGGACTGACGGGCGTCCTGGACGGCGAGCGGCATGACGCTGATGCCCGGGAAGTGGCCCTGATCGGCGTTCTGGGCCGTGGTGAGTCCGAACAGGGTGTGCAGCGCCAGCAGATCGTGGTCGGCGCGCACCTCGTACGCCACCGTCCGCACGTCCAGCGTGATCGGCTCCGGCGCGAGCGCGGGCTGCTGTTCCACGTGCAGGCCGGGCCCGACATGCCCGAACGGCAGCTGCCCGCCCCCGGTGACCGCGAGCGTGCGCTCCACGACCCCGACCCCGGCCGTGAGCACCTGCCCCGGGGCCATCCGCTCCTCGCCGAGCACCAGATGGACGTCGATGCCGTTGTCGCCGGGCACCGTCAGCGCGGTCACGAAGCCGGCCGGCGTGCTCGTCACGCCGACCCGGTCCGGCCGCACGCTCCTGCGGTGCAGCCCGAGCAGCGAACGGCCCTGCCAGGGACCGGAGTCCGGGCGCAGCATCGTCTCGGTGAACGGCTGCCGCCAGTCCGTGCGCAGCGTGAGCGCACTGGCCAGCACCATCCGTGCTTCCCGTGTCAGCGTCACCGGCATGCGCTCGACCAGCCCGCCGGTCCGTTCGGCCGCCCAGGCGTCCAGTCGCTCCTGCGCGGTGACGAGGTCCTCCCCGAACACCCCGTACGTCCCGGCCGGCAGCCCGGCCCGCCACTCCTCGCGCAGCTGCAGCAGCTCGTGCGTCCACAGGCCGAGCGCCGCGTCCAGGCCGGACACCGACTGCAGCCCGGCCAGCAACTCCCGTGCGGCGGCGGCCGCCCGGTCCGCGGGCACGCCGAGCGCCCCGGCCAGCTCGGCCCGTGCGGCGCCCGTCGCGCCGTCCGCGAGGAAGGCCAGCAGGGGCCAGACCCCGGCCGCCGAGAACGCCGTACCCTCCGGTGCCGCTGCCGCCGCCCACCGTGCGGTGAGCCCGTTCACCGCACCCACGGTGGCGCTCACCACCCGGCTGTCCGCCCGGGCTTCCACCCTCATTCCGCCCCCACTCGTGCCCCGCTTACCATGCGCCCAGTCGTACGTCGGTCCAGCCGTCGGCCCCAGGGCCCGTCTGACCATTCCCACCGCCCGACCCAGGAGCACGGTACCGGTGTCCATACCCCCGCCCCCCGGCCCCCACCAGCCACAAGGGCCGTATCAGCCACCCCAGCAGTACCCGCAGGGGCCGTACGGGCCGCCGTCGCACCCGCAGCCGCAGGGCCCGCAGAGCCCCTACGGGCCGTACCAGCCATGGGTGCAGGGCTACAGCCCCTACAACCAGCCCGCGCCCGTCAACGGACTCGCCATCACCTCGCTCGTGTTCGGTGTGCTGTGCTGTCTGCCGGGTGTGGGGCTGCTGCTCGGGCTGATCGCGCTGCGGCAGATCGGCCGACGGGGCGAGCGCGGCAAGGGGCTGGCGATCGGCGGCTCGGTGCTGTCCGGGCTCGGGCTCGCGCTGTGGGTGCTGATGCTCGCCACGGGCGGCGCTTCCTCCTTCTGGGAGGGCGTCAAGGAGGGCGCACGCAACGGCGCGAGCATCTCGCTGGTCAAGGGCGAGTGCTTCGACGCGCCCGGCGGAAGCCTCGGCGGCGAGACCAGCGACGTCGACAAGGTCCCCTGCTCCGGCGAGCACGACGGCGAGGTGTTCGCCTCCTTCCGGCTGAAGGACGGCACCTATCCCGGCGACGACTCGGTCAGTAGTACCGCCGACGAGCGCTGCTACGGCCTCCAGGACGCCTACGCGATGGACGGCTGGGCCGTGCCCGACGACGTCGACGTCTACTACCTCACGCCCACCGAGGGCAGTTGGTCCGCCGGGGACCGGGAGGTCACCTGCGTGTTCGGCAACGTGACCGAGGGCGCGAACCTCACCGGCTCGCTGCGCAACGACGCGACCGTCCTGGACCCCGACCAGGTCGCCTATCTGAAGGCGGCTCACGTCCTCAACGCGGCCCTGGCCACGGCCCCCGACACGGAGTACGTCGAGGACGACCTGCCGGGGCACAAGAAGTGGGCGGGCCGGGTGTCGGCCGCGCTGGCCGAGCAGGCCCGGATGCTGCGCGCGAACGAGTGGCCCGCCGACGCCGTGGGGCAGGTCACCGTGCTCGCGTCCGACCTGGACAAGGCGCGCGCGGAGTGGGCGAAGGCCGCGCAGGCGAAGGGCCTGGACGCCTTCTACCGGCACTACGACACCGGGCTCAAACTGCTCGACCCGAAGAAGGCGGTCCCCGCGCGCAAAGCCCTGGGCCTGGAGACCACCCCGCCGCCCGACGACAAGGGTGACGACCGCTCGGGCGGCTCCTCCGGCGGCGGGAGCGGGGGCGCGCTGGCGGTGTGATCGCGCCGGGGCGTGATCACGCAGAGGTGTGACCGTGGCTATAACGGGGAGAGAGTGCCTGGGTAAAGCACTCCCCGGCCACATGTCATCACATCGAGTGATTCTCTGGCCTTTGCTTGCATGGCACAACCCACGGTTGCCAGGCTGTTGCTGTCTGTACAACCTGATGGGAGCGGCCAGTGACTTTCGGTGAGCAGCCGGCGTACCTGCGTGTCGCGGGTGATCTCCGCAAGAAGATCGTCGACGGTTCGCTGCCGCCCCACACCCGGCTCCCCTCCCAGGCCCGTATCCGCGAGGAGTACGGCGTCTCGGACACGGTCGCGCTGGAGGCCCGCAAGGTGCTGATGGCCGAGGGTCTGGTCGAGGGCCGCTCCGGCTCGGGGACCTATGTGCGCGAGCGCCCGGTGCCCCGGCGCCTGGCCCGCTCCGGATTCCGGCCGCCCTCCGGCGCCACGCCCTTCCGGCAGGAGCAGGCCGACGCCACGGTGCGTGGCACCTGGGAGTCCAGCAGCGAGCAGGCCGAGGCCGGGGCCGCCATCGCCGAGCGGCTCGGTCTCAAGCCCGGCGAGCGGGTGATGCGCACCAGGTACCTGTTCCGGGACGCGGGGGAGCCGATGATGCTCTCCACCTCCTGGGAGCCCCTTGCCGTCACCGGCCGCACGCCCGTGATGCTGCCCGAGGAGGGCCCGCTCGGCGGCATGGGTGTCGTCGAGCGCATGCGCGCCATCGACGTCATCGTGGACAACGTCACCGAGGAGGTCGGCGCGCGCCCCGGCCTCGCCGAGGAACTGCACGTCCTCGGCGGCGTCCCCGGGCATGTCGTCCTCGTCATCCAGCGCACCTACTACGCCTCCGGCCGCCCCGTGGAGACCGCCGACGTCGTGATCCCCGCCGACCGTTACCGGGTCGCGTACCACCTGCCAGTGAAGTAGCGCACACCCCCGCACGCTCCCGAGGCGGGCGTCCGCACCCGGCGATCGGCTCCCGGCCGCTGCAATCCGGCCGTTTTCCCAGGTGATCCAGGGTCCGCCCGATATGCCCCCGACGCACGACAGAGGTGGGTAGGGCGGCGCGTTCCCCATCGCGCGCCCCCTGCGTTCTGGCTGGTTGCGTACCTCTTTGTGAAAAGGCGTATTCGCTCCGTGAAGGTAGGGCGTACGCTCGGGCATATGCGGATTGCGGTTTCCTTGGGAGGGGCACGACGGGGGCCCGGGAAGGGATGGGGGTCCCTCTGCAGTGAGGGTCCCTCCCGCGCGAGCGAAGTCGAGCGTGGGGGAGAAGTCCGGAGTGGGGGAGGGCGGGGCGGTGCGAGAAGGAACGGTGGGGGCGATGAGTGAGGGCACGGTCTCCCTGCCCTGGATCGTCATAAGGCAGGACGACAACGGCAATCGCTACCGCGTGGGACGGTACGCGACCCGGGCCGAGGCGCAGAAGATCGCCGACAGTCTCGACGACCGCGGCCACAAGCAGCTCTACTGGGTCGAACGCATCGGCCAGAACGGCGACGGCGCCCACAACTGACCTCAGGCGCGCTCAACTGACCACTGACGCGCTCCCGTAGGCTCCGCTCCATGACCGAACGGATCGTGGTGGTGGGAGCCGCCCTGCTCGACGCCGGCCGGCTGCTCGCCGCGCGGCGCAGCGCGCCTCCCGAGCTGGCCGGGCGCTGGGAGCTGCCCGGCGGCAAGGTCGAGTCCGGTGAGCGGCCCGAGGACGCCCTGGTGCGCGAACTGCGCGAGGAACTCGGCATCGACACCGAGGCGGTCGAGCGCGTGCCGGGGGAGTGGCCCCTGCGATCCCCGTACGTCCTCCAGGTGTGGACCGCGCGCCTGCGCCCCGGCTCCGCCGCCCCCCGCCCCCTTGAGGACCACGACGACGTGCGCTGGCTGACTCCGGACGAGATCTGGGATGTGAACTGGCTCGACCAGGACGTCCCTGCGGTCGTGGAGGTGGTCGCCCGCTGGGGCGCGACAAGCCACGACAATCCTGCAGCCGCCCGACAGTCGCACCGCCCGAGCTCTTAGGCGCACGCTGCCCCGAGCTCTTGGACGCACGCTGCCCCGAGCGGCGCGCACGCGCCCTTTACGCCGTTCGTGCCACCGTGCGCCCTTCCGCACGGTAACGCTTCCCGGATACCGGGTATGTCCCCATTAACCCCACGAAACCGGACATGGGTGGGCTCGTTGGCCTGGGAAGTGATCGGCGTGATCGACACCGAAGGTGACTGCGCCGAGTGGACCTTTCCCGCGGAACCCGGCGCCGTGCGCACCGCCCGCGCCGCGGTCCGGGGCAAGTTGCGCGGCTGGGACCTCGACTGTCTCGCCGATCTGGCCGCACTGCTGGTCAGCGAGCTGGTGACGAACTCCCTGCGGCATGCGACCGGGCCGATCGGCGTACGTCTGGTACGCCCCGCCGGGCTCGGCGACACGCTGCTGGTCGAGGTCTCCGACCCGCTGCCGGACCCGCCGCGCGAGCGCGTCGCCCACCCCGAGGACGAGAGCGGCCGTGGTCTGCAACTGGTCGCCGGCTCCTCGCGCCGCTGGGGCACCCGGCCCGGCGACACCGGAAAGACCGTCTGGTTCGAACTGGCGGTGCCCGGGTGAGCCTGGTGTACAGGCCACCGTGCGCCGTCCATGCTGCGATGTGCGCCCGGCACAGGTGTGGGGATGTGTGATTCGAGGGCGTGTTCCCTGGTTAGAAGAGTGGATGTGTTGTCGCAGTCAGGTCCGAAAAACGCCTGGACCGAGCTGTGATCGTGAACACCGTGTCGTGCGGCGCCGTAGTGCTGGATACTGCGGGCAGCCGCCCCCGGTGACCGGTGCCGGGCGCGGTGAGCTGGAGGGGACGGTTCGCGTGAGCGAGATACCAGCGAAGGCCACGGAGTCCGAGGACCCGTCGGGCGGCGCGAGGGG
This sequence comes from Streptomyces sp. NPDC085866, assembly GCF_044541035.1. Classification (NCBI taxonomy): domain Bacteria; kingdom Bacillati; phylum Actinomycetota; class Actinomycetes; order Kitasatosporales; family Streptomycetaceae; genus Streptomyces; species Streptomyces sp. NPDC085866. Next base: position 121,465 of record NZ_JBITSQ010000005.1, read on the forward strand.
CCAGGCCGCACGGACCGCGGCGACCGGCGACGCCATGTGGCAGAGCAGTCCGCCCGGCTCGATCTACGACTACATCAGGGTCGCGTCCTTCTCCATCAGCCCCGGCGGGTTGGTCGACCAGTGGAGCCTGCGCGCCGAGCAGCTCTTCGGCATCCCCGCCGAACGCGCCGTCGGCATGGACCCCATCGAGGCCTTCATCGATCCCGACCTGTACGAGCGCGGCCAGCGCAAGATGGCCGAAATCCTCGACGGGCGGGAGTGGACCGGGGTGGTCCCCTTCCGGATGCCGGACCGGCCGGACGGGGCGCGCGGCGAGGAGGGGCTCGCCGAGGTCTACGTCATGCCCACCCGGACCGCCGAGGGCGACAAGGCCGCCGTCTGCATAGTGGTGGACGTGCGCACCCTGCGCAGCATCGAGACCGACCTCGCCGCCTCGCAGGCGATTTTCGGTCAATCCCCCTTCGGCTTCCTGCTGATCGACATCGACCTCAGGGTGCGCCGCGCCAACATGCGCTTCGCCTCCATCTTCGGCGGAACCCCGGACGACCACCGTGGCAAGGGAGTTCACGACTACCTCCCGCGTGGTGAGGCCGAGCGGGTTTCGGCCACCCTGCGCCGGGTGCTGGAGACCGGCGACTCCATCACCGACATGCATGTCACGGGCTTCGTCCCGGGCTCCGAGGAACGCCGGCACTGGTCCGTCAACCTCTACCGCGTGCACAGCGGCAGCGGCCGGCCCATCGGCATCGCCTGGCTCGGCACCGACATCACCGCCCGCCGCGCCGCAGCCCGCGAGGCGGCCGCGGCCCGGCGCAACCTCGCCCTGCTCAACGAGGCCGGCGCCCGCATAGGGAACTCCCTGGACCTGGAGACCACGGCCCGCGAACTCCTCGACGTCGTCGTCCCCGGCTTCTGTGACCTCGCCACCGTCGACCTCTACCAGGGCCTGCTGACCGGCGACGAGACCCCGCCCGGCCTCGCCGACGGCAGCGCGGCACTGCGCCGTGTCGCCTTCGCCAGCGCCGTCTCGGACGCGCCGTTCAGCGGCTCCGGCGAACCCGTCGCGGTCGGCGCGGTCCACCACTTCCCGTTCAACTCGCCCTGCGCGGACGCCCTGCGCACCGCCCGCCCGCAGCGCGTCCCCGCCGAGGACGGCGGTCTCGTGCAGTCCATGCTGGTGGTGCCGATGGTCGCCCACGACACCGTCGTGGGTCTCGCCCAGTTCGCCCGCACGAAGGGCAGCGAGCCGTTCGGCGACCGCGACCGGGACCTCGCGGTGGAACTGGCCGCGCGGGCCGCCGTCTGCATCGACAACGCCCGCCTGTACCGCCGCGAGCACGAACGCGCGCTGATACTGCAGCGGTCCCTGCTCCCGCCCGGCGACCCCGAGGCGTCCGGCCTCGACATCGCGTGCCGCTACCTGCCCGGCAACGCGGCGACCGAGGTCGGCGGCGACTGGTTCGACGTGATCGAACTCCCCGGCCACCGCACGGCCTTGGTGGTCGGGGACGTCATGGGCCGGGGTCTGCGCGCCGCGGTCGCGATGGGTGAACTCCGCACCGCGGTCCGCACACTGGCCCTGCTCGACCTCGAACCGGCCGAGGTCCTCTCGGCGTTGGACGAGATCGCCCGTGGCCTCGGCACCCCCGGCGGCGTCCAGCAGGCCACCCGCGCCGCCCGCCAGCCCCGCGACGCCGACCTCTCCGAGGTCTATCTCGCCACCTGCGTGTACGCGGTCTACGACTCGGTGACCAGACGCTGCACGTTCGCCAACGCCGGCCACCTTCCCCCGGTGCTGGTGGAACCCGGCGAGGCGGCCCTGATGCTCGACGTGCCGCCGGGCATGCCGCTGGGCGTGGGCGGCGAACCCTTCGAGGAGGTGGAGGTCGAACTCCCGGAGGGCGCCCTGCTCGCCCTCTACACGGACGGCCTGGTCGAGTCCCGCGACCACCCCCTGGACGAGGGCCTCCAGGCCTTCGTCGGCGCACTCACCGACCCCGCCCACCCGTCACCCGACCGCCACCCCTCGACGACGGCGCTGCGCGCCGACACCCATCGAAACCTGGAGGACGTCTGCGACCACGTCCTCAACACCCTCGACACCCACCACGGCGAGGACGACATCGCCCTGCTGATGGCCCGGGTCCAGGGCCTGCCCGCCGACTCCGTCGGCGACTGGACGCTGCCGCGCGAGCCCCGCAGTGTGGGGCGGGCCCGTGAGTACGCCCGCGCACAGCTGCTCAGCTGGGACATGGAACCCCTGGTCGACACCACGGAACTCCTGGTCAGCGAGCTGGTCACCAACGCGCTGCGCTACGGCGAGGGCGAGATAAGGCTCCGGTTGCTGCTGGACCGCACCCTGGTCTGCGAGGTCTGGGACTCCGGCCTGGTCCAGCCCCGCCGCCGCCGCGCCCGCGACACCGACGAGGGGGGCCGGGGCCTGCAACTGGTCGGCCTGCTCAGCGCGGCGTGGGGCTCGCGCCGTACCCCGCGCGGCAAGACCGTCTGGTTCGAACTCCCGCTCCCCGGAGGCGAGAACAGCCTGACGGACCCGGCGGAGGCGCTGCTCAGCCTCTTCTGACGCACCGACCTGGGGGGGCTACGCCCCCAGATCCCCGTTCCCGACTCGGTCGGCTACGGGGGCACGGCTACCGAAGATGTCGGCGGCCCCGGGTCTCCGGGCCGCCGAAGCCGGCCGGGGGACCGCCGTCCGGCTCCTCGGCCAGCAGGATTCCGCCGAGAACGGCACCGGTGAGACCGGTGGCGTGGCCGTCGGCGTACGGGTTCCCGTGGGTCCGCACATCGCGTTCGGCCAGATCGCGGGCCTCTCGGGCGAGTACGTCCGCGTCGGCCCCCGAGCCGAGCGCCCGTTCCGCCTCCGCCAGCAGGGCCCGTGCCTCCGCGCCCACCGCCCCCCGGTGCACCGCGATGAAGTCCTCGGCCCCACCGAGCGCGCTGCACGACACGAGCCGCGCGGCCGCCTCCACCACCCCCGACCGCCCCACCTCCAGTCGCTCCACCGCCCGGGCGATGCGCCGCAGCGCGTCCAGCGGGTCGTACGGGCCGGCGGTCAGCTCCGCGCGTACGGCGGCCAGCACCCCGTCGGCGTGGGCGATCCGCGCATGCAGCTCACCGGGGGCCAGCAGGGCCCGCCCGCCGTCCCGCCGTGCCTCGGCGATCTCCGCCTCCCCGCCGGTCAGCGCGGCCGGCACCAGCGCGGCCGCCTCCCGCAGCTGTGCCGCGAGCCGCTCGACCCCGCCGACGAGAACACCGGCCTGGGCGACCCCCCCTTCGGCCGCGCGCAGCCGGCGGGCCGCCCGCTGTCCGTCCCCCGAATCGGCCGCCTGACGGGACTCGTTGAGCTGGAACGTGGCGAACACCAGCCGGTCCTTGGCCTGTTCGACATACCCGGTGACGGGGACCCCGGCCGAGGGCGCGTACCGCTGGTGCAGCTCCGCCGCCGTGGCCTGGGCCGCCGCCGTCCGCGCGGTCAGCTCCCGGAACCGCCCCTCGGCGACCTCCAGCGCCGCCCCCACCCCCTGCTCCAGCCCCCGCAGCCGGTCCAGCCCCTCCGCCTCGGCATCCAGCCGCCGCCCCGCTTCCGCGCACCGCCCGACCACTCCCACCAGCGCCTGCCGCCGGGCACTCGCGTCCCCCGGAACCCCCTCCTCGTACCGCCGCCATATCGCGAACGCGGCCGACAGCTCGGTCTCCGCGGCCCGCAGGGCGTGTACGAACGGCTTGGCCGCCTCCCTGCCGAACAGCTCCTCGACGAAGGGAAGTTCCTCCCTGCTGCCGCGTACGCAGTCGTCGGCCAGCACCAGCGCGGCGCGGGCCTGCCGCTCGTTCTCGAGCGCGGTGGGCACGGGCGGCGCCGCCGACACCACGCCCGGCGTCGTCCGGGTCCGGGCCCGCCGGGTGCGCCGCAGATAGCCGTACCCGGCCAGCGCCCCGGCCGCACCGACGGCGACCAGCGGCATGAGGAGATCGGTGACGGACGTCCCGTCCTGCTGCGTCGTGGCGGCGCTCGCGACCGGCCCGGCCGGGGAGACGGGAACCGGATCATGCTCACCAGCCGTCATCACCGGCAACACCAGCCACCCGGCCCCCACGAGCGCACCCAGCACGGCATGCGTCACCCGCATCCGTATGTGCGCCTTGGCACGCCGGGGCCGGCCCCGGATCAGGGAGGACGTCACATTTTGGAGCGTATGGGCAGGTAGGCGGCTTCGCGAGTGGGGCGGATACGGCTGGGGGACGAGGAAGACCAGGGGACAGGATTGAACGAGGAGAAGACCGGCGAACCGACGGGCCCGGAGGCCGCCGACGGCGAAAACCTCCCAGAGAGGCCACGGCCGCGCCGCCGGCGCCGCCGCATCGTCATCGTCGTCGCCACCGCACTGCTTCTTCTGTTCCTCCCCCTCCTCACCGCGGAGACAGCCCTCCGCCTCAACTACACCGGCGACCCCGCCAAGGGCACCCACACCCGCGACCGAGACGCCCTCTGGCTCGGCCACGCCTGGGTCGACGGCCGCAAGACCGGCAAGGACGTCAAAGCCCTCGCCCGCCGCCTGCAGGGCACCGGCATCCGCGACCTGTACGTCCACTCGGGCCCGCTGGAACACGACGGCACCCTTCCCAAGTCGGCCTTTCCGAAGGCGCGTTGGCTGATCAAAGCCGTACACCGGGAGATGCCCGGCATCCGCGTCCAGGCCTGGCTGGGCGACAAGCTGGCCGGTGAGACCCCCAACGGCCTGCACCTGGAGCGCGCCGCCACCCGCAGCGCCGTCGTCGCCTCGACCCGCCGGATCCTGGCCGCCGGCTTCGAGGGCGCCCACTTCGACCTGGAGCCCCTGCACTCCGGCGACAGCGACTACCTCTCCCTCCTGGACGACCTCCGCGCGCTCACCCACGCCCACCACGCACTGCTCTCCGTCGCGGCCCACCAGATAGACCCGCTGCCCGCGCTTCACTCCCTCGCGGGCCTGACCACCGGCCACCCCAAGTGGTGGTCACAGGCCTACTTCGGCCAGGTGGCCCGGCGGGTGGACCAGATCGCCGTCATGTCGTACGACACCGCGCAGCCGCTGCAGAGCCTGTACGGCGGCTACGTGGCCCAGCAGACCAGCCTCGCCCTGGAGGTCACCCCGGACACCACCGACCTCCTGATGGGCCTGCCCTTCTACCACACCGACAACATGGGCCACTGGGCCGCAGCGGAGACCGTCCCGGCCGCCGTACGCGGCGTCCGACTGGGCCTGTCCCGCACCGACGCCGGCCGCACCCGCTTCGGCGTCGCCCTGTACGTCGACTTCGCGGCGACGGGGGCGGACTGGCGGGCGTACCGGAAGGACTGGGTCGGATGACTACCGAGCCGGGCATTCCGGTGGGACGCTGATCGTCATGCACATGTACTTGGTGGTGGCGGCATGGCTGGCCGTGGCGCTGTTCGCGGCGGGCAGCATCGCGTCCATCGTGGCGGACTGGGTGCCGTGGCCCGCCCGCCGCCGGGTGGTACGGCCGCGGCTGTGGGGGTACGGCACCCTGGTCACGACGCTCGGGCTGAGCCTGCTCCTGCTCCTCGGGCCGTTCGAGGACGCCGGGATCGGCGGCCTCGCGTTCTTCGGCTACCTCGCGCTCTTCCTGGCCGGATTCATCATCCAGGTCCGCGCCCAGAGCCCCGGCCGGAACACTACGAAGACCTCCTCCTGATCTTCGACCCCAGCCAGACCAGCGGGTCGTACTTGCGGTCCACCGCGCGCTCCTTCAGCGGGATCAGCGCGTTGTCCGTGATCTTGATGTCCTCCGGGCAGACCTCCGTGCAGCACTTGGTGATGTTGCAGTAGCCGAGGCCGTGCTCGTCCTGGGCGGTGCTCTTGCGGTCCAGGCCGGTCTCCTCCGCCGCGTCCAGCGGGTGCATGTCCAGCTCCGCGACCCGCATCAGGAAGCGCGGCCCGGCGAACGCCGTCTTGTTCTCCTCGTGGTCGCGGACGACATGGCAGGTGTTCTGGCACAGGAAGCACTCGATGCACTTGCGGAACTCCTGCGAGCGGTCTACGTCCTCCTGGAACATGCGGTACTCGCCGGGGCCCACTCCGGCGGGGGGTACGAAGGCCGGAACCTCCCTGGCCTTCTGGTAGTTGAAGCCGACGTCGGTCACCAGGTCACGGATCACCGGGAAGGTGCGCAGCGGGGTGACGGTGATCGTCTCGTCCCGGGTGAACACCGACATGCGCGTCATGCACATCAGCCGTGGGCGCCCGTTGATCTCCGCCGAGCACGAACCGCACTTGCCCGCCTTGCAGTTCCAGCGCACGGCCAGGTCGGGTGTCTGGGTCGCCTGGAGCCGGTGGATGATGTCCAGCACCACCTCCCCGTCGTGGACCTCGACCCTGAAGTCCTCCAGGCCGCCGCCCTCCACGTCACCCCGCCACACCTTGAAGCGGGCCTCGTAGCTGCTCACTCGTACAGCTCCTCTTCGGCGAGGTACTTGACCAGCTCCTCCTTCTCGAAGAGGGCGAGCAGGTCCGGGCGGATGGGTTCGGTGGTCTCCCGGGTCAGCCGGATCTGGCCGCGCGCGGGATCGTTCGCCGCGAGGCCCCCGGTGGGGTCGGCGAGCGAGCACAGCAGGTTCGCGTTGCGCCAGGCGCGGTCCATCGTCGGATGGTCCTCGCGGGTGTGGCCGCCGCGCGACTCGGTGCGCTCCAGCGCGGCCCGTGCCACGCACTCGCTGACCAGCAGCATGTTCCGCAGGTCGAGGGCGAGATGCCAGCCCGGGTTGAACTGGCGGTGCCCCTCGACACCGGCCCGCCGGGCCCGTACGCGCAGCTCGGCCAGCTTCTGCAGGGCCTGCTCCATCTCGCCTTCGCGGCGAATGATGCCGACCAGGTCGTTCATGGTCTGCTGGAGTTCCTGGTGCAGGGTGTACGGGTTCTCCGGCGGGCCAGCCTCCGCCTCCGGCCGGGCGGAGAAGGGCTGCAGGGCCTCCGCGGCCGCAGTGTCGACCTGGGCGTCGGCGACCCGGGGGCGCTCGGTCGCGCCCGCCGCGTACTCGGCCGCGTGCCAGCCCGCCCGGCGCCCGAACACCAGCAGGTCGGAGAGCGAGTTGCCGCCCAGCCGGTTGGAGCCGTGCATGCCACCCGCGACCTCACCGGCCGCGAACAGCCCCGGCACCCCGCGCGCCGCCGCGGTCTCGGAGTCGACCGCGATGCCGCCCATCACGTAGTGACAGGTCGGCCCGACCTCCATCGACTCCGCCGTGATGTCGACGTCCGCCAGCTCCTTGAACTGGTGGTACATGGAGGGCAGCCGGCGTTTGATCACCTCGGCCGGCATACGTGTCGACACGTCCAGGAAGACCCCGCCGTGCGGGGAGCCGCGGCCCGCCTTCACCTCGGAGTTGATCGCCCGGGCCACCTCGTCGCGGGGGAGCAGCTCCGGGGGACGCCGGTTGTGGTCCGGGTCGTCGTACCAGCGGTCGCCCTCCTCCTCCGACTCGGCGTACTTCTCCTTGAAGACGTCGGGGATGTAGTCGAACATGAACCGCTTGCCCTCGGAGTTGCGCAGCACCCCGCCGTCCCCGCGCACCGACTCGGTGACGAGGATGCCCTTCACCGACGGCGGCCAGACCATGCCGGTCGGATGGAACTGCACGAACTCCATGTTCAGCAGTGGCGCCCCGGCGAGCAGCGCCAGCGCGTGCCCGTCGCCCGTGTACTCCCACGAGTTGGACGTCACCTTGAAGGACTTGCCGATCCCGCCGGTCGCCACGACCACCGCGGGTGCCTCGAGGACGAAGAACCGGCCGGACTCGCGGTCGTACGCGAAGACCCCGGAGACCCGCCCGCCGCTGTCGGATGCAGCGTCCTTCAGGACCCTGGTGACCGTGCACTCCTGGAAGACCTTCAGCCGGGACTCGTAGTCCCCGGTCTCCCTCTTGTCCTCCTGCTGGAGCGCGACGATCTTCTGCTGGAGGGTGCGGATCAGCTCCAGACCCGTACGGTCGCCGACGTGCGCGAGCCGCGGGTACTCGTGGCCGCCGAAGTTGCGCTGCGAGATCTTCCCGTCCTTCGTACGGTCGAACAGCGCGCCCCAGGTCTCCAGCTCCCACACCCGGTCCGGGGCCTCCTGCGCGTGCAGCTCGGCCATCCGCCACTGGTTGAGGAACTTGCCGCCGCGCAGGGTGTCACGGAAGTGGACCTGCCAGTTGTCGTGCTCGTTGACGTTGGCCATGGCCGCCGCGATGCCGCCCTCGGCCATCACCGTGTGCGCCTTGCCGAACAGCGACTTGCAGATCACCGCCGTACGGGCGCCCCGCTCGCGCGCCTCGATCGCGGCTCGCAGCCCGGCGCCGCCGGCACCGACCACGACGACGTCCCACTCCTGCCGGTCCACCACGGACATCAGTCAGTCCCTCACTAGAAGAAGCGCGGATCGTCGAAGACTCCGGACGCGACGAGATAGACGTAGAAGTCGGCGAACGCCACGCTCAGCAGCGACGCCCAGGCGAGCTGCATGTGCCGGGCGTTGAGCCTTCCGACGAACTGCCACGCCTTGTAGCGCACGGGATGCTTCGAGAAGTGCTTGAGCTTGCCGCCGACGATGTGCCGACAGGAGTGGCAGGAGATCGTGTACGCCCAGATCAGCACGATGTTGACCAGGAAGACCAGGGTGCCGAGGCCCATGTGGCCCCAGCGGTAGTGCTCGTCACGGAAGGACAGCACGGTGTCGTAGGTCAGCACGCCGGCGACCAGCAGGGCGGCGAAGAAGAAGTACCGGTGGACGTTCTGCAGGATGAGCGGGAAGCGGGACTCGCCGGTGTACGTCCGGTGCGGCTCGGCCACGGCGCAGGCGGGCGGGGACGCCCAGAAGCTGCGGTAGTAGGCCTTGCGGTAGTAGTAGCAGGTCAGCCGGAAGCCGAGCGGGAAGATCAGGATGATGATGGCGGGAGAGATGGCCCACCAGTTCCCGAAGAGGTCGGCGTTCGGCCCCGCGTGCATGGTCGCGCAGTTCTGCGCCAGGCACGGTGAGTAGAACGGGGAGACGTACGGCGCCGCGTAGTAGTACGCGTTCGCGAAGGCCCGCCAGGTCGAGTAGACGACGAAGGCGAACAGACCGGCCGCGGTGACGGCGGGCGCCAGCCACCAGCGGTCGGTCCGCAGATGCGGTGCGTCGATCGCGGCGCGCGTACGCGAACGTACGCCGCCGCTGTTCTGTTGAGGTTCCGTACCAGTCGCCAAGGGAGACTCCGGTCGGTTCGGTTCAGGGAGCGTGCCGGTCGCGGGCGCCCAGGCCTTCGTCGTCCGAGTCCGTCCACAGGCTGATGTCGTACGGCGTGTCGGAGATGGTGACGAGGTCGGGCCGGTTCGGGGCGGCCGGGCTGCGCGCCGCGTCCCGCAGCAGCGCGAGGCTCTCGCGCAGATGGTCGGCGTCCATCCGGACCCGGCGCATCTCCAGGCCACCGCTGCCCAGCTGCTTCTCCAGGCGCCCGAGCGACCGGTACAGATCGTCGAGGCTGCGCTGGACGGTTGTCAGTTCGTCGTGCACGGACATGACTTGCCCTCACTTCCACGGGTCCTGCGGGCCCTGGGCGGCAACGTTCATGCGCCTTGGAGTGTTGCGCGTCACACCTGTCGCTGTGAAGAGATGTGCATCGATTGGCGGAGTCGCGTGGGTGCATCTCCGGGTGTGTTGCGCCGCACGGGTGGCTTACTTTCCGTCGTCGTCGTGTCGCCCGCTGTTGCCGGATCCTTTCCTCTTCACTGGGCGCATAGATCTGATCAGCTCCATATACGGCCAAAAGTGATCATAACGCCCGCGGCTTCCCGGAGGTAGCAGAGATGTCCCACGACGGCGTCGGAATGCGTGCGGTCCTGCGCTCGGCCGCGTTCCTCACCGCGGGGGCCCTCGCGGCGTCCCTGCTCGCCGGCTGTGGCTCCGACGAGGAGCCGAGCCGCCCCCTGGCCGGGCAGGACATCGACCTCGTCGCCCGCGACAAGGTGGCCGAGGGCGGCACCCTGAAGTGGGCCGTGGACGCCGTACCGGAGACCCTGAACACGTTCCAGGCGGACGCCGACGCGGGCACCACCCGGGTCGCCCAGGCCGTGCTGCCGTCGATGTTCCGCCTGGACGCCGCCGGGCGTCCGGTGGCCAACCCCGCCTACCTGGAGTCAGCCAAGGTCATCGAGACCGAGCCGCGCCAGGTCGTGCTGTACAAGCTGAACCAGCAGGCCGTCTGGAGCGACGGCCGGGAGATCGGCGCCGCCGACTTCGTCGCCCAGTGGCGCGCCCTGTCCGGAAAGGACAGCGCCTACTGGACCGCCCGCAACGCCGGCTACGACCGCATCGAGAAGATCGAGCGCGGCGCGAACGACCTCCAGGTGCGGGTCACCTTCTCCCGCCCCTACGCCGACTGGAAGTCGCTGTTCTCCCCGCTGTACCCGAAGGACGTCATGGGCACCCCGGACGCCTTCAACGACGGCGCCCGGCGCAAGCTGAACGTCACCGCGGGCCCCTTCAAGGTGGAGAAGGTCGACACCGCCGCCAAGGACATCGTCCTCACCCGCAACCCGCGCTGGTGGGGCAAGCCCGCCAAGCTGAACGAGATCGTGCTGCACGCCGTGGCCCGCGACCAACGGGCGGCGGCACTCGCCGACGGAACCGTGGACCTCGCCGACATCGACCCGGCCGAGGCCGAGCGGATCAACCTAGCCTCCCGCCAGGGGGGCACCGGCACCCCGCTGCAGGGCGCCGGCAAGACCTCCGCCAAGAAGCTGCGCTCCTGGGCCCTCGCGCACGGCCTCGACTCCGACGAGGTCAAGGCCGGCCAGAAGAAGCTGCGCCGGGCCATCACCCGGTTCCTGGAGCAGCAGGAGAAGCTGCACGCCTTCGACGTCCGCAAGTCGCTGGAGCCCGCCTACACCCAGCTCGCCCTCAACGGCGCCGAGGGCCCGCTCACCGACGAGCGGGTCCGCCGGGCCGTCGCCCGCGCGATCGACCGCGAGGAACTGGCCAAGCTCGTGCTGACCCCGCTCGGCCTGCCCGCCGTCCCGGTCGGCAGCCACCTCGCCCTGTCCGGGCAGGCCGACTACGTCGACAACAGCGGCGCCCTGGGCGGCGTGGACACCAAGGAGGCCGCGGCGATGCTCGCGGACGCCGGCTGGGTGCTCGGCGGACCGGTCAAGGAGCAGAAGAAGACCGAGAAGGCGGCCGGGGCCGAGGCTGAGAAGAAGAAGGCCGAGGCCGAGAAGAAGAAGGCGGAGGAGTCCGACGGCGGCGACGACGGCCAGTACATCGTCGGCGAGGACGACAAGGGCAGCGACGACAAGGGCAAGCACCACGAGTCGGCCGAGGAGAAGCGGGAGAAGGGCGACTCGGGCGGCAAGCACCTCTCGCAGGACGGCAAGCAGTACAACGGCGGGCAGGGCGGCGCGCCCGGCGCCTACGCCCCGAAGGGCACCGCGGCCCCGGCCGGTGCCGTGACCGGGCCGTTGGCCAAGGACGGCAGGGCGCTCACCCTGCGCTTCGTGCTCCCCTCGGGGCCCGGCTCCGAGACCCTGAACTCCGTCGCCGAGCGGATCGCGGCCATGCTCGACAAGGTCGGCATCCGCACCACGATCACCAAGGTCTCGGACGAGAGCTACTTCAAGGACCACGTCGCCGCGGGCGACTACGACCTCGCCCTGTACTCCTGGCCGTCCTCCGCCTTCCCCGCGACCGACGCCCGGCCGATCTACGCCAAGCCGGTCCCGGCCGCCGACGGCTCGGTGAACGTCGAGCAGAACTTCACCCGGGTCGGCACCGACCAGGTCGATCAGCTCTTCGACCAGGCCTCCTCGGCGCTGGACGAGGACGAGGCGCGGGACCTGATTCGCAAGGCGGACTCCCGGATCTGGGCGGCGGCCGGCTCCATCCCGCTCTACCAGCGGCCGCAGCTGGTCGGAGCCCGGAAGAACCTGGTCAACGCGGGTGCGTTCGGGTTCCAGACACCCGTCTACGAGGACATGGGCTTCCTGAAGAACGGCGCCAAGGTCGCGCCGAGCCCGTCCGGCAGCTGAGACCGCCGGAGCCCTGAGGAGGCCGACCCCCTCAGGGCCACGTAACATGGGGTGAGGCCGTGGCATGTCAAGCCCGGCAGGGCCCGCGTCACACGGACGTACGAGAGGGCCTTCCTCACATCCCGGGAGTACGTCGCAATATGGCCACGCGCCACGACATCCGCAACGTCGCCATCGTCGCCCACGTCGACCACGGTAAGACGACCATCGTCGACGGCATGCTGAAGCAGGCCGGTGCCTTCGCCGCCCACCAGCTCGACCAGGTCGACGACCGAGTCATGGACTCGAACGACCTGGAGCGTGAGAAGGGCATCACGATCCTCGCCAAGAACACGGCGGTGAAGTATCACCCCAAGGACGGCGGGGACCCGATCACCATCAACATCATCGACACCCCCGGCCACGCCGACTTCGGTGGCGAGGTCGAGCGCGGTCTGTCGATGGTCGACGGTGTGGTCCTGCTCGTGGACGCGTCCGAGGGCCCGCTCCCGCAGACCCGCTTCGTGCTGCGCAAGGCCCTCCAGCAGCGCCTGCCCGTCATCCTGTGCATCAACAAGACGGACCGTCCGGACTCCCGCATCGACGAGGTCGTCAACGAGACCTACGACCTCTTCCTCGACCTGGACGCCGACGAGGAGCAGATCGAGTTCCCGATCGTCTACGCCTGCGGCCGTGACGGCATCGCCTCGCTGACCAAGCCGGACGACGGCACGGTCCCGGCCGACAGCGACAGCCTGGAGCCGTTCTTCTCCACGATCCTGGAGCACATCCCGGCCCCGACCTACGACGAGGCCGCCCCGCTCCAGGCCCACGTCACCAACCTGGACGCCGACAACTTCCTCGGCCGTATCGCGCTGCTCCGCGTCGAGCAGGGCGAGCTGCGCAAGGGCCAGACGGTCGCCTGGATCAAGCGTGACGGGTCCATCAGCAACGTCCGCATCACCGAGCTGATGATGACCGAGGCGCTCACCCGCAAGCCGGCGGAGGTGGCCGGGCCCGGTGACATCTGCGCCGTCGCCGGTATCCCGGAGATCATGATCGGCGAGACCCTCGCCGACACCGAGAACCCGGTCCCGCTCCCGCTGATCACGGTCGACGAGCCGGCCATCTCCATGGTCATCGGCACCAACACCTCCCCGCTGGTCGGCCGCGGCGGCACCGGCAAGGGCGCCGACGCGAAGTCGGCGGTCAAGGACCGCAAGGTCACCGCCCGCCAGGTCAAGGACCGCCTGGACCGCGAGCTGATCGGTAACGTCTCGCTGCGCGTCCTGGACACCGAGCGTCCGGACGCCTGGGAGGTCCAGGGCCGTGGTGAGCTGGCGCTCGCCATCCTGGTCGAGCAGATGCGCCGCGAGGGCTTCGAGCTGACGATCGGCAAGCCCCAGGTCGTCACCAAGCAGGTCGACGGCAAGACCTACGAGCCCGTCGAGCGCATGACGATCGACGTGCCCGAGGAGCACATGGGCGCCGTCACGCAGCTCATGGGCGTCCGCAAGGGCCGGATGGACAACATGTCCAACCACGGCTCGGGCTGGGTCCGCATGGAGTTCGTCGTGCCGTCCCGCGGTCTGATCGGTTTCCGTACCGAGTTCCTGACCCAGACCCGCGGCACCGGAATCGGCCACTCCATCCACGAGGGCTTCGAGCCGTGGTTCGGCACCCTGCAGACCCGTAACAACGGCTCGCTGGTCGCCGACCGCGCCGGTGCCGTCACCGCGTTCGCGATGACGAACCTCCAGGAGCGCGGCGTGCTGTTCACCGACCCGGGGACCGAGGTGTACGAGGGCATGATCGTCGGCGAGAACTCGCGCTCCGACGACATGGACGTCAACATCACCAAGGAGAAGAAGCTCACGAACATGCGGTCGTCCTCGGCCGACTCGTTCGAGGCGATCGTCCCGCCGCGCAAGCTCTCCCTGGAGCAGTCGCTGGAGTTCTGCCGCGACGACGAGTGCGTGGAGGTCACCCCGGAGGCGGTCCGCATCCGCAAGGTGAACCTGGACGCCCGCGAGCGCGCCCGCGCCGCGAGCCGCGCCAAGCACGGCTGACGCCTCCTGAGAACCCCGTAAGACCCGGTCCTCCGCCTACCGGAGGGCCGGGCTTTCGGCGTGCTCACGGGCGCCGGAGAGGGCGAGTGTTCGGATACCGGAGCAGCACGCTTCACGTTTCGGACATGTAAAACAAAAAAATACGACGAAGTGCCCGATTTGCCGGTCTGTCGCCGTCCGTGTCAAGCGCGCACAGGTGTCGATCTTTGCAATTTTTGCTCAAAATATTGACGGTAGGGAGATCCCTATGTCGTCCGCCCTTGACGCGCGTTGAACACATTGGCGAAAGTTCCCCCAAACCGCAGAACTCTCCGGTATCTGCGCTGCGCTCAACTCTCCAACCCCCCGGGGGAAGAACACACATGACCAGTCCCGCCAAGGCTGAAGGCTCCGGGCCGTCGGTTGCCTTGGAGCCCGAACTCGAGTCGAAGCCCACTCCTGCCAAGGAGGAGAAGAAGCTCGAGGGTCGCTCTCCCGGCCAGTTGATGTGGCAGCGCTTCAAGCGTGACCGTACCGGTGTCATCTGCGCCGCGATAGTGATTTTCTACTTCGTCGTCGCGCTGGCCGCGCCGCTGCTGACCAAGCTCAGCGGGACGGACCCGTACACGCTGTACGGGCAGGACCCCACGTACCAGGACACCCCCGTCCTCGACGACTTCGGTCTCCCGCTCGGTTACTTCGGTGGTCTGTCCGGAACGCACTGGTTCGGCGTCGAGCCCCAGTACGGCCGCGACATCTTCGCGATGCTGGTGTACGGCATGCGCACGTCGCTGTTCATGGCGCTCGGCGTGACCTTCCTGATGATGGTCACGGGCATCATCCTCGGCCTGATCGGCGGCTACTTCGGCGGCAGGACCGACTACTGGATCGGCCGGGTCACCGACTTCTTCCTCGCCTTCCCGCAGCAGCTCTTCTTCATCGCCTTCATGCCCGTGGTGACCGCGTTCTTCGTGGACCCGCGGGAGGAGACGCCGACCTACTTCCGGGCGGTCGCGATGCTGATCGTGCTGTGGGTGCTCGGCTGGATGGGTATGGCCCGCCTGGTCCGCTCGACCGTGCTGTCCCTGCGTGAGCGCGAGTTCGTGGAGGCCGCCAAGGTCTCCGGTGCCTCGCCCTGGCGGATCGTCCGCAAGGAGATCCTGCCGAACGTGGTGACGCCGATCCTGGTGCAGTTCACGTACAACCTGCCCAGCACCATCCTCACCATTGCCTTCCTCTCCTTCGCGGGTGTCGGCTTCGTCGAACCGACCCCGGACTGGGGACGAATGTTCGCCAACGGCGCCAAGTACGCCGAGCAGGACCCGTCGTTCATCTTCTTCCCGGGTGTGGCACTGGTGATCTTCGTCCTGGCCTTCAATCTCCTCGGAGACTCGGTGCGGGACGCGTTCGACCCCAAGTCCGGGCGGTAGATCGTCCGCTGGAGGGGGGATGACTGCCGCCCCCGAGTCGGCCTACCAGCCGCGTCAGGCAGTACTCATTGATAACAACGGACAGGTAGGTGCATTCGCCTCATGAAGTCGTTCAGCTCGCGCAGAGCGCAGGCCATCGTCGTCGCCATCGCGGCCGGTTCCCTCGCGCTCACCGGGTGCTCCGAGAACAAGGGCACCAACTCCGGCGCGAACTCCAAGAAGGATCAGAAGGAAGCCTCGGTCCAGTCGAAGGCGGTCGCGTACCTCGACGCTGCTGGCTCCACCGGTCCGGCCAAGGATGTTCCCGGTGCCCAGAGCGGCGGCACGATCACGGTGTACCAGGAGGCGGGCCTCTCGCACCTGGACCCGGGCCAGACCTACGTCTCCGACGCCGGCCAGGTCGCCAACCTGCTCTTCCGTCGCCTGACCCAGTTCCAGGAGGACGACAAGGGGAACATCTCGGTCGCGGGTGACCTCGCGACCGACGCCGGCAAGATGTCGGACGGCGGCAAGACCTGGACGTTCACCCTCAAGGACGGCATCAAGGACGCCAAGGGCAACGTCATCACGTCCGCCGACGTCCGCCACTCCGTCGAGCGTCTGTACGCGAAGTTCATCTTCGACGGCCCGACCTACCTGCAGACCTGGCTGAGCGGCGCCGACTACCGCAAGGCGCTGCCGGACGGCGGCTTCGGCAAGAAGCACCTGCCGAAGTCGGTCCTGGACACGCCGGACGACAAGACGGTCGTCTTCCACTTCGACCAGCCGCGTCCGGACCTGCCGCAGACGCTGGCCATGGCCGGCTACGCCATCGTCCCGGCGAAGGACGACACCAAGGAGAAGTACGACAAGACCCCGGTCGCCACCGGTCCGTACAAGATCCAGTCGTACAAGAACGGCAAGTCCCTGGTGCTCGTCAAGAACACCAACTGGGACCCGAAGACCGACTCCGTGCGCCACCAGTACGTGGACGGCTTCAACTTCCAGTTCGGCGTCACCGAGTCGACCCAGACCAAGCGTCTGATCGCCGACCAGGGCGACGACAAGAACGCCATCCAGCTCACCGGCGGCGTCGAGGCCACGCAGATCCAGGACGTCATCAAGAACCCGTCCGTCAGCAAGCGCACGGTCAAGGGCTACCAGCCCTACGTGATGCAGCTGACGTTCAACCTGGACCGCGTGAAGAACCTCAAGGTCCGTCAGGCCATCGCCTACGCGGTGAACTCCAAGTCGCTCATCGCCGGTGAGGGCGGTGTCTACGGCGGCGACGTGGCCCCGAACTACTTCGCGCCGACGCTGCCGGGCTACGAGGCCAAGTACGACCCGTACGGCCGTCTGGCGACGCCGCAGGGCAACATCGCCAAGGCCAAGGAGCTCCTCAAGGGCGTCCCGGCGTCCGAGAAGAAGGTCGTCTTCGCCTACGGCAACAGCGAGAACGGCCAGAAGCGCAAGGTCGCCATCGAGGACGCGCTCACCAAGGTCGGCTTCAACGTCGTCTCCAAGGAGGTTGACGCCGCGAGCTACTACGAGCAGATCGGCAAGCTGGACAACCCGTACGACATGTACATCACGGGCTGGGGCCAGGACTACCCGACTCCCTCCACCGTGGTCACCCCGGTCTACGACGGTTCGCAGGTCGCCGACGGTGCGCCGAACTACTCGCACGTCAAGGACGCCAAGGTCGACGCCCTGATCAAGAAGGCCCTGACGCAGCAGCCGGCCGAGGCCGCGAAGACCTGGAAGGAAGCCCAGCACTACCTGATGGAGAAGGTCCTGCCGGCCGCTCCGCTGTGGTACACCAAGCAGTTCCAGCTCTCCGGGTCGAACGTGGGCGGCGCCCGCTACGGATCGGTGTCGAGCCTCATCGACATCAACCAGCTGTACCTGAAGAAGTCGTAACTCTCTACGGCTGAACGCGGGGACGCGCACCAGGCGGAGCGCGTCCCCGCACCTCCGTGAAACCTCCCACTCGTCTCCGCAGAGAGCAGCCCTCCCGCCATGCTTCAGTTCATCCTCCGGCGCACGGTCGGTGCCCTGGTCACCCTGTTCCTCATCGCTGCCGCGACGTTCTTCCTGTTCGTCGCCGCGCCTTCCGATTACGCCTCCCTGGCCTGTGGCAAGGACTGCTCTCCTCAGAGACTGGAGGACATCCGCCAGGCCCTCGGTCTCAACCTGCCCATCGTCCAGCAGTTCTGGGACTTCATGTCCGGCATCGTGATGGGCCGTGACTTCCCGACCGGACACTGCAGCGCCCCGTGCCTCGGGCAGTCGTTCTACTCGGGCGACATGGTCTGGGGCACGATCATGGACCGCTTCCCGACGACCCTGACCCTCACCATCGGTGGTGCGGTCGTCTTCCTCGTGGTCGGTGTGGGCGCCGGTATGGTCGCCGCCTTCCGGCGAGGCTCACTGGTGGACAAGGTCGCCACGGGCGTGTCGATGGTGCTCAGCTCGTTCCAGATCTACTTCCTGGGCCCGATCGTCCTGATCATCTTCGTCTACAGCACGGGCTGGATGGAGAACCCCCAGTACGTGCCGATCACCCAGGACCCGTGGGGCTGGTTCACCGGCATGCTGCTGCCCACGCTGGTGATGGCCACCATCTTCACCGCGCAGTACACCCGTATGGCGCGTTCCTCGATGATCGAGCAGCTCGCCGAGGAGCACGTCCGCACCGCCCGCGCGAAGGGCATGTCGCGCAAGTACGTCTTCTTCCGTTACGCCTGGCGCGGCTCGATGATCCCGATCGTCACCGTGCTCGGTATCGACCTCAGCAGCATGCTCGGCGGTGCCGTCGTCACCGAGCTCACCTTCTCCCTCCAGGGGATCGGTCGGCTCGCCGTGGACGGCGCGGTCCACAAGGACCTCCCGCTGACCATGGGCGTCATGTTGTTCGGTGCCTTCTTCATCCTGATCTTCAACATCCTCACCGACATCGCGTACGCCTGGATCGACCCGCGCGTCCGGCTCTCCTAGGAAGAACGAACCACCGTGACCACACTGACCAAGACCGAGGGCACTCCGGCCCCGAACGGTGCGGAGAGCTTCCTGTCGGTCCGCGATCTGAAGGTGCAGTTCTCCACCGAGGACGGCATCGTCAGGGCCGTCGACGGCCTCTCCTTCGACGTCGAGCGCGGCAAGACCCTGGGCATCGTCGGCGAGTCCGGCTCCGGGAAGTCCGTCACCAACCTGACGATCCTGGGCCTGCACAACCCCCGCACCTCGACCGTCGACGGCGAGATCATCCTCGACGGCAAGGAACTCGTCACCGCCAAGGAAAAGGAGCTGGAGCAGCTCCGCGGCAACAAGATGGCGATGATCTTCCAGGACCCGCTGACCGCGCTGTCGCCGTTCTACACGGTGGGCCGCCAGCTGTCCGAGCCGTTCATGAAGCACCGCGGCGCCTCCAAGAAGGAGGCGAAGGACCGGGCCATCCAGATGCTGGAGAAGGTCGGCATCCCGCAGCCGAAGGTCCGCTTCGACGACTACCCGCACCAGTTCTCCGGCGGTATGCGCCAGCGCGCGATGATCGCCATGGCGCTGATGTGCGACCCCGACCTGCTGATCGCCGACGAGCCGACCACCGCGCTCGACGTGACCGTGCAGGCGCAGATCCTGGACCTGCTCAAGGACCTGCAGCAGGAGTTCGGTTCCGCGATCATCTTCATCACCCACGACCTGGGCGTCATCTCCCACATGGCCGACGACCTGCTGGTGATGTACGCCGGCCGGGCCGTGGAGCGCGGCAGCGTCCGCGAGGTGCTGCACGAGCCGAAGCACCCCTACACCTGGGGTCTGCTCAGCTCGATGCCGCGTCTGGACGGCGACCTGCACGAGAAGCTGACGCCGATCCCCGGCAGCCCGCCCTCGCTGCTCAACCCGCCCTCGGGCTGCCGTTTCCACCCGCGCTGCGCGTTCAAGGACGAGGTGCAGGGCAGCCTCTGCTCGGACACGCGTCCGGCGCTGGGCGAGGGACGCGCCGCCGCGTGCCACCTCACGGCCGAGCAGAAGCAGACCATCTTCATCGACCAGATCCAGCCCCGGCTGCGCTAGGGAGAACCGAGACATGAGCGACAACCTCACCCTCCCCGAACAGCAGGGTTCCACCACGACCTCGTCGGAGACCCTCCTCGAGGTCAAGGGCCTGACCAAGCACTTCCCGATCTACGGCGGCTTTCCGATCAAGCGGAAGGTCGGCGCGGTGCAGGCCGTCGACGGCATCGACCTGACGGTCGGCGTCGGCGAGAGCGTCGGTCTGGTCGGCGAGTCCGGCTGCGGCAAGTCGACCACGGGCCGGCTCATCACCCGCCTGCTGGAGCCGACCGGCGGCAGCATCACGTACGCCGGGCAGGACATCACCCGCGCCTCGCGCCGCCAGCTGGCGCCCGTGCGGTCCGAGATCCAGATGATCTTCCAGGACCCGTACTCCTCGCTGAACCCGCGCCAGACCGTCGGCACGATCATCAAGTCGCCGATGGAGGTCAACGGGATCGAGCCGGAGGGCGGCCGGGAGAAGAAGGTCCGGGAGCTGCTGGAGCTCGTCGGTCTGAACCCGGAGCACTACAACCGCTTCCCGCACGAGTTCTCCGGCGGTCAGCGCCAGCGCATCGGCGTCGCCCGTGCCCTGGCGCTGAACCCGAAGCTGATCGTGGCGGACGAGCCGGTCTCCGCGCTCGACGTGTCCATCCAGGCGCAGGTGGTGAACCTGCTCCAGGAGGTCCAGAAGGAACTGGGCATCGCGTTCCTGTTCATCGCCCACGACCTCGCCATCGTGCGGCACTTCTCGCAGCGCGTCGCGGTGATGTACCTCGGCAAGGTGGTCGAGGTCGGCGACCGGGAGGCGATCTACAACCGGCCCCGCCACCCGTACACGCACGCCCTGCTGTCGGCCGTCCCCGAGGTCGGGGTCGAGGACGAGGACCGCGAGCGGATCCGGCTCTCCGGTGACGTCCCCTCGCCGATCTCCCCGCCGTCCGGCTGCCGCTTCCGCACCCGCTGCTGGAAGGCCCAGGACAAGTGCGCGAGCGAGGAGCCGCCGCTGGTCCAGATCTCCGGCAACCGGGACGGCCACCTGACGGCCTGCCACTTCCCGGAGGACCCGACCACTCAGCGCGATGAGGACGTCGTCCTCGACCCGGCGCTGAAGTCGCTGGAGGAGCACGCCTCCGAGGACTGATCCGCGGCCCTGGCCACGGTGATGATCTCGGGACTGGGGGCGGGGGCCATCGGCCCCCGCCCCCAGTCCCCGTAGCGCTCGGCGACGGCCAGCCCGGCCTCGCCGAGGAAGCCGTCCAGCGCGTCGGCGGCCAGGAACCGCAGGGTGCTCCGGCACACCTGCGGCTGCTCCCAGCGCGCCCCGGCGTAGGTCTCGGTGAACGTCATCCGGTCCCCGACGAGGTCCGGCTCGGCCTCGTGCCACACGCGCACGGGGTCGCCGTCCTCGTCGGTGAACTCATGCACCCGGTCCGGGGTCCAGCGCTCCCAGGCCCGCGCGGCCGGGTTCCGGGTCTCGAAGACGAACCGGCCGCCGGCGGCCAGCGCCCGGCACGCCCCGCGCAGCGTGCTGCGCACCTGCTCGTCCCCGAGGAGTTCCTGGAAGGCGTGACCGGTCATGACGACCAGGTCGAACGCCCCCTCCCACCGGTGCGTCGCGAAGTCCCCGAGCACCCATTCGACGTCCGGCTCCGCCCGCCGTGCCTGCACGAGCATGGCGGCCGCCGGATCCATGCCGGTGAGCCGTCCCCGGTGCCCGGCCTCCCGGGCGGCGCGCAGCAGCCGGCCCGTTCCGCAGCCGAGGTCGAGGACCGATCCGGCCGCCATCACGAGCTCCAGGTAGAAGTCGTCACCGGGGCCCCATGGATTCAACCTCTCGTACAGCGCGGCGAGTTCGACGTCACGGAAAACACGATCGACCATGCCGGGAGTCTGCCCGCTGGCCCGGTTGGGCGGTAAGCGATTTCGCGATTTTGTCGTGCTCGCCGTACTCCGCCTGACGGGTGCTCACCCAAAGGGGCAGGTAACGTGTGCGCGGTGCACCTTTTGATGTGATATTTGCCGATAGGTGATCACGAGGAGGTAGCCGATGCGCGGAGCCAGGCACGCCGGACGGGCCGCCGGCGCGGTTGCGGTGGCGCTCGCCGCGGCGGCCTGCGGGGGCGGCGCGGACACCGGAGGCGGGAATGCCGCCGGGGTGCTCAGCTCCTCCTGGGGCGACCCGCAGAACCCGCTGGAGCCCTCCAACACCAACGAGGTGCAGGGCGGCAAGGTCCTCGACATGATCTTCCGGGGGCTGAAGCGGTACGACCCGAAGACCGCCCAGGCCGAGAACATGCTCGCCGAGAGCATCGACACCAAGGACTCGCAGAACTTCACCATCAAGGTGAAGGACGGCTGGACCTTCTCCAACGGCGAGAAGGTGACCGCCAAGTCCTTCGTGGACGCCTGGAACTACGGCGCGAGCCTGAAGAACAACCAGAAGAACGCCTACTTCTTCGGCTACATCGAGGGCTACGACAAGGTCCACCCGGACAGCGGGTCGCAGAGCGCCGACACCCTCTCGGGTCTGAAGGTCGTGGACGACCACACCTTCACCGTCAAGCTCAACCAGAAGTTCTCCAGCTTCCCGGACACCCTCGGCTACGTGGCCTTCGCCCCGCTGCCGCAGTCGTTCTTCACCGACCACTCGGCCTGGCTGAGCAAGCCGGTCGGCAACGGGCCCTACGCCATCGAGTCCTACACGAAGGGCTCGCAGATGGCCCTGAAGAAGTGGGACGGCTACCCGGGCCCGGACAAGGCCCAGAACGCCGGTGTGACCCTGAAGGTCTACACCGACAGCAACACCGCCTACACCGACCTGATGGCCGGCAACCTCGACCTCGTCGACGACGTCCCCGCCGCCCAGCTGAAGAACGTCAAGAGCGACCTGGGCGGCCGGTACATCAATTCGCCCGCCGGCATCATCCAGACCCTGGCCTTCCCGTACTACGATCCGGCCTGGAACAAGGCGGGCTCGGAGAAGGTCCGCACCGGTCTGTCCATGGCGATCGACCGCAAGCAGATCACCGACACGATCTTCCAGAAGACCCGCACCCCCGCCACCGACTGGACCTCCCCGGTCCTCGGCACGGCCGGCGGCTTCCAGGACGGCCTGTGCGGCAAGGCCTGCGAGTACGACCCCACCGAGGCCAAGAAGCTGGTCCAGGAGGGCGGCGGGCTCCCCGGCGGCCAGGTCAAGATCACGTACAACGCGGACACGGGCTCCCACAAGGAGTGGATCGACGCCGTGTGCAACTCCGTCAACAACGCGCTCGGCAACGAGAAGGCCTGCGTGGGCAACCCCGTCGGCACCTTCGCCGACTTCCGCAACCAGATCGGGCAGCACAAGATGAGCGGCCCGTTCCGGGCGGGCTGGCAGATGGACTACCCGCTCATCCAGAACTTCCTCCAGCCGCTCTACTACACCAACGCCTCCTCCAACGACGGCAAGTGGTCCAACAAGGACTTCGACCAGCTCGTCGACCAGGCCAACGCCCAGACGGACACCGCCAGGGCCGTCTCCACCTTCCAGAAGGCCGAGGCGGTCGTCCGGGACAACATGGCCGCCATCCCGCTCTGGTACCAGAACGGCAGCGCGGGCTACTCCCAGCGGCTGTCCAACGTGGCGCTCAACCCGTTCAGCGTCCCCGTCTACAACGAGATCAAGGTCGGCTGAGCCGCCATGGGGCGCTATGTCGTCCGGCGGCTGCTCCAGATGATCCCGGTCTTCGTCGGAGCCACCCTGCTGATCTTCCTGATGGTGAACGTGATGGGCGACCCCATCGCCGGGCTGTGCGGCGAGCGGGCCTGCGACCCGGCGACGGCCGCCCAGCTGGAGAAGGAGTTCGGCCTCGACAAGCCGTTGTGGCAGCAGTACCTGACCTACATGGGCAACCTCTTCACCGGCGACTTCGGCACCGCCTTCAACGGACAGCCCGTCACCGAACTGATGGCTACGGCGTTCCCGCCGACCGTCCGGCTGACGATCGTCGCGATCCTCTTCGAGATCGTCATCGGGATCACCCTGGGCGTGCTCTCGGGCCTGCGCCGCGGGCGGCCCCTCGACACGGGCGTGCTCCTCGGCACCCTGGTCGTCATCTCCGTGCCCGTCTTCGTCACCGGTCTGCTGCTCCAGCTCCTCCTCGGCGTCCAGTGGGGCTGGATCCAGCCGTCGGTCTCCCCGGAGGCTCCCTTCCCCGAGCTGATCGTGCCCGGCCTCGTCCTCGCGTCCGTCTCCCTCGCCTACGTCACCCGGCTGACCCGCACCTCCGTCGCGGAGAACAAGCGGTCCGACTACGTCCGTACGGCGATCGCCAAAGGCCTGCCCAGGCGTCGCGTCGTCACCCGGCACCTGCTGCGCAACTCGCTCATCCCCGTCGTCACCTTCATCGGCGCCGACATCGGCGCGCTGATGGGCGGCGCGATCCTCACCGAGCGGATCTTCAACATCCACGGCGTCGGCTACCAGCTCTACCAGGGCATCGTCCGGCAGAACACCCAGACCGTGGTCGGTTTCGTGACGATCCTGGTCCTGGTCTTCCTCATCGCCAACCTGCTCGTCGACCTGCTCTACGCCGTACTCGACCCGAGGATCCGCTATGCCTGAGCAGCCGTACGACCCCGATCGCGCGATCGCGCCCACCGGCGCGGGCGGCGGGATGGACCTGGCGGCGAGCGAGGCGGAGACCCTGGAGCCGCAACCGTCAGCCGCTTTCGGCGGAGGGGCACCCGGGGGGCCGGAAGGGACGGGTCCGGCGGGCAAACCCCGCAGCCTCTGGTCCGACGCCTGGCGCGACCTGCGCCGCAACCCCGTCTTCATCATCTCGGGGCTGGTGATCCTCTTCCTGGTCTTCATCTCCCTGTGGCCCTCGGCGATCGCCTCCGGCAGCCCCCTCACATGCAACCTGTCCAAGGCTCAGCAGGGCTCGCAGCCGGGAGCCCCCTTCGGGTACGACGGCCAGGGCTGCAACGTCTACACGCGGACCGTCTACGGCGCCCGTACGTCCGTCACGGTGGGTGTGTGCGCCACGCTCGGCGTCGCCGTCCTCGGGTCGGTGCTCGGCTCGCTCGCGGGCTTCTTCGGCGGCCTCGGGGACTCGGTGCTGTCCCGCGTCACCGACATCTTCTTCGCCATCCCGGTCGTCCTCGGCGGTCTCGTCCTGCTCTCCGTGGTGACCAGCAACACGGTCTGGCCGGTCATCGGGTTCATGGTGCTGCTCGGCTGGCCGCAGATCGCGCGCATCGCGCGCGGCTCGGTCATCACCGCCAAGCAGAACGACTACGTCCAGGCCGCCCGCTCCCTCGGCGCCTCCAACTCCCGCATCCTGATGCGGCACATCGCGCCCAACGCGGTCGCGCCGGTGATCGTCGTGGCGACCATCGCGCTCGGCACGTACATCACGCTGGAGGCGACCCTGTCGTACCTCGGGGTCGGGCTGAAGCCGCCGAACGTGTCCTGGGGCATCGACATCTCCGCAGCCTCCCCCTACATCCGCAACGCCCCGCACGCCCTGCTGTGGCCCTCGGGAGCCCTCGCCCTCACGGTCCTGGCCTTCATCATGCTCGGCGACGCGGTGCGCGACGCCCTCGATCCGAGGCTGAGGTGAGCTGCCGTGCCGGTCGAAGTGTGTGAAGTGCGCGTGGGGTGCGGGCCCGGGGTGGGGTGCGGGAGGTGTGTGCCGGCGGCCGCCCGCCCGTGGTCCTCCGGCGCCCC
>NZ_JBITSQ010000005.1:146823-190955 GCF_044541035.1 Streptomyces sp. NPDC085866
CCGGCGAGCAGGGTGCCGGCCTTCGTCATGCTCGGCGACGCGGTGCGCGACGCCCCGGACCCGAGGCTGAGGTGAGTCGCCGTGCTGCTCGAAGTGTGTGAAGTGCGCGTGGGGTGCGGGCCCGGGGTGGGGTGCGGGAGGTGTGTGCCGGCGGCCGCCCGCCCGTGGTCCTCCGGCGCCCCGGCGAGCAGGGTGCCGGCCTTCGTCATGCTCGGCGACGCGGTGCGCGACGCCCCGGACCCGAGGCTGAGGTGAGTCGCCGTGCTGCTCGAAGTGCGTGACCTGCATGTGGAGTTCCGGACCCGGGACGGGGTCGCCAAGGCCGTCAACGGTGTCAGCTACGGCGTGGACGCGGGTGAGACGCTCGCCGTGCTCGGCGAGTCCGGTTCCGGCAAGTCGGTCACCGCGCAGGCCGTCATGGGCATCCTCGACATGCCGCCCGGGCGGATCACCGAGGGCGAGATCCTCTTTCAGGGCAAGGACGTGCTGAAGCTGAAGGAGGAGGAGCGGCGGAGGATCCGGGGCGCCGGAATGGCGATGATCTTCCAGGACGCGCTGTCGGCGCTCAACCCCGTTCTGTCCGTGGGCGACCAGCTCGGCGAGATGTTCGTCGTGCACCGGGGGATGTCGAAGAAGGACGCGCGGGCCAAGGCCGTCGAACTGATGGACCGGGTGCGCATCCCGGCCGCCGAGGAGCGGATCAGGGACTACCCGCACCAGTTCTCCGGCGGTATGCGCCAGCGCATCATGATCGCGATGGCCCTCGCGCTGGAGCCGGCCCTCATCATCGCCGACGAGCCCACCACCGCCCTCGACGTCACCGTCCAGGCCCAGGTCATGGACCTGCTGGCGGAGTTGCAGCGCGAGTACCACATGGGCCTGATCCTGATCACGCACGACCTGGGCGTCGTCGCGGACGTGGCCGACCGGATCGCCGTGATGTACGCGGGGAAGATCGTCGAGTCGGCCCCCGTCCACGACATCTACAAGGCGCCCGCCCACCCCTACACCCGAGGCCTGCTGGACTCCATCCCGCGCCTGGACCAGAAGGGGCAGGAGCTGTACGCCATCAAGGGCCTGCCGCCGAACCTCATGAACATCCCGCCAGGCTGTGCCTTCCACCCCCGTTGCCCGATGGCCCAGGACGTCTGCCGCACCGACGTACCCCCGCTCTACGAGGTCTCCGAGGAGCGCGGCAGCGCCTGCCACTTCTGGAGGGAGTGCCTGCATGGCTGAGCCGATCCTGGAGGTCAGCGGCCTCGTCAAGCACTACCCGCTGACGCGGGGGATCCTGTTCAAGAAGCAGGTCGGCGCGGTGAAGGCGGTCGACGGCGTCGACTTCGCCCTCGTCAAGGGCGAGACCCTCGGCATCGTCGGGGAGTCGGGCTGCGGCAAGTCGACGGTGGCGAAGATGCTGTGCAGCCTGGAGCGGCCGACGGCGGGCTCGATCAGGTTCAAGGGCGAGGACATCACCCGGCTGTCCGGCCGGGCCCTGAAGGCGGTGCGCCGCAACATCCAGATGGTCTTCCAGGACCCGTACACCTCCCTCAACCCCCGGATGACGGTCGGGGACATCATCGGGGAGCCGTACGAGATCCACCCGGAAGCCGCCCCCAAGGGCGACCGGCGCCGCAGGGTGCAGGAGCTGCTGGACGTGGTCGGCCTCAACCCCGAGTACATCAACCGCTACCCGCACCAGTTCTCCGGCGGCCAGCGCCAACGCATCGGCATCGCGAGGGGGTTGGCCCTGCGCCCCGAGGTGATCGTCGCCGACGAGCCGGTCTCCGCCCTGGACGTCTCGGTCCAGGCCCAGGTGATCAACCTGCTGGACCGCCTCCAGTCGGAGTTCGACCTCTCCTACGTCTTCATCGCGCACGACCTGTCGATCGTCCGGCACATCTCGGACCGGGTCGGGGTCATGTACCTGGGCCGCATCGTGGAGATCGGCAGGGACGCCGAGATCTACGACCACCCCACCCACCCCTACACCCAGGCGCTTCTCTCCGCCGTCCCGGTTCCCGACCCCGAGGCCCGCGACCACCGTGAGCGGATCATCCTCGTCGGCGACGTCCCGTCCCCGACGAAGATCCCCTCGGGCTGCCGCTTCCGCACCCGCTGCTGGAAGGCCAGGGAACGCTGCACCCTGGAGGTCCCGCTCCTGGCGGTCCCCGAGGACTTCCGCCGCACACCCGGTCCCGCCGCCCACGACTCGGCCTGTCACTTCGCGGAGACGCTGTCGATCAGGCGCTCCGCGCCGGGGCAAGTGGTCCCGCCGGAGAAGCCCGGAGGGAACGGCAACGGGCCGGGGTGACATGGCGCATCCCCGGCCCGCTTACGGCACCCGCACGGCCGTACGCTGTTCAGACTCGCGCGTTCGTATATCGGTGCCGCTTCCGTGAAGTTGCCTGCGTGTAAACGCAGTTCATGCGTGTTTGCACGGTTGTGCCAGCGAACGCCTGAGGAAGTCCACCTGGAGCAGGAGCAGGTTTTCCGCGACCTGTTCCTGGGGGGTCATGTGCGTGACGCCGGACAGGGGGAGCACCTCGTGGGGGCGGCCCGCGGCGAGCAGGGCCGAGGAGAGCCGCAGGGTGTGCGCGGCCACCACGTTGTCGTCGGCCAGGCCGTGGATGATCATCAGGGGGCGGTGCGGCTCGGCGGCGGAGGAGAGGCCCTCGTCGGTGACCAGGGAGTTGCGCGTGTACGTCGCCGGGTCCTCGATAGGGTTGCCGAGGTAGCGCTCGGTGTAGTGGGTGTCGTAGAGGCGCCAGTCCGTGACCGGGGCGCCCGCGATGCCCGCGTGGATGACGTCGGGGCGGCGCAGGACTGCGAGGGCGGCCAGGTAGCCGCCGTAGGACCAGCCGCGGACGGCCACCCGGGAGAGGTCGAGGGGGTAGCGCCCGGCCAGGTCCTGGAGGGCCTCGATCTGGTCGTCCAGGGTGAGCGTGAAGTCGCGGTGGACCGCCTTCTCCCAGGCCGGCGAGCGGCCCGGCGTGCCCCGGCCGTCGGCGACGATCACCGCGAAGCCCTGGTCGGCGAACCACTGCGAGGTCAGATGCGCGTTGTGCGCGGCCACCACACGCGGGCCGTGCGGGCCACCGTAGGGGTCCAGGAGCACGGGCAGGGGCGTGTCACCGGGGTAGTCCGTAGGCATAAGCACGGCGCACGGAATTCTGCGTGCGCCCCCTTCGGTGAGGGTCACCCGCGGCGACAAACCGGGAACTTCGGCGCAGGACCGGACAGTCGCCGTTCGTTTTCCGTCACGCAGCACCTGGGCAAGGGTGCCCGGGCTGTCGAGCGTCGCGGAGGCCAGGACCGTCACGCCTCCGCCGCGCACCGCCGAGTGCACCCCGGGCTCCTGCGACACGCGCTCCACGCCGAGTTCGTTCACCCGGTAGACATGAACCTCGCCAGTCTCCGGGGACTCCGCCTCCTCGCCCGCCGACGCCGAAACCAGCACGTCGTCGGCCGTCACGTCGAGTACCGCACGGATGTGCAACTGCGGTCCGGTCAAAGGCCGTTCGCCCACCGTCAGCACCCGGGCGCCCCCCTCGTCCGCGATTCGGACAAGCTGCCCGGACGGGCTCCAGCAGGGCACTCCGGCGAAAAGTTCCAGCCATGTTGGATCTTCATCTGCGTGCACCATCCGGGTTGAACCCGAGTCCGGATCCACCGCCAGGAACACCTGGCTGCGCTGGTCCCGGGCCTGCACCAGGAGCAGCGGCGCACCCGCCTCTGACCAGTGCACACGGGCCAGATACGGATAACGCGCACGATCCCAGACGACCTCCGTGCGACTGCCGTCGAGGTCGATCACGAACAGACGTACGTTCGCGTTCTCCGTCCCGGCCGCAGGGTACGCGACGTGTTGTGGCTCACGCTCCGGGTGGGCCGGGTCGGCGATCCACCACCGCCGCACCGGCGTGTCGTCCACGCGTGCCACCAGCAGCCGGTCCGACTCCGGCGCCCACCAGAATCCGCGTGAACGTCCCATTTCCTCGGCCGCGATGAACTCGGCGAGTCCGTAGGTGACCTGATCGGCCTCCGGTTCGGCCAGTGCCCGGTCGTCCGCGCCCTCGGCTCCCGTCACCCGCAGCGCGCCCTGCGCCACGTACGCGATGTGCCGCCCGTCCGGCGCCGGACGCGGGTCGATCACCGGTGCGGGGACCCTGAGTTCACGCGCCGTACCGGCCCGCAGCTCGGCCATGAAAAGCCGCCCTGACAAGGCGAAAGTCGCCAACTCCACGGCCGCGTCGGTGACATAGCCGACGATGCCGGCCCCGCCCTCCCGACTGCGCTCCCGGCGCGCCCGCTCCTCGGGCGAGAGCTGTTCCGAGGCGCCCTCCAGGAGGGCGTGCGGATCGGCCGCCAGGCGCTCGGTGCCGTCCGTCGGATCGAGGATCCACAGGGAGTTGGCCCGGTCGGTGCCGGAGCGCGAACGCAGGAACGCGACACGCGAACCGTCGGGTGCCACGGTGAACGCACGCGGCGCGCCGAGCGTGAACCGCTGCGTGCGGGCGTGCCGACGGGGGAAGGAGTCAGCCTCGGTCGTCATACCCCGACCATATTGGCCATGCGCCCCCTTGTGCGGCCGTGCGCCGAGCGATGCGCGAGCACGGATAGTTATGATCACTACCGCTGAGTGGGTATGAACCTGCCGGCGTGTGCATGAAGTTGCTCTACTGATCTACGACCGAGTGACAACCCCCATAGTCCGAACCCCCCGCGTCCCTGGGATCTTTGGAGGTGAGCCGCCGTGGCACTCTCGATTTCGGCGGTGGTGCTGCTGGCGATCATCGTCTTCCTGCTGATCAAGAAGTCAGGACTGAAGGGTGGCCATGCGGTCGTCTGCATACTGCTCGGCTTCTACCTCGCCTCCTCGACCATCGCGCCCACGATCAGTGAGCTGACGACGAACGTCGCCAGCATGATCGGCAGCATCAAGTTCTGAGGCGGCCTCGCGTCCGGTTGGACAGTTCCACTGCCTTCCAGTCGTGGACCAGTTGATCGCGGGTGACCCGAGCCGTACGGGCCCGCACCCACTGATCGCCCGGTTGGGCGAGGACGGTATGGGTCCGGTCCACCTGGGGGCGTTCCGAGGCCGGGCGCACCGTACGTCCTGAAGGACCGCAGCTGCGTCGGCGGCTACCTCGCCCTGGCCCTGTCCGGCGTCGGTGTCGTCGGTCTCTTCGGCGCCCTGGCCACTACCTGGGGAGCGTCCAGGGCTACCCCCCTGATCAGGGTCGGCGGGGCGTTCATGTCCCTGGCCGCCGCGATCGTCATGGGGGCCCAGGTCTCTGCCCGCCTGCTGCACCGTGCCGCACCCCGCGTCCTGATCGCCTCGCGACCGACGCCGTGGCCCCGCAGCACTCCGGCGGGGCGTCGGCCGCCGTCACCGCGACCCGGCACCTGGGCGAGGCGATCGGCTCGGCGGTGGTCGCCGGTGTCCTCTTCGCTCGCCTCGGCGGGTCCGAATGGACCGGCGCGGCGATGCTGCGCGGCTGCACCGCCGCCTTCTGGTGGGCGGCCGGCTGCACCCTCCTCGCCGGCCTGCTGGTCACGGCGGGGCGCCCCGAGAGCGAGTGGCCGATGCCGAACTGGAAGGAGGTGGCCGAGGGAAGCGCCGCCGCCTCGTAGGGTGGTCCCATGACGGAACTGCCCTCCCCGACGCTCTTCGAGCAGGGGGGATCCCCATCCCGCTTCGCCCGGCGTCTGCTGCTGGTGCACGCACACCCGGACGACGAGTCGATCAACAACGGCGCGACCATGGCCAGGTATGCGGCCGAGGGTGCCCACGTGACCCTGGTCACCTGCACCCTGGGGGAGCGCGGCGAGGTCATGCCGCCCGAGCTGCGGCATCTCACCGGCGCCGCGCTGGGCGCACACCGGCGCGGCGAGCTGAGCGCCGCCCTGGGTGAGCTGGGCGTCGCGGACCTGCGGCTGCTCGGCGGCGCGGGCCGCTACGGCGACTCCGGCATGATGGGCATTCCCGACAACGAGGACCCCGCCTGCTTCTGGCAGGCCGACCTGGACGAGGCCGCCCGGTCGCTCGTCGAGGTGATCCTGGAGGTCCGCCCGCAGGTCCTCGTCGCGTACGACGACAACGGCGGGTACGGCCACCCGGACCACATCCAGGCCCACCGCGTGGCCATGCGGGCCGTCGAACTGGCGGCCGAACAGGGGCACCGGATCGAGAAGGTCTACTGGAACCGCGTCCCGCGCTCCGTCGCCGAGGCCGCCTTCGCCCGCCTCCAGGACGAGCTGCCGAGCCTCCCGTTCGCGAAGAGCGCCTCGCTGGCCGACGTACCCGGTGTGGTCGACGACGAGCGGATCACCACCGCGATCGACGGCAGCGCCCACGCCGCCGCCAAGGCCGCCGCGATGCGTGCCCACGCCACCCAGATCGATGTGGCCGAGCCGTACTTCGCGCTCTCCAACGAACTCGCCCAGCCGCTGTTCACCACCGAGTACTACGAGTTGGTGCATGGCCGGGCGCAGCCCGGGGAGACCGACCTGTTCGCCGGCATCGCCACCGGGGAGGCGTCATGAGCGGCGGCGGACGGGGCTCGATGCTGGCCCAGCCGATGCAGCGGCCCTCGGCCGGACGGATGGCCGCCTACCTCGGGCTGTTCCTGCTCGGCGCGATCGTCGGGCTCGCCGGAGCCCTGGTCCAGGCCGCCTGGTTCCCGGGCGGGCTGCTGCTCGCCCTCGCGGGCGCGGGCGGGCTGTTCTTCGGCGGGGCGTACGCGCTCGGCGGCCGGGCCGGGGCGGTCGCGCCGGTGGCCGGCTGGATCGTCGCCGTCGTCCTGCTCACCTACACCCGCAGCGAGGGCGACTTCCTGTTCGGCGCGGGAATTGGCTCCTACCTCTTCCTGCTCGGCGGCATGGCCCTCGCTGTGATCTGCGCCACCCTTGCCCCCGGACGGCAACCCGTCGACGGTCCTGCCCGACTTGGCAAGTGACGTACCACTTCGCCGTGCGGCGCACGTGCGAGTCCGGTGTGGGTTTCCTCAGCGGTCATGGGATGCGCGCCAGACGTGGCCAGTATGGTGGTGCGCGCCGCCGAGCTGCCCGCTGAGGTCGTAACGGGCGGCGGAGCCAACCGGGAGAACCTGCCTTGAGTCGTGAAACTGACACTCCGTCCTCCGGGCCCAACGGGTCCGGCGGAGCCGCATACCCCTCGGGGACGCCGCCGTACGGAACCCCCATGGCTTCCGACGCCGGCGCGGACGCGGGCCGTTCGGCCACCCAGCCCGAGGAACGCAAGACCGAGACCACGCTGACGACGCGGATCCGGATCAACATCCCCGGGTCCCGGCCCATCCCGCCGGTCGTCGTGCGCAAGCCCGTCGGCGACGGCGATGCCGGCGCGGACGACTCCGGCGCCGACACGCGGCCGGCTCCCGCCGCCGCGATGTCCGCCGGCACCGTCGCACCCCCCGTCGAGCCCGCCCCGCAGGCCGAGGAGAAGCCCAGCGACTGGTTTGCGCCCCGCAAGTCCGGCGCGCCCAAGGGCGGTCCGGGTGCCGGCGGCACGAACGGCGCCGGGACGCCCGGCGGTTCCGCCGCCGCGCCGAGCAAGCCGAGCGCCCAGCCGAGCGGTCCGAGCGCCTCGGGTGCCGGCGGCACTCGCACCGGCGGCGGCCGCCCCGGTGGTGTGGTCGGCTCCATGAGCGCGCCCGGCGGCCCTCGCCCCGGCGGTACGAACGGCTCGGGCCTGCCCAGCGCCACCGGCGGCCCCGTGGCCCCGGGGCACGGCGGCGGCACCGGCTCCTTCGACGTGACCGAGGTGCTGGCCGCGGGCTCGCGCGGCGGCTCCCGCCCCGGTGCGACCGGCGGCGGCGAACCGAGCCGCGACGACCTGCCGTACTTCGCGGAGAGCGGCGGCACGAGCGGAATCGGCGGCGGCACCCCCGGCGCGAGCGCGTCCGGCGGCCCCGGCGGTCCCAGTGGCTTCAACGGGCCGAACGGTCAGGGCGGCCGCGGCCCGCAGGGCCCCGCGGGCCCCACCGGCGGACCGGTCACCGGCGACGGACCGTTCGTCCCGCCGGCCGCTCCGCGGAGCTCGCTCAGTGATCTGGACCGGGACCTCGGCGAGTCCTTCGACTCTCCGGGCGGCTACGACACCGGCAGCCACCAGCTGCCCGGCGGCTACGACACCGGCAGCCACCAGCTGCCCGGCGGTTACGACACCGGCAGCCACCACCTCCCCGGCGGCGCGAACGGCCAGACCGGCCCGGGCGGTCCGGCCGCCACCGGCGCCTTCCCCGGCCCCGCCACGGCACCCGGCGGCGGCCTCAGCGACGACACCGCGATCCTCACCCCGCAGAAGCCGGCCCCCGAACCGGGCACGCCCGGCTACCGCGCCCCGGACAACGTCTCCGGACACACCGTCACCAGCGGCATCCCGGTCGTCCCGTCCGCCGGGAACGCCCCGTTCGGCGCCGGCGCGCACTCCGACGGCCCGGTGCCGCACACGGCGCCCAAGCTGCCCGACCCGGCCCCGCAGCCCAAGGCCCAGGCCAAGCCGAAGAAGAAGGGCCGCAGCAAGGTCGTGCTGCTCGGCGTCGGCGTGTTCGTCCTCGCGGGCGGTGCCTACGGCGCCGGCCTGCTGATGAACCACACCGACGTGCCCAAGGGCACCACCGTGCTCGGCGTCGACATCGGCGGCGGCACCCGCGACGACGCCGTAAAGAAGCTCGACGACGCCTTCGGCAGCCGGGTCGACAAGCCGCTGAAGCTCTCCGTGGGCGGCCGGACGGTGTCCCTGACGCCGGAGAACGCGGGCCTGCAGTTCGACTTCCAGAGCACCGTCAGCGAGGCCGCGAAGAGCGACTACAACCCGGTCTCCGTGATCGGCTCCCTCTTCGGTCAGAAGCGGGAGGTCGAGCCGGTCATGCCGGTCGACGACGAGAAGCTCCAGGCCGCGCTCGAGCAGGCCGGCGGCGGCTCGGGCTCCGGCGCGGTCGCCGACGGCACCATCACGTTCAAGGCCGGCAAGGCCGTGGCCGTCTACGGCAAGGCGGGCAAGGCCATCGACGCGGCCCGGTCGACCCAGGCGGTCGAACAGGCCTACCGCAAGCTGGTGGAGACGGGCACGGCGACCCCGGTGACCGTGCCGACGACCACCAAGCAGCCGACGGTCTCGAACGCCGAGGTCGACCGCGAGATGAAGGCCTTCGCCGAACCGGCGATGTCGGCCCGGGTCACGGTCCAGACGGACGCGGCGCACTCGGTCCCGATGAGCCCGCAGAACTCGCTGTGGAAGTTCCTCAGGGTGGAGGCCACTCCCGACGGCAAGCTGACCGACAAGCCCGACCTGGCAGCCCTGAAGCAGCTGTACGGCCAGGCCTTCGACGGCGTGCTCATCACCCGGGCCAACGGCAAGAAGACGGCCGTCACCCCGCAGGACGTCTACGTCGCCCTGCGCCAGGCGCTGATGAGCAAGACCAACCGGGTCGCGGTCATTCCCACGAACCCGAACTAGCGCGACCGACAGGGGGCGTCCGCCGGGCGCCCCCTGCGCGCGTGTCACCCGAATCGCATGACATCTGTCATCCGGCACTCGGGACCGCGGACACTGCCGCGTCCAGGGCCCCCACGGCCAGCATGGTGGGCATGACAACGACAGCGGCACCGGCCACCACCACCCCGGTGGTCGGGTTCGACCAGGTGACCAAGACGTACGGGAGCGTACGGGCCGTCGACGGGCTCTCGCTCCGGCTGTACCCGGGCGAGACCGTCGCCCTCCTCGGCCCGAACGGGGCCGGCAAGTCCACCACCCTGGACCTGCTCCTCGGCCTCAAGCAGGCCGACGGCGGCACGGTGAGCGTGTTCGGGACCAGCCCGCGCGAGGCGATCGTCGCCGGGCGGGTCGGGGCCATGCTGCAGAGCGGCGGGCTGATGGACGAGGTCACCGTCGCCGAGCTGGTGAAGCTGGCCTGCTCGCTGCACCCGAAGCCGTACAAGTCCGCAGACGTCCTCGCCCGCGCGAGCCTCACGCAGATCGCCGACCGCAAGGTCAACAAGCTCTCCGGCGGCCAGGCCCAGCGCGTCCGCTTCGCCCTCGCCACCGCGGGCGACAGCGATCTGA
Source organism: Streptomyces sp. NPDC085866 (assembly GCF_044541035.1). Lineage (NCBI taxonomy): Bacteria > Bacillati > Actinomycetota > Actinomycetes > Kitasatosporales > Streptomycetaceae > Streptomyces > Streptomyces sp. NPDC085866. Next base: position 156,914 of record NZ_JBITSQ010000005.1, read on the forward strand.
TCGTCCTGGACGAGCCGACCACCGGTATGGACGTCTCCGCCCGCCAGGCCTTCTGGGCCACCATGCGGGAACAGGCCGACCAGGGCCGTACGGTCCTCTTCGCCACCCACTACCTCGAAGAGGCCGACGCCATCGCCGACCGCGTGCTCGTGCTGCACCGCGGCCGCCTCCTCGCCGACGGCACCGCCGCCGAGATCAAGGCCAAGGCGGGCGCCCGCCGGGTCTCCTTCGACCTGGAGGGGAACATCGACGAGGCGGCCCTGCGCGGCCTGCCCTTCCTCACCTCCGTCACTGTGTCCAACAGCGGCTCCGCCGCGGGCTCCGGTCAGACCGTCCGCATCCAGTCCTCCGACGCCGACGCGACCGTCCACGCCCTGTACGGCCTCGGCGTCTACCCCCGCAACCTCGAAGTCGCCGGCCTCGGCCTGGAGCAGGCGTTCGTCGCCATCACGGAGGCCGAGGAGGCCAAGCAGTCATGAGCAGCCTGATCAAGCTCGAACTCGCCCGCGCCCTGCGCAACCGCAAGTTCCTGTTCTTCTCGGTGATCTACCCCTCGGCCCTGTTCCTGCTCATCGCGGGCAACGCCGACTCCAAGACGAAGATCGACGGCTCGGGCCTCACCCTGCCGACCTACATGATGGTCTCCATGGCCTCCTTCGGCGCGCTGACCGCCGTCCTGATGGGCAACAGCGAGCGCATCGCCAAGGAGCGCGAGAGCGGCTGGGTACGGCAGCTCCGGCTGACCACCCTCCCGGGGCGCGGCTACGTCCTCGCCAAGACCGCCAGCGCGGCCGTCGTCAGCCTTCCGTCGATCGTCATCGTCTTCGTCGTCGCCGCGGCCGTGAAGGACGTACGACTCGACGCCTGGCAGTGGCTCGCTCTCACCGGCGCCATCTGGGCCGGCAGCCTCGTCTTCGCCGCGCTCGGCGTCGCCATCGGCTACCTCGCCAGCGGGGACGCGGTCCGCCCGATCACGATGATCACCTACTTCGGCATGTCGATGCTGGGCGGCCTGTGGATGCCGACCACCACCTTCCCGCAGTGGCTCCAGGACATCGCCAAGTGGCTCCCCACGCACGCGTACGCTGCTCTGGGGCGCGCGATCGAACAGAGCCAGGCCCCGGAAGCCCAGGACATCGCCATCCTCGTCGTCTCCTTCGTCCTCTTCGCGGGCGGCGCGGCCTGGCTGTACCGGAAGGACACGCTGAAGGCGTGAGCACGATGACGGAAGACCGGACGGCGGGGGACACGAAGCACGCACCCGTGGGCTGGCCGCCCCGCAACCGGCGCGAGCTGCTGGTCAAGGTGTTGTGGATCGGCGTCTGGCTGGTCTTCCTCAGCTCGCCGGTCGACGACCTGATCAACGGCGGACACACCACTGGCGCCAGGGTGGCCGGCTCGTTCGGCCTCGCGGCCTTCGTCGGGGTCTATCTGACGCTGGTCTTCCGCAACATCGGCCGGCCGTTTTCCCCGCGCCTCGTCCTCACCCTGGGCGCGATCCTCGGCGTTCTCGCCCCCGTGCTGGCCTACACCCTCGGTAGCGCCTGGCTCGGACTCTTCGTCTACCTCTCGGTGGCCTGCGGGGCGACCCTGCCGGTGCGGGCGGCCTACTGGGCGATCCCGGCGTCGGGCGCCGTGATGTACCTCATCGGCCTGCACTTCGACGAGAAGGAGGCCCGCGGCCTGCTCCTCCTGGTGATCCTCATCGGATTCGCGATGACCGGTGTCAGCCAACTGGTGCGGACCACCATCGAGTTGCGCAAGGCCCGGGCCACCGTCGCCCAGCTCGCCGCCAACGAGGAGCGACTGCGCCTCGCCCGCGACCTGCACGACCTGCTGGGCCACTCGCTCTCGCTGATCACGCTGAAGAGCGAGCTGGCCGGCCGGATGCTGCCCGACCACCCGGACAAGGCCGCCCAGCAGGTCGCCGACATCGAACAGGTCAGCCGCCAGGCCCTGGTCGACGTCCGCGAGGCCGTCACCGGCTACCGCCGCCCCCGCCTCGCCGCCGAACTCGCCGGTACCCAGGTCGCGCTGACCGCCGCCGGGGTGGTGGCCGAGGTGCCCGGGGAACCCGACCTCGACGGCATCCCGGAGGAGGCCGAGTCCGCCCTCGCCTGGGCGCTGCGCGAGGCGATCACCAACGTGGTCCGGCACAGCGGCGCCGACCGGTGCGTCGTACAGGTCCTGCGCCGCCAGACCCTGGACGGCCCGGTCCTCGAACTCTGCGTCGAGGACAACGGATCCGGCGGTTCCGGCACCGGCCCGGGCAACGGTCTGACCGGTCTGACCGAGCGTCTGGAGAAGGTCGGCGGCGCGCTGGAGGCGGGCCGGGTCAAGCAAGGGTTCCGGCTGGTCGCCCGGGTGCCTGCGGCCGCCTCGGCGGACGTAGGATCCGGGGCATGACGAGCACGATCAAGGTCCTCCTGGCCGAGGACCAGTCGATGGTCCGCGAGGCGCTGGCCGCACTTCTCGGCCTGGAGGACGACATCGAGGTCGTCGCCCAGGTCGCGCGCGGGGACGAGGTGGTGGCGGCCGTCGGCGCGCACGGCGTCGACGTGGCGCTGCTCGACATCGAGATGCCCGGCTGCACCGGCATCGAGGCGGCGGCCCGGGTGCACCGCGAGTACCCCGCGGTCAAGCTCGTCGTCCTCACCACCTTCGGCCGCCCCGGCTATCTGCGCAGCGCCATGGAGGCGGGCGCCGACGCGTTCCTCGTCAAGGACGCGCCGGCCGCCCAACTCGCCGACGCGGTCCGCAAGGTGCTGTCGGGGGAGCGGGTCATCGATCCGACCCTGGCCGCGGCCGCGCTGGCCGAGGGCGCCAACCCCCTCACCGACCGGGAGCGCGAGGTGCTCCGCGCCGCGGCCGACGGCTCCACCAACGCGGAGCTGGCCCAGGCCCTCCACCTCTCCCAGGGCACGGTCCGCAACTACCTCTCCACGGCCATCCAGAAGCTCGCGGTACGGAACCGGGCGGAGGCGGTGCGGATCGCCCGGGAGAAGGGCTGGCTCTGAGGGCTCAGTTGAGCATCGACCGGGCCGTGTGGGCCTGCTGCCGCACCTTCCGGGCAGCCGACTCGTCGACGACCTCGATCAGGTGGGCGTACGTGTCCAGCTCCTCGGCCCCCGCCGCGAACTCACCGCGCTGCACCAGCAGCTGACCCCGCTCGTAGCGCAACCGAGCCGGATGCGCGGGCAGCAGCAGGCTCAACTCCACGGCCCGCAGCGCGACGTCCGACCGCTCGGGCCGGGCCGAGGCCCACGCCCGGATGTTGTTCAGGATCCGCTGCACGACCTCCAGAGGCGTCGCGGGCACCAGCATCGACGGCTGCAGCGGCGCCCCCGTGGCCCCCACCACGAGCAGCTCGGCATCCGCCCCGGTCAGCACCTTCCCGCCGTCGAACGGATCGGCCAGCACCTGCTCCTCCGCCGCCCCGAACCCGACCACGAAGTGCCCCGGCAGCGCGACCCCGTACACCGGGGCGCCCGCCCGCCTCGCCACCTCCATCCACACCACCGACAGCAGGATCGGCAGCCCGCGCCGCCGCCGCAGCACCTCGTGCAGCAGCGAGCACTCCAGCCGCTGGTAGTCGGACGGGGTCCCGTGGAACTCGTAGCGCTCACCCAGCAGCCGGCACAGCGCCTGCGCCCAGGCAGGCGGTCCGCCCGGCCGGTACGGCAGCAGCCCGGCCAGCCGGTCCAGCTCCAGCTGGGCCGCGTCCATCCCGGCCTCGTCCAGCGTCCCGTCCGCCTCGGCACCGATCAGCAGACACAGCGCCGACAGATCCGGCCGCTCCGACCGCGCCTCCTCCCCGAACCGCCGCCGCACCTCGGCGGACCGCTCCGGCGGGGGCGGATACGGAGGCGGAAGGAAACGGTGCCGCATGCCTGGCTCATGCCCGTCCACAGCGATCCCTACGACCGTTCGACGCGAGTGTTCTTCGGACCGGGGTGAGGGCGCTCGTCCGCGCTCTCTTCCGGTGCCCGGTAGTGGTGGTACGCGTGGTGCGGGGCGAAGCCGAGGTCGGCGTACAGGGCGCGGGCCGCCTCGTTGTCGTCCTCCACCTGGAGCCAGGCCGCCGAGGCGCCCTCGTCCAGGGCGCGGCGGGCCAGCGCGGCCATCACCTCGGTGGCCAGCCCCTGCCGTCGCCGGGCGGGATCGACCTCGACGGCGGCGAAACCGGCCCAGCGTCCGTCCACCACACACCGCCCGATCGCCGCAGGCGGCTCCCCGGCCGCACCGGGCACGGTCGCGAACCACACCGACGGTCCGCTGTTCAGCACCCGCAGGGCCACCTCGCTCGCCCCCTTGCGCTGGTACCGCGCGAGCCACGCCTCGTCCGCCTCCCGGGACAGCTCCACCCCGGTGCCCTCGGCCCGGTCCGCGACCGGAGCCAGCGCCCCGATCCACAGCTCGGCGGTCACCTCCCGCACCCAGCCGCGCCGCTCGAGCTCCGCGCACAGCAGCTCCTGCGCGCCCTCGGCGCCGGTGGCGGTCTGCACGTAGGCGGGCAGGCCCCGCTCGCCGTACCAGCGTCGTACGGCCTCCAGCGCCGCGTCGAGCGGACGTCCCGGGTCACCGAGCGGCAGCACACTGTTGGCCCGCCGCGTGAAGCCCGCCCGTCGCCCGGCCACCACCCCCCACGGACGCCCTGCGGGCGGCACCTCCTGGACTGCGGCCCGCAGCTCCCACTCGCCGAGCGACTCGCTCTCCACCGGCCGCCACGCGCGCGCGGTGATCCGCGCCAGCTCCGGGTAGCTCGCGGCCGGACCCCGGCGGCGGGCCGGCGCGGCCGGGACCACCTTGCCCGCGACCAGCACGGACTCAGGGATCCGGACACTCCGTCCGTCCCGCCGTGTGATCATGAGCACTCCGTTGTCCCATGATGTGAGAACACCCACCGTGTCGGTGAACTTCTCCTCCGTCGCTCCAGGTTCGCTCAAGCGCCGTACGGAGACCCGTTTGCCCACGTCAGCAGTGGTGATACGGACCTCGAGGCGCCCTTTCGCCGAGATTTCCACTGGTCAGTTCACCCCTCCTGTATGGATCATGCCCCGGAACGGAGATACTAGGGGCGGGCATCGACGACGCCGCGCTCCCGCGCGCCAGGCGGCGGAGCCTATGGAGGCCCGCCAGCGCCCTATCGAGGAGGAACGACAGCGTGACCTACGTCATCGCGCAGCCTTGTGTCGACGTGAAGGACAAGGCGTGCATCGAGGAGTGCCCGGTCGACTGCATCTACGAGGGCTCACGGTCCTTGTACATCCACCCGGACGAATGCGTCGACTGTGGTGCCTGTGAGCCGGTCTGCCCGGTTGAGGCGATCTTCTACGAGGACGACACTCCGGAGGAGTGGAAGGACTACTACAAGGCGAACGTCGAGTTCTTCGACGAGCTGGGCTCTCCCGGTGGTGCCAGCAAGCTGGGTCTGATCGAGCGCGACCATCCCTTCATCGCCGCGCTGCCGCCGCAGGCCTAGTGACCGTTTGAGCGGCCAAGCGGCCCACCACCCTCCCCCGAGCTCTCGGCTTCGCCCGAGCAGGGGGGAACCCATCGCCTCGGCCCGCACGGCCCGATCGCCCAGATCGCGCCGTACGGGACCGAGGCGTTTGCCGTACCGACGAAAGCGAGCAAGATCCCGTGTCCGCAGTCTCCGACCGTCTTCCGACGTTCCCCTGGGACAAGCTTGAGCCGTACAAGAAGACGGCCGCCGCGCACCCGGACGGCATCGTCGACCTGTCCGTCGGCACCCCGGTCGACCCGGTCCCCGAACTGATCCAGAAGGCCCTGGTCGACGCGGCCGACTCGCCCGGCTACCCGACGGTCTGGGGCACCCCCGCGCTGCGTGACGCGATCACCGGCTGGCTGGAGCGCCGCCTGGGCGCCCGTGGGGTCACCCACCGCCACGTCCTGCCGATCGTCGGCTCCAAGGAACTGGTCGCCTGGCTGCCGACCCAGCTGGGCCTCGGCCCCGGCGACAAGGTGGCCTACCCGCGCCTGGCGTACCCGACGTACGAGGTCGGCGCCCGCCTGGCCCGCGCCGCGTACGAGGTCTACGACGACCCGCGCGAACTGGACCCGGCGAACCTGAAGCTCCTCTGGCTGAACTCGCCCTCCAACCCCACCGGCAAGGTCCTCTCCAAGGACGAGCTGACCGGCATGGTCGCCTGGGCCCGCGAGCACGGCGTCCTGCTCGTCTCCGACGAGTGCTACCTGGAGCTGGGCTGGGAGGCCGACCCGGTCTCGGTCCTGCACCCCGACGTGAACGGCGGCTCCTACGACGGCATCCTCGCCGTCCACTCCCTCTCCAAGCGGTCCAACCTGGCCGGCTACCGCGCCGCCTTCGTGGCCGGCGACCCGGCGGTCCTGGGGCCCCTCCTGGAGATCCGCAAGCACGGCGGCATGATGACCTCGGCGCCGACACAGGCGGCGGTGGTGGCGGCCCTGGGCGACGACGAGCACGTCCACGTGCAGCGCGAGCGCTACGCGGCCCGCCGCGCCCTCCTGCGCGAAGCCCTCCTGAACCACGGCTTCCGCATCGAACACAGCGAGGCCAGCCTCTACCTCTGGGCGACCCGGGACGAGTCCTGCTGGACCACGGTGTCCCACCTGGCCGACCTCGGCATCCTGGTGGCCCCCGGCGACTTCTACGGCGAGGCGGGCGAGAACTTCGTACGCGTGGCCTTCACGGCGACGGACGAGAGGGTCCGCGCAGCGGTAGCCCGCCTGACGACGTAACCGTCCCTGAAGCCGCTGCCGCAGCTCCCGCCACCGCTGCCGCAGCTCCCGCCACCGCTGGCGCAGCCCCCGCCACGGCAGTGGCTGCCGCCGAAACCGCTCTCCCGGCCGCCGCCCGCCCGGCTGCCGTGGGCAGTCGTTCCGCAGGGCGGAACGGGTGGGCACGGCCTGCAGTGCCGGGCACGGCTCGAGCGCTGCCCGGCCCCTGCCGACGCAGGCAAAAGGCGACGGGGCCCAGGGAAGTCCCTGGGCCCCGTCGCCGTGACCGGGCCTCAGCCGCCCAGCGGCAGACCCTTCGTCGGCAGGGACGACGTCGGCAGGGACGACGTGGGCAGCCCACCCTTGGTGAGAGACTCCGTCGGCAGCCCACCCTTCGTCACGCCGGACGCGGTGTCCCCGAGGGCACCCCCCGCGGTCGCGGTCGCGTCCCCCGCGGCCTTCTGCACCGCAGGCGTCGTCTTCTTCACGGCACCACCGCCGGTCCTGCCCGCGGCCGGCACCGCCTGCTTGACCGCCTTGCTGCCCGCGTTACCCGCCAGATCGGTGACGTTCTGCGCCGCACCGTCGACGGTGTTGCCGACGTGCGCCCCGTCCAGGGCGGTCACGCCGCCGAGGTTCGCGGGCGCCGCCGGCAGGTTCGTGGCCGCGCCGGCAGAGCCGGCCGCACCGACCCCGGCGGCCGCTCCCGCTGCGACGAGCAGCGCGGCACGGGCGATCCGGCGGGTCAGGGGGAGGGACATGATGCTCCATTCGACGGGTGGAGAACGGTGACTGTGTCCGTACTCGGACGCCGTGACTACCGACTCGAAGCCGACGAAGGTTGCGGAGGCCAAAGGTAAAGAATGGATAACGCATCGCATTATCGTTTGTGGATAAAAACGGGCAAAGAGCGCCACCGTGCGATCCCGCAGAATCCTTACAGCCCTTGGTTTCCAAGGGGTCCCGAATCCACGCCGAAATCCGCGGGAAAACACGCCCACCCCGAAGCCGTACAACCCGGCCGAGTGAGCCCCCGTACTACTGTCCGGTGATGATCCGGACCGCCCCCGCGGACTTCTCCGCCCCCGCGGCCCCCTGCGTGCCGGCCGTGCGCCACTGACCGCCGTTGCTCCCGGCGGTCCACTCCCGCCCCGCGTACGCCACCCGCTGGATGTGCAGCGACGAGGAGTTGGCCACGGCCCACTGCGCCAGCTGCCAGCCCCGCTCCCGCTCGTCGCGCTCGTCGCCGTCCGTCCTGCGGCCCTCGGACACCGGTACGGTCACGGTCCGCCCGTGCGCCGTCGCGGTCACGCTCGGGGAGGGCGACGGCGACGGAACCTCCGTACCGCCCACCTCCGCCCCGGTCTCCTGCAGCGCGTCCCGCCCGAAGTCCCGCACCAGCGCGGCCCGTACCGCGTCGGGCCCGGTCGCCTCGGCAGTACGCTCCGGGCGCCCGTCGCAGGTCAGCGTGGCCGCCGCGTGCCCGGTCAGCGCGGCCGCCAGCAGCGTGGCGTCCGGCTCGTGCTTGGCGTACGCCTCCGGATAGCCGCTGCGCTGCACCCGCTGCGCGGCCACCGTCAGCGGCAGGTCGGTGTAGTCGGGCACCCGGGCCAGGTGCGCGTAGAAGATGCCCGCCGCGTACGCCGGGTCCATGACCTGCTGCTCGGTGCCCCAGCCCTGCGAGGGCCGCTGCTGGAACAGGCCCAGGGAATCCCGGTCACCGTGCTGGATGTTGCGCAGCCCCGACTCCTGGATGGCGGTCGCCAGCGCGATGGTCACCGCCCGCTCGGGCATGCCCCGCCCGGTGCCGACCGCCGCGATCGTCGCCGCGTTCACCGCCTGCTCGGGCGTGAACTCGTACGCCGCCCCGTCACCCGTGCCGGAGACCACCCTGCAGCCTCTCGCGCCCGGGCCTCCGGTGACGTACTGCACCACGAGATAGGCGGCGACGCCGGACAGGACCAACAGGGCCGCACCGATTCGAACGAGGCGGCCGCGGCGCTTGGGGCGAGTGGGGGACGGCTCTGGCACGCGTACAAGGTACTGGAGGCCTCCCCGCCCCTCACGCCGGGTCCACCGGGCGCAGCGCAGTCCCGAGCCCGGCGTGCGTGCGCGCTAGGGTCGGGACCATGGCCGACACCTCGCTTGACCTCACGCTGGACGCCGCCGCGCTCACCGCACAACTCGTGGACTTCCCCTCCGAGAGCGGCGCCGAGAAGCCCCTCGCGGACGCGATCGAGACCGCCCTGCGTGCCCTGCCGCACCTCACCGTCGACCGGTACGGCAACAACGTGATCGCCCGGACGAACCTGGGCCGGGCGGAACGGGTCATCCTGGCCGGCCACATCGACACCGTGCCCATCGCGGACAACGTGCCGTCCCGGCTGGACGAGGACGGCGTGCTCTGGGGCTGCGGCACCTGCGACATGAAGTCCGGCGTGGCGGTGCAGCTGCGCATCGCGGCCACGGTCCCCGCCCCCAACCGTGACCTGACCTTCGTGTTCTACGACAACGAGGAGGTCGCCGCCGAGCGCAACGGCCTCAAGCACGTCGCCGAGGCCCACCCGGACTGGCTGCAGGGCGACTTCGCCGTCCTCCTGGAGCCCTCCGACGGCCAGGTCGAGGGCGGCTGCCAGGGCACGCTGCGGGTCCTGCTGAAGACCACCGGCGAGCGGGCCCACTCGGCGCGCAGCTGGATGGGCTCCAACGCCATCCACGCGGCGGCCCCCATCCTGGCCAGGCTGGCCTCCTACGAGCCCCGTTACCCGGTCATCGACGGCCTGGAGTACCGCGAGGGCCTGAACGCGGTCCGCGTCACCGGCGGAGTCGCGGGCAACGTCATCCCGGACGAGTGCGTGGTGAGCGTCAACTTCCGTTACGCCCCCGACCGCACCGAGGAGGAGGCGATCGCGCACGTCCGCGAGGTGTTCGCGGACTGCGGCGTGTCCGAGTTCGTCGTCGACGACCACAGCCCCGGCGCGCTGCCCGGCCTCTCCCACCCGGCCGCGGCCGCCTTCATCGAGGCGGTGGGCGGCACCGCGCAGCCCAAGTACGGCTGGACGGACGTCTCCCGTTTCTCCGCGCTCGGCGTTCCGGCCGTCAACTACGGTCCCGGCAACCCGCACTTGGCGCACAAGCGCGACGAGCGGGTCGAGGTGGCCAAGATCCTGGCGGGCGAGGAGCGGCTGCGCACCTGGCTCACGGCGTAAAGGTTCCGGTACGCCGCTTCAAGGCGGACACGCATACGTCCCCCCTCCGTAACCCGCGTAGATCTAGTCTGAGGTCGAACTACCGGCAAGCGGAGGGAGCGCACATGGCTACCGGAAACCCCGAGGGGAAGAAGCAGCCGCCGGACGAGCAACGGCTCGGCCCGGTCCTCCGACGGCGCAGTCAGGTCACGGCCAGTACGACCGACCAGCGGCTGCTGGACGCGGGCGGGCCCTCCGACTGGGTCCACACCGACCCGTGGCGGGTCCTGCGGATCCAGTCGGAGTTCATCGAGGGCTTCGGCACGCTGGCCGAACTTCCCCCTGCCATCAGCGTGTTCGGCTCCGCGCGGACACCGGTGGACTCGTCCGAGTACGACGCCGGTGTGCGGCTGGGCCGAGGGTTGGTCGAGGCCGGCTGGGCCGTGATCACGGGCGGTGGCCCCGGGGCGATGGAGGCGGCCAACAAGGGGGCGCTGGAGGCGGGTGGCATCTCGGTGGGCCTCGGTATCGAGCTGCCCTTCGAGCAGGGGCTCAACCCCTACGTCGACATCGGCCTCAACTTCCGCTACTTCTTCGTCCGCAAGATGATGTTCGTCAAGTACGCGCAGGGTTTCGTCGTCCTCCCGGGCGGCCTCGGCACCCTGGACGAACTCTTCGAGGCTCTCACCCTCGTCCAGACCCAGAAGGTCACCCGCTTCCCGATCGTCCTCTTCGGCAGCGAGTACTGGGGCGGCCTGGTGGACTGGCTGCACAACACCCTGGTGGCCCGGGGCAAGGCCTCCGAGAAGGACCTGCTCCTGTTCCACGTGACCGACGAGGTCGAGGAGGCAGTAGCCCTGGTCTCGAAGGAAGCAGCCCGCTGAACCCCACCCCCGGGGGCTCCGCCCCCGGGGTCAGGCCAGGCCTCGTCGGGCGACCGCGGGGGGCCGGTGCCCGGCGATCGACGCCACCATGTCGAGTACCTGGCGGGTCTCGGCCACCTCGTGGACCCGGTACACCTGTGCCCCGAGCCACGCCGACACCGCCGTGGTCGCCAGCGTCCCGATCAACCGCTCCTTCACCGGGCGGTCCAGCGTCTCGCCCACGAAGTCCTTGTTGGACAGAGACACCAGCACCGGCCACCCCGTGGCGACCATCTCGTCCAGCCGCCGCGTCGCCTCGAGACTGTGCCGCGTGTTCTTCCCGAAGTCGTGCCCCGGATCGATCAGCACCGACTCCCGGGGCACCCCCAGCGAAACGGCCCGCTCGGCCAGCCCCACGGTCACCTTCAGGATGTCGTCCATGACGTCGTCGTACGTGACCCGATGCGGCCGGGTCCGCGGCTGGACCCCTCCCGCGTGCGTGCACACCAGCCCCACGCCGTACCGCGCGGCAACCTCCGCGAGCCCCGGATCGACCCCGCCCCAGGCGTCGTTCAGCAGGTCCGCCCCCGCCTCGCACACCGCCTCGCCGACCTCGGCCCGCCAGGTGTCCACACTGATGATCACGTCCGGGAAGCGACGCCGTACCTCCGCGACGAACCCGACCGTGCGCCGCGCCTCCTCCTCGGCTGTGACCTCCTCGCCCGGCCCGGCCTTCACCCCGCCGATGTCGATGATCGCGGCCCCCTCGGCCACCGCCTGCTCCACCCGAGCGAGCGCCGGCTCGTCGCGGAACGTGGCCCCCTGGTCGTAGAAGGAGTCCGGCGTCCGGTTCACGATCGCCATGATCACCGGCTCGTGGGGCCCGAATTCCCGCCTGCCCAGCCTGAGCATCCGCTGTGACCTCTCCTAGTACGTCCCGCAGTACGGCCGCCTGCGACCCTAACTGTCAGACTCGCATGGCACGATCGGAGCCTGACAGATTCAGCTTCCGGCACAGCGTCGGGCGCAAGGAGCGTGGGGACCTCAGCGATGGTTATGTTCTTGTTCCTGGTCGTCGCCCTCGCCGTCGTGGTGGCCGCGGTGACACTCGCCGTGGTGAGCGGCGGTGAGAGCGCACCGCTGCCGGAGGCGGCCCCGGAGCGGCTGCAGGACCCGCTGCCCCCGGACCGCCCGGTCGGCAGCGCGGACATCGAGAGCGTGCGTTTCCCGCTCGTCCCGCGCGGCTACCGCATGGCGGACGTCGACGACGTCCTCGCCCGCGTCGCCGCCGAACTCGCGGAGCGGGACGCCCGCATCGCCGACCTGGAGTCCGCGCTGGCCGGCGCCAGAGCGGCCGCCGCGCACGCCCGCCTTGAGCGGCCGGGCCAGGAGGAGCAGCGATGAGCGACGGGGCCGCCCTCGCCGGGCCCGACGGCGCGCTGCGCTGCCCGTGGGCCCTGTCCACCGAGGACTACGTGTCGTACCACGACGAGGAGTGGGGCCGCCCGGTCCACGGCGACGACGCCCTCTTCGAGCGGATCAGCCTGGAGGCCTTCCAGTCGGGCCTGTCCTGGATCACGATCCTGCGCCGCCGCCCGGGCTTCCGTACGGCCTTCGCGGGCTTCCGGATCGAGAAGGTCGCCGCGTTCACGGACGAGGACCGCGAGCGGCTGCTGGCCGATCCGGGCATCATCCGCAACCGCGCCAAGATCGACGCGACGGTCGCCAACGCGCGCGTGCTCGCCGACTGGGCGGAGGGCGAGCTGGACGAGTTCATCTGGTCGCACGCCCCCGACCCGGCCGCCCGCCCGGCCCCGAAGACCCTCGTCGACGTCCCCGCGGTCACCCCGGAGTCCACGGCTCTGTCGAAGGCGCTGAAGAAACGCGGCCTCAGATTCGTCGGCCCCACGACGGCGTACGCCCTGATGCAGGCGTGCGGGCTGGTGAACGACCACCTGGAAGCGTGCGTGAGCCGCACCGACCAACCCGCCCGCTAGCTGCTGGGTGACCTCAGCGGCCCAGGTACTTCGGCTTCTCCTTGTTCACGAAGGCCTGCACGGCGATCGTGTGGTCCTCGGACCGGCCCGCCCGCGTCTGCAGCTCGTCCTCCTTCTCCAGGGTCTCGGCGAGGGAGTGCGTCATGCCGTAGGCGACCGCCTCCTTGATCGCCGCGTAGGCCACGGTCGGGCCCTCGGCCAGGGCCCGGGCGACCTTCTCGCCCTCGGCCCGCAGCTCGGCGGCCGGCACCAGGCGGTTGGCGATGCCCAGCTCCAGTGCGTCCTGGGCGCTGATGCTGCGCGGGAAGAGCAGCAGGTCGGCGGCGCGGCCCGGGCCGACCACCCGCGGCAGCGTCCAGGAGATGCCGGAGTCCGCGGTCAGTGCGACACCCGCGAAGGAGGTGTTGAACGCCGCCGTCTCGGCCACCACCCGGTAGTCCGCGGCGAGCGCGAAGCCGAAGCCCGCCCCGGCCGCGACACCGTTCACCGCGGCGACGACCGGCTTGGGCGCCCCGGCCAGCGCCTTCACGATCGGGTTGTAGTGCTCCTTGACCGTGCTCATCGTCTGCCCGGACCCCGTCTCACGGTCCGCCGCCAGCAGCCCGATGTGCTCCTTCAGGTCCTGGCCCACGCAGAACGCCCGGTCGCCGGCCGCGGTCAGCAGGATCGCCCGTACGGCGGTGTCCCCTGCCGCGGATTCCGCCGCCTCCCTGAGGGCGACCTTCGTCGCGATGTTCAGCGCGTTCATCGCCTCGGGGCGGTTCAGCGTGATCGTCGCGAGTCCGTCGCTCACCTCGTAGAGCACGGTGTCGGCCATGGCGCATCCCCTCCGGTCGTCGCTGGTGACGTACCGCTCAGTACGTCCCTGTCCGAAGGACAGCATGGCGGAGATCGCCGTCCAAGAGCCGGACCGGACGTGTGACCTGCGTCAAAGAAAACCGGAGTGGATTCGTTCGGAGGGCGTCCGCGGGGTGGCGCAGTATCGCAGCCACATCCCCGAATTGAGTGGTTTTGCTCGCGCGCGTTGCCCAAGCGATGCCGACTGATGTTGGTCATCGGGTCCTGAGATGCGGGATAATGGCTTGGAAGCAATGTGTTCGATGCCGGTGTCGCGTGTCCGCTCAGGACCGCGCGTGCCCTCCCGGGGCCGTCGGCAGACGGTGAGCTGGTTTCAGGAAGGGGAACGAGCATGGCGGCCATGAAGCCGCGGACGGGCGATGGCCCGCTCGAGGTGACCAAGGAGGGGCGGGGCATCGTCATGCGCGTTCCGCTCGAAGGCGGCGGTCGACTCGTCGTCGAGCTGACCCCTGACGAGGCCGAGGCGCTCGGCGACGCCCTCAAGAAGGTCGTCGTCTGACGCGCCCGCGATCCAGTCCTACCGGCTGCCCCGGCATCGCATGCGGTGCCGGGGCAGCCGCGTTCCCGGACCTCCGCGTCCCGCCCGTCACCGCTTGACGGCGCACAGCAGGCCGTCGCCCACCGGCAGCAGTGACGTCACCAGCTCCTGGCTCTCCCGCACCGTGCGCAGCAGCTCGCGCAGCCGCAGCACCTCCGTGGGCTGCGGTCCCGAGTCGACCGTACGGCCGTTGGCGAATATGCCCTCGAAGACGACCAGGCCGCCCGGCCGCAGCAGGCGCAACGATTCAGCGAGGTAGTCCGAGTACTCCAGCCGGTCACCGTCGCAGAACACGAGGTCGTAGCCGGCGTCCGCGAGCCGGGGCAGCACGTCCAGAGCCCGGCCGGGGATGAAGCGGGCCCGGTTGCTGGCGAAGCCGCAGGCGCGGAAGGCCTGCCGGGCGAACTGCTGGTGCTCCGGCTCCGGGTCGACCGTGGTGAGTACCCCGTCGGGGCGCATGCCGTGCAGCAGATGGATCCCGGACACTCCGCAGCCGGTGCCTATCTCCGCGACCGCCTTCGCGTCCACGGAGGCGGCGAGCATGCCCAGCGCGGCGCCCGTGCCGGGCGACACCGAGCGCAGCCCTGCCTCCCGGGCCCGGTCCCGGGCCCAGCGCAGCGCTTCGTCCTCGGCGACAAAGGCGTCGGCGAACGCCCAGCTCGTCTGCCGGTTGCCGGTAATGACCCTCTCCTGTCCCCGTGGTTGCCTCGGCGTGACTGTATCCGTTGGTGCCGGGAACCCGCAGATGGGACTGGGCGTTTAAAGGGTTGAGCCGGTGGCCCGGGACGCGACGGGGGGTAAGAGGTGGATCAGGACGCCGAGCACATGCTGACGCAGCCGTATGAGCCGTATCAGCGCGTATCAAATTCTCGTAAAACCGCTTATCCGGAGCTAACGGGCGAGGTGGCTATGGTAGGGGCTCCACTGGACACCACCAGAGCCGACAGGGGAGGTGCGGCTGCGCCCGGGGACCGGGGAGGAGTGCTGCGGCGCTTTCTCGGGTCTGGGGGCAGGCCGAAATCCGTGACCGACACCGCTGCTGAACCCAGCCACACCGCCGGCTTCGCCGCGGGTGAGACCCAGACCGCGACCTTCTCCACCGACGCGGACGGGCAGGCATGGACTCCGCCCACGTGGGAGGAGATCGTCAGCACGCACAGCGGCCGGGTCTACCGACTCGCCTACCGCCTCACGGGCAACCAGCACGACGCCGAGGACCTCACCCAGGAGGTCTTCGTCCGCGTCTTCCGCTCCCTGTCGACGTACTCGCCGGGCACCTTCGAGGGCTGGCTGCACCGCATCACGACCAACCTCTTCCTGGACATGGTCCGGCGCAAGCAGCGCATCCGCTTCGACGCCCTCGGCGAGGACGCGGCCGAGCGGCTGCCCAGCCGCGAGCCCACCCCGCAGCAGGTCTTCAACGACGCCCACTTCGACGCGGACGTCCAGCAGGCCCTGGACACCCTCGCGCCCGAGTTCCGCGCCGCGGTCGTCCTGTGCGACATCGAGGGACTGTCCTACGAGGAGATCGCCGCGACCCTCGGCGTGAAGCTCGGCACGGTCCGCTCCCGTATCCACCGCGGCCGCTCCCAGCTGCGCAAGGCCCTCGCCCACCGTTCACCCGAGGCGCGGAAGGCCGAGCGGCGCTCCTTCGTGGCCCGTGTCCCCGCTCTGGGGGGAGGGGGCGCGACCGCGTGAGTGGATCTCGACCGAAACCTGCTCCTGCGCACTTCGCCGAGCAGCACCTGGGAGACCGACTCTCCGCCCTGGTGGACGGAGAGCTCGGTCATGAGTCGCGTGAGCGCGTCCTCGCCCACCTGGCCACCTGCGCCCGGTGCAAGGCGGAGGCGGACGCCCAGCGACGCCTGAAGAGCGTCTTCGCGCAGGCGGCCCCGCCGCCGCCCTCCGAGAGCTTCCTGGCCCGCCTCCAGGGCCTTCCCGGGGGCGGTGACACAGACGGCGGCGGCACGTCGGCGCCCGAGGGCGGCCTGTTCGGGTCCGGCCCCGAGGCAGGCGTCTTCGGCATGGGACGCGGCGAGCGCTTCGAGTTCGGCTACGTCCCCGCCTCGCCCGCCCATTCCGCCGTCCCCGAGGACCGCGGCTTCCGTGTCCATCCCGTCGGCCGCCCGGACGCCGACCGCTCCGCCTCGCGCGGGCTGCGGTTCGCGTTCGCCGCCGCCGGCGCGGTGTCGCTGGCCGCGCTCGCTCTCGGCGGCGTGACCACCGCCATCCCCGGTGACGTGGCCGCGGACGCCCGCAGTGGCTCCGGCAGCGGCAACGTGGCGCCGACGCGTTCGGCGGGCACGGGCGCGGCGACACCCGACTCCCAGCGCCGTCGCGCGGTGGGACCGCTGCTCGCCCAGGGCAGCAGCCTGCTCGGCCAGACCTCGGTGGCACCGACCTCCATGTCCGCGCCGCTGGTGCCCGGAGTGCCCGCCCCGGCCACGGGACAGGTCCAGGACGCCGTGCACGACCTGACCGCCCCGGTGATGGCGGGTGCGGCCGCGGTCTCCCCGCTGATACGCCCGCTGAGCGAGACCACCCCGTTCTCGCTGACCTCCGGGTCCGCGCCGCCCCAGGTGACCGGCCCCGGCCTGCTGTCCGCCCCCACCCCCGTCCCCGACACCACCTCCGCTCCCTCCGCCTCCCCCTCGCATCAGGCGCCCTGACCTGCCTCTTCGCCGCGGCCGCCGAACCTGGTTGAATCCTGTGAAGCCGTGCCCGCGGTGCTGACCCGGGCACGGAGTCGACGTTCCGCGGCCACCGCCGAAGCGCGCGGCCGCGGCCAGCCGTGGGGAGAGCATGAACGAGGGGAACCCGACGTCCGTCCCGCCCGGGGAGCAGGGGGAACACGGGGAACAGACGTCGGCGGGGGAACCACCGGCGAGGCTCGCTGACGGCGACTTCGAGCTGGCGAAGCCTGCGGTGGTTGCACCGGGCGGCACGGGGACGGGCGGGGCCGCGAGCGGCGCGGCCGAGCCCGTTGCCGATGGCCCTGTTGCGGCTGAGCAGGTGGCTGCGGATTCGGCGGCGGCCGTGGCAGAGCCGGCCGGGGGAGTGGTGCCGGCCACGGCAGAGTCGGCCGAGGCGGGCTCCGTCGTCGTACCGCCTGCCGAGCGTCCCAAGCCCCTGCACGACCCCGACCCCTACAGCACCCCGCCCTACGGCGAGCCGGGCCCCTGGGCACCCGCACCACCGGTCCAGCACCCGGCGGCGACAGCGGCCCAGGGCATGCCGACTCCGGCGGCTGCACAGCCACAGGCGGCTGCGCCAGCTCCGGCCGCTTCGCAGGGGCCGGCGCTTCCGCAGGCACCGACGGCTGCACCACCTGCGGCCGCACCGCAGGCAACTGCCGCTTCGCCGGCGCAGGCCGCTCTGCAGGCTCCGGCCGCTCCGCAGGTCTCCGCCGCTCCGCAGGCGCAGGCTGTCCCGCAGGCACCCGCTCCTGCCCAGGCCCAGGCTGTCCCGCAGGCACCCGCTCCTGCCCGGGCGCAGGCCGTCCCGCAGGCTCCGGCCGCTCCGCAGGTCTCCGCCGCTCCGCAGGCGCAGGCTGTCCCGCAGGCACCCGCTCCTGCCCAGGCCCAGGCTGTCCCGCAGGCACCCGCCCCTGCCCAGGCGCACGCGGCCCTTCAGGCACCGCAGCCGTCACAAATACCGGCGCAGGCAGCTCCGCCCGCGCCGGGGCACATGGCTCCGGTCTCGCCCGCCCCCGCGGACCCGGGTGCGCCCCAGTCGGTGGATGCCTCGGTATCCGCGCCGGGCGCGCCGTCGGAGCGTGCGCCGGGGGAGCTGCCCGACCCCGGCGCCGTGGCCGCAGCCTCGCCGGAGGCCGGTGCTTCCGTTCCGCCGGAGCCGGCCGACGCCGGCCCCTGGCAGCGCTACGACCCCTGGGCCGTGTCCGCCGACGGGCAGCAGCCCCTCGTGCACGGACCGCTGCAGCAGACCGGTGCGGCAGTGCTCACCAAGGAGCAGCGGCGCAGGCGGGGCAGGCGGATCCTCCTCGGCTGGACGGTGTTGGTCGCCGTCGTCTCCAGCGGCATCGGCGGGATCGCCGGCGCCTATGTCGAGCGCGAGGGCGTGGGAGACATCCAGCTGCCGCAGGCCGGAAAGGTGCCGGCCGGACGGGCGCCGGACAGCGTCGCCGGGATCGCCGCCCGGGCGCTGCCCAGCGTCGTCACCCTGCACGTACGCGGGGCCGACGAGGCGGGCACCGGTACGGGCTTCGTGCTCGACGCCCGCGGCCACATCCTCACCAACAACCACGTCGTCCAGCCCGCCGCGTCCGGCGGCGAGATATCGGTGACGTTCAGCAGCGGCGCCACCGCCAAGGGGAAGGTCGTGGGCCGCGACAGCGGATACGACCTGGCCGTCGTCCAGGTCAGCGGTGTCCACGGGCTCACCCCCATGCCCCTCGGCAACTCCGACAACGTCCAGGTCGGCGACCCGGTCGTCGCCATCGGCGCCCCCTTCGACCTGGCCAACACCGTCACCTCCGGCATCATCAGCGCCAAGGAACGGCCCATCACGGCCGGCGGGGAGAAGGGCGACGGCAGCGACGTGTCGTACGTCGACGCGCTGCAGACCGACGCCCCCATCAACCCGGGCAACTCCGGCGGCCCCCTCCTCGACTCCCGGGCCCGGGTCATCGGCATCAACTCCGCCATCCGCTCCGCCGACGACGGCACCGACTCCGGGACCGGACAGGCCGGCTCGATCGGCCTCGGCTTCGCCATCCCCGTCAACCAGGCCCGGCGGGTCGCCGAGGAACTGATCAACGACGGCCACGCCACCCACCCCGTCATCGGTGTCACCCTCGACATGGGCTACACCGGCGACGGCGCCCGTATCGACACCAAGGCCCGCGACGGCGGCCCCGCCGTCGCCAAGGGCGGTCCCGGCGACCGGGCCGGCCTGCGCGCGGGCGACGTCATCACCGAGGTCGACGGACAGCGCGTCCACTCGGGCAAGGAACTGATCGTCAAGATCCGCGCCCACCGACCGGGCGACGGGCTGCGTCTGACGGTCGAACACGGCGGCACAAGGGATGTCTCACTCGTGCTGGGCGCTTCGGACCAGAACTGACAGAAGTCTCACCTCGGGACGGTACCGGTCCGACAGCTACGCCGGGTACCGTTGAGCGACCGAGAACATCGCAATGGGAGTGTCAGGTGTTCAATGACATAGGACCACTCGAGCTGCTGACGATCATCGTGCTCGCTGTGCTCGTCTTCGGTCCCGACAAGCTCCCCAAGGTCATCCAGGACGTGACGCGCACGATCCGGAAGATCCGTGAGTTCTCGGAGGGCGCGAAGCAGGACATCCGCAATGAACTCGGCCCGGAGTTCAAGGATTTCGAGTTCGAGGACCTCAACCCCAAGACGTTCATCCGCAAGCAGCTGGACAACGACGAACTGGGGCTGAAGGAGATCCGTAACGGCTTCGACCTGAAGAAGGAGATGGTCGAGGTCACGGACGCCGTCCACAGCCGCGAGAGCGAGGCATCGTCCTCGTCGTCCTCCGCCGGCGGGCGCATCGACATGACCAAGAAGCCCGAGGACACCGGCAAGGACGACCGTCCGCCGTTCGACGCGGACGCCACCTGACCGGACCCGACACGCGCACCGAGCGGCGGACGTGACGCGTTTCATAGCGCGCACCCGCCGCTCACGGCGCGAACAGGCCTTCTGTGCGACCCACGCGCCGGGCGCTTTCCCTGCTGCTCTCAGCGGTGTGGATATGCTGCCGAGTTGTTGTGCGGACCGGACAGTACGCCCGAAGGGGGGCGGGCCACCCCGGTCCGACGAGAGCGAGGAGGCGTCCGGGAGATGGAGACGACGAGTCGGGTGGGCGCGCAGGCGTCGGCCGCGGAGGGCGGACAGCAGCTCCCCTTCGCCCGGCGTACGGTCGACGGCTACCTGCAGGCGCCCTTCCCGTGGTACGGCCTCGACGAGGCGTTCACGGGGCCCCGCTGGCTGATGCAGGTCGGCACGGCGGCCGACGGTGCCGTCGAACACGGGTCGATCGGGCACGGTGACGAGCCCTCCGTCCGCAACGAGCACGTTGCCGCGTCCGCGGACGAGCCCCGGGAGAAGTTCGCGGTCGTGGTGACCGTGGCGGCGAACCCGTCCCGGCGGAGCGCCGACGGCACGGGCCTGCTGGAGGCGACCTCGGTCTCCTCGGCGGCGTGGCTGGCGGGGGTGGGGCTGCTGTCGTTCACGTGGCCCGGCCAGATGGACCACAGCCTGCGGGACGACTGGCTGGAGCAGCAGACGGAGACCGCGTGGGCCCTGGCCGATGACCTCGACGGACCCGAGTGGTCCACCCTGTCCCTTCCGGTGGACGGGGTGCCCATGCCCTTCCACTACCAGGAGTCCGAGTTCGGCTGGGTCCTCGCGGGCTCCACGCACGAGGGCGTGCACGTGGGCGCGTACGGCAGAGGAATGAGCGCCTACGGCCTCGGCTTCGCCATGATCAAGGACATCTCGACGTACGCCTAGCGCGAGCACGGAGCAAGGCTCCACGACGAAGGGGGCGCCGTCCGTTGCGGACGGCGCCCCCTTCGTCGTGGAGGCCCAGGAACTGTCCTGAGCTGCCCTAGAACTTGTTCTTGGGGGTGATCCCCAGCGACAGCCCCGACAGCCCCCGCTGGCGGCCGCCCAGCTTGCCCGCGATCGCTCGCAGGGCCGAGCCCGCCGGGGACTCCGGGTCCGTCAGGACGACCGGCTTGCCCTCGTCGCCGCCCTCGCGGAGGCGGACGTCGATGGGGATGTTGCCGAGGACGGGGACCGTCGCGCCCGTGGTGCGGGTCAGGCCGTCCGCCACCAGCTGGCCGCCGCCCGTGCCGAAGACGTCGACCATCTCGCCGCAGTGCGGGCAGGGCAGGCCGGACATGTTCTCGACCACGCCGACGATCTTCTGGTGGGTCTGGACGGCGATGGCGCCGGCTCGCTCGGCCACCTCGGCCGCGGCCTGCTGAGGCGTCGTGACGACCAGGATCTCGGCGTTCGGGACGAGCTGGGCGACGGAGATCGCGATGTCACCGGTGCCGGGCGGGAGGTCCAGGAGCAGGACGTCGAGGTCGCCCCAGTAGACGTCCGCGAGGAACTGCTGCAGCGCGCGGTGGAGCATCGGGCCGCGCCAGACGACGGGGGCGTTGCCCGGGGTGAACATGCCGATGGAGATGACCTTCACGCCGTTCGCGGACGGCGGCATGATCATGTTCTCGACCTGGGTCGGACGGCCGTCCACGCCCAGCATGCGCGGCACCGAGTGGCCGTAGATGTCGGCGTCGACCACGCCCACCTTGAGGCCGTCGGCGGCCATCGCCGCCGCCAGGTTGACCGTCACCGAGGACTTGCCGACGCCGCCCTTGCCGGAGGCGACCGCGTAGACCCGGGTGAGGTTGCCCGGCTTGGCGAACGGGACCTCGCGCTCGGCCTGGCCGCCGCGCAGGGCCGCCGCCAGCTCCTTGCGCTGCTCGTCGCTCATCACGTCCAGCGTGACGTCGACCCGGGTGACGCCCTCGACCCGGGAGACCGCCTCCGTCACCCGCTGGGTGATCGTGTCGCGCATCGGGCAGCCGGAGACGGTCAGGTAGACGGTCACCGCAACCGCTCCGTCCGCGCCGATCTCCACCGATTTGACCATCCCCAGTTCGGTGATGGGTCGGTTGATCTCGGGGTCGTTCACCGTCGCCAGTGCCTCGCGCACCGCGTCTTCCGTAGCCATAAGGACGATGGTACGGCGCGCCGAGGGGCCTCCGGGTAGCCCCTCAGCGGTCTTCTGCGTCACGTCCCGGCGACCGTTCTGCCCGTTCCGCCGGGAATACGACATGGCCGTCGTGACGTCGTCGCTCCTCCAGCTCCTTGATCAGGTCCTGCAGCTCGGAGCGGATCCAGTCGCGGGTGGCCACCTCGCCCAGACCCATGCGGAGCGCCGCGACCTCCCGGGTCAGGTACTCGGTGTCGGCGATGGAACGCTCGTTCTGCTTGCGGTCCTGTTCGAGGTTGACCCGGTCGCGGTCGTCCTGCCTGTTCTGCGCGAGCAGGATCAGCGGGGCCGCGTAGGAGGCCTGCAGGGACAGCATCAGGGTCAGGAAGATGAACGGGTAGTTGTCGAAGCGCAGGACGGCCGGCGCGAAGATGTTCCACACCACCCACAGGATGATGACGACCGTCATCCAGACGATGAAGCGTCCCGTGCCCAGGAAGCGGGCGATCTTCTCCGACAGCCGTCCGAAGGCCTCCGGGTCCCACTCGGGCAGGATCCGGCGCCGGGGCGGGCGCGGCTGGTCCAGGCGGGGTGTGCGGGGCCGGGTGGCGGCCGTGGCGCCCACCGGGGTGCGCTCGCGGTTGCTCTCACGCTCAGGAGCCATGCGCGCTCGCCCCCTCGCTCGCCGCCCCGTTCGCCCCGTTCTCCTCGTTCAGATGAAACTCCGTCTCCCGCCAGTCCTCGGGCAGCATGTGGTCGAGTACGTCGTCCACGGTCACCGCCCCGAGCAGCGCACCGGACTCGTCCACCACGGGCGCGGCGACCATGTCGTACGTCGCGAAGAACCCGGCGATGACCGGCAGCGTGGCGTCGGGGTCCAGGGGCTGCAGATCGTCGTCGACGAGCGAGCTGACCAGGGTGTACGGGGGGTCGCGCAGCAGCCGCTGGAAGTGCACGGTGCCCAGGTACTTGCCGGTCGGGGTCTCGTCGGGCGGCCGGCAGACGTAGACCTGGGCGGCCAGGGCGGGGGAGAGGTCGGGATTGCGGACCCGGGCGAGCGCGTCGGCGACGGTGGCGTCCGGGCGCAGCACGATCGGCTCGGTGGTCATCAGACCGCCCGCGGTGTGCTCCTCGTACGACATCAGGCGCCGCATCTCGGCCGCGTCGGCGGGCTGCATCAGGCTCAGCAGCCGCTCCTTGTCCTCCTCCGGGAGCTCGGAGAGCAGGTCGGCCGCGTCGTCGGGGTCCATGGCCTCCAGGACGTCGGCCGCGCGCTCCTCCTTCAGCTTGCCGAGGATCTCGATCTGATCGTCCTCCGGCAGCTCCTCCAGGACATCGGCGAGGCGGTCGTCGTCCAGGGCGGCGGCGACCTCGCCACGCCGCTTGGCGGAGAGGTGGTGCAGGACGTTGGCGAGGTCGGCGGGGCGCAGCTGCTCGAAGGTGGCGAGCAGGCTCTCCGCGCCCTGCCCGTGCTCCTCCAGGGAGAAGCCGGTCACGGCCGACCACTCCACGGTCAGCGTCTCGCCCTTGGCCCGCCGGAAGGCGCCGCCCTTCTTCCCCTTCCGGACGAAGACGCGGTCGACCTCCCAGTCCCGGCGGGCGGGCAGCTGCTGCACGGACACGTCGAGGACGGTGACCTCCTCGCCGGTCTCCACCAGCGTCACCCGCCGGTCCAGCAGCTCCCCGAAGACCAGCCGCTCGGTGGGCCGCTGCTCGAAGCGGCGGACGTTGAGCACGCCGGTGGTGATGACCTGCCCGGACTCGATGCCGGTGACCCGGGTCATGGGCAGGAAGATACGGCGCCGGGTGGACAGTTCGACGACCAGCCCGAGGACGCGCGGGGGCCGTCGCCCGACGCGCAGCATGACGACCAGTTCGCGTACGCGACCGACCTGGTCGCCGGTCGGATCGAAGACGGGGACCCCGGCGAGGTGCGAGACGAAGATCCGGGGGGCGCCGGCTGCCATGGCTGTGCTTCCTTTGCTCGCATTGCGTGGGAATTGCTGTTCTCTGCCCGCTCGCGTGCGCTTCAGGCTAGCCCGTACCGATCGGATACGCCCTGGTGGGCGGTCCGGACGGACTGGCTCCGCCGGGCGGGTGGGGCCCCGGTACGCTGCGGTACGCCGCTCAGGACTCGTCAGAAAGGCAGCGTCACCTGTGACTGCGATTCCCCAGGGCCGTACCCGCCGGGCCACGCTGGTGAGCGCGGCATGCGCACTGGCCGCGACGGGAGCGATGGTGCTGACGGGGTGCAGCAGCGAGGACCCGGATGCGGGGACCAACGGGGTCGGCAAGCTGTCCCCGGAGCAGATCCAGACGAAGACCCGGGCCGCGGCGGACGCGGCGCCCGCGGTGCGGCTGTCCGGGACCGTCGTCACCAGCGGCCGTACGTACAAGCTGGACATGCGGCTGAAGGACGACGGCGGCACCGGTTCGGTCACGTCCCAGGGGTCGACGTTCGGCCTGCTGCGGGTCGGCGAGCAGCTGTATCTGAAGGCCGACGCGGACTTCTGGAGCCACGGCGGGGACACCGGGGCGGCCGGCAAGCTCAACGGCAAGTACGTCAAGGTGCCGCAGGGTGATCCCGCGTACAAGAAGTTCAGCGGCTTCACGGACAAGGCCGTCCTCCTCGGCGGTCTGCTGACCCTGCACGGCAAGCTGGCGACGGACGGCCACCACGACCAGTCCGGCACCCCCACCATCCGCATCACCGGCGACGCCGGCTCCGGCGGCACCCTCGACGTCTCCCTCCAGGGCAAGCCGTATCCCCTCCGCCTGGTCCGCGCCGGCAGCGCAGGAACGCTCAGCTTCTCGGACTGGGGCAAGGACTTCACCGTGACCGAGCCCGCGAAGTCGGAGACGGTGGACTACGGCAAGCAGCTACCGACGTCGTAGATCACCCGACTCCGCCGCAACGGCGATCAGCCACGACGTACGTTTGCGCCGGGGCCGAAGCCTGCCCGGCCCCGGCGCTACTTCTTCCGGCGCTTGGCCAGCAGCCGAGGCAGACCCGCCGGGATCGGCTGACGCGTGGTCGCCGGAGTCGGCAACGGTCGTTCCGCCAGGCTGCCATCAGGCAACGGCACCGAAGCCCCCGCCGGCACCAGGCGGAGCACCCGGCACTCGCGCGCCCAGCGCCCCGGCATCTCCTCGCCGTCGGGGGCGTTGAGCCGCTTCCCCTTCAGCTCGGCCACCGCCGCCTCCCACTCCGGTGAGCCGGAGGCCAGCTCGGACACGGTCGCCGGCCAGCTCACCAGCCGGCCCCCCTTGTCCTTGCTGCGCACGGTCACCTCGGCGGAGCCGCCGTCGGTGAGACCGGGCAGCGGCTGCTCTCCGGGCCCGTCGCCGACCAGGCACACCGCACCCTCGTGCCACACGTGCCAGAGCGCACGCGCGGCCGGGGCGTCGGCACCCCTGACCCAGATGAGGCCGGACTTCTTGCCGGCCTCCTCGATGAGGGCCAGGTCGAGCAGCTCGCTTGTCATGCGCCCAGCCTATCCGGGCCCGCTCACAGCCAGCCGTTGCGCTTCAGCGTGCGGTGGATGCCCAGACACAGCACGACCGTGATCCCCATGATCACCGGGTAGCCGTACTTCCAGTGCAGCTCGGGCATGTACTTGAAGTTCATGCCGTACACCCCGCACACCATCGTCGGCACGGCGATGATCGCGGCCCAGGCGGTGATCTTGCGCATGTCCTCGTTCTGCGCGACGGACGCCTGCGCGAGGTTGGCCTGGAGGATGGAGTTGAGCAGCTCGTCGAAGCCCACGACCTGCTCCTGGACCCGGGCGAGGTGGTCGGCGACGTCCCGGAAGTACTTCTGGATGTCCGGGTCGACCAGCCGCATCGGCCGCTCGCTCAGCAGCTGCATCGGCCGCAGCAGCGGAGCCACCGCCCGCTTGAACTCCAGCACCTCACGCTTGAGTTGGTAGATCCGCGCCGAGTCCACACCACGCGAGACCCCGCCCCGGCGGCCCGGCGAGAAGACCTCGGTCTCCACCTCGTCGATGTCGTCCTGCACCGCGTCGGCGACCGCGATGTACCCGTCCACGACATGGTCGGCGATGGCGTGCAGCACGGCCGAGGGGCCCTTCGCGAGCAGCTCGGGGTCGTCCTGCAGCCGGTGGCGCAGCGCCCGCAGGGAACCCTGGCCGCCGTGCCGGACGGTGATGAAGAAGTCCCGGCCGGTGAAGCACATGACCTCGCCGGTCTCGACGACCTCGCTGGTGGCGGTCAGTCGGTCGTGCTCGACGTAGTGGATGGTCTTGAAGACGGTGAAGAGCGAGTCGTCGTACCGCTCCAGCTTGGGCCGCTGGTGGGCCTGGACCGCGTCCTCGACGGCCAGCGGGTGCAGCCCGAACTCGCGGGCGATACCGGCGAATTCCGCCTCGGTCGGCTCGTGCAGACCGATCCACACGAACCCGCCGTCGCGGCGCACCTGCCGCATCGCCTCCTGCGGGGTCAGCGGCCCAGCGCTCTGCACCCGGGCGCCGTCACGGTAGACCGCGCAGTCGACGACGGCCGAGGGCGTGGCCGGGTCACGCGTGGTGTCGTACGAGGCGCTCGTGCTCGTCGTCTTGCGCAGCGAGACACGGGACGACGGACGGACCACGGCACGCAGGTCGCGGATCATCGACATGGGCAGGCTCCTTCGCGGGCGGGCAGCGAAAGCGCACGGCAACGGGTGGAACTACCCGGAATGGGGACGTCCTGACTGCGGATGTTTGGCACGTCCACAAAGCGGGGAGCACCGCACCGTCGCGGTGGCGACTTCGCTACTGATGCAGAACTGATTCAGGTCAGACAGATCAGGCAAAGCGAAACGAAGTGCTCTTCCGAACGAAGACGCGAACGGGAAGGCGGCAGCCAGCCAGGAACTACATCAGCAGCCGGAAGAGCGAGTGGTACTACCAGGTCGACTTCGATCCATGACAGCCCCACCTCCTCCGGCCGGTCCCTCGTAAGGGAGTCTCATCGGCGTCGGGACTTGATAGCGACGCTTCTGCGTGCTGCCCCGAACCACCGGCTCAGCGTAGCAGCAGCCCATAGTGTCAAGGCGCCGCTTTGCCCGCTGCTGACGAGTTCTATGCTCACCGCATGGTTGATGTTCTTCCTCTCGTCGAGGCCCGGTTGACCACCGCGCTGGGCGCACCGGACGCGCGCGCCGCGGTCACCTTCCTCGGTACGGACCGCATCGAGGTGCTCCGTTTCCAGGAGGGGGACGTGGTCCGCTACGCCACGCTCGGCATGTCCGTGCACCCGATGACGGATCCCACGGCGATGCTCGCCGACCCCGTCAAGGGCCCCCGCGCCGAGCTGGTCCTGTCGGTCCGCGCGGGCCTCGCGGAGACCGACAAGGTGCTCCGTGCGCTCGCCGTACTCGCCGCGTCCCCGCAGGTGGAGGGCCTGGTGGTGACCCCCGGCGCCTCCCTGGACGTCGGGGATCCGCTGTGGCCCGGCGCCCCCTTCACCTCGGTCCTGGTCGGGGAACCCGGGGGGCTCGTCGAGGATCTGGAGCTGGACGATCCGATGGATCCCGTACGGTTCCTGCCGCTGCTGCCGATGACGCCGAACGAGGCCGCCTGGAAGCGGGTGCACGGCGCCCAGGCCCTCCAGGAGCGCTGGCTCGCGAACGGCACGGACCTGAGGGACCCCGCCCGCAAGTCTGTCCCGCTCGACTGACCCCTGAGTGAGCGATCTCACCAACACAAGGCTGGAATCGGTCAGTTGGCAAAGACGGTGACGTCGTCCTCGGTGGCGTGCGCCGCCTCCGGCTTCTCGGCCTCCTCGGTGAGGGCCTTCCGCCGTACGGCGACCACCACCGCGCCCAGCACCGCGGTGACCGCCGCGACCACGAACGGGACGTGGATGTCGCTCCACTCCTCGATCTTCGGCGCGAAGTACGGCGCCGCGGCGGCCGCGAACCACCGGACGAAGTTGTAGCCCGCGCTCGCCACCGGGCGCGGCGCGTCCGACACGCCGAGGGCCAACTCGGTGTACACGGTGTTGTTCACGCCGATGAAGGCGCCGGACAGGATCGTGCAGACCACGGCCGCGGTGTGGTTGCCGTAGCCGAGCACGAGCACGTCCGCCGCGAGCAGCACCAGCGAGCCGCCGAGCACCTTCAGCGAACCGAACCGCCGCTGCATCCGCGGGGCCACGATCACCGAGAAGACGGCGAGCAGCACGCCCCAGGCGAAGAACACCGCGCCGGAGCGGTAGGGGGTCATGTTCAGCACGAACGGCGTGAAGGCCAGCACGGTGAAGAACGTGTAGTTGTAGAAGAACGCCGAGGTCGCCGCCGAGGCGAGGCCGCCGTGTCCGAGCGCCCTGATCGGGTCCAGGACCGAGGTCTTGCGGTCCGGCTTCGGCTGCTCCTTCAGGAACGCCGTGATGCACAGGAAGCCGATCGCCATCAGTGTGGCCGTGCCGAAGAACGGGTAGCGCCAGCTGACGTTGCCGAGGACCGCGCCGAGCAGCGGACCGCAGGCCATTCCGAGGCCGAGCGCGGACTCGTACAGCAGGATCGCCGCCGCGCTGCCCCCGGCCGCGGCGCCCACGATCACCGCGAGGGCGGTGGACACGAACAGGGCGTTGCCCAGACCCCAGCCGGCCCGGAACCCGACGAGTTGCGCGACCGAGCCCGACGTGCCGGCGAGCCCCGCGAAGACGACCACAAACGCGAGGCCGAGCAGCAGGGTCCTGCGGCCGCCGATGCGGCTGGAGACGAAGCCGGTCAGCAGCATCGCCACCGCGGTGATCAGGAAGTACGAGGTGAAGAGCAGCGACACCTGACTGGCGGTGGCGTCCAGGCCCTGTGCGATGGACGGCAGGATCGGGTCGACGAGGCCGATACCCATGAAGGCGACCACGGAGGCGCCGGCCGTGGCCCAGACCGCCCTGGGCTGCCGGAGGATGCCGCCGGCTCCCGCGTCGAAGGGGTCCATGTGCTTCTCCCGTCCGGACGAGCAGATAGTTGGTTTATGCACATAGTAAGTTAGCGGGGCTAATTAATGCAAGGTGCATCTAGTTTCGCCTGGTGGGGTGGGTACACGCGTTCCACCCGGACGGGTGATCGTCCTTGACGTGGGCCGGTCCGGGTAGGACCGTGGAGCCCTATGAGGGGCGAACCCAGTTGCCCGAAGTGTGGTGGCCGGGTCAGGGCTCCCGGTCTCTTCGCCGATTCCTGGCAGTGTGATGCGCACGGGACGGTGCATCCGCTGCAGCCCGTGATCCCGCCCAGCGTCGAGGCGCTCAATGTCGTGGTGCATCGCACGCAGGTCCCGGTGTGGATGCCATGGCCGCTGCCGGTCGGGTGGCTGTTCACCGGTGTCGCCTACGCGGGCGACGACCGCAGCGGCGGCCGTGCCAGCGCCGTGGCCTGCTCCGGTCCGGGCCCGCTCGGCGGCATGGGTGAGCTGATCCTGGTCGCCGAGGAGCTCGGCGTCGGTCTCGGCGCGCGGTACGCGGGCATTGACGGCCCCGACCCGGGGGCGTACATGAACGTCGAGAAACCGCCCCAGGCCAAGGTCTTGGCCGCCGGCCGCCCGACCCCGCTCTGGCACGTCTATCGCACGCCCGACGACCGTGCCGTCTTCGCCGGTGAGGCGCTCGGGATGTGGCTGTGGGCGGTGATGTGGCCCGAGCAGGCCGGCCTGCTCATGTACGACGAGCTGGTGCTGACGGATCTGCGGGAAGCTGGGGCGGAGCTGGATCTGGTGCCGTGCGGGGCGCTTTCGCCGCGCTTGCTTCAGCCGTAGCGTCCGCTGGGGTGGGGGCTGGTAGTCGGCGGCTGCGGGTGTGTTGTGGCTGGCCGCACAGTTCCTCGCGGTCGTTCGGCGACTGTGCCGCCCTTGCGCAGTTCTCCGCTCCCCTTGGTGGCTGCGCCACCTTGTAGGGGGTGCTCGCTGGGTGCGGGTGTGACAGGGCATCCCTTCGCGACCGCTATCCTTAGGTGTCCCCTTCCGTCCCGTCACCGCCTGGAGTTCGTGTCGTGCGTATCGATCTGCACTGCCACTCCACGGCTTCCGACGGCACGGACACCCCGGCCGAGCTGGTACGCAATGCCGCTGCCGCCGGACTGGACGTCGTCGCGCTGACCGACCATGACACCACTCGTGGGTACGCCGAGGCGATCGCCGCGGTGCCCGAGGGGCTCACTCTGGTGACCGGCGCCGAGCTGTCCTGTCGTATCGACGGCATCTCCATGCACATGCTGGCCTACCTCTTCGACCCCGAGGAGCCCGCCCTGCTCGCCGAGCGGGAGCTGGTCCGGGACGACCGGGTGCCGCGGGCGCAGGGCATGGTCGCCAAGCTGAACGCGCTGGGCGTGCCGGTCACCTGGGAGCAGGTCGAGCGGATCGCCGCCGGCGGTTCCGTGGGGCGTCCGCATGTCGCGACCGCGCTCGTCGAGCTGGGCGTCGTGCCCACGGTGAGCGACGCGTTCACCGAGGAGTGGCTGGCCGACGGTGGCCGGGCCTTCGTGGAGAAACATGAGACCGACCCATTCGAGGCGATCCGGCTGATCAAGGGCGCGGGCGGCGTGGCCGTCTTCGCGCACCCGGCCGCCGCCAAGCGTGGCCGCACGGTGCCGGAGTCCGCGATCGCCGAGATGGCCGCGGCCGGCCTGGACGGCATCGAGGTCGACCACATGGACCACGACCTCGACGCCCGGGAGCGCCTGCGGGACCTCGCGAAGGAGCTGGGGCTGCTGATCACGGGGTCCTCGGACTACCACGGCAGCCGCAAGACCGTGTCGCTGGGCGACTACACGACGGACCCCGAGGTGTACGGGGAGATCATCCGGCGGGCCACCGGCGCTTTCCCGGTGCCGGGCACCGGCGGGGCCTGAGACCCCTCAGGGGTCGACCCCGCTCCGTCTCACGCCCGTTTCGCTCTCTCCTGCAAGGCCTGTACTTCCGCCATGTTCGACGTCGCCGTCTTCGGCTCCCTGTTCCTGACCCTTTTTGTCATCATGGATCCCCCCGGGATCACCCCGATCTTCCTCGCGCTGACCGCGGGGCGCCCCGCCAAGGTGCAGAAGCGGATGGCCTTCCAAGCCGTCTGCGTGGCCTTCGGGGTCATCGCCACGTTCGGCGTCCTGGGCCACCAGATCCTGAACTACCTGCACGTCTCCGTCCCCGCGCTGATGATCGCGGGCGGTCTGCTGCTTCTGCTGATCGCGCTCGACCTGCTCACCGGCAAGACCGACGAGCCGAAGCAGACCAAGGACGTGAACGTCGCCCTCGTGCCACTGGGCATGCCGCTGCTCGCGGGGCCCGGTGCCATCGTGTCCGTGATCCTGGCCGTGCAGAAGGCCGACAGTGCGGCCACGCAGGTCTCGGTGTGGTCCGCGATCCTCGCGATCCATGTCGTGCTGTGGCTGGTGATGCGTTACTCGCTGCTGATCATCCGGGTCATCAAGGACGGCGGCGTGGTCCTCGTGACGCGGCTCGCGGGCATGATGCTTTCCGCGATCGCGGTGCAGCAGATCATCAACGGTGTCACTCAGGTGATCCGGGGGAGCTGAGACGTGGGCTCGGCTCCCCCGGAAAGCTTGAGTGGCGGTCCGTGTTACGAGGCCGGGGTCTCGGCCGGGCGGATCCACAGGCGCTGTCCGACGGCGGCGGCCTGCTGAACGATCCGGTTGACGGAGGCGGCGTCCACGACGGTGCTGTCCACGGTGGTGCCGTTGACCTCGTCGAGTCGCATGATTTCGAAGCGCATGGCTTCTCCCTTCGTCTGGTCATCCTCCTGAGGAGAACTACTGGTGTGTCCTGTTGTCGTAGTAGTCAACGGGATGCGTGTTACAAACATTCCCTACGCTAAAGAAATTTTTCGAACAGCTAATTACCGACCGGTAGGTGCGGTCCGTGGGACCGACCGGGACCGGTTGTGTTCGTAGCGTGACCGCCGGGACAATGGAAGCGATGAACGACGACCTGGTGGCCCTCGCCGCCCGCATCGACCACACCAACGAGCTGCTGCAGCGCATGCTCGCCGAGGTGGCGAAGACGCCCTCGACCCACGCGATCTTCGTCGACGCGGGATACCTCTACGCGGCCGCCGGCCGGTTGGTCGCCGGGACGGAGGACCGACGGGCCTTCGACCTGGACGCCGAGGGCCTCATCGAGGCGCTCATCGACAAGGCCCGCACGATCTTCGCGGACAGCCGGCTGCTGCGCGTCTACTGGTACGACGGCGCCCGGCGCCGCATCCACACCGCCGAGCAGCAGTCCATCGCCGAACTGCCCGACCTCAAGGTCCGCCTCGGCAACCTCAACGCCAACAACCAGCAGAAGGGCGTCGACTCCCTCATCCGCTCCGACCTGGAGTCGCTCGCCCGCCACCGCGCGATCAGCGACGCGGCCCTGCTCGGCGGCGACGAGGACCTGGTCTCGGCGGTGGAGGCGGCCCAGGGCTACGGCGCCCGCGTCCACCTGTGGGGCATCGAGGCGCCCGAAGGCCGCAACCAGGCCGAGCCGCTGCTCTGGGAGGTCGACAGCCAGCGCACCCTCGACCTGGAGTTCTTCAAGCCGTACGTCTCCCGCCGCACGGCCGCCGCCTACGAGGCCCCCGCAGGTACCCGGCCCACCCGCGAGGACGTCCGTTTCGTCGGCGCCCAGATCGCCGCGAAGTGGCTGTCCGCGCGCGGCCGCGAAGCCCTCGTCGAGCTGCTCCCCGGCCACCCCTACCTGCCCGGCTCCGTCGACCAGGACCTGCTGGTCGAGGCCGAAGGGCTGCTCCAGTACTCCCTGCGCGGCCAGGCGGACCTGCGCCGCGCCCTCAGGGACGGCTTCTGGGAGCACCTGCAGACGCAGTACTAGCCCCGCCTCGGGTGTCCGTCACCGGCCTCAGCCCAGGTGCTCGTCCCAGAAGTCGGCGATCGCCCGGGCCGTGGCGAGCGGGCGGTCGGTGTTGGGCGAGTGCTCGGCCCCGTCGATGACGGACCGTCGCGCCCGAAGCCGCACCGCCATCTCGTCCAGCAGCGCCGGCGGCCAGGTGTCGTCCTGCGAGCCCGACAGCACGTGGAACGGCAGGGGCACGGCGGCCAGTTCGGCGATACGGTCCGGCTCGGTGCACAACTGGCGTCCGGTGGCGAGGAGTTGGGCGGGCTTGTTGCCCAGCCAGCGGCGCCGCAGATCGTCCCGGCCGACCAGGCCGCCGTCGAGCCCGCCCGTGTCGGTCTCCTCGGGCGCCTCCATCGCCTGCATCGCGTCCCACACCTGCGCCATCGTCATCACGCCGAGTGCGTCCCGCAGCAGCTTCACGCGCTGCTGCTGGGAGACCGAGATCTGTGCCGGGCCCGAAGCCATCAGCGTGAGGGAGAGGAACGGCGCGTGGTCGAGGAGCACGGCCGCACGCGAGATCTGCCCGCCGAGCGAGTGCCCCAGCAGATGCACCGGCGTTCCGACGGCCGCCGCCTGCGCCAGCACGTCCCGCGCCAACTCCTCCTGCGTGTAGGCGGATTCGTCGCGCTCGGGCCCGTCCGACTCGTACTGCCCGCGGCCGTCCACGGCCACGGTCCGGTACCCGCGCTCGGCCAGCGGCACATGCAGCGGATTGAAGTCCTCCTTGCTCCCGGTGAACCCCGGCAGCAGCAGCGCGACACCCTTCGGCTCGACCCCGTCGGCCACGGGCGCGTCGACGACGGCGAACTCACCGCGTGCGGTCCGCAGGGAGTACGCACGGGCACCGGGGGGCGGGACGAAGGTGGCAGGCCTGCTCATGGGGAGAGGCTATCGGGCGGCGCGCGGGCGGGGTGGAGGGAGGGGGAGGCAGGGGGAGACAGGGGGAGACAGGCAGAGGGAGGGAGGAGGGAGAGATGGGTGCAAACGGCCGACGGCCCGGTCCCACAGAGGTGGGCCGGGCCGTCGGGTGAGGCGGTTGTGCTTGTTCTACCGGTGGGCCGGTCAGGCCTCGGTGGCCTCCACGGCCGCCGTCGCCTTCCGCGTCCGGCGCGGCTTCGGCGCCGCCTCCGTGGCCTCGACCACGGGCTCCGCGGCCTTGCGGGTGCGGCGGCGCGGCTTGGTCTCCGGCTCCGCGGTGGCCTGCGCCGGAATCTCCGGAACAGCCGCGGTGGCAACGGCCTTACGGGTCCGCCGAGCCTTGGGCGCGGCGGCGACCTCCACTCCGTCCACCGTGGGTTCGGCGGCGGCAGCGGCGGTC
>NZ_JBITSQ010000005.1:191053-198220 GCF_044541035.1 Streptomyces sp. NPDC085866
CCTTGCGGGTGCGGCGCGGCTTGGCCTCGACCTCGGCCTCCACCGTCTCCGGTGCGGCGGCCGCGGTCTTGCGGGTGCGGCGGGGCTTGGCCTCGGCGACCTCCACTCCGTCCACCGTGGGTTCGGCGGCGGCAGCGGCGGTCTTGCGGGTGCGGCGCGGCTTGGCCTCGACCTCGGCCTCCACCGTCTCCGGTGCGGCGGCCGCGGTCTTGCGGGTGCGGCGGGGCTTGGCCTCGGTGGCCTCGGCCGTGTCCACGGCAGCCTCGGCGGCGGCGGCGGTCTTGCGGGTGCGGCGCGGCTTGGCCTCGACCTCGGCCTCCACCGTCTCCGGTGCGGCGGCCGCGGTCTTGCGGGTGCGACGGGGCTTGGTCGCCGGGGCGGCTTCCTCCGTGCCCTCGGCCGTCGCGACTGCCGTTTCGGCGGCCGGTTCGGTCGTCTTGCGGGTGCGGCGGGGCTTGGCCTCGGTGGCCTCGGCCGTGTCCACGGCAGCCTCGGCGGCGGCGGCGGTCTTGCGGGTCCGGCGCGGCTTGGCCTCGACCTCGGCCTCCACCGCTTCCGGCGCGGCAGCGGCCGTCTTGCGGGTGCGGCGCGGCTTGGTCGCCGGGGCGGCTTCCTCCGTGCCCTCGGCCGTCGCGACCGCCGTTTCGGCGGCCGGTTCGGCCGTCTTGCGGGTGCGGCGGCGCGGCTTGGCCTCGGTCACCTCGGCGGCGGCCTCGGGCGCGGTCTCGGCCACCGGTGCGGCCTCGGTCGCCGGAGCCTCGGTCACCTGGACCTCGGCTGCCTCGGCCGACTTCCGGGTGCGGCGACGGCGCGGCTTCTCCGGGATCTCCAGCACGGCCGGGCCCTGCGCCGTGTCCACGGCGGCCTCGGGGGTCACGGTCGCGGCAGCGGTCGGCACCGCCTCGGCCTGGGCTCCGCCACGCGTGCGGCGACGGCGGCGCGGCGTGCGGGTCGCCGAAGGCTCCTCCACGGCGCCGGTCTCGGCGGCCGGCGCCGAGGCGGTCGTAGCGGGGGAGGCGTCCAACGGAGCACCGCCGCGGGTGCGGCGGCGACGGCGCGGCGTGCGCGCCGGGCGCTCACGCTCGGCCGTGGCGGACTCGGCACGGCCGTCGCGGCCGTCGCGACCGCCCCGGCCACCGCGACCGCGCGCACCGCGGCCACCGGTCTCGCCCAGGTCCTCCAGCTCCTCCGCGTCGAGCCCGGCGCGGGTGCGCTCCGAGCGCGGCAGAGTGCCCTTGGTGCCCTCGGGGATGCTGAGGTCCGAGAACAGGTGCGGGGAGCTCGAGTACGTCTCCACCGGGTCGTTGAAGTCCAGCTCCAGCGCCTTGTTGATCAGCTGCCAGCGCGGGATGTCGTCCCAGTCGACGAACGTGATGGCCGTACCCTTCGCGCCCGCGCGGCCCGTACGGCCGATGCGGTGCAGGTACGTCTTCTCGTCCTCGGGGGACTGGTAGTTGATGACGTGCGTCACGCCCTCGACGTCGATGCCGCGCGCGGCGACGTCGGTGCAGACGAGGACGTCGACCTTGCCGTTGCGGAAGGCCCGCAGGGCCTGCTCACGGGCGCCCTGGCCGAGGTCGCCGTGGACCGCGCCGGAGGCGAAGCCGCGGCGCTGCAGCTGCTCGGCGATGTCGGCGGCCGTCCGCTTCGTCCGGCAGAAGATCATCGCGAGCCCGCGGCCGTCGGCCTGCAGGATGCGCGCGACCATCTCCGGCTTGTCGAGGGAGTGCGCGCGGTAGACGAACTGCTTGATGTTCGCGACCGTCGCGCCCTCGTCGTCCGGCGCGGTGGCGCGGATGTGGGTGGGCTGCGACATGTAGCGGCGCGCGAGGCCGATGACCGCGCCCGGCATGGTCGCCGAGAACAGCATGGTCTGGCGCTTGGCCGGCAGCAGGTTGATGATCTTCTCGACGTCGGGCAGGAAGCCCAGGTCGAGCATTTCGTCGGCCTCGTCGAGGACCAGGCTCTTGATGTGGCTCAGGTCCAGCTTCTTCTGCCCGGCGAGGTCCAGCAGGCGGCCCGGGGTGCCGACGACCACGTCGACGCCCTTCTTCAGGGCCTCGACCTGGGGCTCGTAGGCCCGGCCGCCGTAGATCGCCGTCACGCGCACGTTACGGACCTTGCCGGCCGTCAGCAGGTCGTTGGTGACCTGGGTGCACAGCTCGCGCGTGGGGACGACGACGAGTGCCTGCGGGGCGTCGGTGAGGGCCTCGGGCCGCGCGCGGCCCGCCTCGACGTCGGCGGGGACGGTCACGCGCTCGAGGAGCGGAAGGCCGAAGCCCAGCGTCTTGCCGGTGCCGGTCTTGGCCTGGCCGATGACGTCCGTGCCGGAAAGGGCGACGGGGAGCGTCATCTCCTGGATGGGGAAGGGAGTGATGATGCCGACGGCTTCCAGGGCCTCGGCGGTCTCGGGCAGGATTCCGAGTTCACGAAACGTCGTAGTCAGGGTTTTGCCTCTTCTGTGTGTGCGGTGCGAGGCGAGCGCGGGGGTCATGACTGACCGTGCCGGGGACGTCGGCTGCCGTACGGACGAACCACTCGGGCAAGCCGTAAGACACGGGACCACTGCCGACGCTCTAGCGCTCGTACCGCTGAGGGTGTCCCTCCGGTCGTCGTACGTAGTGAGCCGTACGGCCGAGGAGGGCTGTCGGGTCGGAGCCGATCGGGCCACCGACCGGGCATCCTCATGCGTGCGCCCTGTCGGAGGACGTCGAACATCGTCGACGCATCTCAGCAGGCGCATTACCACCATACCCCGGATTGGCGCACATGCGATGGCCGATTTGGTCACGTAGTGGTGGTCACAGTGGTTGGCCAGGGGCTTCCGAGGTACGGCAAGCGGGCTATTGTGCGCCTCATGACTAGCTCTGACAAGCCTGAGAACGACTCCGCCGCACCCGCCGAGCACACCGGTGTCGCCGCCCAGGACTGGACGCAGGCCTCCGCCGACCCGCAGTACCGTGCCGCGGTCGTGGACCTGCTCGGCGCGCTCGCGTACGGGGAGCTGGCGGCGTTCGAGCGGCTCGCGGAGGACGCCAAGCTGGCGCCGACGCTCGCGGACAAGGCGGAGCTGGCGAAGATGGCCTCGGCCGAGTTCCACCACTTCGAGAGGCTGCGGGATCGGCTGACCGAGATCGGCGAGGAGCCGACCGCGGCGATGGAGCCCTTCGTGGCGGCCCTGGACGGCTTCCACAAGCAGACGGCGCCCTCGGACTGGCTGGAGGGCCTGGTCAAGGCGTACGTCGGCGACTCGATCGCGAGCGATTTCTACCGGGAGGTCGCGGCCCGCCTCGACTCCGACACACGCGAGCTGGTCCTCGCCGTCCTCGACGACACCGGGCACGCCGGGTTCGCGGTGGAGAAGGTGCGCGCGGCGATCGACGCCGACCCGCGCGTGGGCGGCCGGCTGGCGCTGTGGGCGCGGCGGCTGATGGGCGAGGCGCTGTCGCAGTCGCAGCGGGTGGTCGCCGACCGGGACGCGCTGTCGACGATGCTCGTGGGTGGCGTTGCCGACGGGTTCGATCTCGCGGAGGTCGGCAGGATGTTCTCGCGGATCACCGAGGCGCACACCAAGCGGATGGCTGCGCTGGGCCTCGCGGCCTGAGAGCCGTCGCGCTCCGTGGGGGGTGGTTTCGGCCGACTCGCGGCCGCAGGTGGGTGGGGGCTGGTCGCGCGGTTTCCCGCGTTCCTTGCGGGCGTCTGCGCCGCCGTCCCCCTGCCTGGCCCCTACGCCGTTGCTGATCGTCGGCGCAGGCGCGCTGACGGGCGCAGGAGCAGGGACAGGGATGCCGCCGAGACGATCGCCGCGCCGAGGAGGTTCAGCAGGACGCCGCCTGAGCCGAGGGCGCTGTGGGTGACGAAGTCGCCGAAAAGGGCTCCGGCGACGCCTGTCGAGAACACCAGGGGTCGAGCGGGCAGGCGGTGTGACAGCCGGTGGGTCGCCGCCCAGGCGAGGACCAGACCGAGCACGGCGGATCCGATTGCTTCCAGGATCATCTCGGGGTCCCTCCCACGGCCGGCCTGTGCATCACGGTCGTAGCCGGTCATACCCGTGACCTGCGGAATGCAATCCTCCTGTGTGGGCGACTTGTGCTCCGTCTGCGCGCAGGCCGCACAAGCGGAAGGGCCCGGCGGCACTGTGCCGCCGGGCCCTTCTCGAACCCGGGTCTAGAGAGCGCCGAAGCCCACCTTGCGGACCGTCGGCTCGCCGATCTCCACGTAGGCCAGGCGGTCCGCCGGGACCAGAACCTTGCGGCCCTTCTCGTCCTGAAGGCTCAGCAGCTGCGACTTTCCGGCCAGCGCCTCGGCCACCACGCGCTCGATGTCCTCGGCGCTCTGACCGCTCTCCAGAACGATCTCGCGGGGCGCGTGCTGCACGCCGATCTTGACCTCCACGGCTATGTCCCTCCGACGGTCAGTGATGTGCGCGATCTTCCGCGCCGTACCCAGCACACATTAGCCCGGTGAGCGGACGTACACGCTGCGGGCCGGAACGCCAACAGCGAACACCGGGCGGGAACAAACGAGCGTCAGTGGTTCTCGGTGCCGTGCAGCGGGAAGCCGGCGATGCCCCGCCAGGCCAGCGAGGTCAGTAGCTGCACCGCCTGATCGCGCGGCACGCTGCGGTCGCTGTGCAGCCAGGAACGCGCCACCACCTGGGCGAGGCCGCCGAGCCCGGAGGCGAGCAGCATCGACTCCGCGCGGGACAGGCCCGTGTCCTCGGCGATGACTTCGCAGATCGCCTCGGCGCAGTCGTTGGTGACCTTGTCGACCCGCTCGCGCACCGCGGGCTCGTTCGTCAGGTCCGACTCGAAGACCAGGCGGAAGGCGCCGCCGTCGTCCTCGACGTACGCGAAGTAGGCGTCCATGGTCGCCCGCACGCGCTGCTTGTTGTCGGTCGTCGACGCGAGTGCGCCGCGCACGGCCTGGATCAGCGACTCGCAGTGCTGGTCCAGCAGGGCGAGGTAGAGGTCGAGCTTGCCGGGGAAGTGCTGGTAGAGCACCGGCTTGCTGACGCCCGCCCGCTCGGCGATGTCGTCCATCGCGGCCGCGTGGTAGCCCTGTGCGACGAAGACCTCCTGGGCGGCGCCCAGCAGCTGGTTCCGTCGGGCTCGGCGTGGCAGACGGGTGCCACGCGGGCGCGCCGCCTCAGTTTGCTCGATGGCTGTCACGCCGCCTCCCAGAGTCGTCCACATGCGGTGTCAGCCGCGCGGCCATCGTACTTTTCGGTAACCGTGGTGTGCGCGGTGCGAGCGCAGAATTTCACGTACCGGACGGCGGCGAAAGCCACAAAGCCAGGCTTACACGACCGTAAGGGCACCGAGTGGTCCTGCGTGGTCAGCGGTAGTCCTCTTCGTCGATCGCCACCACGCGCGCCTGTTCGATGAGATCGGCCTCGTTCCCGCGGTCCGGATCCCCCGTGAGCGGGTCGTCGCGCTCCGGCGTGACGTCGGCGTTCTGCTCGACGGCGTCACCCTCCGGGGCCTCCACGTCGATCGACGGGGTGTCGTCGGCCGGCAGATCCTCGATCACGTCGGGCTCGATGGGGTCATTGGGCATGGTGGGCTCCCTTCCTACGAACGTCCCTGGAAGCAGCAGGGGCCACATACGGGTGCCCTCGGTACGAGCCTAGGAGACACCTGATCCGCACGCCATGCCATGGACGCCCGTTCGCCGTGCGGTACCCGGTCCGGGTTTCCGCCGCGACAGGGCTCAATCTGTGATGGCGAACACATGAGCCACAGCGTGATCGTCTCGTAACATTGCCGCATGTCTTCGACCGAGTCGCCGTCCGTAACGGCCGCCAGCGTCCTCCCGAAGGTGGCGCCCGTCCGGGTCGGCGAGGGCGAGAGGCTGAGGTCGGTGGGGCTGCCGGGGGTCACGCTGTCGGTCCGTTCGCGGCGCCCCGCGCGCGAGGGGCTGCCGCCCGCGCTGTATGTCCACGGACTCGGCGGTTCCTCGCAGAACTGGTCCACTCTGATGAGGCAGCTGGACGGCGTCGTCGACAGCGAGGCGCTCGACCTGCCCGGCTTCGGCGACTC
This sequence comes from Streptomyces sp. NPDC085866, assembly GCF_044541035.1. NCBI lineage: Bacteria > Bacillati > Actinomycetota > Actinomycetes > Kitasatosporales > Streptomycetaceae > Streptomyces > Streptomyces sp. NPDC085866. The sequence continues at coordinate 197,095 of NZ_JBITSQ010000005.1, forward strand.
CCCGCCCCCGGACGACGGCAACTACTCCGTCACGGGGCACGCGCGCGCGGTCATCCGTTATCTGGACGCCGCCGAGCGCGGCCCGGTCCACCTCTTCGGCAACTCCCTCGGCGGAGCGGTCGCCACGCGCGTCTCCGCCGTACGACCCGATCTCGTACGCACCCTGACGCTGGTCTCGCCCGCCCTGCCGGAGCTGCGCGTGCAGCGCACCGCGATGCCCACGGCGCTGCTGGGCGTGCCCGGGGTGGCCGGGCTCTTCACCCGGCTCACCAAGGAGTGGACGGCCGAGCAGCGCGTGCGCGGCGTGCTGGGGCTGTGCTACGGCGACCCCGGGCGCGTGTCGCCGGAGGCGTTCCAGCAGGCCGTGGAGGAGCTGGAGCGGCGGCTGCAACTGCCGTACTTCTGGGACGCGATGGCGCGCTCCGCGCGCGGGGTGGTCGATGCCTACACCCTCGGTGGGCAGCACGGGCTGTGGCGCCAGGCCGAGCGTGTGCTCGCCCCGACTCTCCTGATCTACGGCGGCCGCGACCAGCTGGTCGGCTACCGCATGGCCCGGAAGGCCGCCCGCTCCTTCTCCGACTCCCGCCTCCTGTCCCTGCCGGAGGCGGGTCACGTGGCGATGATGGAGTACCCGGAGGTCGTGGCCGCAGCGTTCCAGGAACTCCTCGCGGAGAAGGGGGAGTTCAGAGGCGCGGGTGAGTCCGGGACTGCCGGCGCGACCCGGGGCGCGGACGCCGCGGCGCCCGGTGCCGGATCCGACACGACCGCCGGGGGCGACGTCGCCGCCACGGGCGCGGGGAGCTGAGGGCCGAGGTGGGACGCCACAGCCGCCGCGGACCGGCCCCCAAGGACGACTCCGCCGACATAGCCGCCCGGCGAGGGGGACGGGGCTCCGCCTCCGGCACTCCGCGCGAGACGCGACAGCCCACCCTGCCCGGCCAGCGCCGGGCACCCGAGGGCGCTCCCCAGGGATACGGCACGCCGGGCACCGCCCAGGGCGCGCCCGGTGTCCCGCCGGGGACCCCGGCGGGAGGCGCACCGCGCTTCCCGGACGGCACTCCGGCCCAGGGCGTGCCGCGCTTCCCTGGCGGCACGCCTGCCCACGGGACCCCGCGCCTGCCCGACG
>NZ_JBITSQ010000005.1:198319-607385 GCF_044541035.1 Streptomyces sp. NPDC085866
GGCACTCCGGCGCACGGCGTGCCTCGGCTTCCGGACGGCGCGCCCGCCCAGGGTGTCCCTCGGTTCCCGGGCGGGCCGGGGGCGCAGGGCGGCCGGCGTGCACCCGAGGGGACTCCGGCGCATGGGATCCCGCGTCCGCCCGACGGCACTCCGGCGCACGGCGTGCCTCGGCTTCCGGACGGCGCGCCCGCCCAGGGTGTCCCTCGGTTCCCGGGCGGGCCGGGGGCGCAGGGCGGCCGACGTGCACCCGAGGGGACTCCGGCGCATGGGATCCCGCGTCCGCCCGACGGCACCCCCGTCCCTGGCGTGCCTCGGCTGCCCGACGGCACCCCTGCCCACGGCGTGCCGCGCTTCGGCGGTGGTGCCGCGCAGGCCCGGGGCGGGCATCCTGAGCAGCGTGAAGTCGGCGGTGGCTGGGGGGAGTTCGCGGAGGCGGCCGGGTCCGGCGTCGGGGTTGCTCCCGGGGGGCAGCAGGGCTCCGGCGGGCCCGGTGTCGCCTTTCCGCGGCAGCGGCAGGGTGGGCCGGGCCATTCCGGTGGTGGGCCCCGGCAGGACTACCTCGAGGCCTTCGAGGAGGATGTCGACGTCTTCGCGCCCCGGTCCGGCCGTACGGAGTCCGCTCAGGAGCAGGAGTCGTACGACGCCGGTGCCGGGCCGGCGGCCGACGGGGGCGAGGCGCCTCCGGCCGGCCTGCCCGCGCAGCGCGGCGGTGGCAAGGGGCGTGCCTTCACGGGCATCGCGGCAGCGGCCGTGACCACCGTGCTCGCGGTCGTCGTCGCCGGGCAGGTCGCCGACCGCCACGACGAGGCCGACGTACGGTCGCAGTCCGCCACCGACCAGGCGCGCGGCACCGGGATCCCCGGGCAGAGCACCCCGTCCGCCGCGCCGAGCGTGGCGACGCTGACGTACGAGCAGAAGATGGACCGGAAGTACCCGCTCAGCGCCACGCTGAACGGTTCCGGAAAGTTCGACACCGTACCCGGGTTCGACAAGGCGCCCGGCAAGGGGCAGAAGTACACCTACCGCGTCGACATCGAGCAGGGACTCGGCCTGGACGGCGAGCTCTTCGCCGCGGCCGTGCAGAAGACGCTCAACGACAGCCGCAGCTGGGCCCACGGCGGTGCCCGTACCTTCGAGCGCGTCTCCTCGGGCAAACCCGACTTCGTGATCACGCTCGCCAGCCCCGGCACCACCGCCAAGTGGTGCGCCAAGTCGGGCCTGGACACCACGGAGGACAACGTCTCCTGCGACTCGGCGTCCACGGAGCGCGTGATGATCAACGCCTACCGTTGGGCACAGGGCAGCAAGACATACGGGGACAAAATCCACCCGTACCGGCAGATGCTCATCAATCACGAGGTGGGCCACCGGCTCGGCCACGGTCATGTGTCGTGCCAGAAAGACGGCGAGCTGGCGCCGGTCATGCAGCAGCAGACCAAGTTCCTCGACCACGACGGAATCCACTGCCTGCCCAACCCCTGGCCCTACCCCGGGAGTTGACAGGTGCCGCTCGCGTCACATTGACATGAGCGGCAAGTTCGTTCATATTTTTGCGCATGTGGTCTAGTCATGCCGTCTCCGACAGCGCCGCCATCGAGCTGGCGCTGATCGGCGTGACCGCGCTCTGCGTGGCCGACATCCACTGTCACTGACGCCGCCTCCCTGGCGTTCGCGTCGCGACTTCCTTCCTTTTCCGTCCGTGACCGTGTCACGGATTTTTCGACGACCCGACGCCGGGGCCGACGTCTGCCCGCAGCCGTCTCATTCCTCGTCCGCATGTCTCACTCTTCGAGAATTCCTCGATCAGTTCCCCGAGAGGTCGTCTTTCCGATGCGTCAACCGTCCGTCATAGCGCGCCGCGTGGCAGCGGCATCCGTCAGCCTGGTCGTGGCAGCGGGCGCCGCCGCCTGCGGCCCGAAGGACAACGATGCCAAGGGCTCCGGTGGCGACTCCGCGCCGCACAAGGGCGGCACGCTGACCGTTCTGAACTCCGAGCCGCAGCAGGACTTCGACCCCGCCCGCCTCTACACCTCCGGCGGCGGCAACGTCCCCTCGCTCGTGTTCCGCACGCTCACCACGCGCAACCGGGAGAACGGCGCGGCCGGCGCCAAGGTCGTCCCGGACCTGGCCACCGACACCGGGCGCCCCAGCAAGGGCGCGACCGTGTGGACGTACACCCTGAAGAAGGGTCTCAAGTACGAGGACGGCACCCCGATCACCTCGGCCGACATCAAGTACGGCATCGAGCGCTCCTTCGCCCCCGAACTCTCCGGTGGCGCACCGTACCTGAGGGACTGGCTGGTCGGCGCGGCCGACTACCAGGGCCCGTACAAGGACAAGAAGGGCCTCTCGGCGATCGAGACGCCGGACGCGCGGACCATCGTCTTCCACCTGGACAAGCCCGAGGGCGAGTTCCCGTTCCTGGCCACGCAGACGCAGTTCACGCCCGTCCCGAAGGGCAAGGACACGGGCACCAAGTACGAGGAGCACCCGATCTCGTCGGGCCCGTACAAGGTCGTGAAGAACGAGAACGACGGCGAGCACCTCGTGCTCGAACGCAACAGGTACTGGTCCACGGCCGTCGACGCCGAGCGCAAGGCCTACCCGGACACGATCGACGTCCGCTCCGGCCTCGACTCCTCCGTGATCAACCAGCGGCTGTCCGCGTCTCAGGGTGCGGACGCGGCCGCGGTCACCACGGACACCAACCTCGGTCCGGCCGAGCTCGCCAAGGTGACCGGCGACAAGGAGCTGGCCGCGCGCGTGGGCACGGGCCACTTCGGCTACACGAACTACATCGCGTTCAACCCGACGGTGAAGCCGTTCGACGACATCAAGGTGCGGCAGGCGATCTCGTACGCCATCGACCGGTCGTCCGTGATCAACGCGGCCGGTGGCTCCGCGCTCGCCGAGCCCGCGACCACCTACCTGCCCGACCAGAAGTCCTTCGGCTACGAGCCGTACGACCTCTTCCCGGCGGGCAAGTCCGGCAACCCGGCCAAGGCCAAGGAGCTGCTGAAGGAGGCCGGCTACAAGAACGGGCTGACCATCCCCCTCACGCACTCCAACGACAAGAACTTCGAGACCAGCCCGGAGATCGCCACCGCCATCCAGGACGCGCTGAAGAAGGCCGGCATCACGGTCAAGCTCCAGGGCCTGGAGGACAACGACTACCGGGACAAGATCCACAGTGTGAAGACCGAGCCCGGCTTCTTCCTCGCCCACTGGGGTGCCGACTGGCCCTCCGGCGGTCCCTTCCTCGCCCCGATCTTCGACGGCCGGCAGATCGTCAAGGACGGAGCGAACTTCAACACGGGCCTGCTCGACGACAAGTCGGTCAATGACGAGATTGACGCGATCAACAAGTTGACCGACCTTGACGCGGCCGCCAAGCGGTGGGGTGCACTGGACAAGAAGATCGGCGCACAGGCCCTGACCGTGCCGCTGTTCCACCCCGTCTACAAGCGCCTGTACGGCAAGGACGTCAAGAACATCGTGATCAGCGACTGGACCGGCGTCCTGGACATCTCCCAGGTCGCGGTCAAGTAGCGCCGTGAGCGAGGCACTTGTCGCCACCCAGGCCCCCGGGGCGGACACACCCGTCCCGGGGGCCTCGGGGGCCCGTCAGTTCTGGCGGCGGCTGCGGGCGCAGCGTGCCGCCCTCGTCGCGGCGGCCTTCGTCGCGCTGCTCGTCCTGGTCGCGCTCGCCGCGCCCCTGCTCACCACCCTGGAGGGCCAGGATCCGACCACGTACCACCCCTCCCTGATCGACTCCGCGCGCGGGGGCGTGCCCATCGGCTCCTTCGGCGGTGCCGGCGCCGACCACTGGCTGGGCGTCGAACCGCAGACCGGGCGCGACCTGTTCGCGCGGCTGGTCTACGGAGCGCGGGTGTCGCTGGGTGTCGCGCTGGCGGCGACCGTGGTGCAGGTCACGATCGGGGTCGTGATCGGCGTTGCCTCCGCGCTCGGCAGCCGATGGGTTGATCAACTGTTGAGCCGGATCACGGACATCATCGTCGCCATGCCGCTGATGATCATGTCCCTGGCGCTGCTGGCGATCGTGCCGTCGAGCTTTCCGCGGCCCGTCCTCGTCACCCTCGTCATCGGCCTCATCGCCTGGGGCAACATCGCGAAGATCGTGCGCGCCCAGACCCTCACCCTCAAGGGCCTCGACTACGTCTCCGCCGCCCGGCTGAGCGGATGGGGCACCTGGCGGATTGCCCGCCGCGAGCTGCTCCCGGGGCTGGCCGCGCCCGTCATCACGTACGCGGCGTTGCTCGTCCCCATGAACATCTCGGTCGAGGCCGCCCTCTCCTTCCTCGGCGTGGGCGTGAAGCCGCCCACGCCGTCCTGGGGGCAGATGCTCACCAGCGCCGACGTCTGGTACCAGGCCGCGCCGCAGTACCTGCTGCTGCCGGCCGGCGCCCTGTTCGTCACCGTCCTGGCCCTGACCGTCCTCGGCGACGGCGTGCGCACCGCACTCGACCCGCGCGCGGCCTCCCGCCTGCGCGTCGGCACCGGCCGGAAGAACGAGAGCGGGACCGGTAAGGAGGAGACCGCATGAGTGGCCTCGGTGGTTTCGTCCTGCGCCGCGCCGTCGGCATGGTGGTCACCCTGCTCGCCATCTCGGTGATCGTCTACGTCGTCTTCTACGCCACCCCCGGCAACGTCGCCCAGATCACCTGCGGCCCGCGCTGCTCGCCGGAACAGGTCCACCAGGTCGCCGAGCAGCTCAAGCTCGGTGACCCGCTCTACCTGCGCTACTGGCACTTCCTCGAAGGCCTCTTCGTCGGCCAGGACTTCTCCACGGGCACCTCCGTGGCGCACTGCTCCGCACCCTGCCTGGGGCTGTCGTACCAGAGCGACCAGCAGGTCATGGACATCATCCTGACCAAGCTGCCGGTCAGCCTGTCGCTCGTCCTCGGCGCGATGGTGCTGTGGCTCCTGCTCGGTGTCGGCACCGGCGTCCTCTCCGCCTGGCGGCGCGGCCGGATCTCCGAGCGCCTGCTGACCGCCCTCACCCTCGCGGGCACCGCCACGCCCGTCTTCGTCATCGGCCTGGTGCTGATGATCGTCGTCTGCGGCGAACTCCAGCTGCTGCCCTTCCCGCAGTACGTGAACTTCACCGACGACCCCGAGCAGTGGGCGTGGAACCTGCTGCTGCCCTGGCTCTCGCTCGCCCTCATCGAGGCGGCCGCGTTCGCCCGGCTCACCCGCGCCTCGATGCTGGAGACGCTCGCCGAGGACCACATCCGCACCTTCCGGGCGTACGGCGTGGGGGAGCGCTCGATCGTCGGCCGGCACGCCCTGCGCGGCGCGCTCGCGCCCGTCATCGCACTGAACGCCAACAACGTCGGCTCGGCCGTCGGCGGTGCCGTCCTCACCGAGACCCTGTTCGGCCTGCCCGGCATCGGCCAGGAGCTGGTGCACGCGGTGAAGGTCGTCGACCTGCCGGTGGTCGTCGGCATGGTCCTGGTCGTCGGCTTCTTCGTCGTCATCGCCAACGCCGTCGCGGACGTCCTGTACGCGGTGGCCGACCGACGGGTGGTACTCGCATGAGTCTGGTGGAAGTCACGGACCTGACGGTCGAGTTCGGCTCACTGCGGGCCGTGGACGGGCTCTCCTTCCGGCTGGAGCAGGGCGCCGCCCTCGCGCTGGTCGGCGAGTCCGGCTCCGGCAAGTCCACGGTCGCCGGCGCCCTGCTGGGGCTGCACCGGGGCACCGGAGCGCGGGTCGGGGGCTCGGTGCACGTCGCCGGCACCGACGTACAGCAGGCCCCGGACGCGGAACTGCGGCGGCTGCGCGGTGCCAGGGCCGCGATGGTCTTCCAGGACCCGCTGTCCTCGCTCGACCCCTACTACGCGATCGGCGACCAGATCGCCGAGGTGTACCGCGTCCACACGCGCGCCTCGCGCCGCGCCGCACGCGCGCGTGCCGTAGAGGTGCTGGAGAGGGTGGGAATCCCGGACGCGCAGCGCCGGTCCCGGTCCCGGCCGCACGAGTTCAGCGGCGGTATGCGCCAGCGCGCCCTCATCGCCATGGCGCTCGCCTGCCGCCCGGACCTGCTGATCGCCGACGAGCCCACGACGGCTCTCGACGTCACCGTCCAGGCCCAGATCCTCGACCTGCTGCACACGCTGCGCGAGGAGACCGGCATGGGCCTGCTGCTCGTCACCCACGACGTGGGCGTCGCCGCCGAGAGCGTCGACGAGGTACTGGTCATGCGGCACGGCCGAGCCGTCGAACACGGCCCGGTCGGCACGGTCCTGGCGGCGCCCGCGCAGGCGTACACCCGCGAACTGCTGGACGCCGTCCCGCGCGTGGACGCACAGCGCGCCCCCTCCGAGGCGTCCGACGAGGTCGTGCTGGAGGCCACCGGGCTCCGGCGCGAGTTCGGGCGCGGCAAGCGGGCGTTCGCGGCCGTGGACGACGTCTCGCTGACCGTCCGACGGGGCGAGACCCTGGGCGTCGTGGGGGAGAGCGGCAGCGGCAAGACGACACTGGGCCGCATGCTGGTCGGGCTGCTCGAGCCGACCGCCGGCGAGATCCACTACGCGGGGCGCCCGCACACCGGCGTGAACCCGGCCGTCCAGATGGTCTTCCAGGATCCCGTCTCCTCCCTCAACCCCCGCCGCAGCGTGGGCGAGTCCATCGCCGACCCGCTCCGCGCGCGGGGAGTGGGGGTCCCCCCGTTCGGGCGAAGCCGAGAGCGGGGGAGGGACGAGCAGCAGATCCGGGGGCGTGTGGTCGAACTGCTGGAGCGCGTCGGGCTCGAAGCGGCCCACTACGACCGCTACCCGCACGAGTTCAGCGGTGGACAGCGCCAGCGCGTCGGCATCGCCCGGGCGCTCGCCGCCGACCCGCGCGTCATCGTCTGCGACGAGCCCGTCTCGGCGCTCGACGTCACGACACAGGCCCAGGTGGTCGAACTGCTCGGCGAGCTGCAGCGCGAACTCGGCCTCGCGCTGGTGTTCATCGCGCACGACCTCGCCGTCGTCCGCCAGGTCAGCGACCGGGTCGCGGTGATGCGCCACGGTCAGGTCGTCGAGTCCGGACCCGTCGACGCGGTGTACGACGCCCCGCGCGAGCCGTACACCAGGCAGCTCCTGGCCGCCGTGCCCGCGCTCGACCCGGAGCTGGCGGCGCAGCGGCGGGCGGCCCGGCGGGAGCCGGCCGTGGCGTAACGTTTCGTACGTGGTCGATCACCGTCTGATCTCCTAGCGCGGCAGAACGCTACCCGCACGCGAAAGTTACGACCGTTCACCCCTTTTGGTGGCGCGATGGACAACCGTCCGTCGCGCCACCGCCTTGTCCGCATACGTTCGTCCCGCTGCGAGCCGCCAGGACCAAGGCGGCTCCCACTCACGGGAGATCGGGGGTGCACACGTGCGCATCGGACTACTTACGGAGGGTGGCTACCCGTATGTGAGCGGTGACGCCGGGCTGTGGTGCGACCGGCTCGTGCGCGGGCTCGCACAACACGAGTTCGACCTCTACGCGCTCAGCCGCAGCCGACAGCAGGAGGACGCGGGCTGGGTCCCGCTCCCCGAGCAGGTCAGCAGGGTGCGTACGGCCCCGCTGTGGACGGCCGAGGACGACGAAGTCGCATACGGACGGCGCGCGCGCCGACGCTTCACCGACTGCTACGGGGAACTGGTCGGGGCCTTGTGCGCCGGATCCGACACCGCTTCCGGCGATGCGTCCGCTCATCAGGCGGACCGTTTCGGCAGTGCGCTGTACGGGCTCGCCGAACTCGCCCGAGACGAGGGCGGGCTGGTCGGCGCGCTCCGCTCCGACACCGCCGTACGCACCCTGGAGCGCGCCTGCCGCGCCCCCGGCGCGCTGCGCACGGCACGCGAGGCGCGCGTAGCCGACCTGCTCACCGTCACCGCGCACCTCGAACGCGCCCTGCGCCCCCTCTCCCTGGACTGGTACGGCGACGACGGCCTCGGCGCCGCCGACCTCTGCCACGCCGCCGCCGGCGGCCCGGCCGCCCTGCCCGGACTGCTCGCCCGGCACTTCGCCGACGTACCACTGCTGGTCACCGAGTACGGCGTGCAACTGCGCTCGCACTACCTGGCCCTCGGCCCCGACGCCGCCGCCCCCGCCGTACGCGCCCTGCTCGCCGCCTTCCATGGCCGGCTGGCCACCGAGGTCTACCGGCGGGCCGCGATCCTCACACCCGGCAACGCGCACGCCCGCCGCTGGCAGGAACGGTGCGGCGCCGACCGCACCAGGATCCGCACCGTCCACCCGGGCATGGACGCCTCCCGCTTCGCGGAGGTCGGCGAGTCCCCGGACCGCGCCGACGCGGACACGCTCGTCTGGGTCGGGCGCGTGGAACCCGCCAAGGACCTGGTCTCCCTGCTGCACGCCTTCGCCGAGATCCGCAGAGAGGCGCCCAAGGCCCGCCTGCGGATCGTCGGGGCGCCCGCGGGCCCCGAGGGTCCGGCCTACCTGCGTCACTGCCGGGACCTGGCCGCCCAGCTCTTCCCGGACGAGGCGGAGGGTGTGCACGCGGTCGGCGACAACCCGGTCTCCTTCGAGAAGATCGGCGGCCCCGAGGCCCCGACACTGCCGGACGCGTACGCCGGCGGCGCCGTCGTGGTCCTCTCCAGCGTCGTCGAGGGCTTCCCGATCAGCCTGGCCGAGGCCATGTTCTGCGGACGCGCCACCGTGTCCACCGACGTCGGCGCGGTGGTGGAGGTCATCGGCGGCACCGGCCTCGTCGTGCCCCCGCGCAATCCGCGGGCGCTCGCCGAAGCGTGCGTGGCGCTGCTGCGCGACCCCGAGCGCCGTGAGCGCCTCGGCGCCGCCGCCCGCGCCCGCGCGCTCGAACTGTTCACCGTCGAGCAGAACATCACGGCATTTCACAGTATTTACCTGGAGATCGTCTCGCGCTGCCCGGTACGCCGCGTCGTCCTCGACGAGGCGGGCGCGCCCCTGCCGTTCGCCGCCCCGGCCGAGGCCCACGTCCCCGTCCGCTGGACCGGCCCCACGGCCCGCGTACTGACCCGGGGCGTTCCGGGCTGGGCAGCGGGCGGCCCGGTCCGCGCGACCCCGCTGGCGACTCCGGAGGGGGCGCGGTGAACGGCTCCGGCGGGACGGACGACACCCGCGACACCCGCGATGACTGGGACGTCATGAGCCGACCGGGCCGACAGGACCGCCCCGCGATGCCGAGCGGCGCCGACGCGTGGGACGAGCCGTCGGGGGAGTGGCTGGCCGGTGCGCAGACACACGGCGGCGCGAGCGGGGAGCGGGCCGTGCGCGCGGGGACCCCCGCCGGGCCGACGCCCAAGCCGCCCTCGGCAGCGGAGACTTCCTCCGGAGCAGCTCGCCCGCGGACACCCTCGGCACCGGTGGAGGCCGCAGCGGATTCCGGGTCCGGCAGGAGCCGTAGACCCACCGCCCGGCGCGGCGCCGCCGACCCCGTGAAAACCCTGCTGCACCGTCACCGGGAGCTGTGCGAGCGGGCCGTGGACCCGCTGGAGATCGCCGCCGGGCTGGAGGCCCACGGGGTCACCGACCGCACCGCCGCCCGCTTCCGCCACCGCGACGTCTTCTCGCTCGCCGAGGAGCTGTACGCGCGCGTGCCCCGCGACGGCACCCCACGCCCCCGGCCCGAGCTCCTGGGCGCACCCCGTGTCCGTGCCGACTGGGTCCTGCTCACCCTCCAGCCCGGAGCGCTCGGTGCGGCCGTCGTGACCGGGCTGCACCTCACCCATGGCCGGCTCCGCCTGCTGGTGGCCCTCGGCGGCCTCCTCGCCGTCGGCCTGGCCGTCCGCGCAGCCCTGCGCCGCGGCCCCCTCGCCACGGAACCCGGCACACCCCCGTGGCGGACGGCGACCGGCACGCGTGTATCCACCCTCTCGCTGCTCGGGTACGCCCTTCTCGGCGACGGACTCCTGCGCGCGGTCGTGACAGGCGGCCCCGACGACCTGCCCACCGGTGTCCCGGACGGCCCCTGGCCGGTGGCCATCGCCCCCGTCCTGGCGCTCACCCTGGCCTGCGCCCCGGCCGCCTGGTGCGCCCACCTCCTCAGCGCCGGTGCCCGCCGCAGGCTCGCCGGCAGCCGGGGCCTGGAGGACTTCACGGCCGCCGCCCGGCCCCTGCTGCTCGGCGCGATCGCCCTGTTCCTGGCCGCCCTCACCGCTCTGCTCGCCCTGTGCGGCGCCGTCCTCGACGAGAGCGCGGCCTACCCGCAGGCGCTCACCCTGGGCGCCCTCCTCCTGCTCGCCCGCCTCCTCACCGTGCACCACCGCCGGCACGCCCCCGCCCTGACCCTCGGGGCAGCGGTAGCCGTCGAGGTGGCGGCCCCCGCCCTGCTCCTGGCCGGCCGACTGCCCGGCTGCACCTTCCTGGCGACGCCCGTCCAGACCCTGGTGGACGCCTGGGGCCCGGCCGCCGTCCCGGCGCTCGCCTGCGGCACCGCGGCCCTCGTCCTGCTGGTCCACGCCCTGCGCACCCTCACCCAGGCCTCGGCCCACGCGCCGACGGGAGCACCCGAGTGAACCTTCCGCCACCGGTCCGAACCGAGGCCGCCGCCACCCACCCCGAGCGGGTGGCAGCACCTGGCCGCGGTCGAGGCCGCGGGCGCCCGGCCCACCGCCGGAGGCAACCGCACCACCCCTTCGAAGGAGAAGACCAGATGACCACCTCCCGACACGGAGCGCCCGGAGCGTCCGGAGCCTTGGGAGCAGCCGGAGCGCACACCCCGGGAGGCGCCCGATGAGGGTCCTGCTGATCGGAGCCAACGGATACATCGGCCGCTTCGTCGCCGACCGCCTGCTCGCCGACCCGGCCGTCCAGCTCACCGCGCTCGGCCGCGGCGACGACGCCGACGTCCGCTTCGACCTCGCCACCGGCAGCCCCGGAGCGCTCACCCGCTTCCTGGACGCGGTCCACCCCGGAGTCGTCGTCAACTGCGCCGGCGCCACCCGCGGCGGCGCCCGCGAGCTCACCCGGCACAACACCGTCGCCGTCGCCACCGTCTGCGAGGCGCTGCGCCGCAGCCGCTGCAGCGCCCGCCTGGTGCAGATCGGGTGCGGCTCCGAGTACGGCCCCAGCCAGCCCGGCTCCTCCACCGCCGAGGACGCCGTGCCCCGCCCCGGCGGCCCGTACGGCGTCAGCAAACTCGCCGCCACCGAACTGGTCCTCGGCTCCGGTCTCGACGCCGTCGTCCTGCGGGTCTTCTCACCCGCCGGACCCGGCACCCCGGCCGGTTCCCCGCTGGGCCGGCTCGCCGAGGCCATGCGCCGCGCCATGCAGTCCGGAGACGGCGAACTCAAACTCGGCGGCCTCGGCGTCCAGCGCGACTTCGTCGACGTCCGTGACGTCGCCCGCGCCGTGCACGCCGCCTCTCTCTCTGCCGCGCAGGGCGTCATCAACATCGGCTCCGGCCGCTCCGTCCGGCTCCGCGACGCCGCCGCCGTCCTCGCCCGGGTCGCCGGATACGGCGGCGCCCTCCACGAACTCGACGCCCCTCCCGGGCCGTTGCGCGCCACCATCGGGCACCCCCGCACAGAAGCCGACCACGCGGCCCCGGTCGCCTACCCGTACCCGGACGGCTGCGGCAGCTGGCAGCAGGCCGATGTGCGCACCGCCCGCGACCGGCTCGGCTGGCGTCCCCGGATCAACCTCGAAGAGTCCCTGGCCGACATCTGGATGGAGGCGGCATGCCGCATCTGACCAGCACCACAGCGGGCACCACCAGCACCGGCATCCGTACCGCCCTCGGTATCCCCGGCTACGCGCATCCGCTCGTCGCCCCGGCCCAGTGGGCCGAACTCGCCCGCCCCGGCACCCCTCTGGACTGGGTCGTGCTCAACGTCGCCGCCGGGCCCGGCACCCGCCCGGACCCGCACTGTCTGGAAGCCGCGGGCCGGCTGCGCAATGCGGGCGTCCGCGTCCTCGGCCACCTGGACCTCACCCACGGCGCCCGCTCTCTGACCGATCTGCTCACGGACGCGCACCGCCACCTCGACTGGTACCGCGTCGACGGCTTCCTGCTGGACCGCACGCCCACGGACCGCGCCGCGCTCCCCGAGGTCCGCCGCGCGATCACCGCGCTCCGGGCGATCAGTGACACGCCCCACATCGTCCTCGGCCACGGCAGCCACCCGCACCCGGGGTACGCGGAGAACGCCGACCAGCTGGTGACCTTCTCCGGGCCCTGGTCCGACTACCGCTTCTCCCAGGTCGCCGAGTGGACCGCCGACTACCCGCCCGACCGCTTCTGCCACTTCGTGCACGGCGTACCCCTCGGTCATCTGGAGGAGGCGCTGCGCATCGCGCGGTGGCAGGGCGCGGCGACGATCTACTTCACGGACCGCACCGACCGCGGTGGCCGCACCGACCCGTGGGAGACCATGCCCGGCTACTGGGACGAAATCGTCTCGCGGGTCGGAACAGGTGTCTCGGAATGAAGAAGGCCGTGGCAGTGTTACGGGGAGAACAACCGTAGTGATTGACCGACCAACGGAGTCCCCGTGTCGCTGCCACCCCTGGTCGAGCCAGCTGCTGAGCTCACCGTAGACGAGGTCCGCCGGTACTCCCGCCACCTGATCATCCCCGACGTCGGGATGGACGGGCAGAAGCGGCTGAAGAACGCCAAGGTGCTCTGTGTGGGCGCCGGCGGCCTGGGCTCGCCGGCGCTGATGTACCTGGCCGCCGCGGGCGTGGGCACCCTCGGCATCGTGGAGTTCGACGAGGTCGACGAGTCGAACCTGCAGCGCCAGATCATCCACAGCCAGGCCGACATCGGCCGCTCCAAGGCCGAGTCCGCGCGGGACAGCGTCAAGGGCATCAACCCGTACGTGAACGTGGTCCTTCACGAGGAGCGGCTGGAAGCCGACAACGTGATGGACATCTTCAGCCAGTACGACCTGATCGTCGACGGCACGGACAACTTCGCGACCCGCTACCTGGTCAACGACGCCTGCGTGCTGCTGAACAAGCCGTACGTGTGGGGCTCGATCTACCGCTTCGACGGCCAGGCCTCGGTCTTCTGGTCCGAGCACGGCCCCTGCTACCGCTGCCTCTACCCGGAGCCCCCGCCGCCGGGCATGGTCCCCTCCTGCGCCGAGGGCGGCGTGCTGGGCGTGCTGTGCGCGTCCATCGGCTCCATCCAGGTCACCGAGGCGATCAAGGTCCTCACCGGCACCGGTGAGCCGCTGGTCGGCCGCCTGATGATCTACGACGCCCTGGAGATGCAGTACCGCCAGGTCAAGGTCCGCAAGGACCCGAACTGCGCGGTCTGCGGCGAGAACCCGACCGTCACCGAGCTCATCGACTACGAGGCCTTCTGCGGCGTCGTCTCCGAGGAGGCCCAGGAGGCGGCGCTCGGCTCGACGATCACTCCCAAGCAGCTCAAGGAGTGGATCGACGACGGCGAGAACATCGAGATCATCGACGTCCGCGAGCCGAACGAGTACGAGATCGTCTCCATCCCGGGCGCCAAGCTGATCCCGAAGAACGAGTTCCTCCTGGGCACCGCCCTCGAGGGCCTCCCGCAGGACAAGAAGATCGTCCTGCACTGCAAGACGGGTGTCCGCAGTGCGGAAGTCCTCGCCGTCCTGAAGTCCGCGGGCTTCGCGGACGCCGTCCACGTGGGCGGCGGCGTGATCGGCTGGGTCAACCAGATCGAGCCGCACAAGCCGGTCTACTGATCAGCCCTCCTGCTGACCAGCAAGTCTGAAGAAGCCCACGGCTCTGACCAGCTCAGATGCCGTGGGCTTCTGTCGTTGTCGGTTGGCGTCGGCTGACCTTGGACGGCCCAGGGACGGCCCGGGTTCGGTCCAGTCCGAGGGCAAGCGTGAGCTGCTCTACCAGCCACCTCCGAACAGAGGTTGCAGGGTTGCCGCTACCCCCGATGTAACGGCGAGTATGCCGCCCAGGCTGGCCAGGGTAGTGGTTGCGTTTTGGAAGAGTTCCTGTCGGAGACGTGCCCACCTGGCACTCCAGAAGATCATTTTGAGCTTCTGCCATTTGTGCTGGCGGAGGTGGCAACCCATGAGCGCGCCGTGGCTGTTGTTGCGACACGAGCCACCTCGCCCCTCAGCTCCGCACCAGACGGGCACGTTGAAGAAGAAGTAGAAGGCGCTGATCCCAGACAGGATAAGGAGTAGAACCGGCCCGAAGTCCAAGGTCAGCCAGCCTGCGACGAGCACGACAAAGACAGCCCAACCCCAGTACTTCCCAAATCCCTTCATGCGCGCTCATGATTCGGTCTGGCCTGCACTGGGGGAGCGGCGCGATGGGGGCGCATAGAAGCAACGCTCTGGCGCGGTCGGCGGTACCCGCCCGGCCGAGTCCCGCCTCACGCACCGGACCAGATGGGGCCGTTCAGCGCGACCTCTTCGTCCCGAAGCAACTTGGGTGACGGTGTGACCAGGGACCTGGGGTGCCTCCTACCTGCTGCTGCGGTTGTCCGCAGGTATGCGTGGTTGTTCGCCGCTGTGCGTCGCTGGTGCCGCGGCGGCGAACCCGTCGGCATGCCGCCCGACCGGCAGGTCGCGTCAACGCCACGGAGGTAGTTGCTGCACTCTCTCGCTCGGCCAGCGAGATCAACCAAACCGGTAGCGGCAGGTTCCTCGCTCCCATCACACTATATTTATGTTGAAGCTCTCCACTTGGCGCACTGTCGTCGATTCCCAGCAGTCCGGTAAGTTTGATGCGATCGTGGATGCAATCCCCGCTGATTTCATAAGGGTGCTGAGTTCCTCCCGTGAGACCATGGCTAGCGCGCTCGGCTTGAGCTCGGCGGATGGAGGTGCTCGACTGGCAGATCGTTTTGGGCGAGTTACCCCAATTATCAAGGCGGAGATTTTCGCCTTCAACGGGGAAACTTATGTCCTCTCCTTGCGGAATCGAAGGAGCAACGCCACCGCCTGGAGTTTCAGTGAAGATGAAGATGGGGCAACTCAAAAAGAGCAGTCCGGAATTCTATTTCTTCACGTACTTTCTGGCTCCCGTTCCAAGCCGGACGTGTCTGTATTTATCGAGGCTGTCCAGCAGCATGCTGGCGCAGACCTGAGAGCGTGGGAGACTCGCCCTAGGAGATTCGCGGAGCTGAAGCAAGAAGGGCGCCAGGAATCTCTATCAATCACGCCCGAGAAAGCCAAAGCTGCTCGCCTTTTGTCGGACAAGGAGCGACGCATCCTGGCCACTGCGATTAAGGCCGCGCCAGGTGGGTTGATCCTCTCGGACGTGGAGAGACAGCTGAAGCGGGGTAAAGTGACCGATATCGAGGCAACCTTGCTGGAATTGCAGGATGCAGATCTGATTGATTCAGAGTACGTGGTCGTCTGTGCCAAAAATCAGCACGAGGTCTCCAGGTTCTCTGACGCTTCCGTTATGGCTGAGATGTCGAAGTATGGAGTGCGCTGCGGGTGCGGTCGCAAGATCGGTGACGAGCGGCTTGAGGAAGCAGTCGCCATTACCGACTTGGGTCGAGAGCTGCTAGACAAAAGCACATGGATGTCAATCATGTTGATGGAAGAGTTGCGCGACCTCGGAATCCCGGATGATCGAATTATGATTGAGTACTCTTCCGGCGGGGATGAAATGGATTGCATTGCCGATATTAATGGCCAGGTGATCCTATTTGAACTCAAAGACAAGGAATTTAGCCTCCGGGAAGCGTATTCTTTTGGTGCTAAGATCGGCCTAGTTCGCCCTCAGTACCCGGTGATTGTGACGACCGAAAGAGTTGGCGGCGACGCTAAGGATCACTTCGAAAAAGCTGAACTTGCAGGGAAGCGGGGACAGGCGAGCCTTGACCCGGACGACGCTAGGCCGATCCGGTTCATTGAAGGGCTAGAAAACCTGCGTACCCAGCTTGACGATTTGGCCTCCACGGTTTACCGACATGAGGCATTCAAGGTGCTCCGCGAGGTCATGCCAATGGCCTCGATCTCGCCGAATCATCTGCTTGACGGTATCGCTGCAGGAGGTCACTAAGGTCGGTGGAGCGGCTTTGGGCTGGAGCTGCTTTGGCGCGAGTGATCATGGCCCCGTAAGCTTCCGGCGCGTCGGGCAGTCTGTGGACCTGCCCGGTAAAGCACGACGTTGGGGCCATGATCTTCGAGGCTCGCGCCAAAGTGGCTGCCTAAAGCCGTGGAGCCGACCGGCCTTAGCCACAGAGGGTTTCCTGCTTCCGCCCGCATGCATGCAGCGCGCCGCCGGGCGCGGCCAGCCGGGGCGCAGACAGGAGGCAGGCCGCGCCGCAGAGGCGGCGCGCGCCCGCGCCGTGCGCGGGCCTTGATGAGGTAGAGAAACCTGTAACAGCTCATGGCCGGTACGGGTCTGGAGCTGGTGGCGCCTCCGTGATGATCTGGCAGCAAAGCGCAGGCACGAGGGGGCAGGGTGCAGCCGCCGTTAGACGACTTGGCACGCAACCGACCGGGCGATGCGGTGCGGAGGAAGATCCAAGAGTTACAGCCGAACCCGTTGCTGAGGCTGATCGGCCGATGGAAGCCTGGCTCGGAGATCAGTAGTTGGGCGGACGGGCTCACAGGCGAACTCGCCACCGCCAAGAGGTTGGGCCGACTGAGGAACCATGGCTGGTTCACCCTCCATGCCATCCAGTGGCCGAGCGGCGCGGACATCGATCACCTCGCCATCGGCCCCGCCGGCGTCTTCACCATCAACTCGAAGCGGCACCGAGGGAAGGCCGTTTGGTACGGCGACACCGCCATCACCGTGAACAGAACCACGACCCGGCACATCGCGATCAGCCAGTCCGAAGCGCGCCGCGTCTCCCGGACCCTGTCTCGCTGCTGCGGGTGCGAGATCCCCGTCCGGCCCGTGATCTCCGTAGTGGACGCGTCGAAGCTCACGGTCAAGAGCGCGAACCCGCCGGTGCTCGTCCTGGCGGTTGAGCACGTTGATCGAGTCCTATCGGGGCTCACACCGACACTGCCGCCCGACCAGGTAGCACGCATCTACGGCGTAGCGCGGGATGCACGCACTTGGACCGGTTGATCAGGCGTCGAAGTCGTACTCCAAGACGTACGCGGCAGAGTCAAGGATCATCTCGTTCACCTCGACGGGGCGCCCCTCATCCGCGAACGCGGTACGGCAAATCAGAATCACCGGATTGCCCATGGAGAGCTGAAGGCGGCTTGCCTCATCCTGCGACGGCATCCGAGAGCGGATCTCCTCGCGGAAGTGCACGGGTTTGTAGCCAAGCTCGGCCAGTCGGGCGTAGGTGCCTCCGGGGCCGGTGTCTTCTTGGGTGATCGCAGAGCCAGCCACAAGGTCCGCAGGCAGGTACGACGTGGACAGCAGGACGGGCTTGTCGTCCAGCACGAAACGACGGCTGCGCACGCATGCCGGCGCGTCGGCCTCGATGCCGAGTACCTGACTGATCCGCTCGGGTGCGGGCGCCTCGAAGACGCGTACCTGATCGACGACGAGGGTGCGGTTCTCTATGTCCGCCGACCAGATGGAACGTCCCGAGCCCCACTGATCGCGGGACAGTCGCTGAATGCCTCGCCGCCTGAGCGGCTTGAAGGCACGTACGAACACTCCGGCTCCCTTGCGGGACTCCGCCAGACCTTCGTTCTGGAGCACGCCGAGCGCTTGGCGTGCAGTCATGCGAGCCACGCCGTACGTGGCCATGAGGTCGTTCTCCCCTGGTAGCCGATCACCGGGGCCGTACTCGCCGGCCTGGATCGCTTCCCTCAGTTCGTCGGCAATGCGCTGGTACTTCGGCTGGCGTCCGCTGCCCTGGGTGGCCATGTGATCCCTCCTTTCCTCTCTAGACACCTTAGGGGTGATCGCGCGTTCGCCCCAACCGTCGGCTCGCCTCAGTGGCCAACCTGAAACATCTCTAGAGACGTGTTGACATCTCTAGAGATCTGCCGTTCCATGGAGTCATCTCTAGAGAGGTTGCCCACTGGGGGCAGCCTCGCGAACGAGAGGGCTGCCATGCCGTCCTTCAAGATCGACACGTCGACTGCTGTGGTGTTCGTGGCGACTGCGCCCGAGCCGAAGGTGAAGAACTTCGCCACCGGTGAGCGAGCCATGAACGCGGAAGGCAAGCCCATGTCCGTCGTGGGCCTGCTTGTCTCCGACGAGGGAGAGGGCAACCTCCTGAAGGTCAACATCCCGGAGAACGGCTATCCCGAGGGCCTGGCCCCGGGCATGCCGGTCACGGTCATCGGCCTCAAGGCTCGGGACTGGGAGAACGTGATCAAGGGTGAGAAGCGTCAGGGCATCTCGTTCAGCGCGGTCGCGATCACCCCGGCGGCCTGACCATGACTGACCTGACGATGTGGCTGGAGGCCACGGCCGGCTTAGCGGGCGCCGGTGGTGTCGGCTACGCGAAGGTGCGGGCGCCTCGCGCGTACTGGGCGGCGGTCGGGCTGCCGGTGACGCTGGCCCGGTTCGGCTTCTCCTACCGGTCCACGATGGACGTGTGCGGGCTGACGGTGCGGCCGTCCGGCTTGCGGGCGTTCGTGACCCGCAGCGTCGCTCGTCGTGAGGTGCAGCCGGTTCCGCCGAAGATCCGCCGGGTGCGGGGTACGTCGACCGGGCTGCGGGTGACCCTGCGGCTTCCGGCCGGCCTGGAGCCCGCCGACGTGGCCGCCGCTTCGGAACGGCTGCGTCACGCCTGGGGCGTGTACTCGGTGACCGTGGCGGAGATCAAGCCGGGGTTCATCGAACTGCGGATGACCGGCTACGACGTGCTGCGCCGGGTCCGGATGCCCCGCAAGGCGATCCCGCACGACATGATCGTGCCGGTCGCCCTGCGCGAGGACGGGACCGCGTTCGAGCGGGACTACCGCAAGGCCCCCATGGCGCTCACCCTGGGTGCGAACGGGTCCGGCAAGTCCATGTACCAGCGCAACCTGATCAAGGGCCTGGCCCAACTCCCGATCGGCCTGGTCGGGATCGACTGCAAGCGCGGGGTGGAACAGAACGCCTACGCACCGCGTCTGTCGGCGCTGGTGACCAACCCCGATGATGCCGCCTTGCTGCTCACCGTGCTGGTCGCGGAGATGGAGGACCGCTTCGACCTGCTGAGCAAGCTCGGCGTCTCGGACGTGTGGGAGCTGCCGGAGAACCTGCGGCCGGTGCCCCTGGTCGTCCTGGTGGACGAGATCGCGGAACTCTTCCTGATCTCCTTGAAGAAGGACGAGGAACGCCGCGAGCGGATCGTGACCGCGGCGATCCGGCTGGCGCAGATGGCCCGCGCGGCCGGCATCTACCTGGAGATCTGCGGGCAGCGTTTCGGCTCGGACCTGGGCAAGGGTGCCACCATGCTCCGCGCCCAGCTCACCGGCCGGGTCGTGCACCGCGTCAACGACAAGCAGACCGCCGAAATGGGCCTCGCCGACGTCGCACCCGACGCGGTCCCCACCGCAAGCCTGATCCCGATGGAACGCCCCGGGACCGCCGTCGCGGCGGACACCTCCGGTGGCTGGGCGAAGATTCGTACCCCGGCGATCACTCGCGACGAAGTCGCCGTCGTCTGCCGGGACTTCCGTCACCTGGTCCCTGACCTTCCCTTCCTCGAACCTTTCCGCCCCGACGCGCCCGCTGAGGCGCCGGCGGACGGACCGTCGCCGGTCAAGCCGCGACCGGTCACCGAGTAACACTCCCCGTTCCACGGTCGGCGCGACCGCCTGCGCGCCAGGTCCTTACCCCCGCCATGCCGAAAATCGGGAGGAATCCGATGAACCGCAAGCACCCGGACGAGTACACCCCGGCGGAACGCGACGACGTCAACCGGCTCGGCTACCTGTACGAGACGTTCGTCAACGACCTGCACTTCGGACTCAAGCAGGACGCGTTCACGGCCGTGATGGCCGGTGCGTTCGCCGGCGAGTTCGCCCTCATCGACGCCGGCGCCTACCCGCCCGCCGGGCACGACTACCCCCGGCTGGAGGACTGACCTCCATGGCCACCACCGGCAAGCGCGCCCGCCGAACGGCGCCCGAACCGGCCCCGTGCCCCGACTGCGACGGCAAGGGCGAGATCACCGAAACCGTCCGCGTCGGCGCCCGCAAGGGCCGTGCCACCGACGACCGGCAGTCCGCCTTGTGCCTGACCTGCCTCGGTACCGGCCAAGCCCCCGACTGACCCCTGAAGGGAGGTGCCGAACATGCCTCGCTCGATCCGTCCGGACGCGGTCCTGATCCAGGCCGTGATTGCGGGTGCGTTGTCCTTCGCTCACCTGCACGATCTCGCGGCTGCGGCCGGGCAGTCCGGGTGGAAGGCCTGGGCCTATCCGGTCTCCGTCGACCTGCTGCTCGTCGCCGCATGGCGTCGGCTGCGG
Organism: Streptomyces sp. NPDC085866; assembly: GCF_044541035.1. NCBI lineage: Bacteria > Bacillati > Actinomycetota > Actinomycetes > Kitasatosporales > Streptomycetaceae > Streptomyces > Streptomyces sp. NPDC085866. The sequence goes on from NZ_JBITSQ010000005.1 coordinate 218,607, forward strand.
ACCGCCCGGCGTGACCGCTCGGCCTGGACCTGGTTCGTCATTGCGCTGTCTGCCTCGCTCGGCGCGAACATCGCCACCGCCGGACTCCTCGACCTGGGCCATGTGCCCGCCTGGCTGCGGATCCTTGTGGCTGGCTGGCCCGCCCTGGCCTTCCTCGGCGGAACCCTCCTCGTTCACTCACCCACCACTGCCCCGACCGACCCGGTCCCGGGGGACCACACCGAGGAACCGGCCGCGCCGGACGTCGAAGTGCACCGCACCGACGACCCCGACCCGTCCCCCGCTCCCGAACTGGCCCTGGCCCCGGACCCCGTGAAGCCCGCGGCTCCGGTCGTGCCAGCCGCGTTGCTGGATCACGCCCGCAAGCTCGCCGAAGCCCACCGAGCCTCCACCGGCTCCCCGATGCCCGCCGACGCGCTCTCGGCCCGGCTCGGCCTGCCCGCCGACATGACCCGCGCGATCACCGACCAACTCCAACTCGCCTGAACCGAAGGGAGGTTCACCCGTGAGCGCCTACCGCCGCTTCCGCAACGTGATCCGCATCGGCCCCGTCGAGGTCGGCACCTCCTACGACGGCCGTGGCCGCGAGATGCACACCGTCGTCTGCACCGCCCCCGGCTGCGGCTTCGCCTCCGACTACCCGACCCGCGCCGGCGCCGAACTCGCCGCCCGCACCCACCGCTGCAAGGCCTAGAAGGAGACCCCGTCATGCAGGTTCCGCTCTGGCTCGCCCTGCTCGCCGTCGGCTACCTCGGCGTCAAGCACGTCCGCCCGCCCTGGTGGCTCGTGGCCCTGCTCCTGCTCGGCGGCTACCTCATCGCCGGCAGCTTCCTCGGCCCCGCCGTCGGCACCGTCATTGACAAGTGACCCAACCCGAAGGGATAGGCCTCGTGTTCACCCCGAAGTACCCGCCCCAGGACACCGCACCGCCCCCGACCATCATTCAGCCACAGCCCGCCGCTTCGGCCCCGGCCATTCAGGCCCCGGCCCCGGTCACCCAGATGGCCCCGACCTCGAACCGGCCGACCGTCCAGCTCACCCCGGGCAGCGTGCTCGCCCTCGCCGCCGGCGGAGGGGCCGTGGTCCTCGTCGTCGGCGCGGTCCTGGTCTCGCTCCTGCTGGCCGTCGCCATCACCGGCGTCTCCGTCGCCGTGGTCGCCGTCGTACTGCGCCTGCTCATCAAGGACATGCACAACCACCGCTGAACGGCCCCCGGAGCGGCCTCGGTCGCCAAACTTACGCCGCTCCGGGCGCCTGGACCCACTTCCAGATCCAACGGACCCGAAAGGGACGCCCCATCATGCCCCAGCGCGCCCAGAACACGCCCGTCTGCCGTGACTGCGACGGCTTCGCCACCGCCGCGATCACCACCGGCACCCGTCACCGCGACGGCTCTCGTGTCACCTTCCGCGTCGACTGCCACGCCTGCAAGGGAACCGGCAACATCACCCGCGCTGCCGCCCTCGCCCGGACCGGGCGGTGACGGCCGTGGAGAACCTGACCACCTCGGCCCACATCGAGCCGGACACCCGGTTCCGCGTCACGCCGTTCGCCGACCGCGCCTACCCCTTCGTCAGCCTCCGCATCGGCGGTGACTTCGTCGAGATCGCGCTGCTCGCCTCCGCCGGTGCTTCCGAAGCCTTGCGCAACCTCGCCGCTGCGGCCATCGAAGCGGCCGGCGCCCTGGACGCGCTGACTGCCGACGCGCCGGAGGTGACGGTCTGATGCCCCGCAACTGGAGCCTCGGCGTCAGCCGTATCCACTCCGACGGCCTGGACGGCGAGTACGACCGCGCGAAGAAGACCGCCAAGGCACACGAGCTGCACGACAGCGGACGCAACGCGAAGGCGTCCCGCCCCGGCCGCACGGACCTGTCCGGCCCGTCCAGCAGTGACGCCAACACCCCGCAGAAGCGGCGCTGGGGGCGGTGACCGTGGCCCTTCTCGACTGGCGCTCGCCCGAGCACTTCGACCACACCGGCGACCAGCCGTGCGTGATCTGCACCAAGCCCACCCCGCTCCGCTCCGACCGCGGCAAGCCCGTCCACAAGGTGTGCGCGGAGGACTGGATCGACCGCCACCCGCCCAAGGAGGACAACGCGTGACCAACGCCGCCACCGCGGCGGGCCTGGACCCGGCCACCCTCGCCGACGTGCTGAGGCTGGCCGGGTCCACCGGCTTCGACCGCATCCAGGAACAGATCCGCCGTACCGGCGGCTGCTCCGACCCGATCCATCTGATGGGTTCCACCGTCACCCGCGACGCCGCCACCGGACAGGTCCTGCACGCGTACTCGACAGACACCGAGCCGGGCGGCCGGCTCCGTATCGCCTGCGGCAACCGTCGTGCCTCCCGCTGCCCGGCCTGTGCCTGGACCTACGCCGGCGACACCTACCACCTCATCCGCGCAGGACTCGTCGGCGACCCCGACAAAGGCACCCCGCACACCATCCGCGACCACCCGCGCGTCTTCGCCACACTCACCGCCCCGTCCTTCGGCCCCGTCCACAATCGGCCCGGCAACAAGCCCTGCCGCTGCGGCACCCACCACCCCAAGGACGCACCCGAACTCGGTACCCCCATCGACCCCGACACGTACGACTATGCGGGCGCGGTGCTGTGGAACAACCACGCCTCCGAGCTGTGGCGATACTTCACGATCTACCTGCGCCGCGAGATCGCCCGCCGCGCCGGCCTCACCCAAAAGGACGCCCGCGAACAGTCCCGCGTCTCCTTCGGCAAGGTCGCCGAGTACCAAAAGCGCGGCGCCGTCCACTTCCACGCCGTGATCCGCTTCGACGGCCCCGACGGACCCGACAGCCCCCCGCCCGCCTGGGCCAGCCTCAACCTGCTCACCGACGCGATCCGTGCCGCTGCCGCCCGCGTCGCGGTCGATGTCGACTCCGCCGGGGACCAGCCGGCCCGCACCCTCACCTGGGGCACCCAGCTCGACGTCCGCCCGATCCGCGCCTTCGGCGACGGCGACGAGATCACCGAACAGGCCGTCGCCTCCTACGTCGCCAAGTACGCCACCAAAGCCGCCGAGACCACCGGCACCGTCGACCGCCGCATCGGCAACAAAGAGGCCCTGCCCCTGCTCGGCGTACCCGACCACCCGGCCCGGCTCATCGCCGCCTGCCTCGACCTCCACCCGCTCTACCCGGACCGCAAGCTCCGCGACTGGGCTCACATGCTCGGCTTCCGCGGCCACTTCTCCACCAAGTCGCGCAGCTACTCCACCACCCTCGGGGCGCTACGCCAGGTCCGCGCCGATTACCGCGCAGCTCAGCAACGCGCTGCCCTCGGCCTGCGCGACCCCGACGACGAGATGGAGGCGACCACCCTGACCCTCGCCCACTGGACCTACGCCGGTCACGGCTACACCCCCGGCGAATCCTGGCTCGCCGCCAACATCCGCCGCGACATCCAGCACAACCGGGAGATCGCCCGCGAAGGACTGCCTGCACAGCTCGCCGACGAAGGGGACTACTGACCATGGCCTCAGAGCTGCCGCGCCGGTTTCTGACCCCTGAGGACCTGGTCGAGATGTTCGAGTTGCCCAGCGTCGAAACCATCTACCAGTGGCGTCGCAAACACACCGGCCCGCGAGGCTTCCGTGTCGGCCGGCACCTCCGCTTCGACCCAACCGACGTGCGGGCCTGGGTGGACTCACAGATGGGGGAGGCTGCCTGATGGCCGGGCACATCCAAGACCGCTGGTACCGGTCCGAGACTGGCCCGGACGGCAAGACGCGCAAGGTCAAGACCGAGCGATACGGCGTCGGCCTGCGCTATCGCGCCCGCTATGTAGGTCCCGACGGCACTGAGAAGTCCAAGAGTTTCCCCGACCGCCAGAAGCGGCTCGCTGAGCAGTGGCTCGCACAGATCGAAGCGGACATGTCACGTGGGCAGTACATCGACCCGCAAGCCGGTTGCCTCACCGTTCGCCAGCATGCCGAACGCTGGCTGGCGTCACTCACCGTGGATCCGGGCACGTTTGTGGGCACCGAGCAGCGCATCCGCCTGCACGTACTGCCGTACCTGGGCAGTCGCACACTGGGCTCGCTCCGCCCGACGCACATACGCGAGTGGCTGCGGAAACTTCAGGACGGGGGAGTCGCGCCTGCCTATCAGCGGGTGATCTTCGCGAACCTCTCCACCATGCTGACGGCGGCTGTGGATGACCGCCTCATTCCCGAGAACCCCTGCCGTTCGTCGTCCGTGCGTGCGCCGAAGCTCGACCCGCGCCGGATCGTTCCCTGGCAGCGCGAGCGTGTGCTGGCGGTTCGCTCGGCGCTGCGGGCGGAGTACCGGGCCATGGTGGATCTGGCCGGCGGATGTGGCCTGCGGCAGGGCGAGGCCTTGGGCCTTGCGGTCGAAGACGTGGACTTCATCGAAGGAGTGGTCCACGTGGTCCGCCAGGTCAAGCTCATCCGTAACCGCCCGGTGTTCGCGCCGCCCAAAGGAGCCAAGGCACGTACGGTCCCGCTGCCCGAGAGCGTTGCTCGGTCGCTTGAGGAGCACATCAGCCGGCATCCGCCCGCCGCTGTGACGTTGCCGTGGCGGGCGGTCGATGGCTCACCGGTCACAGCGTCGCTGCTCTTCCATAGGGATCAGGGCCGACCGGTTAACCGCAACGACTTCAACCGCTGGGCCTGGCGCCCGGCCCTGGATGCGGCGGGCGTCCCTCACGGCCGGGCGAGCGGCATGCACGCACTGAGGCACTTCTACGCCTCGGTTCTCCTGGACGCGGGGGAGAGCATCAAGGCTGTGTCGCTGTACCTGGGGCACCACGATCCGGGCTTCACTCTGCGCACCTACACCCACCTGATGCCCAGCAGCGAGAAGCGGACCCGGGAGGCCGTCAATCGTGCCTTCGCGGACGGCCCGGATACCGATGACGGCCCCACGACGGCCCAGGGGGAGTGAGAATGCAAGAAACATGCAGGTCAGGCAGTTCACGGCCTGACTTGCCGGTCTACTGATCACCGGCCCGCTGACCAGCGGGACAGAACAGGCCCACGGCGCTGACCAGTTCAGACGCCGTGGGCTTCTGTCGTTGTCGGCCGGCAACCGCATGTCGGAGGCCGAACCTACTTGAGGTTGACGGTTTGCGTCTCGGTGCCGGGGCTCGCCGGCCTCGCGATCGTGATGCTCTTGCCGAATGTGTGCTGGTCGTTGTCACTGTCCACGCAGGTGACCTTGACGTTCGCCTGCAGGCCCTTCTGCGGAACCTTGGTGAAGGTCACCGAGTAGGACTCCGACACGTTCTCGCCGGAGAGCTGATCCGACGCGGTCTTCCCCTTGGCGGCTATGGTCACGTCGGTCGCCGAGGAATCCTCGAATCGCTCGCAGCTGGCGGTTCCCGCCACGGTGACCCTGGTTGAATTCGGATTGCCGTGTGCCGTACCGGTCGCTGCCGCAGGTACGACGACTGCCAGCGAGGCCACGACCATGGCGGAGCCGAGCCTGTTCGCCTTGCTGCTGAAATCCCGCATTCCAGTCTCCACTTGTCTGCTTCGGACCGCGCTGACGAGGACGTCGGGCTGCGTGAACCCGAGGTATGGCGTCGCATCGCCACTGCGGAGTGCCGTCGCGGTGGGTGGTTGCGCCTGCCCGTGGGCCATGACCGAGCTCACGTCGCTTGTGTGTGGGGTCGATTGTGCTGAGCACGGGGTGGCGCGGAGTGTCATTGTGGCCGGTGCGTTCCGGCTTCCGACGCCCGTCAATCCGCTTGCCGGCTGCGACGACGGCAGCTGTGGCGTCTACAGTCCGACCGTAGCGACTCCTGGGTAGTATGTCCACTTATGGGCCAGTTGCTGTAATTGACTCCTCAACTGCCGTGCCCTGCTGCGCTTCTGACCCGGAACGCGGGCCGCCGGCGGGGCCTCGGCCGTCGTCATGAGCAGACCGTGCCGTCCTTCGGTACCGTCCCGTCGAGCAGGTACGCGTCCACCGCCGAGTCGACGCAGTCGCTCCCGTTGCCGTACGCCCCGTGTCCCTCGCCCTTCCAGGTGAGCTCCACGCCGACGCCCTTGCCCAGCTCGTCGGCCATCCTGCGGGCACCCTCGTACGGAGTGGCCGGGTCCCCGGTGTTGCCGACCAGCAGGATCGGTGCCGCGCCCGGCGCGCCGACCTCGGGGGTGTCGTACTGGCCCGGCACCGGCCAGTCGTGGCACCAGCCGGCCGTGTCCCAGCCGAGGAAGTCCCCGAAGACGGGTGAGATCCGCTCGAACTCCGGCAGCAGCTTCTTCGTCTGCGCGAGCGTCGGCCGCTGCCTGTCGTCCAGGCACGAGATGACCCGTTGGGCGTGACCCCTCGTGCCGTAGTGCCCCGAGGCGTCCCGCTCGTTGTAGTCGTCCGCGAGCGCCAGCAGCTGTGAACCGTCGCCCTGCTCGGCCGACTTGAGTGCGCTGGTCAGCCGAGGCCACCCGGCCTGGCTGTACAGCGGCACGATGATGCCGGTGACCGCGAGCGTCTGGTTCAGCTTCCGCCCGGACGACGTGGGCAGCGGCTTCGCGTCGAGCCGCCGGAGCAGGTCAACGATCTTCCGGGAACCCTGCTTCGGGTCCTGCCCGGTGGACTTCAGGTAGTCGTCCAGGGCCCGTTGGAAGCCACGGGCCTGGTTCTCGGCGTGGCCCACCGCGTCCGCGGTCGGGTCGACCACCGCGTCGAGGATCAGTCTGCCGACCTGCTTCGGGAACAAGTGGGCGTACACGCCGCCCAGTTCGGTGCCGTAGGAGATGCCGAAGTAGTGCATCGTCCGGTCGCCGAGCACCTGCCGCATCAGGTCCATGTCGCGCGCGGTGTCGGTCGTCGAGACGTGCGCCATCAGCGGGCCGGCGGTCTTCTGGCACCCCTTGCCGAACTCGGCGGCGTCCTGCAGGTACGCCTTTTCCTCGGCCGGGGTGTCCGGGGTGATGTCCACTCCCTCGGCGGCCTCGATGTCCCGGTCGCCGCGGCAGCGGATGCCCTCGCTGGCGCCGACCCCGCGCGGGTCCCAGCTCACCAGGTCGTAGCGCTCGCGCAGCTTGGAGACGGTGGCCCCGTAGTACGGCATGACCGACACGCCGGAGCCGCCGGGGCCGCCGAAGTTGAACAGCAGCGAGCCGATCCGGTTGCTTCCGGTCGCCTTCGCGCGGATAAGGGCGAGGTCGATCGTCCTGCCGTCCGGCTTCGCCCAGTCCAGCGGGACCTTGAGCGTGGCGCACCGCCAGTCGTCGCTCGGTGCGCCGGAGTCTGCGGTGGCCTTGCAGCGGTGCCAGTCCAGATGCTGCGAGGTGAGCGAGGAGGGGAGGTCCGCCGCGGACGGTGGCGCCGACGCCGGAGCCTGGCCGGTCTCCCCGGCCGAGCCGGTCCCCTTGCCCTCGTCGTGGCCCCCGTCCGACGAGCCGCCGCCGCATCCGGCCACCAGCAGCGCTGCGGCCGCGGCGGCCGTCCACCGCAGGAATCGAGACATGCGCACCCCCCTCGCAGGCCCTCCGCGTCGTGCCGCGGCGGGCGTTCAGGCCATGGTAGGCGGAGCGCGATCAGCCTGCGGCAGCCTGTGGATAACCGTCTGACCTGCGACTTTGAAAGGGTTGTCGGGCGTTTGTTCAGGGATTCCCGGATTCTAGGAGCAGACCGTGCCGGCCTTCGGCACCTTCCCGTCCAGCAGATAGTCGTTCACCGCGCTCTGCACGCACTTGTTCTTGCTGTCGTACGCCCCGTGCCCCTGGCCCTTGTACGTCAGCTCGACGGCGACGCCCTTGCCGAGCGCGTCCACCATCTTCTTCGCGCCCGCGTACGGGGTGGCGGGGTCGCCGGTGTTGCCCACGACGAGGATGGGCGCCGAGCCCGGCGCGCTCACGTCGGGGTGGTCGGCGGCCCCGGGCACGGCCCAGTCGGTGCAGGTGACCATGCCCCAGGCCAGGTAGTCGCCGAACACCGGGGAGGCGGCACGGAACTCGGGCACCTTCTGCTGGACCTGGTCCGCGGCGTACCGCGGCTTCTCGTCGGAGCAGTTGATGGCGATGTTGGCCGCGGTGATGTTGCTGTACTCGCCGTTCTCGCTGCGCCCGTTCATCGAGTCGGACAGCAGCATCAGGATCTTGCCGTCGCCCTCGTAGGCCTGCTCGAGCCCCTCGGTGAGGTACTCCCAGAAGTCCTTGGAGTACAGGGACTGCGCGATGCCGTTGGTCGCCGCGGTCTGGGTCAGCTGCCGCGGGAAGATGCCGGGGATCGGCTTCTTCTCCAGGTCCGCCAGCAGTTTGGCGATGCGGTCCTTGACCTCCTGCGGGGTGTCGCCGATGGGGCACTCGGTCGTCTTCGAGGTGCAGTCCTCGGCGAAGTTGTCGAGCGCGAGCTGGAAGCCCTTGGCCTGTCCGAGCGCGCTCTGCTCGGGGTTCAGGGTGGGGTCGACGACCGCGTCGAAGACCGCCCGGCCGACGTTCTTCGGGAACAGGTGGGCGTAGACGCCGCCGAGTTCGGTGCCGTAGGAGATGCCGAAGTAGTGCAGCTTGTCGTCGCCGAGGACCTGGCGCATCAGGTCCATGTCGCGGGCCGCGTCGGTGGTGCGCACATGCGGCAGGATCTTCTTGGAGTTCTTCTCGCAGGCCGAGTTGAACTGTTTGGTGCGGTCCAGCAGCTGGGCGCGTTCGGCGCTGTCGTCGGGGGTCGCGTCCTGCTGGAAGAAGTCGTCGAGCTGGGCGTCGCTCTCGCACTTCACGGGCGCGCTGCGGCCGACCCCGCGAGGGTCGAAGCTCACCAGGTCGTAGCGGGTGTTCAGGGCGGCGTAGTCCGCGCCGAAGGCGGGCAGCGTGGTGACGCCGCTGCCGCCGGGGCCGCCGAAGTTGAACACGAGCGAGCCGATCCGCCGGCTCGGGTCGCCGGTGGCCTTGGCGCGGATCAGGGCGATGTCGATGGTGTCGCCCTTGGGATCGCTCCAGTCCCGGGGTGCCTTCATGGTGGCGCACTGCCACTTGGCGCCGCTGGGCAGCGGGGACGGAGAGGTGCCGCCGCCCTCCGCCTCGGACGGCACCGGGCAGTCCTTCCAGTCCAGCTTCTGTGCCGGCAGGTCCCCGTCCTTGGCGCTCTCGCTGCATCCGGCCAGCAGAGCGGCCAGCACCACGGCGCTGGTGGTCAGAGCGGCGGCACGCAGCCGGAAGGGGTTCGCCATACATCCATCCTGCGCGCGCGCACGCCGGGGCGCGCGGGACGCGAGCCGTACGAGGTACGCCCCTGGCCTGCTGTGCAGGCCTCTTCCGCGACGGCGCTCCTACAGGGCCCCCTTGCGCGTGAGCTGGTTGAAGGCGAGCCAGCCGGGCAACACCGGCAGCCACAGCGTCAGCAGCCGGAACAGCAGGACGGCCGGCGCGGCGACCTCCTTGGGGAGGCCGACGGCGATCAGGCCGAGCGTCAGGCTCGCCTCGACCGCGCCGACGCCGCCCGGGGTGGGCGCCGCGGAACCGAGCGCGTTTCCGGCGAGGAAGACCACGGCGACGCTGGCGATGCTCAGCGAGGCCGAGTTGTCGCCGAACGCCCGGATGGAGGCGTCCAGGCACATCACGAAGCAGAAGGTCAGCAGCAGCATGCCGCCGATGCCGGTGACCAGCTTCTGGGGCCGCTGGAGCACATCGAGCATGCGCGGCACGACACCGGCGAACAGCGACCTCACGCGTGTGACGACGAATTTCCGCAGGAACGGCACCGAGGTCACCACGAGCACCAGAACCGCCACGGTCAGCAGCCCCGCGATGACCGTCCGGGACGGCGACAGCGACGGCGTCTTCTCGGTGCCGGTCAGGTAGCCGAAGGACAGCAGCATCAGGATGTGGCAGCCGAGCCCGAACAGCTGCGACGCGCCGACGCTCGCCACCGCGAGCCCCGGGCGCACGCCCTGGCGCTGCAGGAAGCGCGTGTTCAGGGCGACACCGCCGACCGCCGCCGGCGCGACGATCTTCACGAAGGACCCGGCAACCTGGGCCGCCGCCGTCCGCAGGAACGGCACCCGCTCCGGGACGAACCCCAGCAGGGCCATAGCGGCGGCCACGTAACTGAGCGCGGAGAACAGCACCGCGGCGATCACCCAGCCCCACTGGGCGTTGGCGATCAGTGGACCGAACTCGATGTGGGTGAGCTGGGTCAGCAGGAAGTACGCACCGATGGCACCGGCGATGAAGCTGATCAGCGTGCGCGGCCGCACCCGTTCCAGACGGGCCGGCTCCACGGGGGCCTGCGGCCTGATCCGCAGCACCTCGTGGCGGATCTGCGTGAGCAGATCCTCCTCGCGGGCCTCGTCGAGTGCCTCGTCCAGGGCCCGCTTCTCTGCCCGCTGCTCGGCCCGGACCGTCTTCTTGTCGCGCTTTTCGAGCACGGGCCCGGCCGTCTCGGAGGCCTCCGCCAGCCGGGCCTGCTTGGCCTGCCGGGAGGCCTCCAGCACCGCCTCGCGCTCACGCTCGGCGCGCTCGCGGGCCAGCTTGCGCAAGGTCGCGCGCGTGGAGCGCGTCAGCGCGATGGGCTGCAGCATCGGCAGGCAGTCGGCGACCGCGTCCGGGCCGAGCACCCCGACGGCCGAGGCCACGGCCCGCTCGGCGCCCACCCGCAGACCGAGCGTGGTGAGCAGCTGCGCGATGTCCATGCGCAGCAGCAGATCGCCGGCCGCGATCTCGCCGCCGCGCAGCTCCGCGAGGATCACCTTGCCGGAACGATCCACCAGTATCGCGTCACCGGCCAGCCTGCGGTGCGCGATGCGCCGGGACTGCAGCGCCTGCACCTGGTGCCAGGTGTGGCGCAGCAGCTCGTCGGTGATCTCCTCGTCCGGCAGCGAGTCCAGCGTGCGCCCGCCGGTGTGCTCGTAGACGAGCATCACCGCGTCCGGGCCGAGTTCGGAGGTGGCGATCAGCTTGGGCGCGTGGGCGCCCGCCGCGATCGCCGCGTACGCGAGCAGTGCCTCCTGCTCCAGCGCCTGGCGCAGCGACTGGAGGCTGGAGCGGGTGGCGAAGCCGCGCAGGGTCAGGTTGCGCCAGGCGCGGTAGAAGAAGCCCTGGGCCTGCTGCTCCCGGTCGACGACCGTGACGTCCAGTGGCGGGCCGTCTTCCAGGGTGACGAAGTAGCGCCGTCCGCGGTCGCCGTTCTCCGTCTCCACGGACTCCTCGCGGGCCGCGCTGACGGGGTGGAAGCCGACGTGCCTGAGGCCCGCCATCAGGGTCCGGCCGGTGGGGCGGACATTGGGCGAGCCGACCGCGTACAGCGTGCCGTAGGCGACGGTCCAGCCGATCAGCACCGTCAGGATGATCGAGAACGGGGTCGTGTAGCCGGTGACCAGCATCGAGAACGCGTCGAGCAGCAGCACGATCCACAGCACCGCGCGCCATCTGGGTCTGCGGGACATGCCGACGGCCGTCATATAGGCGATGACGGGCGCGAGATAGCCGTGCACCGGGTCGGTCAGGGCGTGGATGTCGCCCGGTGAGGGCTGGGTGAGCGCCTCCTGGATGGAGTCCGGGGCGGCTCGGGCGACCCACAGGTCGGTGGCGAGGGTCACTCCGTGTGCGAGGACGGCCGCCAGGACACCGTCGGCGATCCGCAGCCCGTCCCGTTTGATCAGCCGCTCGATCGCGAAGGCGACCGGCACCAGGAGGATCGCGATGCTGGACGCGAGTCCCGCGATCTTGATCAGCAGGTCCGGTGCCTGCCCGGTGCCCTTGTTGATGTCCTGTTCGAGGCCCGAGGTGGTGCCGTGCGCGAACGCCGCGATCGCGAGGAGCACGACGATGGCGAGCACGCCCACCAGAAAGCGCATGAGGTCGGAGGGGCGGTGCACGCGCGCGGGGAGCAGCGGTTCGTCGCCCTCGACCTCCGGATGAGGATCTTCGTCATCGGAGGCCGGGCCCTCGTCGTGGCGCGGGTTCCCGGGGACGTGTGGCCCCGTGGCGGCGCCGGTGGCGTCGCCACGCGCGCGCGTGCCGTCGTCGTGCGCACCGTCGTCCGTGCGCACCTCCTCGCGCGAAGTACGGGGAGAACCGGTGTCGTCCGGGCCCGTCGCACCGGTGTCGACCTGGCCGGAGCGGGCGGTCTCGGGACGCGCGGAAGCGTCAGGGGTGCCCTCCGCGCCTTCGGGGTGCACGCCCTGCTGCATCATGGTCTCTTCTTGGTCTCGTATCACCGGTCACCGCCCGCACGATGGTGGCATGCCCCACCGGCGCACGCGGGCATCAGGGTGCGGATGGGCGGTCGGACAGTCTGCCGGAAGCGCCGCCCGAGGGCGAGGGGCCCGGGCCCGGACTTCCGTGCCGCGTTGTCGGTGGGGTGCGGCAGGATGGGGCGAATGAGCGAGCAGAGCCCTGCCGAGGACACCCGAGAGGGGTACGCGGACGCGTTGCCGGAGTACGCCGAGCGGGTCCTGGAGGTCGCCGAGCGGATTCCGCCGGGCCGGGTCATGACGTACGGCGATGTCGCCGAGTGGCTCGAGGAGGGCGGACCGCGCCAGGTCGGCCGGGTGATGGCCCTCTATGGGGGAGCCGTCCCCTGGTGGCGCGTGGTGCGCGCCGACGGGGTGCTGCTTCCCGGCCACGAGCTGCGTGCCCTCGATCACTACCGCGCGGAGGGCACACCGCTGAAGGAGGCGGGCAGGAGCACCGAGGGCCATCTGCCGCGGCTCGACATGAGACGCGCGCGATGGGACGGCGGCACGGTCGCGGAGGGTCACACCTGACAGCTTCCGCCATCGGATGCCGTCGAGGGGAACCTGTGGCCCGTACGAGGGACACGAGGGACGTCCGTGGCATGACGTACGTTCGTGTGGTGAGGGGCCCACGTGACACGAGGGCCACGAGAGCCGCGAGGGAAGAAGCGGAAGCCCTGCTTCCGTCCGGGGCGGCGGCGTAGCGTCGGCTGCACGTGTCCCCCTCACCCCGCGGCCACCGCCTCGCACGCGTGACCGCCTGCCCACCAGCACAACCACCAGGACCGGCGAACCACGTGAGCTCCTCTTCCTCCATCAGGCGCCTGCCGCACCCCCCGGTGCGGCAGGGGAGCCGTGGCGCTTACCGGCTGGTCCGTACCCCGCCTGCCGAAGCGGATCCCCCTCGTCTTGACGCGGCACAGCGCGCCGTGGTTGACCACGAGACCGGACCACTTCTCGTTCTCGCAGGTCCGGGCACCGGCAAGACCACCACCCTGGTGGAGTCCGTGGCCGCGCGAATCGCCCGTGGCGGGGACCCGGAACGGATCCTGGTGCTGACGTTCAGCCGCAAGGCCGCCGTCGACCTGCGCGACCGTATGGCCCTGCGTATCGGCGCGGCACGCGCGCCGCGGGCGACCACCTTCCACTCGTACTGCTATGCCCTGGTCCGCGCCCACCAGGACAGCGGCCTGTTCGTGGAGCCGCTGCGCCTGCTCTCCGGCCCCGAGCAGGACGTCACCGTCCGCGAGCTGCTGGCCGGGCAGCCCGAGCTGGAGCGGCTCGGCCTCGACCACGTGAGCTGGCCGGACGAGCTGCGCGCCTGCCTGACCACGCGCGGCTTCGCCGACGAGGTCCGTGCCGTCCTCGCCCGCAGCCGCGAGCTGGGCCTCGGCCCCGGCGCACTGGACGCCTTCGCCCGCCGCATCGGCCGTCCCGACTGGCGCGCGGCCGCCGCCTTCCTCGCCGAGTACCTCGACGTCCTCGACCTGCAGGGCGTCATCGACTACGCCGAACTGGTCCACCGCGCGGTGCTGCTCGCCCACCGCCCCGAGGTCGCGGCTCGGCTCACCGCCCGGTACGACGCCGTGTACGTCGACGAGTACCAGGACACCGACCCCGCCCAGGTGCGGCTCCTGCAGGCCCTGGCCGGCGGCGGGCGCACAGTGGTCGCCTTCGGCGACCCCGACCAGTCGATCTACACGTTCCGGGGCGCCGACGTGAACGGCATCCTGGACTTCCCGGCGGCCTTCCCGCGCACGGACGGCCGCCCGGCCCCCGTCGAGGTGCTGCGTACCTCCCGCCGCTCCGGCGCCGCCCTGCTGGCCGCGACCCGCCTGATCACCCAGCGCATGCCGCTGCCCCGGCTGCCCGCCGAGAAGGTACGCGCCCACCGCGAGCCGGCAGCCGGGCGGGACGGCGGCCGTGTCGAGGTCTACACGTACCCGACGGCAGGTACGGAACTGGACAACATCGCCGACATCCTGCGCCGCGCGCACCTGGAGGACGGCGTCCCCTGGAGCGACATGGCCGTCCTCGTACGCGCCGGCTCCCGCACCATCCCGACACTCCGCCGCGCCCTCACGGCGGCCGGCGTCCCCCTGGACATCGACGGCGACGACCTGCCCCTGCGCCACGAGCCGGCGGTCGCCCCCCTGCTGACGGCCCTCAGAGCGGTGGCCACGGCGGAGGCCGCGCGCCGCCCTGGTGAGGTGGCACGCGGCGAGGCGGAGGGGACCGAGGCCGGCGCGGGCGGCGTTGCCGGGGGCGTCACCGATGCGCTCGCCGAGGCCGACGCGGACGGCGTTGCCGGGGCGGGAACCGCTGCGCTTGCCGAGGCCGGCACGGGCGGCTTTGCCGAGACCGTCACCGATGCGCTCGCCGAGGCCGACGCGGACGGCCCTGCCGAAGTCGGCACCCGTGCGCCCGCCGCCGAGCCGGCCGCCGACGCGTACTGGCTCGACGCCGAGACCGCCCTCACCCTGCTCGCCTCCCCGCTCGCCGGCATGGACACCGCCGACCTGCGTCGACTCGGGCGTGCGCTGCGCGAGGAGGAGCGGGTCGCCGGGAACCCGCTGCCGCCGCCCTCGGACGAGCTGCTCGCACGGGCACTCGCCGAACCCGAGCGCCTGGTGGCGCACGACCCGGCGTACGCGCGGGGGGCGCAGCGTCTCGGCGCGCTGCTCCGCAAGGCCCGTGAACGCCTCGCGGGCGGCGGTACGGCCGAGGAGGCCCTGTGGGACCTGTGGGAGGGCACGCCCTGGCCCACGCGCCTGGAGCGGGCCGCCCGGCGCGGCGGCGCGGCGGGCCGTAACGCGGACCGTGACCTGGACGCCGTGTGCGCACTGTTCGCGACCGCCGCGCGCGCGGAGGAGCGCATCGGAGGCCGCGGTGCCCTGAACTTCCTGGAGGAGATCGACGCCGAGGACATCGCCGCCGACACCCTCACCCGCCGTGCCGTACGCCCCGACGCCGTCCGCCTGATGACCGCCCACCGCGCCAAGGGCCTGGAATGGCGGCTGGTGGTCGTCGCCGGAGTGCAGGAGGGGCTGTGGCCCGATCTGCGCCGCCGCGGCTCCCTCCTGGAGGCGGACCGCATCGGCCGCGACGGACTCGCCGAACCGCTCACCCCGGGCGCGCTGCTCGCCGAGGAGCGCCGCCTGTTCTACGTGGCCGCCACGCGCGCGCGTGACCGTCTTGTCGTCACTGCCGTGAAGGCACCGGCCGACGACGGCGACCAGCCCTCCCGTTTCCTGACCGAGCTGGGAGTCGAACCCCGGGACGTCATCGGCCGCCCGCGCCGCCCGCTGGCCGTGGCCGCGCTCGTCGCCGAGCTGCGCGCCACCACCGTCGACCCGCGCGCCTCGGCGGCCCTGCGGGAGGCCGCCGCCCGCCGTCTGGCGAGGCTCGCCGCGCTCGCCGACGAGGACGGCCGCCCCTTGGTGCCGTCCGCGCACCCCTACCGCTGGTGGGGCATGTTCGAGCCGACCGAGAGCAAGGTGCCGCTGCGCCACCACGACCAGCCCGTCGTGCTCTCCGGCAGCGCCCTCGACCAGCTCGCCAACACGTGCGCCCTGCAGTGGTTCCTGGGCCGCGAGGTGAAGGCCGACGCGCCCGCCACCACCGCTCAGGGCTTCGGCAACGTCGTCCACGTCCTCGCCGACGAGGTCGCCTCCGGCCGCACCCCGGCCGACCTCGACGTGCTCATGGAACGCCTGGAGTCGGTGTGGAACGCGCTCGCCTTCGACGCGCCCTGGAAGTCGGCGCAGGAGAAGGACAACGCGCGCGCGTCGCTCGAACGCTTCCTGAACTGGCACGTACTGGACCGCACCGGCCGCACCCCGGTGACGAGCGAGCAGGACTTCGACGTCACCCTCGAAGCGGGCGACTACCAGGTCCGCATCCGCGGCCAGATGGACCGCGTCGAGGCCGACGGCGAGGGCCGCGCCTACGTCGTGGACTTCAAGACGGGAAAGCAGGCACCCAGCGCCGCCGAGGTGGCCCGCCATCCGCAGCTCGCCGTCTACCAGCTCGCCGTCCGTGAGGGCGCCGTGGACAACGCCTTCGACGGCGTACGCCCGGAGCCGGGCGGTGCGGAACTGGTGCACCTCAGGCAGGGCGCGGCCAAGCGGGACGGCGGCGAGAGCCTGCCCAAGGTGCAGGCCCAGGAGCCGCTGGCGGGGGAGTGGGTCGGCGAGCTGCTGGCCACCGCCGCCGGAAAGGTCCTCGACGAGCGGTTCACCCCGACCGCCGGCCAGCACTGCACGCACTGCGCGTTCCGAGCCTCCTGCAGCGCCCGGCCCGAAGGGCGGCACGTGGTCGAGTGACCTGTGCCAGGGGTGAGGGTGACGTACGGCACCACAGGCGCTGACCTGCGTCTCTTCCTCTCCGGGCGGCCGATCCGTCCCCGGATGTCAGTGCCCGCCGCTAGCCTCTGACGACATGCCCGCCCGTATCACCGACCCCGAGCAGCTCAAAGAGCTCCTCGGCATCCCGTTCACCCCGGAGCAGACGGCCTGCATCACCGCGCCGCCCGCACCGCAGGTGATCGTGGCCGGAGCCGGGTCGGGCAAGACCACCGTGATGGCGGCCCGCGTGGTCTGGCTGGTCGGCACCGGCCAGGTCGCCCCCGAACAGGTCCTCGGCCTGACCTTCACCAACAAGGCGGCGGGCGAGCTCGCCGAACGCGTCCGCAAGGCACTGGTCAAGGCCGGCGTCACGGACCCCGACGTCATCGACCCGGACAACCCGCCCGGCGAGCCGGTCATCTCGACGTACCACGCCTTCGCCGGCCGTCTGCTGACCGACCACGGCCTGCGCATCGGCCTCGAACCGACCTCCCGGCTGCTGGCCGACGCCACTCGCTACCAGCTCGCCGCGCGCGTGCTGCGCGAGGCCCCCGGGCCCTACCCGGCGCTGACCCGCTCCTTCGCCGACCTCGTCAGCGACCTGCTCACCCTCGACTCCGAGCTGGCCGAACACCTCGTGGCCCCCGACGAACTGCGCGCCTGGGACGCCGGCCTGCTGCGCACCCTGGAGGGCGCCAAGCTCACCAACGCCGACCTGCGCAAGGTCCCCGACACCGCGGCCGCGCGCCGTGAACTCGCCGACCTCGTCGTGCGCTACCGGGCCGCCAAGCGCGAACGCGACCTGCTCGACTTCGGCGACCAGATCGCCCTGTCCGCCCGCCTCGCCGGCGTCCCCGAGGTGGGCCGGCTGCTGCGCGAGGAGTTCCGTGTGGTGCTCCTGGACGAGTACCAGGACACCTCCGTGGCTCAGCGCGTCCTGCTGTCGGGCCTGTTCGGCGGCGGCACGGGCCATCCGGTGACCGCAGTCGGCGACCCCTGCCAGGCCATCTACGGCTGGCGCGGCGCCTCCGTGGCCAACCTGGACGACTTCCCCGAGCACTTCGCCCACGCCGACGGCAGCCCCGCCACCCGCCAGGCGCTCAGCGAGAACCGCCGCAGCGGCGGCCGCCTCCTCGACCTCGCCAACGGCCTCGCCGAACCGCTGCGCGCGATGCACGCGGGCGTGGAGGCCCTCCGCCCGGCCCCCGGCGCCGAACACGACGGCACGGTCCGCTGCGCCCTGCTGCCCACCCACGCGGAGGAGATCGACTGGATCGCCGACTCCATCGCCCACCTCGTACGCACCGACAAGGCCCCCGGCGAGATCGCCGTACTGTGCCGCACGGCCACCGACTTCGCCGAGATCCAGGGCGCCCTCGTCACCCGCGACATCCCCGTGGAGGTCGTCGGCCTCTCCGGCCTGCTGCACCTGCCCGAGATCGCCGACCTCGTCGCCGTCTGCGAAGTCCTCCAGGACCCCGGAGCCAACGCCTCCCTGGTCCGCCTGCTGACCGGCCCGCGCTGGCGCATCGGCCCCCGCGACCTCGCCCTCCTCGGCCGCCGCGCCCGCCTGCTGGTCGCCCACGCGCGCGGGGACGACGCCGACGACCCCGACCGCCGGCTCGCCGAGGCCGTCGAGGGCGTCGACCCGTCCGAGGTGATATCGCTCGCGGACGCTCTGGACACCTTCCTGGAGGCGCCCCTCGACGAGCGTGAAGACGACGACGGGCTGCCGTTCTCCCCGGACGCGCGCGTGCGCTTCGCCCGCCTCGCAGCCGAGCTGCGCGACCTGCGCCGCTCCCTGTCCGACCCGCTGATGGACGTCCTGCACCGCGTCCTCGCCGTCACCGGCCTGGAGGTGGAGCTGTCGGCGTCCCCGCACGCGCTCGCCGCCCGCCGCCGCGAGACCCTGTCCAACTTCCTGGACATCGCGGCCTCCTTCGCGGCCGGCGACGGCGAGGCCACGCTGCTCGCCTTCCTCGGCTTCCTGCGCACCGCCGCCCAGTACGAGAAGGGCCTCGACAACGCCCTGCCCGGTGGCGAGAACACCGTCAAGGTGCTCACCGCGCACAAGTCCAAGGGGCTGGAGTGGGACGTCGTCGCCGTCCCCGGACTGGTCCACGGCACCTTCCCCAGCGCCCAGGGCCGCGAGAAGTGGACCGCGCAGGCCAAGGTGCTGCCGCACGCCCTGCGCGGCGACACCGACACCCTGCCCGACGTCGACTCCTGGGACTCCCGGGGCATGAAGGCCTTCCACGAGGCCATGAAGGACCACCAGCACACCGAGGAACTCCGCCTCGGCTACGTCACCTTCACCCGCCCCCGCTCCCTCCTCCTCGGCTCCGGCCACTGGTGGGGGCCCAGCCAGAAGAAGCCACGGGGGCCCTCCGACTTCCTCCAGGCCCTCCACGACCACTGCGCCGCCGGGCACGGCGAGATCGAGGCATGGGCCGACGAGCCTGCCGAGGACGAGGAGAACCCGGCCCTGCACACGGCCACCACCGACCAGGTGTGGCCCCTGCCCCTGGACGACGCGGCCCTGGCCCGCCGCCGCGCTGCTGCCGAAACCGTCCTCTCCCACCTGGACACCCTGGCCGCCCGGCAGGACGGCCACCCGCCCGCCACCCACGACCCCGCCACCGTCGACGACCCGGACTGGCCCGCCCCGGCGGACGAAGAAGACCCCGACTGGCCCGCCCCGGCGGACGACGAGGACCCGTACGGCGAAGCGTTCCCGTACGACGAGGACCCCTTCGCCGGGGAGACGCCGTACGACGAGGGCGTCGCGTCCCCGGAGGAGCCCGCCGACCGGGACTCCTGGACCGGCGAGCGGCCGACCGTCCCCCACCAGGCGCATGCGCCGGCCGAACCCACCCGGGCCGGCGAACGTGCCGCCGAACGCACCCACGCCACCGAGCCCGTGCACTCCGGGCCCCTCACACCCGAGGAAGCCCGTGCCATCGCCTCCTGGGACCGCGACCTCGACGCGCTGACGGGCGAGCTGCTGCGCGCCCGGCAGGCCGTCACGGACGTTCCCCTGCCGGTCACGCTGACCGCATCCCAGCTGCTGCTTCTCGCGGAGGACCCGGACGGGCTCGCACAGGAACTCGCGCGCCCCATGCCGCGCCCCCCGCAACCCGCCGCGCGCCGGGGCACCCGCTTCCACGCCTGGGTCGAAGCACGCTTCGAGGAACTGACGCTGCCCATGCTGGAGCCGGACGAGCTGCCCGGCAGCCAGGCCGAGATCGCCGACGAACGCGACCTCGAAGCCCTCAAGGACGCCTTCGAACGCACCGAGTACGCCCACCGCACCCCGTACCGAATCGAGGCGCCCTTCCAGCTCACCCTCGCCGGCCGCGTGGTACGCGGCCGCATCGACGCCGTCTACCGCACCGGCGACGGCGACGCGGCGACCTACGAGATCGTCGACTGGAAGACCAGTCGCACCCGCAGCGCCGACCCGCTCCAGCTCGCGGTCTACCGGCTCGCCTGGGCCGAGCAGCAGGGCGTGCCGCCCGAGGCGGTCACGGTCGCCTTCCTGTACGTGCGCAGCGGAGAGGTCGTACGCCCCGAGAACCTGCCCGGCCGGGCCGCCCTGGAACGGCTGCTCACCGGTGATCCAACCGAGTGACACGCAAGAGCCACGTAAGGGATCCCGAGTGTGACGAACAGCCCGCCGAGGATGTCGGTGCGGGCCGATAGGCTCGTGAACATGAGCCAGACCCCGGACAGCGCCGTCCGTACGTACATCGAGCAGCAGCGCGCCGCCTTCCTCGAAGACCTCGCCGCATGGCTGCGCATCCCCTCCGTGTCGGCCCAGCCCGACCACGCGCCCGACGTACGGGACAGCGCCGACTGGCTCGCCGCCAAGCTCAAGGAGACCGGCTTCCCGACCGCGGAGGTCTGGCCGACCCCCGGCGCCCCGGCCGTCTTCGCCGAATGGCCCTCGGGCGACCCGCAGGCGCCCACCGTCCTCGTCTACGGCCACCACGACGTCCAGCCCGCCGCCCGCGAGGACGGCTGGGACAGCGAGCCCTTCGAGCCCGTCATCCGGGACAACCGCCTCTACGCGCGCGGGGCGGCCGACGACAAGGGCCAGGTGTTCTTCCACACACTCGGCGTCCGCGCCCACCTCGCCGCCACCGGCCGCACCGCCCCCGCGGTCAACCTGAAGCTGCTGATCGAAGGCGAGGAGGAGTCCGGCTCCGAGCACTTCCGGGCCCTCGTCGAGGAGCAGGCCGACCGGCTCGCCGCCGACGCCGTGATCGTCTCCGACACCGGCATGTGGTCCGAGGACACCCCGACCGTCTGCACCGGCATGCGCGGCCTCGCCGAGTGCGAGATCCGGCTGTACGGCCCCGACCAGGACATCCACTCCGGTTCCTTCGGCGGAGCCGTCCCCAACCCGGCCACCGCCGCCGCCCGCCTGGTGGCCGCCCTGCACGACGAGCACGCGCGCGTGGCCGTCCCCGGCTTCTACGACGGCACAGCCGAGCTGACCGACCGCGAACGCGAACTGTTCGCCGAGCTGCCGTTCGACGAGGAGCAGTGGCTGCGCACCGCCAAGTCGCACGCCACTCACGGCGAGGCCGGACACACCACCCTGGAGCGCATCTGGGCCCGCCCGACCGTCGAGGTCAACGGCATCGGCGGCGGCTACCAGGGCCCCGGCAGCAAGACGATCATCCCCTCCTCGGCCATGGTGAAGCTGTCCTTCCGCCTGGTCGCCGGCCAGGACCCCGACCACATCGAGAAGGCCGTCCGCGCCTGGGCCGCCGAACAGGTACCCGCCGGGATCAGACTCGAGATCGGCTTCGGCCCCGCCACGCGCCCGTGCCTGACCCCGCTCGACCACCCCGCGCTGCAGTCCGTGGTCCGCGCCATGGGCCGCGCCTTCCAGAGCCCGGTCCGCTACACCCGCGAGGGCGGCTCCGGACCCGCCGCCGACCTCCAGGAGGTCCTCGGCGCCCCCGTCCTCTTCCTGGGCATCTCCGTCCCCTCCGACGGCTGGCACGCCCCCAACGAGAAGGTCGAACTCGACCTCCTCCTCAAGGGCGTCGAAACCAGCGCCTACCTGTGGGGCGACCTCGCCGAGAACTGGCGTCACGCACCCTGACCGACAGGCGCCGTACGGGACCGCATCGCGCGCGGGGCACACTGGAGGGACCGCCCGCACGCCCCGCCCGAGCCCGTCCCGGTGCCTCCCGCCCACGCCCGCCCGAACCGCCCGCCGAAACGAACCTTTCCACTGGGGGAGTTGGAAGCACCCGTGACCACCTGGACCGACCACATCGCCGACCGACCCATCTCGCTGACCGCCCCGAGCGGCATCGACCGCGCCGCCCACCACCGGCTCGACGAGGCCTGGCTCGCAGCGGCATGGAGCCACCCCACCACCCGCTGCTTCGTGGTCTCCGGCGGCCAGGTACTCATCGACGAGACGCCCGACGGCCGGACCGAACTCGTCATGACCCCCTCCTTCGAGGCACCCCTCACCGAGGCCCACCGCTACTTCCTCGGCATCGACGAGGACGGCGTCAGCTACTTCGCCCTCCAGAAGGACGCACTGCCCGGCCGCATCGACCAGTCCGCCCGCCCGGCGGGCCTGCGCGAGGCCGGACTCCTGCTGTCACCGCGGGACGCGGGCCTCATGGTGCACGCGGTCGGCCTGGAGAACTGGCAGCGCACCCACCGCTTCTGCTCCCGCTGCGGCGAGCGCACGGTCATCGCCGCGGCCGGCCACATCCGCCGCTGCCAGGCCTGCGGCGCCGAGCACTACCCGCGCACCGACCCCGCCGTGATCATGGCCGTCACCGACGAGGAGGACCGGATCCTGCTCGGCCGCCAGGTCCACTGGCCCGAGGGCCGCTTCTCCACGCTCGCCGGTTTCGTCGAGCCCGGCGAGTCCATCGAGCAGTCGGTACGCCGCGAGGTCTTCGAAGAGGCCGGTGTCACCGTCGGCCAGGTCGAGTACGTGGCCAGCCAGCCCTGGCCCTTCCCCTCCAGCCTCATGCTCGGCTTCATGGCCCGCGCCACCTCCACCGACATCGACGTCGACGGCGACGAGATCCACGAGGCCCGCTGGTTCTCCCGCGAGGAACTCCACGCGGCCTTCGAGTCGGGAGAGGTACTGCCCCCGTACGGCATCTCCATCGCCGCCCGCCTGATCGAGATGTGGTACGGCAAGCCGCTGCCGACGAGGAGCTTCATCTGAGGCCACGGGCACGCGCTCGTGTGGGACAGGACACAAAAAGGCGGCTCCAGAGGCACCAACAGCCTCAGGAGCCGCCTTCCCACAGGCCCGGACCGGCCTGTTACGCGGCGAGCTTCTGCTTCACCTGCGCCAGCGACGGGTTCGTCAGCGTGGAGCCGTCACCGAAGAGCACGGTCGGGACCGTCTGGTTTCCGCCATTCGCCTTCTCCACGAAAGCGGCGGACGCCGGGTCCTGCTCGATGTTGATCTCGGTGTAGGCGATGCCCTCGCGGTCCAGCTGCTTCTTCAGCCGCTGGCAGTAGCCGCACCAAGTCGTGCTGTACATCGTCACAGTGCCCTGCATATCTCTCGCGCTCCTCAGGCAGCTCGGGGAAGGTCGTGCAGGAGCACAACGTAAGGGACGGGGTACGGCATTCCCGCCCGGGGTATCCGGCCCCGGCTGTGACACCTGCCGCATTAGTACGACCGCGAGGGCCCGCCTGTGGACAACCGGCGCAGCAGTCCCGGACGACCTGGCAGCATTGCCGTGTGACAGCAGCAACGCACTCCACCCTCTTCCCGCAGACACCGGACTCGGCCGACGCGGTGCTCGAAGGGCTCGACCCCGAGCAGCGCGAGGTGGCCACCGCCCTGCACGGCCCGGTGTGCGTCCTGGCCGGAGCAGGCACGGGCAAGACCCGGGCGATCACCCACCGCATCGCCTACGGGGTCCGCGCCGGGATCCTCCAGCCGTCCAGCGTGCTCGCCGTCACCTTCACCAACCGCGCCGCAGGCGAGATGCGCGGCCGCCTCCGCCAGCTCGGCGCCCACGGCGTCCAGGCCCGCACCTTCCACTCCGCCGCGCTGCGCCAGCTCCAGTACTTCTGGCCGAAAGCGATCGGTGGCTCCATGCCCCGGCTCGTCGACCGCAAGATCCAACTCGTCGCCGACGCGGCCGCCGCCTGCAAGCTCCGCCTCGACCGCGGAGAGCTGCGGGACGCCACCGCCGAGATCGAATGGTCCAAGGTCACCCAGACCGTCCCCGCCGACTACCCGTACGCGGCAGCAAAGGCCGGCCGCGAAACCCCACGCGACCCCGCCGAGATCGCCCACCTCTACGCGGCCTACGAAGACCTCAAACGTGACCGCGCGGTCATCGACTTCGAAGACGTCCTGCTGCTCACCGTCGCCATCCTCCAGGACCGACACGACATCGCCGAACAGATCCGCGCCCAGTACCAGCACTTCGTCGTCGACGAGTACCAGGACGTCAGCCCCCTCCAGCAGCGCCTCCTGGACCTCTGGCTCGGCAACCGCGACAGCCTGTGCGTCGTCGGCGACGCCAGCCAGACGATCTACTCGTTCACGGGAGCAACACCCGACCACCTCCTCGACTTCCGTGTCCGCCACCCCGGCGCCACCCTCGTCAAGCTCGTCCGCGACTACCGCTCCACCCCCCAGGTCGTCCACCTCGCCAACGGACTGCTCGCCCAGGCCAGCGGCCGCGCCGCGGACCACCGGCTGGAACTCATCTCCCAACGCCCTCCGGGCCCCGACCCCGTCTACACCGAATACACCGACGAGCCCGCCGAGGCCGAAGGCGCCGCCCGCCGCATCCGCGAACTCATCGAGGCCGGCGTCCCCGCCGCCGAGATCGCCGTCCTGTTCCGCACCAACTCCCAGTCCGAAACCTACGAACAGGCCCTCGCCGACGCCGGAGTCCCCTACCAGCTCCGCGGCGCCGAACGCTTCTTCGACCGCCCGGAGGTACGCAAGGCGGGCGTCGCCCTGCGCGGCGCAGCCCGCTTCGGCGGCAACGACTCCCTGCTGGACGACGTCGTCGACCTGCCCTCCCAGGTGCGCGCCGTCCTCTCCGGAGAAGGCTGGACCAGCCAACCCCCCGCCGGCTCCGGCGCAGCCAGAGAACGCTGGGAATCACTCGCCGCCCTCGTCAACCTCGCCCACGACTTCGCCGCCGCCCACCCCAAGGCCACGCTCGCCGACCTCGTGGCGGAACTCGACGAACGGGCGAATGCCCAGCACGCCCCCACCGTCCAGGGCGTCACCCTGGCCTCCCTGCACGCGGCCAAAGGCCTGGAATGGGACGTCGTCTTCCTGGTCGGCATCGCCGAGGGCATGGTGCCGATCACCTACGCCAAGACGGACGAACAGATCGAAGAAGAACGCCGCCTCCTCTACGTCGGCGTGACCCGCGCCAGAGAACGGCTCCACCTCTCCTGGTCCCTGTCCCGCTCACCCGGCGGCCGACCCAACCGCAGGCCCAGCCACTTCCTCGACGGCCTGCGTCCCGGCTCCACCGCCACCGTCGGCCGTACCGGCACGGGAGCCGCCGGAGGTATCGAGCGCGGCACCCTCACCGAGATCCCGGCCGTCCCGCGCCGCACCCAGCGCACCCCGGCCCGCTGCCGCGTCTGCGGCCGCACCCTCACCGACGCCGGCGAGATGAAACTGATGCGCTGTGAGGACTGCCCCTCCGACATGGACGAAGGCCTCTACGAGAGGCTGCGCGCCTGGCGCGCCGTCCAGGCCCGGAGCAGCGGCCAGCCCGACTTCTGCGTCTTCACCGACCGGACCCTGATGGCCATCGCCGAGGCACGGCCCGACAGCCCGGCCGAACTGTCCCGCATCCCCGGCGTCCTCAGCCGCAAGCTGCAGCGCTACGGAACCGAAGTTCTGGCCATCTGCGCAGGCCAAGAGGGTGGAGACAGCGACGAGGACGACTGATACGAACTCGTCGAAAAAATAGTTTGCGCATGCCCCAGCAATCCCCATAGGTTCTAGGCACGGAAACGGCGGCCTTCTCGAAGGCCCCGGTCCCGTGTTGTACTTGCATATCCGAACGGACTGGCTCACCCCAGTCCTCAAGACGCCGAGAGGAGGCGAGTCCAGTGATCAGCATCAACACCAGCTTCATCAGCACGGCCAAACTGACCGATCGCTCGACCGTCTCCACGTGCATGCTCGGCGCCTCGAACCAGGGCACCGGTCTGTCCGGCATCCGTGCCGACCGTCCGGCGTCCTCCCTGTCTCTCGCGGTTCTTCCCATCCGTGAGGGCAATGAGCGACCGACCAAGGCACTGGAAGCGGTAGTGGCACGGGCACACGCCTATGCCTTTGCGGCAGCCGGTGCCGGATTCCGGAAGCAGACGACGCAGCACCACCTGATGTGGGCCTTCCGTGGGCCAGAACCCTGGAGTGATCCAGCCTGATCGCCGATCAGGCCGGCGCCTTCAGGGCCGCGGAACCCCACCCGGGATCCGCGGCCCTTCTGTTTGCCCCGAACGGGGACGACAGAGCGAAGGGGCCTCGGGACAAGGAAAGAACCCGGTACCAAGCCGACACCCGGTCAACCGGCCGGAACGACCAGACGAGGAAGACCAACCGTGCAACTCGAAGCGCACGCCCCGTCCGTACCGCCTTCACAAACGATCCCCCCGCCCGGCCTCACGGAGGACTCCACCTTGACCCCCCTCACCGCGCTCACCGCGCTCGACGACGCCATCGAGAACCTCGGCGTACCCGTCCCCTGCCGCTCCTACGACCCGGAGGTCTTCTTCGCCGAGTCGCCCGCGGACGTCGAGTACGCCAAGTCCCTCTGCCGCACCTGCCCGCTGATCGAGGCCTGCCTCGCCGGCGCCAAGGAACGGCGTGAGCCCTGGGGCGTCTGGGGTGGCGAGCTGTTCGTCCAGGGTGTCGTCGTCGCCCGCAAGCGGCCCCGTGGCCGCCCGCGCAAGAACCCGGTCACGGCATGAACACCGCAGGAACGATCGATCGCCCCCTCACGCACGACCCCAAGAAGCAGGCCCCGATGAAGCCGTCCACCAGCGAGCCCACCGGCTCCGCGACCCCAGACTTCACGATGAACGGCGCGACCGGCTCGCGTCAGAACAGGACCCGAGAGATGCAACTCATCCCAGAAGCGCTGGCCCGTGCGCATATGCACGAGCGCCTGCACGACGCCGAGCGGGAACGTCGGGCCATGCGCCTGGTGACCGCCCGACGGATGCAGCGCCGGGCGGAACGCGCCTCGCTGCGCGCCCGCCGTGCGCTCGCCATGGCCGTCATGCAGTAACCCGGCACACCCGAAGCGGTGGCCTCCCGGCTCAGGGAGGCGAAGCCTTCCCCGCGGGGGGCCGGTCCGACCGAACGGACCGGCCCCCGCGGTGCGTTGTGCACGGCGATCCACCGGCCGGAGAGTTATCGTCAGCGGGTGACGAGTCCTCCCGGAGGAAGTGATCAGGGCGGCTCCACCACGGAGCCCCGCCCTCTCGTGTGCGCCCGCTGCGGCACCCCCGCCGGCGGCTCCCAGCCGACCACCTGGACCTGCTCCGTGGAGAACGGCATCCGTCAGTACTTCTGCGACGTCTGCTCCCGGGAGAACCTGCGGGCGATCGAGGGGCGGCTGGACTCGTCCTGGTGGTGAGAACGCCTCTCCGGGGGCCCTCCCCCTCCCCACCCCCTCCCCACCCCTCACCACACCGTGGCAGCCCGGCAGCCCCGGTCACGCCCCCGCGGCCGGTTCCTCCTCCATCGGTTCGTCCTCGAACACGAACCCGGGCAACCACTCCTCCAGTTCGTCCCGCAGTCGTACCGTGGCCCCCAGTTGGCAGAGCACGCCGATGGTGCTCAGCGTCACCCGGTGTATCAGCAGATAGGCCGGCGGCAGGTTGAGCTGCTTGCCCAGCTGGTAGGCGGGGGAGCGGGGGTCGGCGATGCGGGCGGCCTGGCTGCGCATCCATGAGCGGGTGAAGGTGAACGTGTCGACCCGGGCCGGCTCGATGATCGGCAGCAGGTAGTCGAGGACCGCGTCGGGGTCCAGCTCTATGGACTCCTTGACGAACCCCTCCTCGCACAGCAGCTCGTAGACGGTCTCCGCCTCGCCGTCCAGGGTCATCCGCAGTGAGATGCCGATCGGTGTCGGCAGGCCGCCCGGGAGCCGGTCGACGGTGCCGAAGTCCAGGACGCCAAGGCGCCAGTCGTCGTCACCGTCCGGGCCGCCGGGGAGCAGACGGAAGTTGCCGGGATGCGGATCGGCGTGCAGCAGGCCGGTGCGGGCCGGTCCGGAGAAGAGGAAGCGGGCCAGGAGCTGGCCGGCGCGGTCGCGCTGCTCCTCGGTGCCGTCCGTGATGATCTCGGACAGCGGGATCCCGTCGATCCACTCCGTGACCAGGATCTGCTCGCACTGGTGCACCACGGCCGGGACCACCACGTCCGGGTCGTCGGCGAACTCCTGCGCATGGGTGTCCTGGGCCTGGGCCTCCAGTGCGTAGTCCAGCTCCTCGGAGACGCGGTCCCGCATCTCCGCGATCAGCGGCTTGATGTCCATGCCGGGGATGAGCGGCCCCAACAGCCGGGCGAAACGGCTGAGTTGGTTCAGGTCGGACAGCAGGGCCTCGCCCGCGCCCGGGTACTGCACCTTGACCGCCACCTCACGGCCGTCGTGCCACACCGCCCGGTGCACCTGCCCGATGGAGGCCGCGGCCGCCGGCTTGTCCTCGAACTGCAGGAACAGATCCCGCCAGCCCTCTCCCAGCCGCTCCTCGAGCACTGCGTGCACCGTGCGGGTCGGCATCGGCGGCGCCGCGTCCTGGAGCTTGGTCAGTGCCGCGCGGTAGGGGCCGGCGACCTCCTCCGGCAGGGCGGACTCGAAGACGGACAGGGCCTGGCCGAACTTCATGGCTCCGCCCTTCAGCTCGCCGAGGACTTTGAACAGCTGCTCCGCGGTGCGCTGTTGCAGCTCCCGGCCGACGATCTCCGCGGACTCGCCCACGATCCGCTTGCCCAGCCCCCAGGTCGCCCGGCCTGCGAAGCCGAGCGGGAGCGCGGCGAGCTTGGCGGTACGGGTGACCGCCTTCCGGGGAAGATCAGACATGCGCCCTCCAAGTCCCAGTCGGCCGCGCCGCGCCTGCCTCGCGTCGTCGCTCGGTCGACGGCCGTTGCACCGCCATTGTCGCGCGCGTCTCCCCGTCGGTTGAGGAGTGTTCCCTCTTTCCTCTCTCCGCGGTCCCGCACCCGCATGCCGGGTGCGGCCGCACCGGCCGGGAGTGCCAGTTCAGACCGGGCAGGGAGGTCTCCCAGCGGGCGTTCGTGCTGGACGGCGAGGCCCCGTCGAGGAAGGCGAGGGCGTGTGCGGCGGCCAGCCCCGCGACCGCGGTGGCGAGTGCCAGATCACAGGCGCCCACGCGGCGGGCCTTTCCGGAGCGCCACTGGGCGACCAGGCGGGGCCAGGCGGGGTCCCGGTCCGTGCGGTCCTGGTGCAGACAGCCGGCGCAGCCGGTCTCGCCGGGCAGGACGAGCGGTCCGACGATCCCGGTGCCTTCCACGACGCCTGCGTACAGGTGGGGTGTTCCCGAGGCCATGAGGGGTTCGGCGGTGAACGGGTCCGGTGTGTGCACGGCGACGTCGTCCCTGGGGGCAAGGATCACCAGGGAGAGTCCGGGGTCCTGCGCGCCGCAGCGGGTGGAGCGGATGCGGCGTGGTGGGCGGTCGGGGGCGGCGCGGCGGACGGCTGCCCGTGCCGCTTCGTCCCGGCGCTCGCGGAGGGAGTTGGCGGGCAGCCCGCCCGGGGCGACGTCCCACGGTTCCACCCGCCCCACGTCACGCACGTCGACCTCGCCGACGCCGGCCCCGGACAGTACCGAGGCCAGTACGGCGCCGACCCGCCCCGCGCCTCGTACCTGCACCCGTAGGGAGCGGCGGGCCGCGAGCCGGCCGAGGGCGCCGCCGGGTTCGGGGGTGGTCAGAGAGAGGGAGGCGAGGTCGGGGCGGAGCCGCTCCAGGACGTCCGTCTTCTCGCGCAGGGTGTCCGCGGCGGGTCCGCCGCCGCGCGTGTCGTCGAGCAGGCCGGCCCGGGCCAGCCGGTCGAGGAGTGCATCGACATGGCCGTCCTGCAGGTCCATGCGCCGGCCCTCCTCGCGCAGCAGAGGGAGGGCACGGGTGCCGTTGAGCAGTTCCAGGAAGCTGCCCGTGGCCGTGTCCATCGGTCCCAGTGTCATCGCGTGTGCCGGGGTCATACCGAACTGCACGGTGTTGAGGTCGCGCCAGCCGCGCCGCAGCGCGGGTTTCACCATCGGATGCATGACAGGTCCCCCGTATTCCATGAATCGCCCTGAAATGTTCCTTGAGTTCATGGGTGTCCATGACATTCGTGGACATCCGTGTTGTCGGTGAAGCCGGTCATGCTCCGTCGACGCGTGCCAGCATGCCCGGTCGTGCTGACGGGTGGCGGGCGTTGTCCACAGGCGGGGGATGATCGTCGTACGAATGGGGTGCACTAGTCGGGCATATCGGTCGTACAAATCAAACGCATGGTGGGGCATCGGCATCGAACCGTTCCGGAGCCGGGACTTCGGCGCTGTCCAGCGGGTAACGTCGGGGCGTGCCCGCCGACCCCCTGCACCGCGCCGGAAAGCCACAGCGCAGCACGACGAGCCAGCCGCCGAGCGGCTCGGGGGCGAGCGCGATCGAGGTCCGCAGGAGTACCCGGCGCCGCCGCACGGTCTCCGCGTACCGCGAGGGCGATCGCACCGTCGTACTGATCCCCGCCCGGATGTCCGAGGCGGAGGAGCAGCGCTGGGTGACCGTCATGCTCGACAAACTGGCCGCCCAGGAGAGCAAACGGGTGCTGGGCGACGCGGAGCTGACCGAGCGCGCCGAGCGGCTGTCGGACCAGTACTTCGACGGTCGGGCGCGCCCCGCCTCCGTGCGCTGGGTCACCAACCAGAACACCCGGTGGGGTTCGTGCACCCCGGCCGAGGGCAGCATCCGGCTCTCGCACCGGCTGCAGGGGATGCCGGAGTACGTCGTCGACTACGTGCTGTGCCATGAGCTGGCGCATCTGCTGGTGCCCGGTCACGGGCCGGACTTCTGGCGGCTGCTGGAGTCCTACCCGCGCACCGAGCGCGCTCGCGGTTACCTCGAAGGGGTGGTGGCGGCCGAGCGGCTGCCGCATGTGCCCGGCGCGCGCGGGGAGTGAACGGGCGCTGTAGATCCGTCCCCGGGCGCGGTTGTGTACCGGGTCTGTACCGGCTGCGTCCGATGTCGGGGTTTGCCGTTAGCCTGGCGCGACGCACTCACATTCGGGATGGGGGACGGTCGTAACGCATGGCCAGGGAATTCCAACGCGGCCACAAGGCCAGGATCAGTGACCTCACGGCGGGCACGGATCTGTACGTAGGCGTGCAGATCTCCGCCCCCGGACTGACCTTCGACATCAGCTGCTTCGGTCTGGACGCCGACGAGCGTCTCTCGGACGACCAGTACTTCGTCTTCTTCAACCAGCCGAAGTCCCCGGAGGAGTCCATCCAGCTGCTGGGTGCCCAGTCGGGCGACACGGAGTCATTCCGCGTCACCCTGGACCGGATCCCCTCCCAGATCCGCAAGCTGTCCTTCACGGCGACCATCGACGGTGCCGGGCAGATGTCGCAGATCAATCCCGGATACGTGCGCATCGTGGCCGGCGGCGAGGAGGTGGCGCGGTACTCCTTCAACGGCTCGGAGTTCTCCACCGAGCGGGCCGTGATGCTCGGTGACTTGTACTTCAAGGACGTGTGGCGGTTCGCCGCGGTCGGTCAGGGCTTCGACGGCGGTCTGGAGGCGCTGCTGAAGAACTTCGGCGGCGAAGTGCTGGAGGAGGAGGCGCCCACCGCCCCGCAGCAGCCGCAGTCCGGCGCCGCCCCCGGCTTCGCCCCGCCCGTACAAGCCGGCCCGCCGCCCGCGTTCGGCGCCCCCGCCGCACCGGCTCCCGCGCCCGCCCCTGCACCGGCTCCGGCTCCCGCGCCCGCTCCGCAGGGCTTCGCGCCGCCGAGCGCGACCCCGGCCCCGGCCCCGGCGCCGGCCCCGAACGTGCACGCGGCGCCGACGATCATCGCCCCCCTGACCCCGCCCGCCGGCGGCACGGTCCATCCGCCGGCCCCGGCGCCCGCGCCCTACGGCCAGCCGCCGCAACAGCCGTCGTACGGCGGTCAGCCGGGCGCGCCGATGCCCCCGGGGTATGGCCAGCAGCCCTCCTACGGCGGTCAGCCGGGCGCGCCCATGCCTCCGGGCTACGGCCAGCAGGCGCCCTACGGCCAGGTCCCCGGCCAGCAGGCCGCCGCCCCCTACGGCGTGCCGCAGGGCGCTCCCCAGGGCGGTGCCGGTGTCACGGCCGCGCTCCAGGCGTTCAAGGAGACGCCAACCGGGCAGCGCTGGACGCAGCAGAACAAGAAGCTCATCCGGGTCGACCTCGGCATCGGCGGGCAGCCCGTGCTGGCCCGGCAGGGCAGCATGGTGCTCTACCAGGGCAAGGTCGACTTCAGCTACAAGGGCGCCGGGTTCGCCGGGCGGATCGTGGGCAGCGCGACCGGCCAGGAGATGCAGCTGATGCGCTGCACCGGCAACGGCCAGGTGTTCCTCGCCGAGAACTCCACCCACCTGCACCCCGTCGAGCTGCAGGGCGACGCGATCTGCGTGTCCGCGGAGAACGTCCTCGCCTTCGACGAGAGCCTCCAGCACGAGGTCCGCCGCATCGAGGGGCACGGCATTCCCGGCGGTGCGTTGTTCACCATGCAGTTCCAGGGCACCGGCACGATCGTCGTCAAGACGCACGGCACGCCCGTCGTGCTGCCCGTGACGCCCACGACCTTCGCCGACTGCAACGCGGTGGTCGCCTGGTCGGCCGCCTCCCAGGTGATCGTCTCCAGCCAGGTCCGGATGCGCCGCAACGCCTACCCGGGCGACACCGGTGAGAGCGTCAACCTGCAGTTCCGGGGCGCGCCCGGCAACTTCATCGTCGTCCAGCCGTACGAGGTCTGAGGGAGCCCGTCATGAACCAGCCGCTCGCGGGCTACGCCCCCGCACCTGTCACCGCCCGTATGGAGAACCACGGCGACCACATGCTGAAGGTCGCCCTGCAGACCGGGAACGACCTTCTCGCGCGCGTGGGGTCGATGGTCGCCTACGAAGGCTTCATCCAGTACGAGCCCAACCCGCCGGCCGTCCGCCAGATCGCCCGCGACTGGATCACCGGCGAGGGCGCGCCGCTGATGAAGTGCTCCGGCGACGGACTGCTCTACCTCGCCGACTACGGCGCCAACGTCGTCGTGATCAACCTCAACGGCGACGGCATCTCCGTCAACGCCACCAACCTGCTTGCCTTCGACGCCCACCTCAGCTGGGGCGTGGAGCGCGTCAAGGGGCTCGCCAAGTTCGCCGGGCAGGGCCTGTGGAACACGAAGATCTCCGGGCAGGGCTGGGTCGCGCTGACCTCCCGGGGCAAGCCCATCGTCGTCGACTGCGGCGGCGGCGAGGACGAGACGTACGTCGACCCCGACGCGCTCGTCGCCTGGTCCCCGAACCTGAAGGTGAAGGGCAAGCGCAGCTTCAAGGCGCAGTCACTGATCGGCCGGGGCAGCGGTGAGGCCTACCAGATGGCCTTCTCCGGTCAGGGCATCGTCGTCGTCCAGCCCAGCGAGGACAGCACCGACCGCCTCCGGTTCCGGGGCTGAGGGGGAGCCAGAAACATCATGCAGAGCCCGCTTTTCGCGTACAACGACTCCCAGACGCAGGAGCGTTGGAGCCTGCAGAACAAGCAGATGCTCCGGGTCACCCTGGAGGGTCACGACGACCTCCTCGCCCGCAAGGGCACCATGGTCGCCTACCAGGGACTCGTCGAGTTCGACGCCGAGTACCGCAGCAACAATCAGGCACGCGCGCGTGCGTACACCGGCGAGGGCCTGGACCTGATGCGCTGCCACGGGCAGGGCACGGTCTACCTCGCCAACCTCGCCCAGCACGTGCACGTCATGGAGGTCGAGCAGGACGGCCTGACGGTCGACAGCAGCTATGTCCTCGCCATGGACTCCTCGCTGCACCACGAGGTCATCGCCGTCGACAGCCTCTACGGCATCTCCGGGTCCGGGAAGTACCAGCTGAACATCACCGGACGCGGCAAGGTGGCCCTGATGACCTCGGGCGCGCCGCTGCTGATGCAGGTCACGCCCGACAAGTACGTCAACTGCGACGCCGACGCGATCGTCGCCTGGTCCACCGGGCTGCGGGTGCAGATGCAGGCCCAGACGCACTCCTCGGGAGTGTGGCGGCGGCGCGGGAACACCGGTGAGGGCTGGGAGCTGAGCTTCATGGGCTCCGGGTTCGCGCTCGTGCAGCCCAGCGAGCTGCTGCCGCCGCAGAACGCGCAGATCGGCCAGGGCCTCGCCGCGCAGTTCGGCATGGGGCAGCAGGGCGTGCGCGCCCAGAACCAGGGCAACGTCTGGAGCTGACCGTCCGGAAAACAAACGTAAGGGGCGACCGCCCGGGCGGTCGCCCCTTACGTGTTCAGAGCCTGGCGCGGGTCGCGTCCAGCAGGCGCAGGACCGACTCGTCCGCCACGTCCGCCACCTCGTCGTAGGCGAACCAGCGCACGTCCAGCGACTCGTCGCTGACCACGTGCTCGGCGTCGCTCGGGGCCAGCGCCGCGTACTGCACGTCGAAGTGCCAGTGGCACGGCGGCGGGATCGGATGCCGGTCCAGGCGCACCGGACCGCCGGGCAGCAGCGTCAGCCCCGCGATGCCGGACTCCTCGGTCGCCTCCCGCAGGGCCGCCGCCGCCAGCGAGGCATCGCCCGGCTCGCAGTGGCCGCCCATCTGCAGCCACATCCGCAGCTTCCTGTGCAGCGTGAGCAGCACCCGGCCGCGCTCGGGGTCGATCACCAGCGCGCTCGCCGTGACGTGGCCCGCGTGACAGGCCTTCCACATGCCGTCCCGGTGGGCCGCCAGATGGTCCAGGTAGGCCTGGCGCAGCTCTTCCTGGCCCTCGTACCCCTTCAGGACGAGGACCGCGTCGTCGTGCAGGCTCACTCGGCGTCGTCGTCCTTGCCCTCGTCGTCCTTCTTCAGGTTCGGCTTCTCGCCGGAGCCGCTCGCCGCCTCGCCGAGCATCTTGTCCAGCTCGGAGAAGTCCAGCTGCTCGCGGTGGACGAAGCCGTCCGGGTCGTCCAGGTCCGAGGCCGTCGGCAGCATGTCCGGATGGGCCCACAGGGCGTCCCGGCCGTCGACCCCGCGCGCGTCCGTGAGCGAGGCCCACAGACGGGAGGCGTCACGCAGCCGGCGCGGGCGCAGCTCCAGGCCGATCAGCGTGGCGAACGTCTGCTCCGCCGGACCGCCGGTGGCCCGGCGCCGGCGCAGGGTCTCGCGCAGGGCGTCGGCGGACGCCAGACGCGGCTTCGCGGCCGCGTGGACCACCGCGTCCACCCAGCCCTCGACGAGCGCCAGAGCCGTCTCCAGACGGGCCAGGGCCGCCTTCTGCTCGGGCGTGTCCTCCGGCTGGAACATGCCCTGCTGGAGAGCGTCCTGCAGCTGCTCGGGGTTCTGCGGGTCGAACTGGCCGACCACGTCCTCCAGCTTGGCCGTGTCGACCTTGATCCCGCGCGCGTACCCGTCGACCGCGCCGAACAGGTGCGAGCGCAGCCACGGCACGTGCGAGAACAGGCGCTGGTGCGCGGCCTCACGCAGGGCCAGGTAGAGCCGGACCTCCTCCTGCGGCACGCCGAGGTCCTTGCCGAAGGCCTCCACGTTGGCCGGGAGCAGCGCGGCCTTGCCGGCCGGGCTCAGGGGCAGGCCGATGTCGGTCGAACCGACGACCTCGCCCGCGAGCACGCCGACAGCCTGCCCGATCTGCGTGCCGAACATGGCACCGCCCATCGAGCGCATCATGCCGATCAGCGGGCCCGCCATGGCCTGCATCTCCTCCGGCAGGACGTCGCCCATGGCCGCGCCGACCCGCTCGGCGACCGGGTCGACCAGCTCCTGCCAGGCGGGCAGGGTCGCCTCGACCCACTCCGCGCGGGACCAGGCCACCGCCGAGGCGGCGCCCGACGGCAGGGACGTCGCGTCGTCCAGCCACAGGTCGGCCAGGCGGACGGCCTCCTCGACCGCGGTGTGCTCGGCGGTGCCGACGCTCGCGTCCTTGACGCCGTCCGGGGTGCCCTGGGAGACCGTCTGGCGGGCGATCTGCTTGGCCATGTCCCAGTTCACCGGGCCGCCCTCGTAGGAGAGCATCTGGCCCAGCTGCTGGAACGCGGCGCCCAGGTCGGTGGGGTTCAGGGAACCGAACATCGCTGCGAGCGGATTGTCGGCGCCGGGGCCGCCAAAGCCTCCGGCTCCCGGCAGCCCGAAACCGAACGCGTTGGCCGGTCCCTGCCCACCACCGCTCTGCTGGTCCTTCTTCTTGCCCTCGTCGCCGTCTTCCGGCTCCTCCGGCGGAAGGCCGAATCCGAATGGGGTGTCACTCACGGGGTTCCTCGGCTGGTAAGGCCGCCGGTGATTCTCCGGCGGCGCGGCTGCCCGACATCACCACCCAGCGTAGACACCCGGACCCGATCGGGCCTCGGTGCTTCGTCCACAGAAGGCCTGCGGCAGGATGGATGCACCTGGTACGGCCGCGTCAGTCGCGCCCGTACTGAAGACAACCTCTGGAGACGCCAGGTGAGTTCCCCGGATCCGCAGGTTCGCGCAGCGCGAA
The DNA here is from genome assembly GCF_044541035.1 of Streptomyces sp. NPDC085866. Lineage (NCBI taxonomy): Bacteria > Bacillati > Actinomycetota > Actinomycetes > Kitasatosporales > Streptomycetaceae > Streptomyces > Streptomyces sp. NPDC085866. Next base: position 254,825 of record NZ_JBITSQ010000005.1, read on the forward strand.
ACCCCTCAACCCCGCCCGCCGTGCGCGGACCCGTCGTCGCGGTCACCGGCGCCGCCGGCGGGGTGGGAGCCCTGCTCACCGAGCGGCTCGCCGCGTCCCAGGAGATCAAGCAGGTCATCGCCATCGACGAGCGGCGCGGGGAGTGCGCGGCCGCGCAGTGGCACATCCTCGACGTGCGCGACCCGTCGATCGCCGACAAGCTGCGCGGCGCAGACGTGGTCGTGCATCTGGCGCTCGACCTGGACCTCGGGAGCGACCCGGCCGCCCGCACCGCTTACAACGTCCGGGGGACACAGACCGTGCTGACCGCGGCCGCGGCGGCCGGGGTGCACCGGGTGGTGCTGTGCACGTCCGCGATGGTGTACGGGGCGCTGCCGGACAACGAGCTGCCGCTGTCGGAGGACGCCGAGCTGCGGGCCACGGCCGAGGCGACCGGGGTCGGGGATCTGCTGGAGATCGAGCGGCTGGCGCGGCGCGCGCCGCGGGCGCATCCGGGGCTGAACGTGACCGTGGTACGGCCCGCCGTGCTGGTCGGGGGCACGGACACCGCGCTGACCAGGTACTTCGAGTCGCCCCGCCTGCTGGTCGTCGCCGGGTCGCGGCCCGTGTGGCAGTTCTGTCACGTCGAGGATCTGTGCAGCGCTCTGGAGTACGCCGTCCTGGAGAAGGTCGACGGGGAGCTGGCCGTCGGCTGTGACGGGTGGCTGGAGCAGGAGGAGGTGGAGGAGCTGAGCGGGATCCGGCGGATGGAGCTGCCGTCGGCGGTCGCGCTCGGCGCGGCGGCTCGGCTGCACCGGATCGGGCTCACTCCGTCTCCGGCGGGGGACCTGGCGTACACGATGTATCCCTGGGTGGTCAGCGGGAGCCGGCTGCACGACGCCGGGTGGCGCCCGGGGTGGACCAACGAGGAAGTGCTCGCGGAGCTGCTGGAAGAGGTTTCCGGGCGGCATACGGTCGCCGGGCGTCGGCTGGGGCGGAAGGACGCGACGGCTGCGGGTGCGGCGGGTGCGACGGTGGCCCTGCTGGGCGCTGCAGCCGTGGTTCGGCGGGCTCGCAAGGCCCGGCGGCGGTGAGGCAAGACGCTTCCGCCCCTTGAACGCCGCCAGGGGGCTCCCGTGACGCCGCCAGGGGCTCCCGCGCCCTGAACCCCCGGCCTGTGACCCACCACCTGACTCGGTGGATTGCAGGGCGACTGTAGAAGACTCCAAACATCCCCGCGCGTGTGCCTGGTGAAAGTCGTATTCCTCGTTGTCGGGGGCATGCGGCACGATGGATCCATGGCAGCTACGAACGATCACCCCGGTGAGCAGGCAGCTCAGGATCCCATCAAGCTGATCGGCATCCGGGAGACCGCGCTGTCCGTGGACGAGGTGTTCCGGGCCGTCGGTGACGACGCCGCCGGCGGTGTCGCGCTGTTCGTGGGGACCGTGCGGAACCACGACGGGGGTGCCGACGTCGACGCGCTCGGGTACTCCTGCCATCCGAGCGCCGAGGCCGAGATGCGGCGGATCGCCGAGAAGGTCGTCGCCGAGTACCCGGTGCGCGCGCTGGCCGCCGTCCACCGGGTCGGCGACCTCGACGTCGGGGACCTCGCCGTCGTCGTGGGCGTGTCGTGCCCGCACCGGGGCGAGGCCTTCGAGGCGTGCCGCAAACTGATCGACGACCTCAAGCACGAAGTGCCCATCTGGAAGCACCAGAAGTTCTCCGACGGGACCGAGGAGTGGGTCGGCGCCTGCTGACGTCAGCCGCACCCGTGTTCACGTTCGGCCCACCACCCCCTCCGGTTGCGTAACCGTCCCCCTGGCGTGAGCGTTGTCAGGGCGGATGGTTAATCTGCTGATCAGTCAGTCGCGGACGCTCAAGGGGTTGGGAGGCCGGCATGGCGGCGCTTGCCTGGTTGCTGATTCCGCTTGTGGCTGCGGTCGGTGCCGGTCTGTGGGGCAGCTGGGCCAACCGGACTCGGCGGGCCCGCAGCGACGGGCCCGAACTGGACGGGTACGCGCGCTTCCGCGAGGCCATGGAGAAGCCCCGCTCGGGTACGCGCGGCGCCTGACGGGGGTGCCCTGACGGTGCGCTGACAGAGGCGTCCCGTACTGTCGTTGCATGCCACGCCGCACCGCGACGATGCTCGCCTCCACCCTGATGCTGATCGCGCTCCTGTGCGCGGGAGTGCTCATCCCCGTGCCGTACTCGGAGATGTCCCCGGGGCCGACCGTGAACACGCTCGGGGAGCACGACGGCGAGCCGGTGCTGCAGATCGAGGGGCACAAGACCTACCCGACGGACGGGCATCTGAACATGACCACCGTCCGGGTCACCAGCGCCGACTTCCGGATGAACCTGGTGGAGGCCGTCTACGGCTGGCTGGCGCACGACACCAAGATCGTGCCGCACGACACGCTCTACCCGGACGGCAAGACGGAGGAGCAGTCCACCCAGGAGAACGCCGAGGAGTTCAGCCAGTCCCAGGAGAGCGCGAAGGTCGCCGCCCTGAAGGAACTGGGTGTCCCGGTGAAGTCCTGGGTGATCGTCTCCACCGTCGTCAAGGACTCCCCGGCCGAGGGCAGGCTGCACGCCGGTGATGTGATCAAGGCCGTGGACGGCACGGCGGTGAAGCAGCCGTCCGATGTCGCCAAGCTCGTCACCAAGCACAAGCCGGGGCAGGACGTCGTCTTCACCGTCGTCCCCGTCAAGGAGCAGGCCGCCGCCGAGAAGGAGCACAAGACGGCGACCAGGACGCAGGACGTGAAGATCACGACGGCGACCTCCGCCGACAGCGGTGCCAAGCGGGCCATCGTCGGGATCTCCGCCGGGACCGACCACACCTTCCCGTTCACCGTCGACATCAAGCTCGCCGACGTCGGCGGGCCCAGCGCCGGCCTGATGTTCGCGCTCGGCATCTACGACAAGCTCACCCCGGGCAGCCTCACCGGCGGGAAGTTCGTCGCCGGCACCGGGACCATCGACGACAACGGCACGGTCGGGCCGATCGGCGGCATCGAGATGAAGACCGTCGGCGCGCGCAGCAAGGGCGCCCAGTACTTCCTGACGCCCGCCGAGAACTGCGCGGCCGCCGCCAAGGACACCCCGGGCGGGCTCACCCTGGTCAAGGTCAAGACCATCGGCGACGCGCTCGACGCGCTGAAGGACATCCGCAGCGGCGACACCGCCGACCTGCCGAAGTGCACCGCCAAGGGCTGAGAGCGGAACCCGGTACACGGCTGGGGGCGCCCCTTGTGGCAAGGGGCGCCCCCAGCGCCGTACAAGATCTGCGAGAAGAGGACGTCAGTCCGCGAACGTGGCCGACAGGGCCTCCGCCAGGCCCGGTACCAGGTCCGGGCCCGTCAGAACCTCCGTCGGTGAGTCCTTCTCGCGCAGCCGCAGTGCCGAGTCGCGACTGCCGTCGCGCAGCACCGCGACCGTCATGCGGACCTCCTGGCGCTCCGGGTGGTCCGCCACCCACTTGGTCAGCTTGGCCTCGCTCAGGCCCTGCGGGACCTGCGCCTCGGCCGACGGAGGCAGCATCAGGCGCTCCACCGTCAGCGCGCAGCCGACCACCGCGTCCGGCCAGGCGATGGTGCCGAGGAACTCGTCGAGCGGCTTGTCAGACGGGACCTCGTCCTGCTCGATCGGGGTGAGACCGGTGGTCTCGGACTCGTCCTCCAGGCCGAGCTGGGCGGCGAGCGAGGGTTCCTGAGCCCGCAGCCGTGCGGTGTCTACGAGGGCGAAGAGGCGAGCGGGCTGGTCCCAGCCGAGGCCGGAGGTGTACTCGTCGATCTCGAGTACGGCCCGGGTGAGCGGGCTCGCTGCCATGGGAGTGTTGGACATGGTCACAATCCTGCCTCGTTACCGGCCGGAATCGGGAACCGAGTAAACCGTGAGTAAGTTGCATAGGTGTGGGCCCGCGATCACGGGGGGCCACGGAGGGCCCGCGAACACGAGGGCCTGACGGATCGACAGCGAACTTCGAGGTGCGCACCTTGGCTTTCCAGATGCCGGACCGCGGCGGAGGCCCGACGGGACCGCGGATCAGAGCGGGCCGCCCCTCCCGGCGCGCCCGGACCCTGCTCGTGACACTGGGCGTCCTGTCCGTCCTCGGCATGGCGTTCACCATGTTCGCGGGCTTCTGGACGGACTGGCTGTGGTACCGGTCGGTGCACTACTCGTCCGTGTTCACCACCACGCTGTCGACCAAGATCGGGCTGTTCTTCGTCTTCGGTCTGCTGATGGCTCTCGCCGTGGGCTTCAACATCTGGCTCGCGCACCGGCTGCGGCCCCCGCTGAGTGCCATGTCCATGGAACAGCAGAGCCTGGACCGCTACCGGATGGGCATCGCGCCGTACAAGACGTGGATGCTGCTCGCCGTCACCTCCCTCGTCGGCCTGATCGCGGGTGCCTCGGCGTCCAGCCAGTGGCGCACCTGGCTGATGTGGGTCAACGGCGTGCCCTTCCACCAGAAGGACCCGCAGTTCCACCTCGACGTCTCCTTCTACGCCTTCGATCTGCCCTGGTACCGGTTCCTGCTCGGCTTCGGATTCGCCACCGCGATCCTCTGCCTGATCGCCGCCGCGTTCACCCACTACCTGTACGGCGGGTTGCGGGTCACCAGCCCGGGCGCGCGCGCCACCGCCGCCGCGACCGGGCATCTGTCGGTGCTCCTCGGCATCTTCGTGGCACTGAAGGCGGTCGCCTACTGGCTCGACCGGTACGGCCTCGCCGTCAAGTCCAGCGACTTCAAGGCGACCGGCAACTGGACCGGTCTGCGCTACGTCGACGCCAACGCCTATCTGCCGGCCAAGACGATCCTGTTCTGCATCGCCGTCATCTGCGCGCTGCTGTTCTTCGCCACCCTGTGGCGGCGCACCTGGCAGCTGCCCGTCATCGGCTTCGGCCTGATGGTGCTCTCCGCGATCCTGATCGGCGGCCTGTACCCGGCCATCGTGCAGAAGTTCCAGGTCCAGCCCAACGAGCAGGCCAAGGAAGCCCCGTACGTCCAGAAGAACCTCAAGGCGACCCGTGAGGCGTACGGCATCGACGACGCCAAGGTCACCGAGTACCCGGGCAAGTCCGGCACCGCGGACAAGACCAAGCTGCGCGACCAGGTCGACGACACGGCCAGCATCCGCATCATGGACCCGAACGTCGTCTCGCCGACGTTCCAGCAGCTGCAGCAGATCTGGAACTACTACGGGTTCCCGACCAACCTCGACGTCGACCGGTACGCCAAGGACGGCAAGGACCAGGACACCGTCATCGGCCTGCGCGAGCTGAACCTGGACGGCATCCCCAAGAACAACTGGATCAACGACCACTTCCGTTACACGCACGGCTACGGCGTGGTCGCCGCCAAGGGCACCGAGGCCGACTCCCGCGGCCGGCCGGTCTTCACGGAGAAGAACCTGCCCTCCGAGGGCGACCTGGGGACGTACGAGCAGCGGATCTACTACGGCGAGAAGACGTCCACGTACTCGATCGTCGGCGGTCCCCAGAAGGAGATCGACTACTCCGACGACCAGGGTGCGAAGACCACCAGCTACACCGGCAAGAGCGGGGTCAACCTCGACAACCCGATCAACCGGGCCGCGTACGCGGTGGCGTTCAACGAGCCGCAGATCTTCTACTCCGGCGCGATCGGCAAGGGCTCGCGGATCCTGTACAACCGCACGCCCAAGGACCGCGTCGAGGCCGTGGCCCCCTGGCTGACCATCGACGGCGACGCCTACCCGGCCGTGGTGAACCACCGCATCCAGTGGATCGTGGACGCGTACACGACCACGAACGGATACCCGTACGCCTCTCGTACGACCCTCGGCGACACGACGGCCGACTCGCTGACCGCGACCAACAACTCCCGCGCGGTGGTGGCCCAGCAGAACCAGGTCAACTACATCCGCAACTCGGTGAAGGCGACCGTCGACGCGTACACCGGCGAGGTCAAGCTCTACCAGTGGGACACCAAGGACCCGGTGCTGAAGACCTGGATGAAGGCCTTCCCCGGCACGGTGAAGCCCCGCGCGGACATCTCCGCGGACCTGATGGCCCATCTCCGCTACCCGCAGGACCTGTTCAAGGTCCAGCGCGAGCTGCTCACCCGCTACCACGTGACGGACGCGCAGACCTTCCTCAGTGGCAGCGAGGTGTGGGAGGTCCCGGACGACCCGACCAACGACTCCGGCAGTGCGGTGCCGCCGTACTACCTGAGCATGAAGATGCCGGACCAGGCCGCGCAGGCCTTCTCGCTGACGACGACGTTCACGCCCAACGGGCGGGACAACCTCAGCGCGTTCATGTCCGTCGACTCCGATCCGCGGGCCAGTGACTACGGCAAGATCAGAGTCCTGAAACTGCCGACGAGCACGACCGTCGACGGACCCAAGCAGGTCCAGAGCCAGTTCAACTCCCAGGCGGACATCGCCGAGACGATCAGTCTGCTGAGCAGAGGCCACTCGAAGGTCGAGTACGGCAACCTGCTGACCGTGCCGCTGGACGGGGGCCTGCTGTACGCGGAGCCCGTCTACGTACGCGGCGGTGAGCTCAAGTACCCCTTGCTGCGCAAGGTGTTGGTCACCTACGAGGGCAAGACCGCCTTCGAGGACACTCTGGACGAGGCGCTCAACAAGGTGTTCGGAGTGCAGGGGGCGACCACGCCGCCCGATACCGGCACCACCAACCCGCCCGGCGCCGGCAACCCGACGGTGAAGCAGGCGCTGGAAGACGCGCAGAAGGCCTTCGCCGCCGGGCAGCAGGCCCTGAAGGAGGGGCCGGACTGGGACGCGTACGCCAAGGCGCAGAAGGACCTGCAGGACGCGCTGAAGCGGGCCGAGGACGCACAGTCCAAGGCTGACAAGACGACCGACAAGACAGCAGATAAGACAGCAGACAAGAACAAGAGTTGATCAAGGCCACTCTGCGCCGTGGTACGGTTACCAGGCAACGGCGCGGGGTGGAGCAGCTCGGTAGCTCGCTGGGCTCATAACCCAGAGGTCGCAGGTTCAAATCCTGTCCCCGCTACTGAAGTCGAAGGCCCGGATCCTGAGGGATCCGGGCCTTCGTGGTGTGCGAACTCATGTACAGAGGGGGAGGACGGCCGCGCCGCCGTGGGGAGTTGGGCGACCTGTGTTTGACTTATCTCTCTGTGGGCATGTCGACAAAACGCTGAAGTGACCTCACGGGCTGCGGTATACCGGGTGTACCCAGGTTGCAGGTGGTGCGACGATGGACGTTATGGGGGACAAGGCAAATCTGTTCGAGACAGGGCGATTTGTGCAGCCTTCGAGTGAGGAGCCGACGCGGGACGAGATGGGCGACATGGGGGAAGCCGCCGAGGAGGTACGCCTCCGGCTCGCCGCGGAGACCGGCGACACCGAGGCGATGAGCGTCCTCGGTGCCATGCTGCTGCGCCGCGGCGATCTCGACGGAGCCGAGCCCCAGCTGCGTGCCGCCACCGCGGCCGGGGACCGGGCCGCCGCCAACAATCTGGGTGTCCTCCTGCATCAGCGCGGCTACCCCGAGGAGGCCGCCGGCTGGTGGCGGATCGCCGCCGTCGCCGGCTCTGCCGCCGCCGCGCACGCGCTCGGCCGGCACCACCGTGAGCGTGGGGACGAGCCCGCCGCCGAGTACTGGCTGCGCCAGTCCGCCGAGCAGGGCCACGTACTGGGCGCGTACGCGCTCGCCGACCTGCTGGAGCACCGCGCGGACGCCGGCTCCGAGCAGTGGATGCGGGCCGCCGCCGAACGCGGGCACCGCGAGGCCGCCTACCGGCTCGCACGCGCGCTCGACAGGGCCGCGCACGAGGACGAGAGCGGGTCTGACAACGCTGTCGAGGAGATCGAACAGTGGTACCGGCAGGCCGCCGCGCGCGGCCACCGGCGGGCCGCGCTGCACCTTGGCGCGATCCTGGAGAAGCGCGGGGAGCTGAAGGAGGCCGGGCGCTGGTACCTGACCTCCGCCAAGGACGGGGAAGCGCGCGCGGCCTGCGCGCTCGGGTTCCTGCTGCGGGACGCCGGTGACACCGAGAGCGCGGCCGTGTGGTGGCTCAGGGCCGCGCAGGACGGCGACGGCAACGCGGCCAACGCGCTGGGCGCGCTGCACGCCGAGCGCGGGGAGACGCAGACCGCCGAGCGCTGGTACCGGGCGGCGCTGGACGCCGGGGACGACAACGGGGCGTACAACCTCGGGCTGCTCTGCGCCGAGCAGGGGCGGACCGCGCAGGCCGAGCAGTGGTACCGGCGGGCCGCCTACGCCGGGCACCGGGAGGCGGCGAACGCGCTGGCCATCCTGCTGCTTCAGGGCGGCGACACGAGCGGTGCGGAGCCCTGGTTCTCCAAGGCGGCCGAGGCCGGGAGCGTGGACGCCGCGTTCAACCTGGGGATCCTGCACGCCGGGCGGGGCGAGGATCAGTTCGCTCTGCGCTGGTACGAGCGGGCGGCCGCCGCCGGGCACACCGAGGCCGCGCTGCAGGTCGGGATCGCACGGCTGCGCGAGGGCGACGAGCCGGAGGCCGAGCGGCATCTGCGGTGCGCGGCCGGCGGCGGCAGTGCCGAGGCGGCGTACCGGCTGGCCACCGTGCTGGACGCGCGGCGGCCGCCGGAGCCCGCGCACGAGCTGGGCGAGATCGTGCACGAGAAGACCGAGTGCGAGGAGTGGTACGAGCGGGCGGCCTCTTTGGGGCACCGGCGGGCGCAGGTGCGCGTGGGGATGCTCGCGGCGGCCCGGGGTGACGTGGTCGAGGCGGCGCGGTGGTACCGGGCGGCTGCGGAGGCCGGGTCGCGCAACGGGGCGTTCAACCTGGGGCTGCTGCTGGCCCGGGAGGGCAGCGAGCCGGAGGCGGCCGTGTGGTGGACGCGGGCCGCCGACGCGGGGCACGGGCGGGCGGCTCTCCGGCTGGCCCTCGTCTACGCGCGTCGCGGGGAGCTTGCCGAGGGCCAGAAGTGGGCCGACCGGGCGGTGGCGCTCGGGCCGGCGGAGGTCGCCGAGCGGGCGGGGCGGCTGCGGGACGCGCTGCGGGAAGAGCTTTCTGCGTGACCCCGGCCACGCGCGCCCAATCGATTTGCTTCGGCGGGCTGCCCTCACGTAATGTCGTGTTCACCGACGCGGGGTGGAGCAGCTCGGTAGCTCGCTGGGCTCATAACCCAGAGGTCGCAGGTTCAAATCCTGTCCCCGCTACTGAAGACCTAGGGCCGGAATCCAGATATGGATTCCGGCCCTAGGTGCGTTCATAGGCCTGCGTATCGGCGTGTGAAAAAGAGGGGGCTTGCGCCCCCTCGTGTCACGCGCCTGCGCAGTTCGGGCACAGTCCCCGGTACGTCACCTCGACGTCCGACACCGTGAAGCCGAAGCGCTCCGTGTCGGGGAGGTCGGCGAGCGGGTTGCCCGTGGGGTGCACGTCACGGATCGCGCCGCACTGGGCGCAGACCAGGTGGTGGTGCGGCCGGTGCGCGTTCGGGTCGTACCGCTTGGCGCGCTTGTCGGTGGTGACCTCGAGCACCTCGCCGAGGGAGACCAGCTCACCCAGCGTGTTGTAGACGGTCGCGCGAGAGATCTCCGGCAGCTTCACGACGGCCCGCGCGTGGACCTCGTCGGCCGTCAGATGGACATGCTCGCCGTCGAGAACCTCGGCCACGACGCGCCGCTGTGCGGTCATCCGCCATCCGCGTCCGCGCAGCCGTTCCAGAAGGTCGCTCATGCATACCAGTGTAACGGAATCGAGACCAGGTTCCGAATGGGTGTGACTTTGGAACGCTGATCGTTTTGGACTAAATCCAATGTAGAGGTCTCATGCGGGCACCTCCTGCCGTGCCGGCGCCCAGCAGCGAATGATGTCGCGGACCGAGACGATGCCGGCGGGCTCGCCGCGATCGAGGACGACCAGGTGCCGGAAGCCGCCGTGCGCCATGGCGCGGGCCGCCTCCTCCAGGGTCCAGGTCGGGGCCGCGAAGACCACGTCGGTGGTGGTGTGGGCGTGGATGAGCTCCGCGTCCGGGCTCTGGCCGAGGCCCACGGAGTTGAGGATGTCGCGTTCGGTGATGATGCCGATGCCGCCGGCGTCGGGGTCGAGGACCACGGCGGCGCCGACGCGACGGGCGGACATCAGGGCGGCCGCCTGGCGGAGGGTGTGGTTGGGGCCGAGGGTGAGGACCATGGTGCTCATGGCGTCACGGACGAGCATGGGATGGGCCACCTCCTATGGGAATCCCCGGACCCGCGGCACCGGCCGTTAGTTCAGGGATTCACAAGTTCACAAGTGGGGGTGGCCCCAGAGTGCCAGGTAAAGGGCGGGTCAACAAGAGGGCGCGCGTGGCCAGTTGAGGGCGTGCGCGGGCTTCTCTCCTTGCTCAGTAGCGCTGGTATTGAACTTTGCTTCCAGTGGGGTGCGGCGTGGCTCTGCACTCCGCCGGTGAGCTGCGTAGTTGCTGTCGATGCCTGTCGTCGTCGGTCGTCGGTCGTCGTCGATCCACCTCATCTCGCGCGGGCGTGCAACCTGCCGTGGGTGTTTGGGAGTACCTACGGGCGGACGTCCAAGCCGCGGCCACCGATCCCGGTGGTCGCTGCAGGTCGGCACGCGGGCCCAGCGCGCCGGCCGTCGAGGACCCGCCCGGCATGGCGTCGGGCGGCAGCTTTGAAGGAGAAATGCTCCGTGGCTCTCAGTTTTGCCAGGAAGGCAGCCATGGCGGCCGTCGCGGTCGCCGCGCTCGGAGGGGTCTCGTTCGGCGCCTCCGCGAGCGAGGCGGCGTCGAGCCCGGCTGCCCACCCGGCGTCCGCACCTGCCTCCGCCGTTGCCAAGCGGTCTGCTTCCGCTCACCGGCAGGTGCCGCAGGTGGTCACGCAGGTGATCGGCAGAGGCCGGGTGGACGGGCACCGTTGGTCGGTGGCGCTGGAGTTCCACCGGACGCTGCCCAAGGGCTACACCCTGCCCACGCTCCCCGACGGATCCACGGCTCCTGGCACATCGCTGTTGTGCCAGCGCATGTACATCGGCGGCGTCCGTATCGATCACCAGGGCGGCCGGTGGGCCGACTGCCAGCCCGTCACCGGCACGCAGGATCCCCGTGCCTCGGGCGAGATGGGGCTGTGGGGTCTGCACGACAAGGGCCTCAGCGGCAGCCGGCTCATGGTCTCCAACCCCGAAGCCGACGTCGCCTACGGCGTGGTCTCGCTCTCCGACGGCACCCAGGTCAAAGCCACCACCGTCGCCGTCCCCGGCACCACCTACCGCGCCTGGGCCGCACCCATCCCCGACGGACGGACCATCACCGCAGTCGACCAGTACGACACCCACCACAACCGACTCACCCACGACACCAACTGGCACTGACCAGCCAGGCGAAGGACGGGCACCTCCTGCTGTGCAGCCAAGTGACCGCAAGGCCGCGGACCGCGGACCGGATTCGGAGTTCACCCGGTTCGTCGCCGCCCGTTGGCGAGCCCTGACCCACACCGCGTACCTGCTCACGGGCGACTTCCACGAAGCGGAAGACCTGGTGCAGACGACGCTGGCCAAGGTGTACCCGCACTGGCGGCGACTGGAGCCGGAGCGCGCCGAACACTACGTTCGCCGCGCACTGGTCAACACCAACCGCAGCCGGCATCGCCGCCGCAGGATCACCCACCTCCTTCTCCCGTCACTGCCCGACACCGGCCCCGTCCACGACGACGGGGCCGGTGTCGGAGGCGTGGACGTGTACGACACCCTGGCTCGCGAGCTCGCCGACCTGCCCGAGCGCCAGCGGGCTGTCGTGGTGCTGCGCTACTGCGAGGATCTGTCCGTCGAGGAAGTGGCAGACGTCCTCGGCTGTTCGGTCGGCACCGTGAAGAGCCAGGCGTCCCGGGCCCTGGCCAAACTGCGCAGCCGGTCGACCCTCGCCTGCAACTACCCGCCCAGCCGCCCTGCAGAGGCACGATGACTCCAGACCACGGCCAAGAAGACTGGGCACGCGCCGCCTTCGCCCGGTCACGCGAGGCCTACCCCTCGTCCCAGGCCCCCGTCGACCAGATCCTGACCGCCGCGCGCGCCCGCAGGAAACGCCGCCGTGCGGCGGCTGCCGTGGCAAGTGCCGCCTGCGTCCTCGGCCTCGGTCTGGCGGTTGCGTTCCTGAAGCCACCGTCTGATGCCGTCGAGCCCGCGCGCCGGCCCTCACCCCCCGCGAGCTCCTCCTTCACCCCGACTCCCGGCCCGGTCGGTGTCCGGGTGGCCGAGGGGACGACGGGCGGGCACCGTTGGTCGGTGGCGCTGGAGTTCCACCGGACGCTGCCCAAGGGCTACACCCTGCCCACGCTCCCCGACGGATCCACGGCTCCTGGCACATCGCTGTTGTGCCAGCGCATGTACATCGGCGGCGTCCGTATCGATCACCAGGGCGGCCGGTGGGCCGACTGCCAGCCCGTCACCGGCACGCAGGATCCCCGTGCCTCGGGCGAGATGGGGCTGTGGGGTCTGCACGACAAGGGCCTCAGCGGCAGCCGGCTCATGGTCTCCAACCCCGAAGCCGACGTCGCCTACGGCGTGGTCTCGCTCTCCGACGGCACCCAGGTCAAAGCCACCACCGTCGCCGTCCCCGGCACCACCTACCGCGCCTGGGCCGCACCCATCCCCGACGGACGGACCATCACCGCAGTCGACCAGTACGACACCCACCACAACCGACTCACCCACGACACCAACTGGCACTGACCACCACCGCCAGTAGATGCGGCGAACGCCAGGATCTCAGCCCACCTGCGGCACACCGGGTGGTGGGCCGGAGATCCCGTCCACGCTCCGGCGTCAGTAGCGCCCGTTCAGATACCCCAGCAACTCGTCGTGCAGCAGTCCGTTGGACGCGGCCGCGTTGCCGCTGTGCGGGCCCGGGCGGCCGTCGAGGCCGGTGAAGGTGCCGCCGGCCTCGGTGACGATGATCGCGTTGGCGGCCATGTCCCACAGGGACAGCTCCGGTTCGGCGCAGAGGTCGACCGAGCCCTCGGCGACCATCATGTAGGGCCAGAAGTCGCCGTACGCGCGCGTGCGCCACACCTCGCGGGTGAGGTCGAGGAAGCCGTTCAGGCGGCCCTGCTCCTCCCAGCCGGAGAGCGAGGAGTACGCGAAGGAGGCGTCCGAGAGCTTGCCGACGCCGGAGACGTGGATGCGGGTCGCGGCGGACAGGCTGCGGCCGGTGAAGGCGCCGTGCCCCTTCGCGGCCCACCAGCGGCGGCCGAGGGCGGGGGCGGAGACGACGCCGACGACGGGGTGGTAGCCGCCCTCGCCCGCTTCCATCAGGGAGATGAGGGTGGCCCAGACGGGGACGCCGCGGACGTAGTTCTTGGTGCCGTCGATCGGGTCGATCACCCAGCGGCGGGGGCCGGTGCCCTCGATGCCGTACTCCTCGCCGAGGATCGCGTCCCGGGGGCGGGCGCGCTGCAGCTGGCCGCGGATGAGCTCCTCCGCCGCCTTGTCCGCTTCGCTCACCGGGGTCATGTCCGGCTTCGTCTCCACCTTCAGGTCGAGGGCCTTGAAGCGGGCCATGGTGGCGGCGTCGGCCGCGTCCGCGAGGACGTGGGCGAGGCGGAGGTCGTCGAGGTAGTCCGGCATGTGAGGAACGGTATCTGCCGAGTGGGTACGGGGCTATAGGGGGCCTGGGGGACAGGAGCGGGGGAACTCCCATCGATGCATCGGTGACCGAGGGCGCCCCTGCGCACCACCGCGAACCCTTGACAGTGCATGTATGCGCGTCAAATCTGGGCGCAGAGTTGCTCGCCCCAGGGAGGCGCTGATGCCTGCAGCCCGGGAATCGCTACTGGACGCCGCCTACACGGCGCTCCGGCGCCGGCCGTGGTCCGCGGTGCGGATGGTCGACGTGGCAGCCTCTGCCGGAGTGTCCCGGCAGACGCTGTACAACGAGTTCGGGAGCAAAGAGGGGCTGGCCAGGGCGCTGGTGCGGCGGGAGGCCGACGGGTATCTCGCCGGAGTGGAGCGGGCCCTCGCCGGGCACACCGACCCGCGGGACCGGCTGACCGCCACCGCCGAGTGGATGGCGGCGGCCGCCCGGGACAACGCGCTGGTACGGGCCATGCTCACCGGCTGCTGGAGCGAGCGTCTGCCCACACCCACCCTGTCCGCCGTGCCGTCCTCCTCCGCCGTACCCGCGCAGCGCCGGGCGGACGGACCGCTGCCCTCGCCCCGCGACTTCGTGCAGATCGTGCGGGACCGGGCGGTGACGGTACTGGCCGGTCCCGCCGCGGCCTCGGCGGACACCGCCGAGCTGGTCCGGTCCTGCGAGCTGGCCGTACGGGTCGCCCTGTCGTGCGTCGCGGCCCCGCCGGGTGAAGGCGGAGTGGCCGAGCTGGTGCGCAGCGCCCTGGTCCGGCAGCGCGTCGGGTAGGAGCCCGCCGGGTGGGCCCGGGCGCAAAGGCCCTGGATCCGTGCGGCGGATCATGCCGGAAGGCTCAGGGCCAGTCCGGTCGTGCCGGAAGGCTCAGGAGACGTCCGGTCGTGCCGGAAGGCACAGGGCCAGTCCGGCGAGCCGGGCCCGGAAGTGCCTAGTGTGCCGATCCCGACAGCTGCAGCCCGATCACGCCGACGATCACCAGGGAGATCGAGACGATCTTCAGGGTCGACACCAGGTCGCCGAGGAAGACCATGCCGTAGATCGCGGTGCCCGCCGCGCCGATCCCGGTCCACACCGCGTACGCGGGGCCGACGTCGAGCTTCTTCAGGGAGAGGGTCAGCAGACCGAAGCTGCCCAGTGCGAAGCTGGCGAACGCGACCGTCGGCCACAGGCGGGTGAAGCCGTGGGAGAGCTTGAGGCACACGGCGAAGCCGGTCTCCAGAATCCCGGCCACGATGACCAGCAGCCACGCCATGTGCTGTCCTCCCGTAGGTCCGGCCGTCCGGCTGGGTGCGATTATGCACTTACCGTCCCGGCACCCCGGCAAACAACGCGGTGCTCAGTCGCCTTCCCGACGCTCCCGCGTGGCCAGCAGCCGGCGCAGGGAGAACAGCCGCGCCGGGTCCGCGTGCCCCTCCTCGACCCACGCGTCCAGCGCGCAGTCCGGCTCGTCGTGGCTGCACGCGCGCGGGCAGCCCTCGGTGCCCGGTTCCAGGTCCGGGAAGGCGTGGATCACCCGGGACGGGTCGATGTGCGCGAGACCGAAGGAACGCACGCCCGGGGTGTCGATGACCCAGCCGTCCGTACTGGTCAGGGGCAGCGCCAGCGCCGAGGTGGTGGTGTGCCGGCCGCGGCCCGTGACCGCGTTGACGCGTCCCGTCGTACGGCGGCGGTCCTCCGGGACCAGTGCGTTGACCAGGGTCGTCTTGCCGACACCCGAGTGGCCCACGAAGGCGGTGATCTTGCCGTCCAGGTACTCGCGCACCCGGTCCGCCGCGTCGCCGTTCTCCAGCTCCTCGCGGCTGGTGACGACGTAGGGGATGTCGAGGTGGCCGTACAGCTCCAGCAGCTTGTCCGGCGGGGCCAGGTCCGACTTGGTCATCACCAGCAGTGGTTCCAGACCGCCGTCGTAAGCCGCGACCAGACAGCGGTCGATCAGACGGGGGCGGGGTTCCGGGTCCGCCAGCGCCGTGACGATGGCCAGCTGGTCCGCGTTGGCGACGACCACCCGCTCATAGGGGTCGTCGTCATCGGCCGTACGACGCAGCAGCGAGCTGCGCTCCTCGATGCGCACGATCCGCGCGAGCGTGTCCTTCTGGCCGGACAGGTCGCCGACCAGGGCCACCCGGTCGCCCACCACGGCCGCCTTGCGGCCCAGTTCGCGGGCCTTCATCGCCATGATGGGCCGGTCTTCGACCAGGCAGGTCAGCCGACCCCGGTCGACGGTGAGGACCATGCCCTCGGCCGCGTCCTCGTGCTTGGGCCGGATGTTCGTGCGCGGCCGGTTGCCCTTGCGGTTGGGGCGGCTGCGGATGTCGTCCTCGTCGGTGTGCTTGCCGTAGCGGCGCATGGTTCCAGTCCGCCCGTCAGTTCCCGAGCATCCCGGTCCACAGGTCGGGGAAGTCCGGCAGGGTCTTCGCCGTCGTCGCCACGTTCTCGATCTGCACGCCCTCGACCGCCAGGCCGATGATCGCACCGGCCGTCGCCATGCGGTGGTCCTCGTAGGTGTGGAAGGTGCCGCCGTGCAGCGGGCGCGGGCGGATGTGCAGGCCGTCGGCCGTCTCGGTGACGTCGCCGCCGAGTTCGTTGATCTCCTTGGTGAGCGCGGCCAGCCGGTCCGTCTCGTGCAGCCGCAGATGGGCCACGCCGCGGAGGGTGGACGGGGAGTCCGCGAGGGCCGCGACCGCCGCGATGCCCGGGGTCAGCTCGCCCACGTCGCCCAGGTCGACGTCGATGCCGTGGATGGCACCCGAGCCGGTGAACTCCAGCCCGTACTCGGTCAGTTCGCAGGAACCGCCCATCTCGGTGAAGATCTCCCGCAGCCGGTCACCCGGCTGGGTGGTGCGGGCCGGCCAGTCCGGGATCAGCACCTTGCCGCCGGTGACCAGGGCCGCCGCCAGGAACGGCTGGGCGTTCGACAGGTCCGGTTCGATCGTCAGGTCCCGGCCGAGCAGCGCACCCGGCGTCACCCGCCACACGTTCGGCTCGCCACCCGACTCCGGGGTGTCCACCTGGGCGCCGACCGCGCGCAGCATGTCCACGGTCATCCGGATGTGCGGCAGGGAGGGCAGGGACGCGCCGGTGTGGCGGACCTCGACACCCTGGTTGAAGCGCGGGCCGGACAGCAGCAGCGCCGAGACGAACTGGGAGGACGAGGAGGCGTCGATCGACACCGGGCCGCCGTCCAGCGCCCCGCTGCCGTGCACGGTCAGCGGCAGCGCGCCCCGGCCGTCGTCGTCGATCCGGGCGCCGAGCACGCGCAGCGCGTCGATCACGCCGTTCAGCGGGCGCTCGTACGACCGCGGGTCCCCGTCGAACCGGATGGGACCGTCGGCCAGCGCGGCCACCGGCGGCAGGAAGCGCATCACCGTGCCGGCGTTGCCGACGTCGACGGTGGCCGGACCGCGCAGGCCCGTGGGCAGCACCCGCCAGGCCTCACCGGAGCCGTCCGGGCCCACCCCCTCCTCGATCTCCACGCCCATGGCCCGCAGGGCACCGGCCATCAGCAGTGTGTCGCGGGAGCGCAGCGGGCGGCGCAGCCAGCCGGGCTCGGACGCCAGGGCGGCGAGCACCAGGGCGCGGTTGGTGACCGACTTGGACCCGGGCACGTGGACCGTCGCGTCGACGGCTCCGCTCGCGTGCGGGGCGGGCCAGAGGGCGGGGTGGGCGGTGTTCGGGGCCATGAGGCCACTTTATAAGGAGGGCCCGGCGTCAACCTTCCAGCAGCCAGCGGCCCCCACCGACGAGCGAGCACAGTGACACCGCGTGGAACAGGAACAGCCACAGCCCCGCCGGTACGTGCGTCAGCCGCGACAACTGGTCCGCGTCCGAGTCCCCCGCGCCTCCCCGCGCCCGCTTCGCCTGCAGCTCGAAGGGCGGTCGTACGCCCCCGAACAGGAGGAACCACACCACCGCGTACGCGAACGCCGCCTGCACCTGCGGTCCCGCCAGCCAGGACACCAGCAGGAAGGCGCCCCCGGTGAGGACCACGGTCAGGACCCCGTACGCGTTGCGGATCATCACCAGCATCACCACGAGCAGCGCGGTCGCCACCCACAGCAGCAGCGTGATGTGGCCCGCGGCCAGGAGCGCGGCGCCGCCGAGGCCCAGCAGCGAGGGGGCCGTGTAGCCCGCGGCCGCGGTGAGGATCATGCCGAGGCCGTACGGCTTGCCACGGCTGACCGTGAGTCCGCTGGTGTCGGAGTGCAGGCGTATGCCCGTGAGCTGCCGGCCGGTGAGCAGGGCCACCAGCCCGTGGCCGCCCTCGTGCGCGATGGTGATGGCGTTGCGCGAGAGCCGCCACAGGGAGTGCGGGACGACGACGGCCAGGGCGGCGACGAGGGTGGCGAGCACCACCCACAGGTCGGGGTCGGGCTGGGCGCCGGTGAGCCGGTCCCAGAGGCCGGGCAGCGCGGTGGCGGCGAGGCTGTCCATTCCGGTGGTGGCTCCCTGTCGTGGTGCGGAGTCTGGCAGTGTGGCACGTATGTGCGGACGGTATGCATCCAGTCGTAGGCCCGAGGATCTCGCAGGAGTCTTCGAGATCGAGAAGTGGGAGCCCGGGGAGACCTTGGAGCCGGACTACAACGTGGCTCCGACCAAGGAGGTCTACGCCGTCCTGGACCGTCCCCTGAAAGACGCGTCCGAGCCACGGCCGGTTCGACAGCTGCGCAGGCTCAAGTGGGGACTGGTGCCCTCCTGGGCGAAGACGCCCGAGGGCGGCGCCCGGATGATCAACGCGCGCGCGGAGACCGTGCACGAGAAGCCGGCCTACCGCCGTGCCTTCGCCGCCCGGCGCTGCATCCTGCCCGCCGACGGCTACTACGAGTGGGTCACCGGCAAGGACGAGCGGGAGCTGGAGGTCGAGGGGAAGAAGAAGCGGCCCCGCAAGCAGCCGTACTTCGTGCTGCCCGCCGACGGCTCGGTGTTCGCGATGGCCGGGCTGTACGAGTTCTGGCGGGACCGCACCCTGCCCGACGACCACCCGCAGGCCTGGTGGGTCACCTGCTCGGTGATCACCACGGAGGCGGAGCACACCCCGCTGGCCGTCGCCCCCGCCGAGGGCCCGCACACCCTCGCCGAGATCCACCCCCGGATGCCGCTGATGCTCACGCCGGACCGCTGGGACGCCTGGCTGGACCCCGCCCGCACCGACCCGGACGGCCTGCGCGAGCTGCTCGCCCCGCCCCCGCCCGGTCTGATGCGCGCCTACCCGGTCGCCACGGCCGTCAGCAACGTCCGCAACAACGGCCCGGAGCTGCTGAAGGAGCTGGAGGCGCCGGAAGTGGGCACCCTCTTCTAGCCTTCTGGTGTGATCGAGATTGTCGAGACCGACGCCGGGACCGCCCGCATCACCTGGCACCGGGCGAAGAAGGCGCGGCTGGTGCTGGCCGTGAGCCACGGGGCCGGCGGTGGCATCGAGGCGCGGGACCTGCAGGCGCTCGCCCAGGTGCTCCCGGGGCACGGCGTGACCGTGGCCCTCGTCGAGCAGCCCTGGCGGGTCGCGGGCAGGAAGGTCGCGCCCGCGCCGAAGACCCTGGACGCCGGTTGGCGCGGCATCTGGCCCGCGCTGGCCGGGATGGCGCTGCCGGTGATCTCCGGCGGCCGCAGCGCAGGCGCCCGGGTCGCCTGCCGCACCGCGACGGAGCTGGGCGCGCACGCCGTGCTCGCGCTGAGCTTCCCGCTGCACCCGCCGGGCAGGCCGGAGCGCTCCCGCGCCGACGAGCTGCTCGGCGCCGGGGTGCCCACGCTCGTCGTCCAGGGCGGAAACGATCCCTTCGGCAAGCCGGACGAGTTCCCCGAGATCGAAAGGGGCCGCGCGCAGCGCGACGGTGCAAGGGCGGTGGTGGGAGACGGGTGGGCGTACGACCTGGTCGAGGTGCCGTACGGCGATCACGGGTTCGCCGTGCCGAAGCGCGCGGAGATCACGCAGGAGCGGGCGCTGGAGATCGTCACCGGCGGTGTCGTGGAGTGGGTCGCGTCACTCGGCTGACCCCCGGGAATGTTGCACGGTGGAGTGCTGTTGTGGCGGACAGAAGTGCTGAAGCACCGGCACCGACGTCGTGGAGAGGAAGTCCGCCGCATGGGTTCGACCATCTGCCCGAGCCGCAGCAGCCGCACTGACCTGGACTGGACGGTGCTGCACACGGCCAAGGCCGCCCCTATTCGAGCGGCGGCAGGTACGGGTCGTGTTCTATCCTCCGAAACGAGTGGGATCGGTTTCGGTCCTGCCCGGAATCTTGAGGAGGTGGGTCCGGTCACTGGGACCGACGCAGGGACCGACAACGGCCAGGCGGAGCTGCCCGAGGGCCGGGGCGACGGCGCGGAGACGACCGCCGAGCGCAGTGCGCGCTTCGAGCGGGACGCGCTCGAATTCCTCGACCAGATGTACTCGGCCGCGCTGCGCATGACGCGCAACCCGGCCGACGCCGAGGACCTGGTGCAGGAGACGTATGCCAAGGCGTACGCGTCCTTCCACCAGTTCCGCGAGGGCACCAACCTCAAGGCGTGGCTGTACCGGATTCTCACCAACACCTTCATCAACTCGTACCGCAAGAAGCAGCGCGAGCCTCAGCGCAGTGCGGCCGAGGAGATCGAGGACTGGCAGCTCGCCCGTGCCGAGTCGCACATGTCGACGGGTCTGCGCTCCGCCGAGTCGCAGGCGCTCGACCACCTGCCCGACTCGGACGTGAAGGAAGCGCTGCAGGCGATCCCCGAGGAGTTCCGCATCGCCGTCTACCTCGCGGACGTAGAGGGCTTTGCGTACAAGGAGATCGCGGACATCATGGGGACACCCATCGGTACGGTGATGTCCCGGCTGCACCGGGGCCGCCGTCAACTGCGCGGCATGCTCGAGGACTACGCCCGTGAGCGCGGGCTGGTCCCGGCCGGCGCCGGAGAGTCGAACGAAGTGAAAGGTTCGGGCTCATGAGCTGCGGAGATCCGCACGAGACGGACTGCAGTGAGGTCCTCGACCACCTGTACGAGTTTCTCGACAGCGAGATGCCGGACGTCGATCGCGACAAGTTCCAGCACCACTTCGAGGAATGCTCTCCGTGCCTGGAGAAGTACGGCCTGGAGCAGGCCGTGAAGAAGCTGGTCAAGCGCTGCTGCGGCCATGACGACGTGCCGGCCGACCTGCGCGCCAAGGTCATGGGGCGGATCGACCTGATCCGCTCCGGGCAGACCGTCCCCGAGCACGACGTGACCGCCACGCCTCAGGAGAGCTGAGGACCGGCCATCACCCGAATGTGCTAATCCTCGGGTCGTAAGCTCCCGGACCCCCCGATTCCCGCCCTAGGCTCCGAGCCCGGACAGGCACGGTCGGGGAGGGGCGTCATGGAGGCGGTTCCGGCGAGGGCACGGGCCTATGTGGCTTGCGCCGCCCTGCTGGCTGTGGTCTGCGTCCTGCCGCTGCCGGCCACCCACACGCCCTGGTGGGCGCTCGCCCTGCTCACCGCCCTGTACGCGGCCTGTGAGCACGCCGTACGGCGCCGCCTGGGCGGCACCTTCTACCCCGTCCTGCTCGCCGGGGCGTTCCTGCTGTCCCCGCCCGCCGCCGCCCTCGTGCCGGTGCCGGCGGCGCTGCTCGCCCGCGTCGAGGAGCGGCCCGTGGGGCTGCGCCGTGTGTGGCGGGCCGCGCAGCCCTCGCTCGCCGTGTGGGGCGCGGCCCAGGTGCACCGGGCGCTCGGCGGCCGGGACACGGTCGCGGCCTGCGACTTCCCCCACGCGCTCGTCCCCGCCGGGGCGGCCGTCCTCGCCTTCTGCCTGGTGCTCACCGCGCTCGACGGCGGCCTCCTCGCGGCAGGTGTGGGGGTACCGCCCACGCCGTTGAGGCAGTGGGGGAGGGTGCCCCTGCGCCGGGCCTGGCGCAGGCTGCTGTCCCGCTCCCTCGCGCCGGTCGCCGTGCACGGACTCGCCGGGCTGATGATGGCCGTGCTGTGGCGCAGCCGGTACGGGCCCGTCGCCGCGCTGCTCGTGCTGCTGCCGATGTGCGTCTCCTGCTGGATCTTCGCCCAGTACCACCGGGAGCGGGCCGCCCACCAGGCCACCATCCGCGCCCTGGTGCAGGCCGTCGACCTCAAGGACGGCTACACCCGCGGCCACAGCGAGCGGGTCGGCCAGGCCTCGGTGATGATCGCCCGCGAACTCGGCATGGACGACGAACGCGTCGAGGTACTGCGCTTCGCCGGCATCCTGCACGACGTCGGCAAGCTCGGCGTCCCCACCCGGCTGCTGCGCAAGGACGGCCCGCTGACCCCCGAGGAGCGGCGGATCATCGAGCTGCACCCCGAGTACGGCCACGAGATGGTCCGCGGGATCTCCTTCCTCGGCGAGGCCCGCGCGGCGATCCTGCACCACCACGAACGGCTCGACGGCAGCGGCTACCCCTACGGACTGGTGGGCGGTCAGATCCCCGAGTGCGCCCGCGTGGTGGCCGTGGCGGACGCCTTCGACGCGATGACCTCCACCCGCTCCTACAGCAGGGCCCGCCCGGTCGAGGCGGCGGTCACCGAGCTGGAGCGGTGCGCAGGAACCCAGTTCGACCCGCGCATGGTCACGGCCCTCGCCCGGGCCCTCGACCGCCACGGCTGGCACCCGGCCGTCACGGCCGACGAGACGGCGCAGCGCATCCCGGCCCGGCAACCGGTCGCCGGCAGCCCCAGCGGGGCATCCCGATGACCGCCCTCCGGCTCATCCACGCCTGTGCCGCCCTCACCGCCGCCGTCTCCCTCGCCGTCACCCTGTGGACCGGCACAGCTGACCGGCGCGTCGCACTCGCCTTCGGGGTGCTCATAGCCGTCGGCGAGCTGACCCGGTGGAGCGGCGCCCAGGTACGGCAGGCCGCGCCGCTGGGCACCGCCGGATCGCTGTCGTACGCCCTGCTGGGCGCCGACGCCGGACATCCGACCCTGCACGACGCGCCGCAGGTCGTCACCATCGTCCTCGCCGCCTCCCTGCTCGGCGGCGTCCCGCACATCTGGTGCGGACGGACCCCGACCCTCGACCACCTCGCCCGCCGTGTCCTGAGCGTCGGCTTCGCCGCCATCTGCTTCCAACCCCTCTACAACGAGGGCGCGTTCGAGTCCTGGAACGGCGCCGCCTACGCGCTGCTGCTCATCGCCCTGCTCGTCCTCACCGCCCTGTGCGACGCCGTCCTCGCCGCCGCCCTCGCCCACTCCCGCACCCACTGGCCCTTCGGCCCGCTCCTGCGCGACGAACTGCGCGGACTGCTCGGCATCGGATCCGCCGTCTGCGCGACCGGCGCGGTGATGGCGCTCGCGGTCGCCGTGGTCGGGCTGTGGGCGCTGCCGGTGTTCTGCCTGCCGCTGCTGCTCGCCCAGCTGTCCGTCCGCCGCTACGCCGCCGTGCGCGCCACCTACCGGCAGACCATCGCCTCCCTGGCCCGGGCCACCGAGATCGCCGGATACACCCCGACGGGGCACGCCCGCCGGGTCGCCGCGCTCAGCCTGGCCGTCGGCCGGGACCTGGGCCTGTCCGGGCCCGGACTGACCGTCCTGGAGTACGCGGCCCTCATGCACGACATCGGCCAGCTCAGCCTGGTCGACCCCGTCCCCGCCGGCGCCACCGCCGCGCTGCCCCGGGAGGAGCAGCGGCGCATCGCACTGCTCGGCGGAGCCGTCGTACGGCAGACCGGGGTGGACGCGGCCGTCGCCGTGGTCGTGGAGCGGCAGGCCGACCCCTGCCGGGAGCAGCCGCTCGCCGCGCGGATCGTCAGGGCCGTCAACGCCTACGAGGAGAAGGCCCGGGACGCGGGGCCCGACGGGCCGCTCAAGGCCCTGGAGGAGCTGCGTCTGGCCACCGCCGGGGACTACGCTCCCGAGGTCGTGGAGTCGCTCGCCCGGGTTCTGGCCCGGGACTGTCTGACGCTGCCCGCGGCGGGGTAACCCATGGGTAATGAGCGCCCTTCCCACCGTACGTGGTTGGATGCGAGGGAGAGGGTGTCCGGGGGCACAAGCCAGCCCACGTGGAACTGGAACTGGCAGGCGGGAATCGTGAGGATCTTCGGCAAGGGACGGCACCGGCCCTCCGCCTCCTGGCGGCAGGCCACCGACCGCGCGTTCACGCTCATCGGCGACGGCCGGTACGAGGACGCGGGCGAGCTGTTGACACGCGCCGCCGACCTGGAACCCTGGCTGGCGGAGTCCTGGTTCAACCTCGCCCTGCTGCACAAGTTCCGGCACGACTGGGAGCAGGCCCGCGCCGCAGGACTGCGCGCCGTGGCCCTCCTGGACCGGGAGACCGGCGCCCCCGACTGGTGGAACGTGGGCATCGCCGCGACCGCCCTGCAGGACTGGCCGCTGGCCCGCCGCGCCTGGCAGGCGTACGGGCTGCGGGTGCCCGGCGCCGCCGCGGCCTCCGGCGAGCCGCTCGGCATGGAGCTGGGCAGCGCGGCCGTACGGCTCTCCCCGGAGGGCGAGGCCGAGGTGGTGTGGGGCCGCAGGCTGGACCCGGCCCGGATCGAGGTGCTGTCCATCCCGCTTCCCTCGTCCGGGCGACGCTGGGGCGAGGTCGTCCTGCACGACGGCGTCCCGCACGGCGAGCGCACGACGTCCGCCGGGCACTCCTACCCGGTCTTCGACGAGATCGAGCTGTGGGCGCCCTCGCCGGTCCCCACCTGGGTGGTGCTGCTGGAGGCGGCCACCGAGGCGGACCGGGACGCGCTGGAGCAGCTGGCCGCGGACGCGGGGTTCGCCGCGGAGGACTGGTCGTCCTCGGTGCGGCTGCTGTGCCGGATGTGCTCGGAGTCGCGGATGCCGTCGGACGAGGGGGACGGGGTCCATCTGGATCCGCATGATCACAGCGAGCCGGGTCATCCGGGGCCGCTGGGGCATCGCACGGACGGGCAGCTGTGGGTTCCCGAGCGGGAGTGCGGGGTGGCTGCGCCGGCTTCGCTCGTGCGGGGGTTGCTGGACGGCTGGGTCGCGGACAGTCCGGACTCCAGGGACTGGCGGGATCTCGAAGAGGTGTGCTGAGACCACGGCCGGCTGCGGGTCCGCGGCGGAGCCGCCTTTCGGCACAGTCCCGCGCCCCTTCAGGGCGCGCCCACGTACCCTGTATCAGCAACTTCACCCCTTGTTTTCCTGAGGAAGGCGTACGTCGGTCATGGCGCAGCAGGACACCGATCAGCAGCACGCGGGCGTGCTCCCCGTCGACGACGAGGGTTATGTCGTCGACACGGAGGACTGCGAGGAGCGCGAGAACGCCTGGCGCGAGCGCGGTACCTCGCGGCCGATCACGGTCGTCGGCAACCCGGTCCTGCACAAGGAGTGCAAGGACGTCACCGAGTTCGGTGCGGAGCTGGACCAGCTGGTCGCGGACATGTTCACCAGCCAGCGCACCGCCGAGGGCGTGGGCCTGGCCGCCAACCAGATCGGTGTCGACCTGAAGGTCTTCGTCTACGACTGCATGGACGACGAGGGCGTCCGGCACGTCGGTGTGGTGTGCAACCCGAAGCTGGTCGACCTGCCCGCCGACAAGCGCCGGCTCGACGACAGCAACGAGGGCTGCCTGTCCGTACCGACCGCGTACGCGCCGCTCGCACGTCCCGACTACGCCGAGGTGACCGGCCAGGACGAGAAGGGCAACCCGATCAAGGTCCGCGGCACCGGTTACTTCGCTCGCTGTTTGCAGCACGAGACCGATCACCTGTACGGGTACCTGTACATCGACCGTCTGTCCAAGCGCGACCGCAAGGACGCGCTGCGGCAGATGGCCGAGAACGAGCCACGCTACCCCGTCGTCGCCAACGACTGAGACGTCCGGTCCGAACGTACGGACACCGTACGAGAGCAGCAACGACGCACGCTACGACGCCCGTTCGGGATCCTTCCCGACCGGGCGTCGTTCGTTTGTTCGCCACAAGGTTCCCGGCATCCTGGGGTGGTGAGTGAAGCAAATCCGTTCCCATAATGGTCAGTTGTGGTGCTGAATGGGAAGGGCGGGGATACGCAACGGCGCACGCCCGGCACGGCACGGAGGGGTGTGCGCTCCTGGCGGCTGAGAGGGGACTGTTCGTGCGCGCTTTCTCACACGGCACCACATCGTCGACAGCGGTCGCAGTACCGCCGTCTCTCGCCCTCCCGGTGATCGAGGACGTGATTCCCCGGCAACTGCACCCGTATTGGCCAAAGCTTCAGGAGAAGACCCGGCAGTGGCTCCTGGAAAAGCGGCTGATGCCGGCGGACAAGGTGCGAGAATATGCCGATGGTCTTTGCTACACCGACCTGATGGCGGGGTACTACACCGGCGCCCCCGACGAGGTCCTGCAAGCCATTGCGGACTACAGCGCCTGGTTCTTCGTCTGGGACGACCGGCACGACCGTGACCGGGTACACGGCCGGGTGGCCGACTGGCGCCGACTGCGGCGCCGCCTGCACGCGGCCCTCGACGCACCCCGGCACCATCTGCACCACCCGGACCCCCTGGTTGCAGGGTTCGCGGACAGTGTGCTGCGGCTGTACTCGTTCCTGCCGCGCACCTGGAACCTGCGGTTCGCCCGGCACTTCCACGACGTGATCGAGGCCTACGACCGCGAGTTCCGCAACCGGACCGCGGGGTACGTCCCGAAGGTCGAGGAATACCTCGCCCTGCGGCGGCTCACCTTCGCGCACTGGATATGGACGGACCTGCTGGAACCGAGCGCCGGGTGCGAACTCCCGGACTTCGTGCGGAAACATCCGGCTTATCGCCGTGCGGCGGTGCTGAGTCAGGAATTCGCCGCCTGGTACAACGACCTCTGCTCACTGCCGAAGGAAATAGCGGGTGACGAGGTGCACAATCTCGGAATCAGTCTCGTCACTCATGAGGGACTGACGCTCGAAGAAGCGGTGGAGGAAATCCGGCGGCGTGTCGAGAAATGCATCGCCGAATTCTTCGAAGCCGAGCGGGACGCCCTGCGGTTCGCCCGCGAACTCGCCGACGGCACGGCCCGCGGAAGGGAATTGAGCACCGCCGTCCGCGCCTGTGTCGGTTACATGCGGAACTGGTTCAGCTCCGTCTACTGGTTCCACCACGAGTCCGGCCGGTACATGGTCGACAGCTGGGACGACCGGTCCACGCCCCCGTACGTCAACAACGAAGCGGCAGGTGACGAATGACCGTCGAGTCTGTGAAGCCCGTGGCCCCCGAGAGCCCCGGACTGCGCGAACCGCCCCTCGCCGGCGGCGCCCTCCCGGTACTCGGCCACGGCCTGAAACTGGTCCGCGACCCGCTCGCCTTCATGTCCGGGCTGCGCGCGCACGGTGACGTCGTACGCCTGAAGCTCGGCCCCAAGACGGTGTACGCCGTCACCACACCGGCGCTCACCGGCGCACTCGCGCTCAGCCCCGACTACAAGATCGACGGCCCGCTGTGGGAGTCCCTGGAAGGCCTGCTCGGCAAGGAGGGCGTGGCCACCGCCAACGGCCCCCGGCACCGCCGCCAGCGGCGCACCATCCAGCCCGCCTTCCGGCTCGACGCGATCCCCGCCTACGGCTCGATCATGGAGGAGGAGGCGCATGCGCTGACCGAGCGCTGGAAGGTGGGCGAGACCATCGACTGCACCTCGGAGTCGTTCCGGGTCGCCGTGCGCATCGCCGCTCGTTGTCTGCTGCGTGGCGACTACATGGACGAGCGCGCGGAGCGGCTGAGCATCGATCTCGCCACCGTCTTCCGCGGTATGTACCGCAGGATGGTCGTTCCGCTCGGGCCGCTGTACCGGCTGCCGTTCCCCGCCAACCGTGAATTCAACCGGGCACTGGCCGATTTGCATCTACTGGTCGACGAGATCGTCGCCGAGCGGAGGGCATCTGGTCAAAAGCCGGACGATTTGCTGACGGCATTGCTGGAGGCGAAGGACGACAATGGCGACCCCATCGGGGAACAGGAGATCCACGACCAGGTGGTCGCGATACTCACCCCCGGAAGCGAAACAGTCGCCTCCACGATCATGTGGCTGCTCCAGGTGCTCGCGGAACATCCGGAACACGCCGAGAAGGTGCGCGCCGAGGTCGAATCCGTGACCGGCGGCCGGCCCGTTGCATTCGCGGACGTCCGGGAGCTCAGGCACACCAACAATGTCGTCGTCGAGGCCATGCGACTGCGGCCCGCCGTATGGATATTGACGCGGCGCGCGGTGACCGACACCGCGCTCGGCGGCTATCGCATTCCGGCAGGGGCTGACATCGTCTACAGCCCGTACGCCATCCAGCGCGACGGCCGTTCCTACGACCACCACCTCGACTTCGACCCCGACCGCTGGCTGCCCGAGCGGGTGAAGGAGGTGCCCAAGTACGCGATGAGCCCGTTCAGCGTGGGCAACCGCAAGTGCCCCAGCGACCACTTCTCCATGTCCCAGCTGAGCCTGATCACCGCGGCGATCTCGGCGAAGTACCGCTTCGAGCAGGTCAGCGGGTCGAACGACACCACCCGTGTGGGCATCACGCTCCGGCCCCACCGGCTGCTGCTGCAGCCCGTGGAGTGGTGAGCGACGAGTGGTGAGAGACGTGTGGTGAGCGACGAGTGGTGAACGACACCCGCCGACGACCGGCGCGCGCTCAGGGAGCTTGCGAGCCCCGGAACGCGCGCCGGATCGATGGTCGGCAAAGGGCGACCGGACTCAGAAGTCCTCGTCCAGGTCGACCGTGCCCTCCACGGCCACCTGGTACGCCGACGGGCGCCGCTCGAAGAAGTTGGTCAGCTCCTGAACGCCCTGCAGCTCCATGAAGGAGAAGGGGTTCTCGGAGCCGTACACCGGGGCGAAGCCGAGGCGGCTGAGGCGCTGGTCGGCGACGCACTCGAGGTACTGCCGCATCGAGTCGGTGTTCATGCCCGGCAGGCCGTCACCGCACAGGTCCCGCGCGAACTGCAGCTCGGCCTCGACGGCCTCCCGCAGCATGTCGGTGACCTGCTGCTGCAGCTCGTCGTCGAAGAGCTCCGGCTCCTCCTTGCGGACGGTGTCGACCACCTCGAAGGCGAAGGACATGTGCATCGTCTCGTCGCGGAACACCCAGTTGGTGCCGGTGGCGAGACCGTGCAGCAGACCCCGGCTGCGGAACCAGTAGACGTACGCGAAGGCGCCGTAGAAGAACAGGCCCTCGATGCAGGCGGCGAAGCAGATGAGGTTGAGCAGGAAGCGCCGGCGGTCCGCCTTGGACTCCAGGCGGTCCAGCTTCTCGACCTCGTTGATCCACTTGAAGCAGAACTCGGCCTTCTCACGGATGGACGGGATGTTCTCCACGGCCGCGAAGGCGGCGGCCCGGTCGTCCGGGTCGGGAAGGTAGGTGTCGAGCAGCGTCAGATAAAACTGGACGTGCACGGCCTCCTCGAAGAGCTGGCGCGACAGGTACAGGCGCGCCTCCGGGGAGTTGATGTGCTTGTACAGCGTCAGCACCAGGTTGTTCGCGACGATCGAGTCGCCCGTGGCGAAGAAGGCCACCAGACGGCCGATCAGGTGCTGCTCGGACGGCGTCAGCTTGGCGAGGTCGGCGACGTCCGAGTGGAGGTCGACCTCCTCGACGGTCCAGGTGTTCTTGATGGCGTCCCGGTAGCGCTCGTAGAAGTCGGGGTAGCGCATCGGGCGCAGAGTCAGCTCGAAGCCCGGGTCGAGAAGGTTCTGGGGACGGGTGGACATTACTGGCAGGCCTCGCAGGACTCGGGGTTCTCAAGGGAGCAGGCGACGGCGTCGGGGTCGGCGACCTGCTGCACGGGGATGGGGGTCTGGGTCTGCGCCTGGGCGGCGCGGGCGATACGGGTCGCCGGGCGGGAGCGCAGGTAGTACGTCGTCTTCAGGCCCTGCTTCCAGGCGTACGCGTACATCGAGGAGAGCTTGCCGATCGTCGGCGTCTCCATGAACAGGTTCAGGGACTGCGACTGGTCCAGGAACGGGGTGCGGGCCGCGGCCATGTCGATCAGGCCGCGCTGCGGGATCTCCCACGCCGTGCGGTACAGCGCTCGCACGTCGGCCGGGATCCATGCGAAGTCCTGCACCGAGCCGTTGGAGTCGCGCAGCGCCTCACGGGTGCGCGCGTCCCAGACGCCCAGCTCCTTGAGGTCCTGCACCAGGTAGGAGTTGACCTGCAGGAACTCGCCGGACAGCGTCTCGCGCTTGAACAGGTTGGAGACCTGCGGCTCGATGCACTCGTACACGCCCGCGATGGACGCGATGGTGGCGGTCGGCGCGATCGCCAGCAGCAGCGAGTTGCGCATGCCGACCGCGGCGATCCGCTCGCGCAGGGCCGCCCAGCGCTCGGGCCAGGTCAGCTCGGCGTCGTAGTGGTCGGGGTGCAGGACACCGCGGGCGGTCCGGGTCTTCTCCCAGGCCGGCAGCGCGCCGTTGCGCTCGGCAAGGTCGGTGGACGCCTCGTACGCGGCGAGCATGATCCGCTCGGCGATCCGCGTCGACAGGGCCTTGGCCTCGGCGGAGTCGAAGGGCAGGCGCAGCTTGAAGAAGACGTCCTGCAGACCCATCGCACCCAGGCCCACCGGACGCCACTTGGCGTTGGAGCGGCCCGCCTGCTCGGTCGGGTAGAAGTTGATGTCGACCACGCGGTCGAGGAAGGTGACGGCCGTGCGGACGGTCTCGTCGAGGCGATCCCAGTCGATGTCCCCGTCGCCCACGAAGGCACCGAGGTTGACCGAACCGAGGTTGCAGACCGCCGTCTCGCCGTCGTCGGTGACCTCCAGGATCTCCGTGCAGAGGTTCGAGGAGTGGACGACGTGGCCCGTCTCGGCCGTCTGGTTGGCGGTGCGGTTGGCGGCGTCCTTGAAGGTCATCCAGCCGTTGCCGGTCTGCGCGAGGGTGCGCATCATCCGGCCGTACAGGTCGCGGGCCGGGATGGTCTTCTTCGCGAGCCCGTTCGCCTCCGCCTTGCGGTACGCGGCGTCGAACTCCTCGCCCCACAGGTCGACCAGCTCCGGCACGTCCGCCGGGGAGAACAGCGACCACTGCTCGTCGGCGTTGACCCGGCGCATGAACTCGTCCGGGATCCAGTGCGCGAGGTTGAGGTTGTGCGTACGGCGGGCGTCCTCACCGGTGTTGTCGCGCAGCTCCAGGAACTCCTCGATGTCGGAGTGCCAGGTCTCCAGGTACACCGCGGCAGCGCCCTTGCGCCGGCCGCCCTGGTTCACGGCGGCCACCGAGGCGTCCAGGGTCTTCAGGAACGGGACGATGCCGTTGGAGTGCCCGTTGGTGCCGCGGATCAGCGAACCGCGGCTGCGGATGCGGGAGTACGACAGACCGATGCCGCCGGCGTGCTTGGAGAGGCGGGCGACCTGGTGGTAGCGGTCGTAGATGGAGTCCAGCTCGTCCAGCGGGGAGTCGAGGAGGTAGCAGGACGACATCTGGGGGTGCCGTGTGCCGGAGTTGAAGAGCGTGGGGGAGGAGGGCAGGTAGTCGAGGCGGCTCATGAGCCCGTAGAGCGCGGCGACTTCGTCGACGGAACGGGTCGTGTCGTCCTCGGCGAGACCCGCGGCGACGCGCAGCATGAAGTGCTGGGGCGTCTCGATCACCTTGCGGGTGAGGGGGTGGCGCAGCAGGTAGCGGCTGTGCAGGGTGCGCAGGCCGAAGTAGCCGAAGCGGTCGTCGCCGTCCGCGTCGATCAGCGTGTCGAGACGCGCGGCGTGCAGTCGTACGAACTCCGCCGTGCGGTCGGCGACCAGGCCCTCGCGGTGGCCCACGGCGACGGACTCGGTGAAGGACGTCACGCCCTGCGAGGCGGCCTCGGCGCGGATCGAGATGGTCAGCAGCCGGGCGGCCAGCCGGGAGTAGGCGGGGTCGTCGGAGATGAGGCCGGCGGCCGCCTCCGTGGCCAGCTCGCGCAACTCCGCCTCGTCGGCCCGGGCGGACCGGCCCCGCAGTGCGGCCGCGGCGACCCGTCCGGGGTCGGCGTCGGGGAGGTCGACGGTCAGCTCGGTCAGGGTCCGCAGCAGCGCGGCACCGGGACCGTCGGTCTCCACCGGAGCTGCGGTCGCCTGGACGGCTGAAGCCGGGTCGGCTGGCGCGATGGTCACGTGGGGCTCTCCCTCGCTCGGCACAGGGCCTGGCGGAGGGCAGGGGGCAGCACGAGCGCGCACGGCGTCGCGTCCACCGACCCACTCCACGAGGCCCGGACGTCTGAAGACACCCGGACCGGACGGCCGGGCGCGCGCTGTCGGCAGGTCCTCGGACTGAACAGGCGTGCGGATGCACGCAAGTACACCGTTGCGGGACAGTTCCGGATTCGCGCCGGATTCCCCTGCGGCGACAGCGAGGATGAGCATACATCTAGTGCCGGGTTGTGGTGTCACCCCCAGATGTTGTGTCTGTTGCGTGTTGTGGCGGCTTCAGAGGGTCAACAGCGGGCCGCCGTGGTGCTTGTTGTCGGCGGCCCGCTGCGGGTGGATCGTGGTTGCTCGCGCCCCTTCGGGGCGCGTTTCAGTGCCCGGCGTCCGCCGTGGCCGGCGGAAGTTCCACCTGAACTCCCGCGTCGCCCGCGTCCGCCGTGTAGTCCTCGGGGCGGGTCTCGTCGAGGCCCTCAGGGGCCTTCAGGGCCTTCAGGGCGAAGGTCAGGACCACTGTGACGGCGACGTTCAGGACGAAGGCCGTGAGGCCGATGTAGCCGATCTCGCCGATGCCCGGGATCTCCTTGGCGGAGCCGCCGAAGTGCTTCTGGGTCGGCGAGGCCACCCCGTACGCGGCGGCCGTGCCGTAGACCATGCCGACCGCCCAGCCGGCGAGCAGTGCCCAGCGGTGCAACCAGCGGGTGAACAGGCCGCCGACCAGCGCCGGGAAGGTCTGCAGGATCCAGATGCCGCCCAGCAGCTGGAAGTTGATGGCGACCGTCTTGTCCATGGTGAGGACGAAGACCAGGGCGCCGACCTTGACCAGCAGCGACACGAGCTTGGAGACCTGGGCCTCCTGCTTCGGCGTGGCGTCCGGCCTGATGAAGTCCTTGTAGATGTTGCGGGTGAAGAGGTTCGCCGCCGCGATGGACATGATGGCCGCGGGCACGAGGGCGCCGATGCCGATCGCCGCGAAGGCCACACCCGCGAACCAGTCCGGGAACATGTCCTCGAACAGCTGCGGAATCGCCAACTGCCCGTTGGTGACGTTCACTCCGGCCGCGATCGCCATGAAGCCGAGCAGCGCGAGCAGAC
The DNA here is from genome assembly GCF_044541035.1 of Streptomyces sp. NPDC085866. NCBI lineage: Bacteria > Bacillati > Actinomycetota > Actinomycetes > Kitasatosporales > Streptomycetaceae > Streptomyces > Streptomyces sp. NPDC085866. The sequence goes on from NZ_JBITSQ010000005.1 coordinate 287,539, forward strand.
CCAGCATCAGCGAGTACAGCGGCAGGATCGTGGTGTTGCGCCGGATCACCTCACGGCTCCTGGACGAGAGCGTCGCGGTGATCGAGTGCGGGTACATGAACAGCGCGAGCGCCGAACCGAGCGCCAGCGTGGCATACGTCCACTGGCCCGCGGGGGCCGGTACGAGCCCGCCCGCGCCTGCCTTCGTGAACTTCTCGCCGGCCTTGGCGAAGATGTCGTCGAACCCGCCGAGCTTGATCGGGATGTAGATGATCGCCACCGCGATGACGATGTAGATCAGCGTGTCCTTGACGAACGCGATCAGCGCGGGGGCGCGCAGGCCCGACGAGTACGTGTACGCGGCCAGCACGCCGAAGGCGATGAGCAGCGGCAGGTCCTTCACGAACCAGTTGGTGTTCTCGCCGCCGCCGACGCCCATCACGTCCAGCACCGCCTGGATGCCGACGAGCTGGAGCGCGATGTACGGCATCGTCGCGAGGATGCCGGTGAGCGCCACGGCCAGCGACAGGCCCTTGGAGCCGAAGCGGCCGCGCACGAAGTCCGAGGTCGTCACATAGCCGTGCTTGTGCGAGACCGACCACAGGCGGGGCAGGAACGTGAAGATCAGCGGGTAGACCAGGATGGTGTACGGCACGGCGAAGAAGCCGGCCGCACCCACGGTGTAGATCGCCGCCGGCACGGCGACGAAGGTGTACGCCGTGTACAGGTCGCCGCCGAGCAGGAACCAGGTGATCCAGGTGCCGAACGACCGGCCACCCAGGCCCCATTCGTCCAGGGAGTGCTCGTTCTCGGCCCTGCGCCAGCGGGCGGCCAGGAAGCCCATGACCGTGACGGCCAGGAAGAAGAAGATGAAGACGCCGAGCGCGACGCCGTTGACGCCGTTCTTCACTGCGCCGCCCCCTTGCCCTGAGTGGCCCTGCGGGCGCTCTGGTCACGCTGCCAGAGCTTGTACGCGAGCATCGTGAGCGCGGTGGAGACCAGCACCCACAGCATCTGGTACCAGTAGAAGAACGGGATCCCGATGAACGCGGGGGTCGTCTTGGCGTACGAGCCGACCCACAGCATCGCCGCGAAGGGCGCGACGAGACACAGACCGATGATCACGCGGGCCGGTGTCACGACCGGTGGTCTCACTTCAGGCGTTTCGGACATGCCACGGCTCCGTCCCCTGGTTGATCACCTGTGTAATGCGCAGGCAATCTAGGTGACGGTGTCGTGGCAGCGGAAGACCTCGTCCGTATAACGGTATGTCGATTTGGAGGTTGTGGCGTGAAGACGCCAACTCCCCTCAGTCCTGCGGGCGCTTGAGCCTCGCCACGAACTTGTACCGGTCGCCTCGGTAGACGGAGCGCACCCACTCCACCGGCTTGCCCTCGCGGTCCAGGGAGTGACGGGAGAGCATCAGCATCGGCAGGCCCACGTCGGTGCCGAGCAGGCCCGCCTCGCGCGGGGTGGCCAGGGAGGTCTCGATGGTCTCCTCGGCCTCGGCGAGATGGACGTCGTAGACCTCGGCGAGCGCCGTGTACAGGGACGTGTACTTCACCAGTGAGCGCCTGAGGGCCGGGAACCGCTTGGCCGAAAGATGGGTGGTCTCGATCGCCATCGGCTCGCCGTTGGCCATGCGCAGCCGCTCGATGCGCAGCACACGTCCGCCGGCCGTGATGTCGAGCAGCTCCGCGAGCCGGTCGTCGGCCGTGATGTAGCCGATGTCGAGCAGCTGCGAGGTGGGCTCCAGGCCCTGGGCGCGCATGTCCTCCGTGTACGAGGTGAGTTGCAGCGCCTGCGAGACCTTCGGCTTGGCGACGAAGGTGCCCTTGCCCTGGATGCGCTCGAGGCGGCCCTCGACGACGAGCTCCTGCAGGGCCTGCCGCACGGTGGTGCGGGAGGTGTCGAACTCGGCCGCCAGCGTGCGCTCGGGCGGGACCGGCGTGCCCGGCGCCTGCGTCTCCGTCATGTCGAGCAGATGCTTCTTCAAGCGGTAGTACTTGGGCACGCGCGCGGTACGGACCGTCGTCCCGGCCTCGTTCTCCGCACTGCCGACGTCGGTGCTCATGCTCTGCCTTCCCGGCTCCTGATGCCGAAAGCGACCGACATCCCATCGGCCACGGCTCACATCGTGGCACGGCTTCGTGTGTCAGGGCTCCGCCCGCACGCTCCGTGATCTCCTCTATATACCGTCGCACCCGTTGTTGGTCTAGTCCAACGGGTGGCGTGCCGGTACCGGTGCGGGTACCAGTACCGGCGCCGATATCCGCGTCCCGGGCTAGATCCCCTGCCAGTCCGGCTTGTTCGCGTAGGTGTGCCGGAAGTAGTCGGCCAGCTTGAGCTTGGACGCGGCGGCCTCGTCCACGACCACCGTGGCGTGCGGGTGCAGCTGGAGCGCCGAGGCCGGGCAGACGGCCGCGACCGGGCCCTCGACGGTCGCGGCGACCGCGTCCGCCTTGCCCTCGCCGGTCGCGAGCAGCACCAGGTGCCGGGCCTCCAGGATGGTGCCGATGCCCTGGGTGATCACGTGGTGCGGCACCTGCTCGATGTCACCGTCGAAGAAGCGCGCGTTGTCGATCCGGGTCTGCTCGGTCAGCGTCTTGATCCGGGTGCGCGAGGCGAGCGAGGAGCAGGGCTCGTTGAACCCGATGTGCCCGTCCGTCCCGATCCCCAGCAACTGCAGGTCCACGCCGCCGGCCTCGGCGAGCGCCCTGTCGTACGTCTCGCACGCCGCCTGGACGTCCTCGGCCGTGCCGTCCGGCCCGATGAACGCGTCCATCCCGATACCGAGCGGCTCCAGCACCTCCCGGCGCAGTACCGAGCGGTAGGACTCGGGGTGCTCGGCGGGCAGCCCCACGTACTCGTCGAGCTGCGCTATTCGGGCCCGCGCGGTGTCCACGGCACCGGAGCGCACCTTGGCGGTCAGCGCCTGGTAGATGGGCAGCGGGGTCGAGCCGGTGGCCACACCGAGCAGGGCGTCGGGCTTGCGCCGCAGCAGCTGGGCCATGGCCTCGGCGATCAGCTCGCCGCCCGCCGCCGCGTCCGGAACGATGACAACTTCCACGCTGGGCCTGCCGTTCTGAAGAGGGCCTGGAGAACAGGGGAGAGGTCGGAGCAAGAGTCTCTATGTGGTTTAGACCAATCTAACAGAATCGGACTCCTGGGCCCAGGTGAGACGTCTGCTATGTCAGTGAACCCCCGGTCGCGTCCACCCAGCTCCCCGTCACCCATCGCCCGGCGTCCGACACGAGGAACGCCACCACGTCCGCCACGTCCGCCGGCGTCCCCACCCGGCCGAGCGCCGATATGGCCGCGGCCTGCGCCCGGCCGTCCGGTGTCCCGTGCAGGAGTCCGGCCGTGTTGTCCGTGTCGACGATCCCCGGCGCCACCGAGTTCACCGTGATGCCGCGGGCGCCCAGCACCTTCGACAGGTCGCGGGTGAAGACGTCCAGCGCGCCCTTGGTCATCGCGTAGGCCGTCTTGTCCGGCATGGCTGCGGCCCGGGCCAGCCCGGACGAGATGTTGACGACCCGCCCGCCGTCCCGCAGCCGCGACAGGCCGTGCTTGACGAGGAAGAACGGCGCCTTCGCATTGACCGCGAAGACCCGCTCGAACTCCTCCTCGGTGATCTCGTCGATCGGGGATGCCGTGCCGATCCCCGCGTTGTTCACCAGGATGTCCAGCCCGTCCGCCCGCCGGTCGAACTCCTGCCACAGCCGCTCGGCGTCCCCCGGCGCGCCCAGCTCCACTCCGATCGCGAACGCCGAACCGCCCGCAGCCTCGATCGCGGCCACGGTCCCGTGGGCGGCCGCCTCATTGCTGCCGTAGTGCACCGCCACCCTCGCCCCGTCGCGCGCCAGTCGGTCGGCGATGCCCCGCCCGATGCCCCGGCTCGCCCCCGTGACCAGTGCCGTCTTCCCCGTGAGCACACCCATGTCAGCCACCCTTCTGTATTTGTCTAGTGATCGCTACACAAAAACCGTACAACAGTCCGCCGATATTTCTCTAGGGGGCGCTATAAAATGCACTCCATGGTGACCAGCGAGTACACGGAAGCGCAGGCCAAGCCGGCCAGGACCCGCGGCCGCCCGCGCTCCTTCGACCGTGCAACCGCGCTGGAGAAGGCGCTCATGGCCTTCTGGGAGCACGGCTACGAGGCCACCTCCGTCTCCGATCTCACCCGGATCATGGGCATCGGCGCCCCGAGCCTCTACGCGGCCTTCGGCGACAAGCGCAGCCTGTTCGAGGAGGTCGTCCGGGTCTACGTCGACACCCATGGCGCCTTCGGTGACCGCGCCCTCGCCGAGGAGCCCACCGCCCGCGCCGCCGTCGCACGCACGCTGCGCGAGGCCGCCGCCGAGTACACCGACCCGGCCCATCCCTACGGGTGTCTGGTCGTCCACGCGGCCACCAACTGCACCAGCCCCGAGGTCGAGCAGCTGCTGCGGGAGCGGCGCAACGCGGGCATCGCCGCGCTGGAGTCCCGGATCCGGGCCGACACGGCCGAGGGGCGGCTGCCGGCCGGCACCGACGCGGCAACGCTCGCGCGGCACACCGGAGCCATGATCCAGGGCATGTCCCAGCAGGCCCGGGACGGCGCGAGCCGGGCGGAACTGGAGGCACTCGCGGAAATTGCCATGGCCATCTGGCCCCGCGGCTGACCCGGGCGGGCTAGGCTGCGTGGCATCGCGTGCCAGACTCCAACGCATACCCCCACACGCATGGACACGCCATCGTGGTCTAGTCCAGAATGCGTAGGGGAAAATCGTAGGGAAAACTGAACAGCTTCCGTCTTCCCCGCACAGGAGGACGGACGAGGAACCGGAGCTCTCTGCCCTGACTGCCCCGGCTCCTCGACCTTCGGCCGACCGGGACCGCACACCCCACGGCCGATGATGCTCCGGGCTGCGGTGCCGGGAGGGTTGAGGGTCCCTCCCAGGCGCCGCGGCCCGCGGGTGTTTTTTCGGCCATCACCAGGCCCCGGGTACGCTCACAACGTGCCCTCCATGAACGAACTCGTACGCCAGCACACGGCCCTCGGTGACTCCGACCTCGAGTGGCTCCACCTGCTGGTCTCGGAGTGGCAGCTGCTCTCCGACCTCTCCTTCGCCGACCTGGTCCTGTGGGTCCCCACCCGTGACGGCACCCGGTACGTCTCGGTCGCCCAGATGCGCCCCAACACCGGCCCGACCTCCTACCAGGACGACATGGTCGGCCACCTGGTCCCGCGCGGCCGGCGGCCCATGCTGGACGCGGCGCTGGACGAGGGCCGGATCGTGCGCGAGGGGGACCCGGAATGGCGCGAAGAGGTCCCCGTCCGGGTCGAGTCGATCCCCGTGCGGCGTGAGGGCCGTGTGCTCGGTGTCATCGCCCGCAACACCAACCTGCTGACCGTCCGCACCCCGAGCCGCCTCGAACTGACCTACCTCCAGAGCGCCTCGGACCTCGCACAGATGATCGCGGCCGGCTCCTTTCCCTTTCCCGGCCAGCAGGTCGACATGGACGCCTCCCCGCGCGTCGGCGACGGCCTGATCCGGCTGGACGCGGACGGCATCGTCCAGTACGCCTCCCCGAACGCACTGTCCGCCTTCCACCGTATGGGCCTCGCCGCCGACCTGGTCGGACAGCACCTGGGGCAGACCACCGCCGAACTCGCCCCGACCCGGGGACCGGTGGACGAGGCGCTCGCCAAGGTGGCGAGCGGCTGGGCGCCGCGCGAGTTCGAGATCGAGGCGAACGACGGGGTCATCCAGTTCCGGGCCATTCCGCTCAAACCCAAGGGCACCCGCATCGGCTCCCTGGTGCTGCTCCGGGACGTCACCGAACTCCGCCGCCGCGAGCGCGAGTTGATCACCAAGGACGCGACCATCCGGGAGATCCACCACCGGGTGAAGAACAACCTGCAGACCGTCGCGGCCCTGCTGCGGCTGCAGGCCCGGCGTATCGGGTCCGAGCGCGGCCGGGAGGCCCTGGAGGAGGCCGTACGACGGGTCGGCTCGATCGCGATCGTGCACGAGACGCTCTCCCAGAACCTGGACGAGCGGGTGGAGTTCGACGACATCGCCGACCGGGTCCTCGCGATGGTCGCCGAGATCTCGCCGGGCAAGGTGACCGGCCGGCGCAGCGGACGCTTCGGGATCCTCGACGCCGAGGTCGCCACCCCGCTCTCGATGGTTCTCACCGAGATCCTGCAGAACGCGCTGGAGCACGGCTTCCGCGAGGGCGACACCGGGACGGTCGAGGTCTCCGCGGTCCGCGGTGGCACCACCAAGGAGGCGCGACTCCTCGTCACCGTCCAGGACGACGGCGTCGGCCTGCCCGAGGGCTTCGACCCGCAGACGGCGGGCAACCTGGGTCTGCAGATCGTACGGACGCTGGTGGAGGGCGAGTTGGGTGGCACCTTCGACATGGTCCCGGCGCCGGAACGGGGCACACAGGTGATCCTGGACATTCCGGTGCGCTCGCAGAAGTAGGAACCACCCGGCGGGCCTGACGCACAGTGGCCCGAACAGCATTGAGCCCCGGGCCACTTGGTGGTCCGGGGCTTAAAGCTCGTTGCTGCTCTGCTTGTCGCTAAGCGCATCGGGGGTACTGCGCGCTGCGGCTCGGGGGCGGGAGATGCGTACTCGCTGTACGCGCCGCCAAGCTCAGGCTGTCAGCAGGGGTGGGACTGTCAGGCGGAGGCCTGACGGGCCCGGTTGCGGGCGGCGCGGCGCTTCATGGCGCGGCGCTCGTCCTCGCTGAGACCACCCCAGACGCCGGAGTCCTGACCGGACTCGAGCGCCCACTGCAGGCACTGCTCGATAACCGGGCAGCGACGGCAGACGGCCTTGGCTTCCTCGATCTGCAGCAGCGCAGGACCGGTGTTGCCGATGGGGAAGAAGAGCTCGGGGTCTTCCTCGCGGCAAACGGCGTTGTGACGCCAGTCCATGGCTGCTACCTCTCCTTGGTATTACATGCAAGTTGCTTGTGAATGTGAACGCTTTCACGAATCCCTCAACAAGTGAAGGGCCGACCGCCGAGTCTTCCCCGGCGTGGTCCTTGGTTTGAAGAGGGGTTCCGGTGATCAGTGGAGGCCGGTGTTGCGGGCCGTCCCGATCGCCACGTAGAGACTCGCAAACCTCAGCGACGGATACAACCCCTTCCGGAAAGTTTTTTTTGATTCCTCGGTGTCGACTGGGTCACAGCCGTACTTCCATGGGGTGGATCCTGGCCTAAACGTTCGAGTGAAAGGACTTTAGCCCGTTCCGCTCACACAATCACACGCAGTGCGCGGCGTACGCCTGTGAACGTCACGCTCGTACGCAGTCCGAGGTGGTCGCCGTCCATCTGAAGGGGGAGGGGGGCCTTCGAATGCAAGGTGAACTGGTCCAGGTCGTGCAGTGCGACCGCATGCCTGCCATGGGGTCCGCGCTCGGGGGACGAAGTGAGCAACTGCGTGCCATACCGGGCAACCGCGGCCGTCGACAGGCGGCTGAGACCGAGCACGTCGATACCTGTATCGAACGACGCCTTAGGTGACGTGTACATCGGACGATTGCCGAGATACGTCCAAGGGGACGTGTTCGAGACTATGGCGACAACAAGATCGGTGATCGGGTCGGCGCCGGGCCGCTCCAGGGTGATCGCGCCGTGCCGGCGGTGCTGCTCGCCGAGGAACTGACGGACCACCTGTCGCACGTACAGCGCGTGGGTCGACTTCTTGCCGCGCTCACGCTGCTGCTCGACCCGGCCGACCACACCCGCGTCGAAGCCGAGCCCGGCGTTGAAGGTGAACCAGCGGTCCGGCACCGCCTCGTCCTCGGTGCCGGGCGTGCCCGAGGTCAGGCCGAGCCCGACGACCCGCTCGGTTCCGTCACGCAGCGCGTCCAGCAGGGCGCCGGTGGCCTCGACGGGATCGTTGGGCAGACCCAGGGCGCGAGCGAAGACGTTGGTGGAGCCGCCGGGGACCACGGCGAGGCCGGGCAGACGGTCCGGGTCGGGGCCGGCGTGCAGCAGGCCGTTGACGACCTCGTTGACGGTGCCGTCGCCGCCGAGGGCCACGACCAGGTCGATGTCGTCGCTCTCCGCGGCCTGCCGGCCCAGATCGCGCGCGTGGCCGCGGTACTCGGTGGTGACCGCCTCCAGCTTCATCTCGCTGGCGAGCGCGTGGATCAGCACGTCACGCCTGCGTGCGCTTGTGGTGGTTGCCGCCGGATTGACCACGAGAAGTGCACGCATGGATGGCAGCGTACCTACTGGGGGGTACCCGGCCCAGACCGAGGTAGGGATCAGGTAAGAGGCGAGGGCGTGAGCCTGGACACTCACCACCGCGCCGGACCCGGGGCGGAGGCGGCCGCCGCGGGGTGCGGGGCTACGCTTCTGGCGTGAGCAGTGAGCAGAAATCCGCCCCGGAAACGACCGAAGCCGCCGAGCCCCGCCCGCGCCGGCTGACGTACGCGGCGGCGCTGGCCGGGCTGGAGGGGGCCGCCCTGGTGGTCGGCGGCGCCTGGATCCTCGTCCTCGGACTGACGGGCGATCCCGACGACCGGCAGCAGGCCGTGACCGGCGGGATCACCCTGCTGGTGCTCGCGCTGCTGCCGCTGCTCGCCGCGCGCGGTCTGCTGCTCAGGCGCAGCTGGAGCCGTGGCCCCGCCGTCATCACGCAGATCATGGCGCTTCCGGTGGCCTACAACCTGCTCAAGGCCGACAGCATGGCCATCCCGGGCGGGATCGCCCTGGCCGTCGTGGCGATCGCCGCGCTGGTGCTGCTCGTGAACTCGGCGACGACCCAGGCCCTCGGGATCAAGGGACCGGGCCGGGCCGAGTAGGGCTCACTCCTCGACGAGCAGCTTCTCCCGCAGCTGGGCGAGGGTCCGGGCGAGCAGCCGGGAGACGTGCATCTGCGAGATGCCGACCTCCTGCGCGATCTGCGACTGGGTCATGTTCCCGAAGAAGCGCAGCAGCAGGATCCGCTTCTCGCGCGGCGGCAGGTCCTCCAGCAGCGGCTTGAGGGACTCGCGGTACTCCACGCCCTCCAGCGCCTCGTCCTCGGCGCCGAGGGTGTCGGCGACCGCCGGGGACTCGTCGTCGGTGTCGGGGACGTCCAGGGACAGCGTGGAGTACGCGTTGGCGGACTCCAGGCCCTCCAGGACCTCCTCCTCGGAGATGGCCAGCTTCTCGGCCAGCTCGTGGACCGTGGGGGAGCGGCCGTGCTGCTGGGACAGCTCGGCCGTCGCCGTCGTCAGCGCGAGGCGCAGCTCCTGCAGCCGGCGCGGCACGCGGACCGCCCAGCCCTTGTCGCGGAAGTGCCGCTTGATCTCGCCGACGACGGTCGGGGTGGCGTACGTGGAGAACTCCACGCCGCGCTCGGGGTCGAAGCGGTCGACCGACTTGATCAGGCCGATCGTGGCGACCTGGGTGAGGTCGTCGAGCGGCTCGCCGCGGTTGCGGAAGCGGCGCGCCAGGTGCTCGACGAGCGGCAGGTGCATACGGACCAGCTGGTTGCGCAGCTCCGCGTACTCCGGGCTGCCCTGGTTCAGCTTGCGCAGCTCGACGAACATCGCACGCGCCCCGCTGCGGTCCTGCGGGTCGTGCTGGGTCGCCTGCACGGCCTCCGCGCCCAGCGCGTTGTCCTCGGCGTATCGCTCGTGCTCGCTCATCGTCCCGCCCGTAGCCCTTCCCCGAGCCCTCGCCTCCGCGCGGGCGGCGGATCCGATCCCGCCGTGCCCCTCCGGAGGCGCGCTCTGCACGGCACCGTCGCTGCCGGCCTCAGCGGAGTCCTCCTCCGGGTGCGGCCTGGCCTGCTCGGGGATGCCGTCGATGCCGTCCGCCATGCGTCGGGAACCGTCCGCGGGGCTTCGGTCCCCCATCGGCAGCTCCCGTGTGCCGCGCTCTTCGTCCCGCACCGGCCCGTCCCCGTTCCTCACGCCGGCCCGGGGCCCGCGCCGCGCTGTTTGTAGAGGCTGATCGACACGGTCTTGTCCTCGTCGACGGCGGACGAGACCTTGCCCGCGAGGGCCGAGAGCACCGTCCAGGCGAAGGTGTCCCGTGAGGGGGCGTGGCCGTCGGTGGTCGGCGCCGACACCGTGACCTCCAGCGAGTCGTCGACGAGCCGGAAGACACAGCTGAGCACGGAGCCGGGCACGGCCTGCTGCAGCAGGATCGCGCAGGCCTCGTCGACGGCGATGCGCAGGTCCTCGATCTCGTCCAGGGTGAAGTCCAAGCGGGCCGCAAGACCGGCCGTGGCCGTCCGCAGCACCGACAGGTAGGCACCCGCAGCCGGCAGCCGGACTTCCACGAAGTCCTGGGTCGCGGGCTCGCCTGCGATCTGGGACACCCTCACCTCCATGGTGGTACAAGCTTTACGGGGCCGAGGGTCGCCCCTCGGGGTAACGCACACGTGGTTCCGCGGTGACGCTATCGCGCTCCGAACGGTCCTGTCCCCGGGACCCCAACCCCCTGGCGTCACTCACAGTAAAGCTGTGGATACGCTCCGTGTCTAGAGGGTCTGCGGGCCCAAATGGGAAGAGCGCGCGCCGGGTTGACGTACCCCGGCGTCAGACGCTCGAACCGTCCACGGCCGCGGTCGTATGCCGTGTCAGTGCAGTGTCACACGAGAACGTGGTCGACGAAGCACCACCGCCAGTCCTCGCCGGGTTCGTAGGTCCGCATCACGGGGTGACCCGAGGTCTCGTGGTGCTCCGTCGCGTGTCTGCCGGGCGAGGAGTCGCAGCAGCCGACGTGGCCGCAGGACAGACAGAGCCGCAGCTGCACCGGATGCGTCCCGCGCGCGAGACACTCCGGGCAGGTCTCGCTCAGCGGCTCCGGCTCCGGGTGCGGCAGCGCGTGGGCGTGCGTGCACTGTTTCATGATTGCCAGATTACGACGGGTGTGCGGGTGGCCGCGCGGAAAAACGAGGGTGGGCGAGGACCATGGATGTGATGCCGCTGCTGTTGCTGGTGGCGGGCAGCGCCGCGGTGGCGGGGGCCGCCCGGCGCACCCCGGTGCCGGCACCGCTGCTGCTGGTCGCGGTCGGCCTGGCGGTCTCCTACGTCCCCGGGGTGCCGGACTACACCCTCGACCCCAAGATCGTCCTGCCGCTGCTGCTGCCCCCGCTGCTGTACACCTCGGCGACCGACAGCTCCTACCTCGACCTGCGGGCCCAGGTCCGGCCCGTGGCGCTACTGTCGGTGGGCTACGTGCTCTTCGCGACCTTCGCCGTCGGCTGGGCCGCCTACGTGCTCATCCCCGGGATGCCGCTGACCGCCGCCCTGGTGCTGGGCGCGGTGGTGGCGCCGCCGGACGCGGTGGCTGCCACGGCGGTTGCGCGCCGGGTCGGCCTGCCGTCCCGGATCACCACGATCCTGCAGGGCGAGTCGCTGCTGAACGACGCCACCGCGATCACCGCCTACAAGGTGGCCGTCGCAGCGGTCGTCGGCGAGGGCGCCACCTGGGCGGGCGGGATCCGCGAGTTCCTGCTCGCGGCGGTCGGCGGCGTCGGCGTCGGCCTCGTCCTCATGGCACCCCTGCACTGGCTGCGCACGCACCTGAAGGAACCCCTCCTGCAGAACACCCTCTCCCTGCTGATCCCGTTCGTCGCCTACGGCGTCGCCGAGCAGCTGCACGCCTCCGGGGTCCTCGCGGTCGTGGTCGTCGCCCTCTACCTCGGTCACCGCGCCTGGGAGGTCGACTTCGCCACCAGGCTGCAGGAGGAGGCGGTGTGGAAGATGGTCGCCTTCATCCTGGAGTCGGCGGTCTTCGCCCTGATCGGCCTGCAGCTGCCGTTCGTCCTCAAGAGGCTCGGGGGATACGAGGGCGTCAAGGCGACCTGGTACGCCGTCGCTCTCTTCCTCGTCGTCGTCCTCGCCCGGTTCGTCTGGGTGTATCCCGCGGCCTTCCTGCCCCGCCGGCTGTCGGCGCGCATCAGGGAACGCGAGGAGAACCCCACCTGGCGGGGCGCGATGGTCACCTCGTGGGCCGGCATGCGCGGTGTGGTCTCCCTGGCCATCGCGTTCTCCATCCCCACCGCGCACAACGGCCACGCCTTCCCGCAGCGCAACCTGATCCTCTTCCTGACCTTCACGACCGTCATCGGCACCCTGGTCGTGCAGGGCCTGACGCTGCCCCCGCTGATCCGCCTGCTGAAGTTCCCCGGCCGCGACCGGCAGGCCGAGACGCTCGCCGAGGCCAACGCCCAGGCGCAGGCCTCCCGGGCCGCCGAGAACCGCCTGGACGAACTCCTCTCCGACGAGCGCAACGCCCTGCCCCCGCCGCTCGCCGACCGCCTGCGCACGGTCCTGGAGCGCCGCCGCAACGCCGTCTGGGAGCGACTCGGCCAGGTCAACCCCGTCACCGGCGAGTCCGTGGACGACACCTACCGCCGCCTGTCCCGCGAGATGATCGGCGCCGAACGCGAGGTCTTCGTCCGCCTCCGCGACCACCGCTACATCGACGACGAGATGCTCCGCGCGCTGCTCCGCAGACTCGACCTGGAGGAGGCGGCCGCCTACCGGGAGGCGGGCTGAGGCCTGTCCCACCGGGCAGATCGGCGGCCGGCAGTTGGCTCGGCCGGCAGTTGGCTCGGCCGGGCCTGGTGGTCCGGTTCGACAGCTAGGACCCGTGGCGGCGGCAGGTGTCCAAGCGGTCCTGGGCCGGTGGGAAGGGCCGCCCGGTGACGACCGCTGCGATCGTCGTACCGCGCGTGAAGGCGCCCTCCTCGGCCAGTGCGGCAAGTCCGTACAGCAACTTGGCGACATAGAGACGTTCCACAGGCAGTCCGTGGCGCTGTTCGAAGTGCTCCGCGAAGGCGTCGAGTCCGGGGGCCGTACGGGCGTAGCCGCCGAAGTGGAAGCGGTCGTCGAGGGACCAGGTGCCGGTGCGGGTGCCGAAGGTGTTCTCCTGGAGGGTCTGTATCTCGGTCTCCAGGAAGCCGCCCTTCAGGACCGGTATGCCCAGCGCGCGCTGCCCGGGGGCGAGGCCGGCGGCGAGTCCGGCGAGGGTGCCGCCGGTGCCGCAGGCCACCGCGACGACGTCGGCGCGGCCGCGCAGCTCCTCGCCCAGGGCCCGGCAGCCGCGTACGGCCGCGGCGTTGCTGCCGCCCTCGGGGACGACGTACGCCCCCTCGGCGCCGGCCTCGCGCAGGATCGCGGCCAGGGTCTCCGGCTCGCTCTTGTGCCGGTACGTCGATCTGTCGACGAAGTGCAGCCGCATGCCGTCGGCCGCGCAGCGGGACAGGGACGGGTTGAGCGGACGGTCGGCCAGCTCCTGGCCGCGGACGACGCCGACCGTGGGCAGACCGAGGAGGCGGCCCGCGGCGGCGGTGGCCCGCAGATGGTTGGAGTACGCCCCGCCGAAGGTGACCAGCTCGCGGCCGCGCGCCGCCTCGATGTTCGGCACCAGCTTGCGCCACTTGTTGCCGATCAGCTCCGGGTGGATCAGGTCGTCCCGCTTGAGCAGCAGACGGAGGCCGTGCCGGGCGAACCGGTCGTCCCGGACCTCCACAAGAGGGGAGGGCAGGCGGGGGGCGAGCGGGTCGGTGCTGGTCACGGCCTCATTGTCGCCCGGCACCGGCCCCGTCCGGCAACCACACCTACGCCTTCAGGCGCTCCTCGACCCGATCCCGCAGCCACGCCATGGAGAAGCCGCGCGGGTCCACCTTGCCCGGCTGCCACTCCAGGTGGCCGATGACCGAGCGCTCCGTCCAGCCGTGGTGCCGGCACACCGCCGCTGCGGCGCGCACGATCGCGTCCAGCTGCGCCTCGGGCCAGGCATCCTCGCCGTCGCCCAGGTTCTCGCACTCGAAGCCGTAGAAGTGCCGGTTGCCGTCGGTGTTCAGCTCGTTCTCCGGCGGCAGCCGCTTCTCGGCGATCACCGCGCGCAGGACGTCGTCGTCGCCGAGGCCGGCGTGGTTGGCGCGGCCGTAACCGACCAGGTGGAGCGTGCCGTCCTTGGTGATCACTCCATGGCACAGCGGGCCCGGCAGCTCCGCGTGACCGGCCCGGCAGAGCTCCACGGTGCGGGCGCTGCCCCGGGTCACCGTGTGGTGGATCATCACGCCGTGGACGGGTCCCCAGGGGCCCTTGTGATTGCGGTTGTGGGTCTGCCAGTCGCCGACCTCGACGACCTGGACGCCCTCCGCTCGAAGCGCGTCCAGGAACCCGTTCGCGGACATGGGTGGGGCCATGACCGCCTCCTTCGTACTGTGCCCGGTGGCCGCGTGGCGCGGCCCTGTCGTACCGCTGCTTCTACCGAAACCGGACGTCCCGGACTACATCGTTCGCACGCTGTGCGAGCCGATCCGGACAGGTCGCAGGGGGTGGGGCAGTGGACAGGGTCCCTCTTGCTGCCCAGTAGTCCGATGATCCATTCCCGCTCTTTCGGGTAATGGCGTGAATACTTTCTGTAATGAAAGGCTCGCTCGTGAGACCGGTGTGCGATTCGGCGCCGGACATACAGGAGAGGGCATTTTCTTATGTCGGTAGGCGAAGAGGTCCGCACGGAGCAGGGCAAGCCGCAGCAGTCTCTCGGCACGGCGGCAGCGCGGAACCTGGCCACCACGACCAAGTCCGCCCCGCAGATGCAGGAGATCACCTCCCGCTGGCTGCTGCGGACGCTGCCCTGGGTGGACGTACAGGGCGGCACGTACCGGGTGAACCGGCGACTGACGTTCGCCGTCGGCGACGGCCGCATCACCTTCGTGAAGACCGGGGACCAGGTGGAGGTGATCCCCGCCGAACTCGGCGAGCTCCCGGCGCTGCGGTCGTACGAGGACCAGGAGGTGCTGACCGAGCTGGCCCGGCGCTGCCGGCAGCGGGACTTCGCGCCCGGCGAGGTCATCGCCTCCTTCGGAAACCAGACCGGCGAGGTGTACCTGCTGGCCCACGGCCGGGTCGAGAAGATCGGCACGGGCCCCTACGGCGACGACGCGGTCCTCGGTGTCCTCGCCGACGGCGCCTACTTCGGCGAGGCGGCGCTGCTGGACCCGGACGCCATCTGGGAGTACACGGCCCGCGCGGACACCGCGTGCACGGTGCTGATCCTCGCCCGCCAGGACTTCGAGCAGGTCGCGGAGCGCTCCGACTCGCTGCGTGAGCACGTCCAGCAGCTGCGCGCGCTCCCGGAGCAGCGGACGAACAAGTACGGCGAGAAGGAGGTCGCGCTGGCGGCCGGCCACAGCGGCGAGCCGGACATCCCGCACACCTTCGTCGACTACGATGCCCGGCCGCGCGAGTACGAGCTGAGCATCGCCCAGACCGTGCTGCGCATCCACACGCGTGTGGCCGACCTGTACAACCAGCCGATGAACCAGACCGAGCACCAGCTGCGGCTCACGGTCGAGGCGCTGAAGGAGCGCCAGGAGCACGAGCTGATCAACAACCGCGAGTTCGGGCTGCTGAACAACTGCGAGTACGACCAGCGGCTGCAGCCGCACGACGGCGTGCCCGGCCCGGACGACATGGACGAGCTGCTCAGCCGTCGGCGCGGCACCAAGCTCTTCCTCGCCCACCCGCGCGCGATCGCCGCGTTCGGGCGTGAGCTGAACAAGCGCGGACTGGTCCCGGAGACCGTCGAGATCGGCGGCAACCGCATCCCCACCTGGCGCGGTGTGCCGATCTACCCGTGCAACAAGATCCCCGTCACCCCGGAGCGCACGACGTCGATCATCGCCATGCGTACCGGCGAGGACGAGCAGGGCGTCATCGGCCTGCGGCAGTCCGGCATCCCGGACGAGATCGAGCCGAGCCTGTCCGTGCGGTTCATGGGCATCAACGAGCAGGCCGTCATCAACTACCTGGTGACGGCGTACTACTCGGCCGCCGTCCTGGTGCCCGACGCGCTCGGTGTGCTGGAGAACGTCGAGATCGGCCGGTGGAGGTGACGTTTCCGCACTTCGCGGCCGTGTTCCCGCCCTCCGGGGCGGGTACACCCTCGGGGTATGCGTCCAGCCGGAGCGGAAGCACCGCCGTCCGCGGACTGTGCGAGGGGGACCCATGGCCGAGTTCATGACGGAGACCAAACGGCGTTCACCGGCGACGGGCGAACGGCGCGGGCCGGCCGGTGACGCAGGGGCCGGTCCGCTCGACGGGCAGGAGGCGGCCGCGCTGCTGGAGCGGACCCGGGCCGTCGTCGACCCGGAGCTGCGTGCGGCGATCGAGTCGCTGCCCGGCTCGATGCGCCGGATCGCGCTCTACCACTTCGGGTGGGAGCACGCGGACGGCACTCCGGCGGCAGGCAACGCGGGCAAGGCCATAAGGCCCGCGCTGGTCCTCGCCGCGGCCGCCGCACTCGGCGGCCCGCGGGCGCGGACGGCGGCCGTCCGGGCGGCCGTGGCGGTCGAACTGGTCCACAACTTCACGCTGCTGCACGACGACGTGATGGACCGCGACACCTCCCGCAGGCACCGGCCCACGGCCTGGACCGTCTTCGGCGACGCGGACGCCATCCTCGCCGGGGACGTCCTGCAGGCGCTGGCCCTGCGGCTGCTCGCCGAGGATCCGCACCCGGCCTCGGGCTCGGCCGCGGTCCGGCTCGCCGACTGTGTCGTGGAGCTGTGCGCCGGACAGCACACCGACACGGCCATGGAGCGGCGCGCGCCGCACGAGGTCACCCTGGACGAAGCGCTCGCCATGGCCGAGGCGAAGACGGGCGCGCTGCTGGGCTGCGCCTGCGCGCTCGGCGCGCTGTACGCGGGCGCCGATGCGCACGACGTGGCGGCGCTGGACGGCTTCGGCCGCCAGGCGGGGCTCGCGTTCCAGCTGATCGACGACGTGATCGGCATATGGGGGGACCCGCAGCGCACCGGCAAGCCGGCCGGCGCGGATCTCGCGGTCCGCAAGAAGTCCCTGCCGGTGGTGGCCGCGCTCGCGTCCGGCACCCCGGCGGCCGCGGAACTCGCCGCGCTGTACGGGAAGCCGTACGTGAAGGGGGAGTCCGGGGACGGCGGGGAGATCGCGCGTACGGCCCTCGCCGTGGAGCAGGCCGGCGGCCGGGACTGGGCGCAGGCCGAGGCGGCCGACCGCATGGCCCGGGCCATGCAGGAGCTGGCCCGCGCCGTGCCCGCGCCGGAGGCGGCGGGCGGTCTGCTGGCCCTGGCCGAGTTCGTGACCCGGCGCAGCAGTTGAGGCCGCGGTGAGACGCGGCAGGTAAGGACCCCGGAGCCACCGGGACCGTGCGGCTCCTGACCCCGCACGACCTCCCGGGGGCTCCGGCCGGCGGGCCCCGCACGTCCCCACGGTGTGCGGGGCCCGCCCACTGCCCGGGCGGGGGTGGGTTCTCGCTGCCGGCACCGGCTGCTGCCGCTCTCTTGGACGCGGGCGCCGCCCCGGCTGCACGACCGTGGCGTGGACGTGACCGCCGCTGCCGGTGGCCCGCCGATCGCTCCGGTGAGCTGTCCCGGCAAGTGGTCCGCTGCGCTAACCCTCCGGCACGATCGTCGTCACGATCCTGTCGACCAGCCCCTCCGGCACGCCCACCCCGTCCAGGACTCCGTCCAGTACGCCCGGCAGGGTCAGGTGTTCCAGGATGAGGCCGAGCATCGCGAGGTAGAGCACGGTGACGGTCTCGTCGCCGCCGGGCAGGCCGGACTGCCGGTGGAACTCGATGCCCTGTTCCAGGTCTCCGCGCACCGACTTGGTGAAGGAGGCCAGCAGTTCGGGGCGCCGGGTGGCCTCCAGCCGCATCTCCAGCAGGGCCAGATAACCGGTCCGGTCGCGGGTGGCCCGGTCCATGATGTCCTGCATGAAGGCCCTGACCAGAGAGCGGTCGCGGGGCCGGCGCAGCAGCGTCGCCATCACCTCGGGATCCGGTGCGAGCCGTACGTGCAGCCGGGTGTCGATCTGGCGGAGCAGGTCCTCGCGGCTGGTGAAGTAGTTGGAGGCGGTACCGGTGGGCACGCCCGCCTCGCCGTCCACCGCGCGGAACGTCAGTCCGCGCGCGCCCTCCCGCGCCAGCACCTCGATGCCGGCGTCCACCAGCGCCGCGCGCCGTTCCGGATTGCCCGCCATGCGGAATCCCTTCTCCTATTTGTCCTCGGTGCCGACAGCATCTCGGAAAAAGCTTGCCACCACTACAGTCGGAGTACTACAACTGAAGCACTACAGGCGGAGTGGTTGACCGATCGCCCCGCAGCCTACGGAAAGAGACCAGCTTGCGAAAGCTCACGTACTTCATCGCCTGCTCGCTCGACGGCTTCATCGGCGACGAACACGGCGACGCCACCGCGATGTTCCGCTTCCTGGACGAGGAGTACCTCGGCTTCCTCGAGGCGGAGTTCGCGGAGACCCTGGCCACCCACGCCCGCCGGCAGCTCGGCATGGACCACCTGGAGAACCGGCGGTTCGACACCGTCATCCAGGGCCGGGCCAGCTACGAGGTGGCGCTGAAGGAGGGCATCACCAGCCCCTACGGCCACCTGCGCGAGTACGTCGCCTCGCGCACCCTGGGCACCTCGCCCGACCCGAACGTCGAGATCATCGACGGCGACCTGACCGGCCGGGTCCGCGAACTCAAGGCGGAGGACGGCGGGTTGGACATCTTCCTGTGCGGCGGCTCCCAGGTCGCGGGAGCCCTGCTCGACGAGATCGACGAACTCGTCATCAAGACCTATCCGATCGTCTACGGCACCGGCATGCCGATGTTCGGCACCGGCCTCGACATCAAGGAGTTCACCCTGGACTCGGTGCGCACCTTCGGCAACGGTGTGCTCGTGCGCACGTACCGCAGGAAGCGCTGAGGCCCCGCCCGCCCTACCCTGGGGGCATGGACAGCGAAGAACACGTCTGTCCCGTCTGCGGACAGCCTGTCGACACGGTCGTCCGGCGGCACAAGACGCTGGGCATCTGGGTCCCGCTGTGGGGTCCCGGCCCCTGCCACAACCCGAAGTGCGCGGCCCGCGCCGACCTCGCCGCCGGGCAGGAGCACCCCGCCCCGCAGGACTCCGCCGCGAAAAAGTCCTGAGCCTCGAGAATCCCGGCCCGGCTCCGACGTCCCCTGCGGGAGCCGCCCGCAGGAGGCGGCCCCGAGCCGAAGGAGCGGACCATGAAGTACCTGGTGATGGTGCAGGGCACACAGGCGGACTACGACGCGATGGCCGGCAGGCCCTCCGAGCACGCCCCGTCCTGGACCGAGGCGGAGCTCAAGGCCATGTACCTGTACATGGGCGCGATCAGCGACGACCTCGCCGAGTCCGGCGAACTCGTCGACGCCCAGGGGCTGGCCGAGCCCGCCCGGACCCGGCTGGTCGCGCGCGGCAGGGACGGCCGGACCGTGATCACCGACCGTCCGTACGACGAGACCAAGGAGCTGATGGCCGGCTACTGGGTGGTGGACTGCGCGAGCCTGGACCGGGTCACCGAGATCGCCGAGCGCATCACCCGCTGCCCCGGCCCCGCGGGTCTGACGGACTACCCCGTCGTGATCCGGCCCGTCATGGACGGCGCCGGGGACATTCGCGCCGAATGACCGGCCCGACCGGCACCGAGGACCTGCTGCGCCGCTACGTGCCGCAGGTCCTCGGCGCGCCGGTGCGCCGGTACGGGCACTTCGATACGGCCGCAGTCGGCCGGCGCCACAACCGGCGGCGCGCACCGCGCCGTTCGCTCACGGCCGTGGCGGTGGTCGCCGGGGGCGGGCTCACCCTGTGGCTTCAGGACTCGGTCCGGCCGCAGGAGCCGTACGGCTGGGAGAAGGGGGACGGGGCGACACCCCGGAACGCGTACGGCAGCACGTCGGGCGGGGACGGCGTCGGGTGCCCGCCGAGCCCGGAGCCCGAGCCGATCCAGGGGGCGGGTCGGACGGCCGTCGCCTGCCTGTACGTGACTACGCGTCGCTGACCGCCGCCGGCAGCCCGCCGGTCTCGGGGTCCCGGCCGGTCAGACAGTACGTGCCGCCGGCCGGGTCGCGCAGCACCGCCCAGTGCGGGCCCTGGTGGACGCGGACGGCGCCCAGCCGCTCGTGCCGGGCCCGGGTCGCCGCGATGTCCGCGCAGGCGAGGTCCAGGTGTGCGGAGGCCGGGCGTTCGTCGTCGAGCCGCTGGAGCAGGATCCGGACGGGCAGGCCCGCGGGCGGCCTCAGCACCCGGAACTCCGGCAGGGAACCCGCCAGCAGGTCCCAGCCGGTCAGCGCGGCCCAGAACGCGGTCTCGGTGTCGTACACCGAGGGTGCGATGTCCAGGCACACCTGGTCCAGGCGGCTGCCGTCGACCACCGGTGGCCGTACCGCCTCGCCCTGCCAGGGTCCGACGCAGAACGACTGCCCGGCGGGTGAACGGAGCACGGCCCAGTCACGGTGCTCGGCGACCAGGTCCGCACCGAGGCCGACGGCCGACGCCGTGAACGCCCGCACGTCCTCGACAAAGAAGTCGAGATGGGCCCCGCCGTCCCCGTCGAGGACTCCCTGGAGCTTCACGCAGGCGTCCGCCAGGTCCGGCAGCAGTGTCACGAACTCCTGTCGCTCGCCCCGGAATTCGGACAGCCGAGTGCCCGTGACGGCCGTCCAGAAGGAGCGGGCTTCGGCGAGACGGTCGATGGGGCGGTCGATGAAGGCATACGTCCAGCGGATGGTGTTCATGGCGGGGATCGTAGGCAGCCGTCCCCGCCGCGCCGTGGGGAATTTCAGTCCGCGGGCCGCTGCAGGAACCGCAGCATGTTCCCGGCCGGGTCCCGGAAGGCGCAGTCGCGGACCCCGTACGGCTGGTCCGTCGGCTCCTGGAGCACGTCGCCGCCGGCCTCCCGGACCCGCTCGTACAGCCCGTCGCAGTCCTCGGTGGTGAAGATGACCCCGCGCAGCAGTCCCTTGGCGAGCAGCTCGGCGATCGCCTGCTTGTCGGCCGGGGAGATGTCCGGGCTCGCGCCGGGCGGCTCCAGCACGATCTCCACGTCCGGCTGGAGCGGCGAGCCCACGGTGACCCACCGCATCCCCTCGAAGCCCACGTCGTTGCGGACCTCCATGCCGAGCACGTCACAGTAGAAGTGGAGCGCCTTGTCGTGGTCGTCCACGGCGATGAAGCACTGCTTCAGTTTCAGGTCCATGGCTTCACGCTAGGGCCAGACGCGTCCGCCCGCTTCAGTACGGCCGGCGGCGCGGGCGGGTGAACGTACGGGCCACGCAGGACGGGATCACCGCGCTCTCCTCGTGCGGGCGGGCCCGGTAGGCGCTCGGCGTCTCGCCGACCAGCTCGGTGAACCGGGAACTGAAGGAGCCGAGGGAAGTACAGCCCACGGCGAAGCACACCTCGGTCACGGTGAGGTCGCCGCGGCGCAGCAACGCCTTGGCCCGCTCGACCCGGCGGGTCATCAGATAGCTGTACGGCGTCTCCCCGTACGCCTTGCGGAAGCTGCGCTGGAAGTGGCCGGGCGACATGTGGGCGCCACGGGCCAGCTCGGTCATGTCGAGCGGCTCGGCGTACTCGCGGTCCATGCGGTCGCGCACCCGCCGCAGCCGTACCAGGTCCTCCAGAGTCACCTCCCCAGCTTGGCACAGAGGCGCCTTCGGCCCGGCCGGAACGTCCACGGTCCGGCCGCGAACGAGGACGACCGGGACCACCCCTGGGGGCGGGCCGAGTTCGCGGGGCCCGCCTGTTCACCGGGCCGGGCCCGCACCGGTGCTTCAGCCGTGCTGAGCCCTGTCGAGCGCGTTCAACAGGGCTGCGCCGCGCTCGGCGTCGTCGATGCTGACCGCGAATTCCGTTCCCTTTCCCCGGGTGCGGATGACGAGGCACTCCCCGCTCCGCAGCATGACCGTGGTGCCGAGACCGCTCAGCCGGTACCCCCAGCCTCCGGCCTGTGCGGGGGTGCGGTCCTCGGCGCGGGCCGACTCGATGTCCGCGGCCGGCCAGCGCCGGGCGGGCCAGCCCAGCGGCCCGAAGGCCACTTCCAGGCCTCGCTCCGATGCCCGTGCCTGCACGGTGGAGCAGCAGGCCACGGCGAGGGACGTGAGCGCGAACGGCAGGAACACCGCCCACAGGGGACCGGGGGCGGCGAGGCCGCCGACCAGAGCGGCGAGGGCGGCGACCGCCACGAGTCCGGCCACCGCCGCCACCAGGTGGAGCCAGGGGTTGGTGATGCGGGAGAGCCACACCAGGCGCTGTCCGCGCGGGATCTCCAGCACCGGGCCGGAAGGGTCCTGTGCGGCCGGGGAGGGGGCCTCCGCGCGCGCGTTCATCAGCCATCCGAAGACTCCGCCGGCGACGGCCGCGACGGTGAGGGTCGCGGTGATCCACGCTGTCGGCAGGCGGGCCTGGTGCCAGTCCGAGTGGTCGAGGTTCGCGCGGACGACGGACGCCTGCGCGCCGCTGAGGAGGATGCCCGCCGACAGGAGGGCGGCGGCGGTCCAGGCCCGCGTCGTCCTGCGTGCGGTGTCCTTGCCCCGCCGCTGAGCCACGAACACGATCGCGGCGACGACCAGCCAGATCAGGGCCGGAAACAGGGAGGCTGCCCACAGGGGCATGGACCCGTCCGGGGTGTTCCGACCGGATCCCCAGTGCGTGGCCAGGCGGTCCGGCAGTCGTCCGCGGGCGGCCCAGGGCAGGGAGGCGATCAGTGCGGCCGTACCCACTGTCCACACGCCGGCACTCCAGCGCGCTCCGCGTCCGGTCCTGGTGCCCTCGTTCACGGTATCCCCCTGATCATCTCAATGAGATCGGTCCTGTTGTAGCCCAGCCGTGCCGCCTCGGTCACCAGCGCGTGCACCTGGTTCAGCAGTCCGGACCGCTCGTCGGCACCCTGTGCCACGGTCACGCCCCGGCCCCTGCGGAACTCCAGCAGGCCGTCGTCCCGAAGGCTGCGCAGCCCGCGAAGGACGGTGTTGACGTTGACGTCCAGCGCCTGGGAGAGGTCGCGTGCCGACGGCAGGCGGTCTCCCGGCCGGCACTCGCCCTCGGCGACGGCGCGCCGGATGGCCCCTGCCACCTGCTCATGCAGGGGGCGGGTGTCTCTCTTGTCCAAACGCAGCAACATGGTGCTACTGACGATAGCACCATGCATTTCAAAAAGGGGGGCGCCGACTGCCTCCTCAACCGGTCGAAGCGGCGTTTCCTGCTGCGCTCACATATTCGTTCATATGCCATATTGCGTACGTAATCCTCATGAAAGGCATGGCATGAAGATCGCAGTCATCGGCGGTACCGGGCTGATCGGATCGCAGGTCGTCAAGAACCTGAAGGCCGCCGGGCACGAGGCGGTACCGCACTCGAAGTCCAGCGGAGTCGACGTCATCAGCGGCCAGGGAGTGGAGGAGGCGGTGGCGGGAGCCGACGTCGCCGTCAACCTGACGAATTCCCCGACCTTCGACGAAGCCTCCCTGGCCTTCTTCCAGACCTCGATGGACAACCTGCTCGCCGCGGCCCGCAAGGGCGGCGTCGGCCACTTCGTCATCCTCTCCATCGTCGGCGCGGACCAGGTGCCGGAGCTGGACTACTACCGGGCCAAGGTGCTCCAGGAGAAGCTCCTCGCGAACGCGTCGGTTCCCTACTCGATCGTGCGGGCGACGCAGTTCATGGAGTTCATGGATGCCGTCCTGTCCTGGACGGCCGACGGCGACACCGTACGGTTGCCCGCCACACCGATCCAGCCGATCGCCGCCAAGGACGTGGCCCGCGAGGTGGCACAGGTCGCGGCGGGTGCCCCGGTGAACGGCATCCGCAACATCGGCGGCCCCGACATCTTCACCCTGGACGAACTGGGCCGGATCACCCTCTCTCACCAGGGCGACAGCCGCACCGTCGTCACCGACCCCACCGCCGGCATGTTCGCCGTCGTCAAGGGTGACGTCCTCACCGACAAGAACGCCCACCTCGCCCCCACCCGCTACGCCGACTGGCTCTCCTGACCCGCTCGCGGCCTCTCGGGCGCGCAGGCCGCACACGCCGCCGCCGTCACCGACCCAGGCCGTCCCGCCGGGGGCGCCTGGGGCCTGCCGCGCTGGCAATTGGGGCGAAGCGGCATGATCGGGGCGCAAGCTACTAGCCTCGGGCCATGGTGACGCGTACCCGGCTGTATCACGACGGCACTCTCGCCCTGGAGGACTTCCCCGTTAGTGAAGTCTCCGCGTATCTTGCCGATCCGGCGTCGGTCCTGTGGCTGGACCTGTATCGGCCCGGGGCCGCCGAATTCACCATGCTCGGCCAAGAGTTCGGCATCCACGAACTTGCTCTGGAGGACGCCGCGCAGCGTGGGCAACGGCCGAAACTCGACCGCTATCGCACCCACGAGTTCCTCAGCGCCTATTCCGTCACCGTCAGCCCGGACGATGCGGAACTGACGTACAGCGAGATCGCCGTATTCCTCACCAGCCAGGCCATGATCACCGTTCGCAAGGACGACGGTCTCGACATCGAGGAAGTGGTCGCCCGCTGGGACGAGAGCCCGGACCTGGCCGGCCACGGTGTCGGATTCCTGCTGCACGGCCTGCTCGACCATCTCGTGGACGGCCACTTCGTCGCGGTGCAGCAGTTGGACGACGGCATCGAGGAGTTGGAGGGTCTGCTCTTCGTGGCCGGGCGCCGTGAGATCGAAGCCGTGCAACGCCGGGCCTTCGCGCTGCGTAAATCGCTCGTCCGGTTGCGTCGCGTCGTGCTCCCGATGCGGGAGGTGGTCAACACCCTCATGCGTCCCGGCCTGCACGTGGTCACCGACCCTCTCGTCCCGTATTACCAGGACGTCTACGACCACGTGCTGCGTGCCACCGAATGGACGGAATCACTGCGGGATCTGGTGGCCTCGGTCATGGAGACGAACCTCTCGGTCCAGGCCAACAGCATGAACCTGATCATGAAGAAGGTGACGAGCTGGGCCGCGATCATCGCCGTACCCACCGCGATCACCGGCTACTACGGCCAGAATCTCCCCTACCCCGGTTTCGGCCGCCAGTCCGGATTCATCACCTCGGCAGCCGTCATCGTGGCCCTGTCCGCCGTGCTGTATCTGACGTTCAAGCGCAAGGACTGGCTCTGACCGGCCTGGTGCCGGGCACCGGCGACCAGGCTCCGAAGGCAGGAAGATACCTGGTCACCCCCGGCTTTTCGGGCAAGTGGGCGGAGTAGTGTGAACGTACCGGGAGTTCTTCGCGTACCGGCTCCGCTGCGGGTGCCGTTTCCGGTGATCGACAACGCCGGGCCGCACCCACGAGCCCGGGGACAGGTCCGCGCCATGCCCGTGACCATTGACCGTACGACATCGAGCAGGCGCGCGCCGCCGCAGTCGGCTCGGCTGTCCCTGACGCCCGCGCCGGGCGGGCTGGACGGCATGTGGTGGCCTCGCTCCCGTGCCCTCACCCGTGAGCTGCCCACCCTGACGGCCGCACTGGTCGAACATTGGGGCCGCATCACAGGTGTCACCGTGCACCCCGCCTACTGGCCCGTCATCCCGCACTGGGTGTCCGTCGCCGGGCGAACCGTGCAGGTGGGCTGGTCCACCGAGGCCCAGGATCCTCACAGACTGACTGTCTCCCTCCCCGATGGTCGCCGAGACGTCCTGGTGATTCCGCCGGAAACCGGTGCGGAGGCAGCCGCGCAGCTGATGGCGGGCGACGGCATCGATGCCCCGGCCCGGGGCGAAGCGGCAGACAGGATCGATGCCGGGATCAGGGAAGGAGCGTGGGAGACCGACGGCGGAGCAGGTCGGCCGTCGTTCCTGCCTCGGCCCATCGGCTCGACAGGGCCTTCGGCCCGCCGGTCGGCGGAGGTGAGGGAACCATGACTGTCATCGCCGTGGCCGTGCTGCTCCTTCTGATCGCCGTCGGAGTCGTTCTGATCCACCGGCTCAACGCTCAGCACGACGAACGGATCGCTGCCTTCCACTACAGCGATGTTCTGCCGGGGATAGGGCGTCGGCCCCGGAGGCACCGTCGGTCGGCGCTGGACGCCACCGTTCCGACGCGCCCCACCGCGACGGCGACCGCGGATGACATCGACTTCGGCCCGACCGTGGGCAGTAGAGGAAGGCGCGTCATGGCGATATTGCGAGACCGGAAGACGTACCGCGAGAGGATCATGACGGCTCTGTACCA
The DNA here is from genome assembly GCF_044541035.1 of Streptomyces sp. NPDC085866. Classification (NCBI taxonomy): domain Bacteria; kingdom Bacillati; phylum Actinomycetota; class Actinomycetes; order Kitasatosporales; family Streptomycetaceae; genus Streptomyces; species Streptomyces sp. NPDC085866. The sequence continues at coordinate 313,507 of NZ_JBITSQ010000005.1, forward strand.
AGCCGCCGAAGGCAATCGGCTCCTGGGCGTCGATGGGGCGAAGCTCCGCAACGACCTCGGTATCCCTGAGCAGGACATGGCCGCTGCCTGTATGTATCTGGCGGGCGAAGGCTGGGTCGTCGTGGACTGGGCGAGGGGCAACACGCCCGCGATGATCACGCTGACGCACCAGGGGATCCGGCAGATGGAGACAGAAGAGGAAGAGCGTGGCTGAGCCGCCGCGTCGGCTTCTCGGACCGAAGTGAACCTTCGCAAGGATTGCTTATGCCGGAGTAATCCCTTTGGCGTAATGTGGAAAGCGGGTCGTCGCACGCTCACGTGCAATGACCCGGAAGGGCGGCTCCGGCGGGTATACGCCGGAGCCGTTGCCTGTCTCGGCGGCGGGAGTGGAACGGTCTGCGCGCCGTCGGCCATGTCCATGGTGGTGCGGCTGCCGGCTCACTCCAGGAGGGCGAGGTGGTCGGCGGTGCCCCCGTGCCATTCGATCGGGAAGAGGGTCGCGCCGTCGCTGATGCGGCGGCCCCGTTGCCGCTTCAGGGCGTGGCATCCGGTCGCCGTGTTGGAGCATCTGCTCGCTGATCTGGGGCTCTTCACCACCGAAGCCGACCGGCAAGGCGGTCGGGCCTGCGAGTTGCCGCATGACCTGGTGGTCCATGAACGCATAGATCTCGGACAGGCCGATGTCGGCCCGTCTGGCGTGCCGGTAGGACCCGACGGCCACGGTGGCCATCGTGGGGGCGTTCAGGCCGTGGCCCATCGCTCCCACCTCGTCGCCGGCGGAGCGAGCGTCAAGCAGGTCCGCATCTGTGACCGGGCGAAGAAGACCGCACCCGGACCGTCATGGACGCCGTGCTCGGCGGCCTGCGGACCGGGTGCGGACAGGGAGACACTGCAACGAAAGGAATCGCAGGTCAGAGGGCGTTGATGAAGATCACGCCTTCTTGGTCTCCCAGAAGATCTTGTCGATCTGGGCGATGTAGTCCAGCGCCTTCTGGCCCGTGGCCGGGTCGGTGGACGCCTTGGCGGCCGAGAGGGCCTTCAGGGTGTCGTTCACCAGCTGGTGCAGCTCCGGGTACTTCTCGAAGTGCGGGGGCTTGAAGTAGTCGCTCCAGAGCACGGAGACGTGGTGCTTGGCCAGCTCCGCGCGCTGCTCCTTGATGACGGTGGCACGCGCCTGGAAGTGCGGGTCGTCGTTGGCGGCCATCTTGTCCTGCACGGCCTTCACGGACTCCGCCTCGATGCGGGCCTGGGCCGGGTCGTACACACCGCAGGGCAGGTCGCAGTGCGCGCTGACCTTGACCTTGGGGGCAAACAGGCGGGAAAGCATGGAGCATTCCTTCCTCGTGATCGTCTTCTCAGGTGCGACATTACTCCCTGAGCGACGGGTTTTCGTGAGTGCCCCCTAGGGCTTAGGACAAAAGTCCAGGGTCAGACTGAGACTGGTGGAGGAACGGACCGGGGAGGTGCCGGGGATGCCGGAGCTGTCGCAGGAGACCGAGCGGGGGAGGGCCGGGGCGCCCTTCGGGCTGGCCGAGGTGACCGGTCCGTCCATGGTTCCCACGCTGCGTCACGGAGACCGGCTGCTGCTGCAGTACGGGGCCGCGATCAGGCCGGGGGACGTCGTCGTCCTGCGCCATCCCTTCCAGCAGGACCTCCTGGTCGTCAAGCGTGCCGTGGAGCGGCGCGAGGGCGGCTGGTGGGTGCTCGGGGACAATCCGTACGCGGGCGGGGACAGCACCGACTACGGGGTCGTACCCGAGGAGCTGATCCTCGGCAAGGCGCGGTTGCGGTACCGGCCGCTCAAGGACGGTCAGCGCTCGCCGCTGGCGCTGGCGCGCTGGGTGCTCTCGGCCGCCAGGCCGCTGCTGCCCGACCGGTCGGCCTCCAGACGCTTGCGGGCGCGGTAGGCGGCCACGTTGGCGCGGGTCGCGCAGCGGTCCGAGCAGTAGCGCCGGGAGCGGTTGGTGGACGTGTCGAGGTAGGCGTTGCGGCAGGGTGCTGCCTGGCACAGGCCGAGGCGGTCCACGCCGTACTCGGTCAGGTGGAACGCCAGGCCCATCGCCGCTATGGCCGCGTAGCCCGCGGTGGCGTTGGACGGGTGGTCGGCCAGGTGCATGTGCCACAGGGGGCGGCCGTCCTCGTCGCGGTAGTCGTGCCCGGAGATCTGCGGGCTGACCGGGAACTCCAGCAACAGGGAGTTCAGCAGGTCCACGGCGAGCGTCTCGTCGCCCTGGTCCGCCGCTTCGAAGACCGACCGCAGCCTGCCCCGTACCGAGCGGAAGCGTGTGACGTCCGCGTCGGTGGCGCGGCGGGCCGCCGACGCGTTCACCCCGAAGAGGTCGCGGACGGCCTCGACCGAGGTCAGCGAGTCCTTGCCCCGGGCCGGTTCCTCGCTGTTGACGAGGCGTACGGCGTAATCCGAGTAATAGGCCAGTTCCACTTGTAGTCCTTACAGAGGCGCTCTATGGTCATGTCTGCGGTCGGGTAACAGCCGGTCGTGCTTCCAGGGTATTACGCATGCATGAGGGGACGGGGAATCCATGACCACCAGTACCGGAACCGACTGGGCCGCCTGGCAGGAGAGCTGGGACCGGCAGCAGGAGTGGTACATGCCGGACCGCGAGGAGCGGTTCCGGATCATGCTCGACATGGTCGAGGCGCTGGTCGGCACGGCCCCGCGCGTGCTCGACCTCGCCTGCGGCACCGGCAGCATCACCGCCCGGCTCCTGGCGCGGTTCCCCGAGGCCACCAGCACCGGGGTCGACCTCGACCCGGCCCTGCTCGCCATCGCGCGCGGCACCTTCGAGGGCGACGACCGCGTCTCCTTCGTCACCGCGGACCTCAAGGACCCCGACTGGCCGGCGCAGCTGCCGTACGGCTCCTACGACGCGGTCCTGACCGCCACGGCCCTGCACTGGCTGCACAGCGAACCCCTCGCGGCCCTCTACGGTCAGGTCGCGGGGCTGGTCCGCGACGGCGGTGTCTTCATGAACGCGGACCACATGATCGACGAGAACACGCCCCGGATCAACGCGGCGGAGCGCGCCCAGCGGCACGCTCGCATGGATCAGGCCAAGCAGGACGGCGCCCTGGATTGGGCCGAGTGGTGGCAGGTGGCGGCGAAGGACCCGGTCCTCGCCGAGCCCACCGCCCGCCGCTTCGAGATCTACGGCGAGCACGCCGACGGGGACATGCCGTCCGCGGCGTGGCACGCGCGTGTGCTGCGCGAGAAGGGGTTCGGCGAGGCCCGGGCGGTGTGGTGCTCGCCGTCGGACACGCTGCTCCTTGCCCTCAAGTAGGGCCCGTCGCGCAGAAGAGAGGCGGTACGAAAGATTCGTACCGCCTCTTCTGCGTCCTCGCAGGGGGGCCACCGCACTGGTACGGGTGAGACGGTCCGTACCCGGTGGACCGGCGGAGAGGGGGAGGGATGACGCGGGGCGCGGAAGTGACTCTGCACGCCTTCGTCGAGGGCAGACGCACGGCGCTGTTCCGCAGCGCCTACCTGTTGTGCGGCAACCGCGAGGAGGCGGAGGACCTCGTCCAGACGACGCTGGTGAAGGTCGTCCTCGGCGCGCGCAGACACGGGCGGCTGGAGAACCTCGAGGCCTACGCGCGCAGGACGCTGGTCAACAGCTTCATCTCGGCCCGCCGCCGGTTCTGGCGGCGCGAGCAGGCGTACGGCGAACTGCCGGACGTGGCCGGGGAGACGGCCGACAACGACACCGGACTCGTGGTGCGGGCCGCTCTCGCCTCTCTCGTACCCAAACAGCGGGCGGTACTGGTGCTGCGCTACTGGGAGGACCTCAGCGTGGCCGCCACCGCCGAACTGCTCGGGATGCGGGAGAGCACCGTCAAGAGCCACACGGCCAGGGGACTAGCGGCGCTGAGGGCCGCGGTGCGGGAGGAGTACGTATGAGTGAGAACGAGAACGAAGTCGTACGGGAGCTGCTGTGGAAGGCGGCGGCCACCGTTCCGGTTCCGGAGAGGCGGAGCGGCGAGACGGTGTTCGCGCAGGCCTCGCGGCTGCGCCGGCGACGGCGCGCGGCGATGACGGGCGTGGTCGCGGCCGCGGCCGCGGCGGGCGTCGTCCTCGGGTCCGGCGTCCTGCCCGGCGGGGAGGGGCAGAGCGTGGCCGCCTCGCCGACCGCGGGGGAGTTCGGCGGCGGCGCGGGCGGGTTCGCCAAGCTGCTGCCGCCGGGTGTCGGCAAGGTCCGGGAGGTGTCGCTGCTGCGGTTGATCAAGGGGGTGCCGAAGGCGCCGCTGCCGAAGGACGTGGGGCCGTACGACGGGGACTACGCGGTCGCACGGGACGGCGGGGTCGGGTACGTCACCGTGCGCGTGATGCCGGCCAAGGCCGCGGCCGCCAAGGACGTCGACCCGGACCCCTGCCACATCGGCAACGTGACTCCTCCGGTGCTGAAGTGCACCAACGAGAAGGTGCCCGGGGTCGGCGTGCTGTCGATCTGGCGGACGCCCGCCCAGAAGCTCACCCAGCCGTCGTACTACGGCGACACGCTGGAGGCACGGATGCTGCTGAAGGACGGCAGCATCCTCGCCGTCCGTGACTGGACGGGCTTCCTGGGCACGGGGTCCCGGGGGCCGGTGCTGAAGACGTTCCCGCTGACGCGGGGGCAGCTGCGTGAACTGGCGCTGAGGCCGCAGCTGTTGCCGTAGGGGGCACAACGCGCAGGGGCGGTAGGAGGATCCCGTGCCGCCCCGTCCGCGCGAGAGGCCTTCGGAAACGGCGGATGCCGCCCACCTCGACCGGGGTGGGCGGCATCCGCCGTTTGTGATCGTTCAGAGCACCTTGGACAGGAACGACTGCGTCCGCTCGTGCTGAGGGTTCGTCAGCACGTCGCGGGGATGGCCGGATTCGACCACCACGCCGCCGTCCATGAAGACCAGGCTGTCGCCCACCTCGCGGGCGAAGCCCATCTCGTGGGTGACCACGACCATCGTCATGCCCGACTCGGCGAGGTCGCGCATGACGTCCAGGACGTCGCCGACCAGCTCCGGGTCGAGGGCCGAGGTCGGCTCGTCGAACAGCATCAGCTTCGGGTCCATGGCGAGGGCCCGGGCGATGGCGACGCGCTGCTGCTGGCCGCCGGAGAGCTGCGAGGGGTAGTTCCCGGCCTTGTCGGCCAGGCCCACGCGCTCCAGGAGCTGCATGGCGCGCTCCTTGGTCTCGGCCTTGGAAGCGCCCTTGACCTGGACCGGCGCCTCGATGACGTTCTCCACGGCCGTCATGTGCGGGAACAGGTTGAAGCGCTGGAAGACCATGCCGATGTCCCGGCGCTTCAGGGCGACCTCGCTGTCCTTCAGCTCGTACAGCTTGTCGCCCTTCTGGCGGTAGCCGACCAGCTCGCCGTCCACGTACAGACGGCCCGCGTTGACCTTCTCGAGGTGGTTGATGCACCGCAGGAAGGTCGACTTGCCGGAGCCGGAGGGGCCGATGAGGCAGAACACCTCGCCCGGCTTCACCTCCAGGTCGATGCCCTTGAGGACCTCGACGGGACCGAAGGACTTGTGCACGCCCTCGGCCTTGACCATCGGGACGGTCGAGTGCCGCGGGGTGGAGTCCGTCTTGCTCAGCTTGTCGGTCATGCCGCGACCTTCCTGCTCGAGAAGGTCGTCAGGTGCGCCCTGACCTTCTGCCACGGAGTGGGCGGCAGGCTGCGGCTGGAGCCGCGCGCGTAGTACCGCTCGATGTAGTACTGGCCGACGCTGAGGATCGACGTCATGATCAGGTACCAGGCCGCGGCCAGGAAGTACATCTCCACCGGGGCGCCGGAGTTCTGGCCGATGTCCTGGGCGTAGCGGAACAGCTCCGGATACTGGACGGCCGCCACGAGCGAGGTCGTCTTCAGCATGTTGATGACTTCGTTGCCGGTCGGCGGCACGATCACCCGCATCGCCTGCGGGATGACGATCCGGCGCAGCGTCTTGCTGTGGCTCATGCCCAGCGCGTGGGCTGCCTCGGTCTGGCCCTCGTCGACCGCGAGCAGACCGGCGCGGCAGATCTCGGCCATGTACGCGGCTTCGTTCAGACCGAGGCCGAGCAGCGCCGTCAGCAGCGGCGTCATGAAGTCCGACCAGTAGTTCTTGTAGATCGGACCGAGGTTGATGTACTCGAAGACCAGGCCCAGGTTGAACCACAGGAACAGCTGGACCAGGACCGGGGTACCGCGGAAGAACCAGATGTAGAACCACGCGATCGACGAGGTCACCGGGTTCTTCGACAGGCGCATCACGGCGAGGCCGATGCCGCCGAGGATGCCGATCAGCATCGACAGGACCGTCAGCAGGAGGGTCTTGTAGACACCGGTCAAGATCCGGTCGTCGAAGAAGTAGTCCGGAACCGCGTGCCAGTTGATCTTGCCCTGGCCGAACGCGTAGATGATCGCGACGAGGATCGCGATCGCGATGACGGCGGTGACGTACCGCCCGTAGTGCCGGACCGGGATGGCCTTGATGGCCTCCGGGCCGGCCGGCGGGGTGTCCGCCGGCTCCGCCGTCTTCTCGATGTCAGTCACGGGTGTTGCCTCTCGGTGGCCGCTCGGGTGCCGCGGGTCACTTGCCGCCGTTGATCGCGGACTCCTTGACGGCGCCGTCCTGGGCGCCCCACTTCTCGAGGATCTTCTCGTAGTCGCCGCTCTTGATGACCGCGTTCAGCGCGGCCTGGAGCGCGTCCCGCAGCTGGGTGTCGCTCTTGGCGACGGCGATGCCGTACGGGGCCGCCTCGACCTGGTCGCCGACGATCTGGAAGTCCTTGCCGCCGCCCGAGGTCTTCACCGCGTACGCGGCGACCGGGAAGTCGGAGGAGGCCGCGTCCACGCCGCCCGAGCGCAGACGGGTCTGGGACTGCTGGTCGTCGTCGAACGCCTCGATGGTGAGCTTCTTGCCGCTCGGACACTTCTTGGCCTCCTGCTTGGCCAGGTCCTCCGAGACGGTGCCGCGCTCGACGGCGATCTTCTTGCCGCACAGGTCCGTCCAGGACGTGATGCCCTTGGTGTCGCCCTTGCGGGTGTAGATCGAGACACCGGCGGTCAGGTAGTCGACGAAGTCGACGCCCTCGCCGACCTTCTTGCCGGTGTCCGGGTCGACACCCTCCTGACGGTTCTTGTTGTCCGTCATCGCCGACATCGCGATGTCGTAGCGGCCGGAGCGAAGGCCGGTGAGCAGGGCGTCGAAGGTGCCGTTCTCGAACGTGAGCTTCACGCCGAGCTGCTTGCCCATGGCCGCCGCGAGGTCGGGGTCGAGGCCGACGACGTTGCCCGAGGAGTCCTTGAACTCGACCGGGGCGTACGCGATGTCCGAACCGACCTTGATCTCGCCCTTGTCGCGGATCTCCTTGGGGAGCTTGTCGGCGAGCGGGGCGTTGCTGGTGGACGCACTGCCGGAGCCGTTGTCCTTGCCCTTGGTCTGGTCACCGCAGCCGGTGAGCAGCAGGGCGCCTGCGACCGCGATCGCACCGACCGCAGTGAGCCGGGAGTGCGCGGCGGTCGTACGACGGGTGGAGCTTGCGGTCATCGTGGTTCCTCCGGCGGAAGGGAAGAGGTGCCGATGGGTCGACGGAAACACACACCATCGGGTGTCGCGACCTCGTGGGTTTACCGCATCTTGCCATTCGGACTACGCCATTCAGGGGCGTCACTATGTCAAAATCGCATAACGGGTGACCCCCGAACCGCGTCAGGTCCCGCCAGGACGGGACTTCACGGCCGCAGATCTGCGGAAATCCATCACTCCGGCCGGAAAATCTTCGGGTCATCTCACGATGTGGTCCCTCGTTGCGCGGATGATCGATCAGGTCCGAGTTACCCACGAGTCACATCCGTGTCGTACTCGTGTCAGCCGCGTGTCATCCACGTGTGGCCTTCTGGTCGCGAGATGTGACCTTGCACCTAATGGACTCGTCGTGAGCGCCGTCCGTCCGGTAAGAAGGTTCTTTACACCCCTCATCCGGGGCTCAGGGCGCGTGTGCGGCGCGCCCGTCGCGTATGTGCTCGTACGTATCAGCAATCGGGCCTTACGCGGTGCCCGCCCACCCCTCACCAGGAGTGGTCGACCCTCAAACCATGCATACCTAAGGGGTAAAACAAAGTGGCAGCGGAGATCGTCAATCCTCGCAGCGACAGCAGTACGGATCAGGACGGGGCCGAGCCCCTCGATTCCTTCGATCCGGCGTTCGCGCTGCACCGTGGCGGCAAGATGGCCGTGCAGGCCACCGTGCCGATCCGCGACAAGGACGACCTTTCCCTCGCGTACACGCCCGGCGTCGCGCGCGTGTGCACCGCGATCGCGGAGCAGCCGGACCTGGTCAACGACTACACCTGGAAGTCCTCCGTGGTGGCCGTCGTGACCGACGGTACGGCCGTGCTCGGGCTCGGGGACATCGGTCCCCAGGCCTCCCTCCCCGTGATGGAGGGCAAGGCGATCCTGTTCAAGCAGTTCGGTGGTGTCGACGCGGTGCCGATCGCGCTCGACTGCACGGGCGTGGACGAGATCGTCGAGACCGTGGTCCGGCTCGCTCCCTCCTTCGGCGGAGTGAACCTGGAGGACATCTCGGCACCCCGGTGCTTCGAGATCGAGAAGCAGCTCCAGGAGCGGCTCGACATCCCGGTCTTCCACGACGACCAGCACGGCACGGCCGTCGTGACCCTCGCGGCGCTGCGGAACGCGGCGCGGCTGAGCGGGCGCGAGATCGGGCAGCTGCGGGCCGTCATCTCGGGCGCCGGCGCGGCCGGTGTCGCCATCGCCAAGATGCTGGTCGAGGCCGGCATCGGGGACGTGGCGGTGGCGGACCGCAAGGGTGTCGTGTCGGCGGACCGTGAGGACCTGACGTCGGTCAAGCGCGAGCTGGCCGGTTTCACCAACAAGGCCGGCATCACCGGCTCGCTGGAGGACGCCCTCGCGGGCGCCGACGTCTTCATCGGCGTCTCCGGCGGTACGGTCCCGGAGGAGGCCGTGGCCTCCATGGCGGAGGGCGCCTTCGTGTTCGCGATGGCCAACCCGAACCCGGAGGTCCACCCCGATGTGGCCCACAAGTACGCGGCGGTCGTCGCGACCGGGCGCTCGGACTTCCCGAACCAGATCAACAACGTGCTGGCCTTCCCGGGCATCTTCGCGGGGGCGCTGCAGGTGCGGGCCACTCGGATCACCGAGGGCATGAAGATCGCTGCCGCGGAGGCGCTGGCCTCTGTGGTCGGGGACGACCTCGCCGCCGACTACGTCATCCCGTCGCCGTTCGACGAGCGGGTTGCTCCGGCCGTGACCGCGGCGGTTGCTGCCGCTGCTCGTGCCGAGGGCGTTGCGCGTCGCTGACGTTGCGCCGAATGGCCCCGCCCGTTCGGGCGGGGCCATTTTCTTTGCGCACCCGCCCGCCCGTTCGGGTGCCGCGAGGGCGCCCGCTCGGGCGGGGGTGCCGGGCTGCGCCGCACGGGTGCCGTCACGCAAGAGGGCATGTGTCACAGCGCCGTGCAGTTCCGTCAGCTGCACAGCGCACCTATCGTCGAGCCCATGTTCGCTGCCTACGCCGCCCGAATCGACCGCGACCAGCCGCTCTCCGGCCTTGAGTTGGGGGAGCGTCCGGCCCCCGAGGCCCGGCCCGGCTGGAGCACGATCACTGTGCGGGCCGCCTCCCTCAACCACCACGACCTCTGGTCCCTGCGGGGCGTCGGACTCCCGGAGGAACGGCTGCCGATGATCCTCGGCTGCGACGCCGCCGGGATCGACGAGGACGGCAACGAGGTCGTCCTGCACTCCGTCATCGGCCAGACCGGTCACGGCGTCGGCCCCAAGGAGCCGCGTTCCATCCTCACCGAGCGCTACCAGGGCACCTTCGCCGAGCAGGTCGCCGTGCCGACCTGGAACGTCCTGCCCAAGCCGAAGGAGCTGTCCTTCGCGGAGGCCGCCTGTTTGCCGACCGCGTGGCTGACGGCGTACCGGATGCTGTTCACCAACGCCGGGGTACGACCCGGTGACTCGGTCCTCGTGCAGGGCGCGGGCGGCGGTGTCGCCACGGCCGCGATCGTGCTGGGCAGGGCGGCCGGTCTGCGGGTCTTCGCCACCAGCCGGGACGAGGCGAAGCGGAAGCGGGCCCTGGAACTGGGCGCGGTCGAGGCGGTGGAGCCGGGGGCCCGGCTGCCGCAGCGGGTGGACGCCGTCATCGAGACCGTCGGCGCCGCCACCTGGTCCCACTCGGTGAAGTCCCTGCGGCCCGGCGGAACGATCGTCATCTCCGGTGCCACCAGCGGTGACCGTCCCTCGCACGCCGAGCTGACCCGGATCTTCTTCCTGGAGCTGAAGGTCGTCGGCTCCACCATGGGCACCAAGGAGGAGCTGGAGGACCTGCTCTCCTTCTGTGCCGCCACCGGCGTTCGGCCCGTCATCGACGAGGTGCTGCCCCTGGACCGGGCCCGCGAGGGCTTCGAACGGCTGGAGTCCGGCGACCAGTTCGGGAAGATCGTCCTGACCAACGGCTGACGTGCCGCGGCCGCCGAGGTGCGGCCGAGGCTTCTCGGTCCGGCGGCGCGTCCCGGGTGTCCGGGGCGCGCCGCCGGGTCGCCCCGGGTGGGTCAGACCTTCGGGCCGCGCAGCAGCGCCCCGATGTGGGCCGCCGCCGTCGACAGGTGGCGGCGGGCGTCGCGGAGCTGGTCGGCGGTGACTCCGTGGTCGCGGGCCGCGTCGCGGATGTCGTCGCGGAAGCGGTCGAGCAGGCGGTCCAGGTCGCGGGTGGGGTCGCCGGTGCCGTCCTCGTGGGCCCAGGACGGCTCGTACTCGGCCGGGAAGTCCGCCGGGGTGGTGGAGTAGTCCGGTCCCGGCGCGGGGGCCGGCTTGCGGGCGCCCTGGCCCGGCTCCCCGGCGGCGCGGCCGAAGCCCCGGTCCCTGCCGAACTCCTTCCCGTAGTCCTTCCCGAACTCGCCGAACTCCTTGGCCAGTTCGGTCAGGCCCTCCCGTACGCCGGTCGGCCAGTCGCCGCGCGCGAAGTGGTCCTGCACCCGCTCCTGGACGTGGCGGGCGATGCGCTGCATCTCCTCCTGGGCCTGGGCCCGCGCCCGCGCCTGGGCCTCCTGGGCCTGGTGGCGGGCCCGCTGGGCCTCCTCGCGGGCCCGGCGGCTCTCGTCCTTGGCGCGGCGGGCCTGTTCCTTCCACTCCTGCTTGACCCGGCGCATCTCCTCCTTGGCGGTCCGCCAGGCCTCCTTCTCGGTGAGGTCGCCGTACTCCGCGAAGGGGCCCGCCTCGCCGCCGCCCGCCCTGGCGCCCCGACGGGCCTCGGAGGCGGCCGCGCGCACCTCGCGCCGCAGGTCGCCCGCCGCGCCGCGCACGTCCGCCTTTATCTCGGCGGCGAGTTCGGCGACGGACTCGCGGATCTCCAGCTCCAGGTCGGCGAGTTCGCCGCTGCGGTCGGCCAGTTCGGCGCGGCCGGCGTCCGTGATGGCGTACACCTTGCGGCCGCCCTCGGTGGTGTGCGTGACCAGCCCCTCGGCCTCCAGCTTGGCCAGGCGGGGGTAGACCGTGCCCGCCGAAGGGGCGTACAGGCCCTGGAAGCGCTCTTCGAGGAGCCTTATCACCTCGTAGCCGTGGCGCGGGGCCTCGTCGAGCAGCTTGAGCAGATAGAGGCGGAGGCGGCCGTGGGCGAAGACGGGGGGCATGTCAGAGCACCTTCTTGTCGGTCGTGCCGTCGGCCGGGTCACCGGGGGCGTCGGAGCCCTGGCCGGAGACGGAATTGTCCCCCGGGGCGGCCCCGGGTCCGGCCGCCGGGTCGGCCGGTGTCCCGGTGGCCACAGGACCGGCGGGCGGCGCCGCCTCCCACGGGGTGTCGTGCTCGTCCTCGCCCGGCGGCCGGCGCAGCAGGGCGATGGACCCGGAGACCGTGGTGGCCCGGAGTCTGCCGTTGCCCGCGCCGAGACGGCCGGTGATCTTGTGGGCACCCCACTGGCCGTGCACCCGCAGGCCGTCGAAGGCGTTGGAGATCGTGCCGCTCGCGGTGTTCGCCTCCACGTCCGCGTCCGCCGGGTGCGGCAGGCGGATGGCGATCTCGCCGGAGACGCTGGTCAGGCGGACGTCGGTGGGGCCGTCCGGGTCCAGGTCGATGATCATGGAGCCGCTGACGGAGTCGGCGCGGACGGAGGGGCCCGAGCCCTCGACCACGGTCAGGTCGCCCGAGACCGAGTTGAACCGCAGGTCGCCCGTGACGGCCTGGGCCTCCAGGCTCCCGGACACGGTGTCGGCGCGGACCGGGCCGGAGAGGCCGACGAGGGTCGTGTCGCCGTTGACGCCCTTGATCACCGAGGGGCCGCTGAGGCCGGAGACGACGGCGCCGGCGCCGACCACGCCCACCTCCACGCGCGTGCCGGCGGGGACCGCGAGGGAGACGACCGCACTGCGCCGCCAGCCCTTGCGGTCGAGCCACTTGAGGAAGCCCTTCCAGGGCAGGTCCTCGTAGGCCACCGTGAGGATGCCGCCCTCCTGTGTGACGGTCAGGGGCGGGCCCTCGATGTCCGAGACCTCGAGGCGGGCCGAACCTTCGTCCGTGCCCACGACGTTCACCGTTCCGTTGACGATGCGCACATGCAGGTCGCTCACGGGGGTGTCGAAGGTGAGCTTCTGCGGCTCGGCGACGGACCACTCGGACATGGGGAGCCTCCTCGGCGGGGCACGGTCGCGCTGCCGCGACGCGCCATATCGCGTCTTCTGTCAAACACGATATATCGCGGTCGTCGAAAGTCAAGGCACCTTTTCGTGTTGTTCCTGGCGCATGGGGCGCCGGGGCCGGCGTACGAAAGGGTGCGCGGGCACGGGTTGCTCATCCGCTGGGGCGCGGTGCTGCGTGGGTGCACGGGACGCGACTGTTCCCCGTTGCATAGGCTGTCCCTGAGCTACGTACACGCAGGAAAGGCAGCCCATGTACTTCACCGACCGCGGGATCGAGGAGTTGGAGAAGCGGCGCGGCGAGGAAGAGGTCACGTTCGAGTGGCTTGCCGAGCAGCTGCGCACGTTCGTGGATCTGAACCCGGACTTCGAGGTGCCCGTCGAGCGGCTCGCGACCTGGCTCGCGCGGCTCGACGACGAGGACGACGAGTAGGCGGCAGCGGTCACTTCCGTCACAGTAGGGGCGATCATCGGCCTTCTCGTCCGATGACCCTCCCCTGTCGCTTTTTCCGGAGTTAGCCTTCTCCTCCCATTCAGCGAACGGGGGCGTCATGGGTGGAGGGGTCGAACGCATACGGCTCGACGACGGAACCGTCGTCTGGGCCAGGCTCGGCGCGGCCGACGAGGAGGCGCTGGACGACGGCACGTACTGGGACACCGGGTTCGGGGACCGGGTCATCGACATGGCGGGCGGCCTCGCCGGCACGGTCGGGGGCGTCGTGCGCTCTCTGCGCGCCGGTCTGGACACACCCGCCCCGGTCGAGGTGTCCGTCAGCTTCGGAATCGAACTGACGGCGCAGGCAGGCAAGATCGTGAGCGCCATCGCGGAGGGCGGCGGCAAGTCCTCCCTCACGGTGTCCCTGACCTGGACCGAACCGCCCACGACGGCGGACGGCACGGATCCCGCGGCGCCCGGCGGTGCCGTCGTACCGCCCCGGTCCCCGGACTCCGGCACCGTATGAGCGCCTTCGACGAGATGGTGCGCCCCTCCCTCGCACGCATCGGCGCACCAAGTGACGGGTATGCAACGGACCGTGACCTGTACTGGGGGTCGGGGTTCTTCATCGCCCCGGGCTGGCTGTTGACCTGCGCCCACGTCGTGGGGAAGGGGGGAGCCGCGGTGTGCCGAGGGGAGAGCGCCATACGCGTGACCTGGCAGGAGCGCACCGCTGCCGGCACCTGGGAGGAGCGCACCGGCGCCGGGACGGCCGAACTCCTCGCGCCACGGCCCGAGACCCCTGAGTCGTTCCGTGATCCCTGGCCGTTCCCCGACCTCGCGCTCGTCCGCGTCAGCGGCGCGGACGACGTGCGCTGTCTCTGGCTGAGCGACCGGGAGCCGGTCGCCCGCGCCCCGATCGGGCTGTACGGCTGGTCCGTGCAGACCGGCGAGCTGGGCATCCGGCACGGCACCGGCGAACTGGCGGGCTCCGACGCGCGGGCGCTGCTGCTCGGCGGCAGTCTGCCGATCGGCGGGCTGTCCGGCGGGCCCGTCCTGGATCTGCGGCACGGGTCGGTCATCGGCGTGATCAAGGGGCGCCGCCGGGAGGAGGGGGTTGCCGTCCCGGTCGCTGCACTGCACGAGCTGCCGGACCCGCGCGAGGGCCCCGCCGTCCTGCACGAGGTCCTGCGCGCACACGACCTGCACCACCTCCGCCTCCTCGACGACCCGTCGCCGTACGCCGACTGGACCGCGCTCCAGGCCGGCCTGCCCGCCCTAGCGCCCCCCGCTTCCGGGATCACCGCCGACCTCCGCACCCGGCTCTACGGCCATCTCGCCGAGCTGCCGCCGCCCGCCGGAGCGGGGGAGATCGTCCACCTCGTGGAGGAGGTCAAGGAGCAGGTGCGCGGCGAGCGGCTGCTCTCGCTGGTGCTGCAGAACGTGCGGACGTGGCGTGAGGGCGCCGGGCTGCTGTACGGGCTGCGCACGCTGGAACCGGGCGGCGGCGGCACACTCGTCGACCTCGACGCCGTCCTCCTGTACGCGGCCAAGGTGATCCGCAGGACCGTGCAGGAGCGTCCCGGCGAGGTGGATCCGGCGCGGCTGAGCGCGTTCACCGGCTGGCTCGGCCGGCAGGCGGACGGCCACCGGAACTGGGCGGTGGGCGAGGCCGTCCGGGGGCTGCTGGAGGGCGTCGAGGTCCAGGGCGGCGACGGCGCGCGGCCCGCCGGGCCGGCGGCCCCGCCCGTCGTACGGCCGGCCGCCACCCGGACCGATGTCCTCGTCAAGGTGGGCCGGCCCATGTACGACGGGCGCTACCCGTGGAGCGTGCAGCTGATCTACGACGGCCTGGACGTCACCCCGGTCGACGCCGACGACCGGGGGGTCCGCGTCGAGGAGCTGGCCGCGGCGCTGCGCGGACCGCTGGCCCAGGCGCTCAGTCAGGGCGACCACGGGGAGCATCTGGCCGCGGTCGAGGTGTTCCTGCCCCGCAAGCTGTTCGATCTGCCGGTGGACGAGTGGCAGTTGCTGCCCGGTGCCGAGGCCGTCGCGGAGACGGACACGGACGAGGACGTCGACGACGGTGACGTCGTCGACGAGCGGTCCATGCCGCTCGGGATGCGCCGGACCGTCGTCATCCGGGACGTGCTGCGCAACGACCGTCCGCCCACGCCCGAGTGGCGCAGGCGCCGGCGCGGTGTGGTCGGCGGGCCGCTCGTGCACGAGCCGCTGCACGGCCGGGCCCCGGCCGACGGCCACCCCGCCGCGGCCCGTGCCGCGGGCAAGTACCCCTACTACGGTGCCCTGTCGGCGATGGACGACACGTGCGTTCCGGTCTACTGCGGTCCCGTCGGCAGCGGGGAGGGGCAGGCGGCGATGAGGGACGCGCTGATGGCCGGCCACTCGGTGGTGCTCTGGCGCCGGGACCGGCACGACCACGACGAGTGCAAGGACTTCCACCGGCAGGCCGCCCATGTGCTGGGGATGGCCCGGAACGCCGAAGGCCTGCACGGCCCGGTGCGTGACCTGCGCATCCGGCTGTACGACCCCGAGTCGGCCCGGGCTCAGGGCCTGCGCGGGAAGCTGGCCGTGCTGTTCGATCCGCCGGACCGGCCGCCGTACGGCACCGAGACGATGCGACCGCCGCCGCTGGCCGCCCCCGGCGGCTGACCGGCCGCGCATCCGCGCCGGACACCCCGTCAATCCCCTTGATTCGAAAGGCTGTTCGGTGGGCCGGAAGTCAACGCCGGACCCCCCGAACCCGAGCGGACACGGCCGCCTGACGGTAGCCTCGTCGTCGAACGGCCGGGCCCGCTGCATGATCACCAGAGCCGGGAGGAGCCCAAGGTGAACGACTGGCGGATCTACCGCGGAGTGGGTCAGCCGCACGACGGCATGCTGCGGTTGCCGGCACCGCCGCCCTGGCGCGACTTCGCGGCCTCCCGGGAGAGCACGGAGACCGGCCCGGAGGACCCCAGCAGCGCCCGCCGGCTCGGCGTCCGCCGCCGTCTGGTCGAGAGCTACGCGCCCCGGCCGGCCGAGGTGGACGCGGTCAACGCGGCCCTCTACCTGCGCCGGCCCCTGCTGGTGACCGGCAACCCGGGCACGGGCAAGTCCACCCTGGCGTACGCGATCGCCCATGAACTCGGCCTCGGCAAGGTGCTCCGCTGGCCCGTCGTCAGCCGCACCACCCTCCAGGACGGCCTGTACCGGTACGATGCGATAGGCCGCCTCCAGGACGTCCAGCTGGAGCGCGCCCGCGGCGCCGAGGATGCGACGGCCGCCCCCGGCATCGGCTCGTACATCCGGCTCGGCCCGCTCGGCACCGCGCTGCTGCCCGCCGAACAACCCCGCGTGCTGCTCATCGACGAACTCGACAAGAGCGACCTCGACCTGCCCAACGACCTGCTCAACACCCTGGAGGAAGGCGAGTTCTCGATCCCCGAGCTGGAGCGGCTGGCCGACCGCGAACCCGTCGTCGAGGTGCTCGACCACGACGGCGACCGGGTCGCCGTGCGCGGCGGACGGATCGCCTGCACCGCCTTCCCGGTGATCGTCCTTACCTCCAACGGCGAACGCGACTTCCCCGCTCCCCTCCTGCGGCGCTGCGTCCAGCTGGAGCTGGACCCGCCCGGCGAGGAGCAGCTCACCGCCATGGTCGAGGCGCACCTCGGCGCGGACGGCGTCGAGGCCGGCCCGGATCTCATCCGCAGGTTCCTGGAGCGCGAACCCGGCGAGGTGCTCGCCGCCGACCAGCTCCTCAACGCCCTCTTCCTCACCCGGCACGACCCGCGCGCGCAGAGCCTCACCCGGGAGCGGATCGCCGAGATGCTCATGCAGCCGCTCGACCGTACGAGGTGATGGCCCGATGCCCGGGATGCGCCTGGACGAGCTGATCGGCAAGCTGCGCCAGGGCGGGCTCGACCTCACCGCGGAGGACGTGGCGGACGCGGTCTGGCTGGCCCGGCGGCTCGGCGCGGCCCCGCCCCGCGACGCCCCCGGAGCGCCCGGCACCGCCCCGGCCCGCCAGGTCGACGGCGACTCGGATCCGTTGCCGCCCGACTCCGCCGAGACGCCGGTCGCCGAACCGCCCCGGACCCGGACGGACGCCCCCGCAGCCCCGGTCCCGCTGCTCACACCCGGCCTCACACCGCGCCCGCAGTCCGACTCCGCCGCGCCCGCCGCGTTCCCCGTCCGCGCTCCCGCCGCCGGCGCCCTGCCGGGACTGCTCGGCCTGGAGAAGGCGCTGCGCGCGCTCGGCCGCTACCGGATCGCCTCCGCACGCTCCGAGGACGAGCCGATCGACGAGGAGGCCACCGCCGACCATGCCGCCGCGAGCGGCATCCTGCTCCCGGTCACCCGGCCCGGCCGCCGCCGGCGCTGCGACGTCCAGCTGCTCATGGACACCGGGCCCGCCATGGCCGTCTGGGGACAACTGGTCGAGGAACTGCGCCAGGCCTGCCAGCAGTCCGGCGCGTTCTCCTCCGTCCGCGTCCACCACCTGTACGCCGACGACTCCGGCGCACCCCTCATCGGTACGACCGCGGGGCCCGGCCGGCACACCCGGCTGCGCCCCGCCGACGAGCTGCACGACCCCACCGGCCGCCGGCTCACCTTCGTCATCAGCGACTGCGTGGGCCCGCTGTGGCAGAACGGCAGCGCACAGCGCCTGCTGCACCAGTGGCCGCGTACCGCCCCGCTGGCCGTCGTCCAGCCGCTGCCGCCCCGTCTGTGGGGCCGTACCGCGCTGCCCGCCGAGCCCGGCCTGCTGCTGCGGCCCGCCGAAGTCGGCGGCCGCCTCGGCTTCCTGCCCGACGACGAGCCCTGGGAGGAACCGGCGCCGGGCGCCCGGCCCGTACCGGTGCTGCAACCCACCCCGGAGGCCTTCGAGGCCTTCGCACGGCTGCTCGGCGGCGCGGGCCCCACCAGCGAGCGTGCCTGGGCGGCCTTCACCGACCCGGGCGCGACCCCTGCGGCCGCCCCCGCCACGGCGGCACCGCGCAGCGACGACGACCTGCTGCGCGCCTTCCGCGCCGGAGCCTCACCCGGCGCCCTGCGCCTGGCCGTCTACCTCGCCGCGGCCCCCCTCACGCTGCCCGTCATGCAACTGGTCCAGCGGGCGATGCTGCCCGACACGGGCCCCATGGAACTGGCCGAGGTCCTGCTCGGCGGGCTGCTCCGACAGCTCCCCGGCACCGAGGACCAGCCCTGCTTCGCCTACTCGGGCCGGGTGCAGGACCTGCTCCTGTCCTCCCTCGACCAGGACACGGCCGGCCTCGTGCTCAAGCACTGCTCGGCCTATGTGGAACGGCACTTCGGCCGGGGCACCCGCAACTTCGCCGCCCTCGCCGCGGCCCGGCTCGCCGACCACGGCCCGGCCACCGGAGCCGCGCCCCTGCCCGAGGACCCCGGCTCGGCGGAGGGCGGCGGCAGCGTCGAGGCCGAGCTGTTCGCCCGTATCCCGGCCCGGGTCCTGCGCTTCTACCTGCCGGACCTGGTCACGCCCGACCCGCTGACCGAGGCCGAGCGTCTGCTCGACCAGTGGCACCACCTGGCCGACCCGGAGGTGCTGCACCGCGCCCGCGAACAGGCCCTCGCGGCAGCCGTCCCCGGCACCGGGACCGCCCCCGGCGCCGGGCTGCGGTCCCACCTGGTCCTAGGCCGCATCCTGCGCGCCGAGGCGGGTACGGCGGCCGCGCATACGGCGGGGAGGCGCGCCGAACTGCTGCGCGAGGCCGCGACCGAACTCGCCGCGGCCCACGCGGCGGCCCCCGCCGACAGCCGCGAACGGGCCGAGGCGGCCCTGGAACTCGCCTCCTGCCGACGTGAGTTGTGGCAGCTGACCGCCGAGACCGACCACCTCACGGCCGCCCTGGACGTCCTGGACCCCGAGCTGGCTCCCTGGGCCGGGCTGACGGAGCGGGCACGGTCCTGGTTCGGGGCGCGGCAACGGGAGGACGGGGGCACCGAGCTGGACGGCTCCGGCGGATTCGACGCGCCCGGATCCGAGCCGGACGGCCCCGGTGCCGACCCCGGCGATCCCTTGGCGTCCGGACCCGCCCCGGCGGACTCCGAGGGGCGTCCGGGCCACAGCCCGGCGGAGGAGGCGAGCGGGGTGCAGCAGGCCGCCGAGGCGGGCTCCGTGCCCTGGGCCGTCGCCGCCCACCGCGCCCGGCTGTTGCTGCGTGGCCGGATTCTGCTCGACCTGCGGCATCCCGGTGCGGCCGTCGGGGAGCTGCGGGAAGCCTGCGGGATTCTGGACGTTGAGAGAGCCACCGATGCCGTACGCGGGCCCGCGTTGCTGGATCTGGCGCGGGCCCTGCGGGAGTCGGGGGCCGAGGACGGGGAGACGCGGCGGGCGCTGCTGCGGGCCCGGCGGGCCGCCGGGGACGACCCCGAGCTCCTGCTGCCCTGCCTGGCCGCGCTGGCCGCCTTCCACGACGCGGCGGGGGAGGCCGGGGAGGCCGACGAGACGTACGAGCAGGCCGCGCTGCTGGCGCCCGCCGACGGCGCCCTGCGCTGCCAGCTCCTCACCGCCTGGGGCGAGTCGCTGCTGCGGCGGGCCTCGGCGCGGGACGGCGCGGGCATCGTGGACCGGGCCGAGTACGTGCTGCGCGAGGCGCTGAAGTCACTGCCCGCCCGGTCCGCCCAGCGCGGGCGGCTGCAGGGCCTGGTCGGCAGCGCACTGGCCCAGCGGTTCCGCCATCTCGGCTTCCTGCCCGACCTGTTCGAGAGCCGTCACCTGCTCGGACAGGCCGTGCGCGCGGCGGCCGACGCGGCCGTACGGGCCGAGGCGTGGCTGCAGTTGGGGCGGGTTCGGCTGGAGGGGTGGCATCACGCCGGCGCGCCGCTGCTGATGGAGGCGTTGCAGGCGTACGAGAACGCCGAGCGGGAGGCGCACGCCGCCCACGGCGCCGATCCTGGCTCGGTGACGGCCGCACGGGCGCGGCACGGCAGCGGGGCGGTGCTCGCGCTGATGGGGCGGCCCGGCGCGGCCCGCAATGCCTATCGGGCGGCCCGAGACCAGTGGCAGCGGCTGGTCGCGGCGCTGCGGGAGGTCGACTGGGCGGACGTGGAGCTGACCCGTGGCGCCGCGGAGGAGCCGGCCGCGGGCGGGTCCGGGCGGATGCCGGAGGAAGAGTGGCGCCAGGCCGCCCCACCGTGGTGGCCCTGGAACCTGGAGTGGAACAACTCGAGTGAGCTTGACCGGAGTTGATCCCGGTCGGGTTTCTGCTCCCCGCCAGTCGGGAAGAACTGGGCAGCTGTCACGGCCGTGCGGGGCGGGCGTGGGGCAGGGAGGAGCCGAGGTGGGGGAGCACAGGATACGGGCGGTCGGCCTCGGCCGGACGACAGGAGAGGGCCTGGTTCCGCCCGACCTCACTGACGTCGACCTGCAGACTTTGCGGGCCCTGGACGACCCGGGGCTGATCGCGGCGGTGGAGGGGGTATTGGCGGACCCCGAGGAGCTGCGCCGCGTCTGGTACACCAACCCGGACGACGACGCCGTACCGGAAGGGCCCGAGGGGCGTGCGTTTTCGGCCGGTCGTGCGCGGCGGCCTTTACGGAGTGAGGACACCGTGGCATGACCTCCGGGCCGGTCACGCCGGAGATCTTCGCCGAGGTGGCGCGGACCCGGCCGCTGCCCGTGGCCACCGCCGCGCTGCGTGCCGCGCTGCATGCCCGCCGGATGCTGCTGCTCAAATCCCTCCTCGTCCGCGTCGAACGCCGGCACGGTGCGTTGCCGCCCGCGGTACGGCGGCGCTTCGAGGAGGACTGGGCTCTGCTGGAGCGGGCGGAGCGGGCCGATCCCGTGGTGGTCCGTGAGGTGCTCGACTATCCGACGACCGGCGCCTGGCTCGCCGAGCTGCTTGCCGCACCCGACGGTCCGGCCTTCGAGGAACGGCTGGGCCGGCTGAGCGGTGTGGCGGTCGCCGCCGCGCTCCGGGCGGGGTGCCGTTTCACCACCACGTGCCCGCTGCCGACGGGCACCCTGTCCCTGCCCGGCATCGGCCTGCTGCGCTGCGCCCCCGGACCGGCCCGGCTGAGCGGCCGCGCCGGCGTCGTACGGCTCACCGACAGCGCGGGCGGCACGGTCCTGCTGTCCGGAGCGGCACCGGAGGTCCTGGGGCCGCGCCGGGTGCCCCACGGCCCGCCGGCCTGGTCCGCGCTGCACATGCTGCCCGGCGGCGCAGCCGTCCTCGACGACGTGGACCCGTACCGGGTGCCTGCGGGCGGAATCGGCCCGGCGGCCCTGCCCGGGGCCGAGCGCCCGCACTCCGACCACCTCGCCTGGATCACCCGCTGGCGCGACGCGCTGGCCCTGCTGGTCACGACGCATCCCGGCCGGGCCGCCGAGACGACGGCGCTGGTCCGTTCCGTCGTACCGCTCACGCCCCCGGCGGGCGCGGGTACGCCGATGAGCGCGACGCTGCGCACCGCTCCCGGCGCCGTCCTCACCCAGCTGCCGGCCGACCGGCGGGACCTGGTGGAGTTGCTGGTGCACGAGACGCACCACACCAAGCTGGCCGTGCTCGACGAACTCGTCCCCCTGAGGCGGCCCGGCGACGGCACCCTGCACCGGGTCGGGTGGCGGCAGGATCCGCGGCCCGTCTCGGGAGTGCTGCAGGGGGCGTACGCGCATCTGGCGCTGATGGACCTGTGGTGGAGAGCCCGGACCGGGCCAGGGGGCGACTGGACCTGGGGCCGACGCGCCGCGGAGCGGTTCGAAGTACACAGGGATCAGGTCGGCCAGGCCTTGTCCGTGCTGAGCGATTCCGATGAACTGACCCCCGAGGGAAGGGAGTTCGTCCGGAGCATGGGTGCACACCACGGGAGTCTCGGGGTGACCGCCCGGCAATCCGGATAACGCTCCGTAGAGGCGCCTTTGCGTTACGTTATGTGTGCGGCTGCCCGAGAGGGCGGCAGCCGCGGGAACAGGGAGCGACGATGGCGGAACAGCGGCGGTCGGGCGAGGCCGGGGCGGCGGCACACGAGCACGTTCTCGTGGTCTTCCCGGGATACCACCGCTCATGGGCGGCATGGATCGCGCAGTGCCTGGAGCGCCACGGGCACCGGGCCACCCTGCAGCGCTGGGATCCGCCGCGCGAGGTGCCCCTGGAGGACTCGCTCGGCGACCTGCTGCTGTCCAGCGGCAAGGTCCTCCTCGTCCTCAACGACTGGTTCTTCGAGCTCGGCCCGCGCCCGCCCGGCGAGTGGAACGACGCCCTGCGCGGTTTCGTGGCCGCGCACGCCGACCGCTTCGCCGCGGTCAACCTCACCAACCGGCCGCTGCTCCCGGCCACCGCGGTCCTGGAACCGGCCAGCCTGTGGGCACTGAGCGAGGAGGCCGCCGAGGAGCGCCTGCTGAGCCGGCTCGGCCTTGAGCGCCGCCCACGCCCGCGGCCCCTGCCCGATCAGATCCGCTACCCCGACGAGCGCTGCGAGATCTGGGGCGAGGTGCCGCGCCGCAACCCGCGCTTCACCGGCCGCGACGACCTGCTCAACCAGCTGCACCAGCGGCTCGCAGACGCCGAGCGCGGGGCTTCCGCCTGCACGCTCGTCGGCATGTCGGGCATCGGCAAGACCCAGCTCGCCGCCGAGTATGCGCACCGCTTCAGCACCGACTACGACCTGGTGTGGTGGGTCAACTCCGACGACCGCAACATCCAGCGCGACCGGCTCGGCGAACTCGCCGTGGAACTCGGCCTGCGGATCGGCAGCGAGCCCGGAGAGCGCATCCGCGCGGTGCGCAACGCGCTGCGGCGCGGGGAACCGTACGCCAACTGGCTGGTGGTCTTCGACGGTTGGGACGACACCGAAGGCGTGTCGGCACTGCTCCCGCAGGGCACCGGCCATGTCCTGATCACCTCACGCAACCGGGCCTGGAGCGAGCACACCGACGTCCTTGCGATCCCCTCCTTCCTGCGGGCCGAGTCCACCGCGTACCTGATGCGCCGCGCCCCGCACATCAGCGCCGCGGAGGCCGACGAGGTGGCCGCCGAGTTCGGCGACGTCCCGCTGCCGCTCGTGCAGGCCGCCTCCTGGCTCGGCGAGTCCGGCATGGACGTGGCCGAGTACCTGCGGATGGTGCGGGAACGGCGGCTGTCCACCGTCGACGAACCCGTCACCGGCGAGGGCTTCCCGCGTTCCTCCCTGACCTCGTGGGCCATACTGCTCAACCGCCTGCGCCGCTCCCAGCCGCAGGCCATCGACGTGCTGAGCCTGTGCACCTCGTTCGCACCCGGCCGCATTCCGCTCGGCCTGATCCGCGCCTACCCGCGGGCCGAACTGCCCGAGGAACTGCGCTGGATGTCCACCGACCTGCCGGCCTGGACCAGGGCCCTGGACACACTCGTCAACTACTCCGTGCTCACCCGGGAGACCCGCGGACCGCTGGCCGCCGAGATGGGCCCGCACCAGGAGTCCGTGCACATGCACCGTCTCGTCCACGACATCGTCTCCAAGCTGACCAGCGAAGACAGCCGGGACCTGCACCAACGGGCGGTACGCACCCTGCTCGCCGAGGCCGACCCCGGCAACCCGGCCGACAGCAGGAACTGGCCGCGCTACGCCGAACTGCTGCCTCACCTGGAACCCTCCGGCGCCCTGGAGAGTCGCCAGCCACGAGTCCAGGAACTGGTTCTGAACTGTCTGCGTTACTGCTCGCGCAGCGGGGAGTACAGTGGCGGCCTCGAACTGGCCCAGCAGGTGCGCCCTCACTGGTCCCGGTTCATGGATCCACTTGCCCAGCCCATGCTCGACCTGGCCACCCAGGAGAGCAACATGCTCCGCAACAGCGGCCGGTTCCGCGACGCCTACGAGCTGCACCGCGGCGTCCTGGACCGGCTGCAGGCCGCACCCGTGCGCAACGAGATCGGCGAGCTGGTCACCAAGAGCGCCATGGCATCCGGCCTGCGCAACCTCGGCCGATACCAGGAGGCGTACGACCTGCAGCGTGAGGTGCTCGACGGCAACGAGCGGCTCCTCGGTTCGGACGAGCCCCCCACCCTGGTCGCCCGGCACAATCTCGGTGTCGGCCTGCGCCTGCTGGGCCGCTACGCCGAGGCGCTGGAACTCGACCTGGAGACGCTGGGCAGGCGTGAGAGCGTGCTGCGCGCGCGACACATCAACACCCTCAACTCGGGCAATGCGGTCACCCACAGCCTGCGGCTGCTGGGCCGCTACCGTGACGCGCTCGCCCGCCAGGAACCGGTCGTACGCCTCCATGTGCAGGTGCTCGGCCCGCAGCATCCGCAGACCCTCGAAGCCCGGGCCCAGCTGGCCATGTGCAGACGCCGCGAGGGCGGTCACGCCCCTGAGGTCGGTCCGACCTTGGCCAGCCTGCTGGAGCAGCTGATCCAGCTGCACGGCCGTGAGCACTACCGGACCCTGGCCTTCATCACCAACTACGGCAACTATCTGCGGGAACACGGCGACCTCTCGCAGTCCCGTGAGCTGATCGACGAGGCCGAGGCCGGCTACCGGGCCCTGCTCGGCCCGGCCCACCCGGTCGCCACCGGCATGCTCTCCAACACCGGCCTGGTCATGCAGGCCGCTGGTGAGCGGGGAGAGGCCCTGTCGATGTTCGAGTCCGCCCTCGCCGGCCTCACCGCCACCCTCGGCGCCGACCACCCCTGGGTCCTCGGCTGCGCCCTCAACGCGGCCAGCGCCCGCAACCTGAACGGCCGGATCGCCGACGCCGTCGAGCTGAGCCGGGACACCCTGCGCCGGGCCCGGCACACCCTGGGGCACGAGCACCCGCTCACCCTCTCCGGCCAGGTGGCACTCGCCGCCGACCTGCGGGCCGCCCGTGAACACGAGGAGGCCGGGAAACTGGAGGACGACGGCCTGCTCGGCCTCACCCGTACCCTGGGCGCCCAACACCCCCACACCATCTCGGCCCGCCAACGCACGAGGCCGTACTGGGACTTCGAGCCGTACCTCGGCTGACCGGGGTTTCGGTTGCCCGGTGCTGTGGCTGGGCGGGGTTGAGTTTCGCTCGCCCGCGCTCGGGGGGTGCCACTACGAAGCCGACTGCACTGCAGTTCCCCAAGGGGCGCGGGGAACTGCGCGAGCAACCACGGACGGCCCGCAGCCGCGCACGGTCTCGACCACCCCCATGGGTGGGCGAAGGGCCCGGCACCGAGTCGGAACTCGGTACCGGGCCCTGAGTGTCGGCTGAACTGCCGGAGGCTTACGCCTCGAACACCTCACGCACCAGCTGCTCCTGCTCGGCCTGGTGGCGCTTGGCGGAGCCCACCGCCGGGGACGAGCCGTGCGGACGCGAGATGCGCCGCAGCCGCTCGCCGGCCGGGATGTCCGCGCCGACCGCCAGGTCGAGGTGGTCGATCAGGTTGAGCGCGATGAACGGCCAGGCACCCTGGTTCGCCGGCTCCTCCTGGGCCCACAGGTACTTCTCGGCGTTCGGGTACTTGTTGACCTCCGCCTGGAGCTCGGCACCCGGCAGCGGGTACAGGCGCTCGATGCGGATGATCGCCGTGTCCGTGACACCGCGCTTCTGCCGTTCGGCCTCCAGGTCGTAGTAGACCTTGCCGGCGCAGAAGACGACCTTCCTGACCGCGGCCGGGTCGGTGATCGACTCGTCGCCGATGACCGGGCGGAACTGGCCGCTCGTGAACTCCTCCGCCTTCGACGCCGCGGCCTTCAGACGCAGCATCGACTTCGGGGTGAACACGACCAGCGGCTTGTGGTGCGGGTTGTGCACCTGCCACCGCAGGAGGTGGAAGTAGTTCGACGGGAGCGTGGGCATCGCGACCGTCATGTTGTTCTGCGCGCACAGCTGCAGGAAGCGCTCCGGGCGGGCGGACGAGTGGTCCGGGCCCTGGCCCTCGTAGCCGTGCGGGAGGAGCAGGGTGACACCAGAGGTCTGGTTCCACTTCTGCTCGGCCGACGAGATGAACTCGTCCACGACGGTCTGCGCGCCGTTGACGAAGTCGCCGAACTGGGCCTCCCACATCACCAGCGCGTCGGGGCGGGCGAGCGAGTAGCCGTACTCGAAGCCCATCGCCGCGTACTCGGAGAGCAGGGAGTTGTAGACGTTCAGGCGGGCCTGGTCCTCGGAGAGGTACTGCAGCGGCGTGTACTCCTCGCCGGTGCTGCGGTCGATCAGGACCGCGTGGCGCTGGCCGAAGGTGCCGCGCTGGGAGTCCTGGCCCGCCAGGCGGACCGGGGTGCCCTCGAGCAGCAGCGAGCCGATGGCCAGGGTCTCGCCCATGCCCCAGTCGATCGTGCCGTCCTCGACCATGGCCGCCCGGCGCTGCAGCTGCGGCAGCAGACGCGGGTGGACGGTGATGTGGTCGGGGATGTTGACCTGGGACTCGGCGATCCGCTTGACGATCTCCGAGGAGATCGCGGTCGGGACCGTGACCGGGAAGCCGTCCTGCGGCTCCTGGACGACTCCGGCGGACGGCTGGGACGTAGCCTCGCGGACCTCCGTGAAGACCTTCTCCAGCTGGCCCTGGTAGTCCTGCAGCGCCTGCTCGGCCTCTTCCAGGGTGATGTCGCCGCGACCGATCAGGGACTCGGTGTAGAGCTTGCGCACCGAGCGCTTCTTGTCGATCAGGTCGTACATCAGCGGCTGGGTGAAGGCCGGGTTGTCCGACTCGTTGTGACCGCGGCGGCGGTAGCAGATGAGGTCGATCACCACGTCCTTGTTGAACGCCTGGCGGAACTCGAAGGCGAGCCGCGCGACGCGCACGACGGCCTCCGGGTCGTCGCCGTTCACGTGGAAGATCGGGGCCTCGATCATGCGGGCCACGTCCGTCGCGTACATGGAGGAACGCGAGGACTCGGGGGCCGCGGTGAAGCCGACCTGGTTGTTGATGACGATGTGGACCGTGCCGCCGGTGCGGTAGCCGCGCAGCTGCGACATGTTCAGGGTCTCGGCCACCACGCCCTGGCCCGCGAAGGCCGCGTCGCCGTGGATCGCCACCGGCAGGACGGTGAAGTCCGTGCCGCCCTTGTTGATGATGTCCTGCTTGGCGCGGGCGACGCCCTCCAGGACCGGGTCGACGGCCTCGAGGTGCGACGGGTTCGCGACCAGCGACACCTTGATCTGCTCGCCGTCCAGGCCGGTGAAGGTGCCCTCGGCGCCCAGGTGGTACTTCACGTCGCCGGAGCCGTGCATCGACTTCGGGTCCAGGTTGCCCTCGAACTCGCGGAAGATCTGGGCGTACGACTTGCCGACGATGTTGGCGAGGATGTTCAGGCGGCCGCGGTGGGCCATGCCGATGATGACCTCGTCCAGACGGGACTCGGCAGCGGAGTCGATGACCGCGTCCAGCAGCGGGATGACGGACTCGCCGCCCTCCAGGGAGAAGCGCTTCTGGCCGACGTACTTCGTCTGCAGGAAGGTCTCGAAGGCCTCGGCCGCGTTCAGGCGGCGCAGGATGCGCAGCTGCTCCTCGCGCTCCGGCTTGGAGTGCGGGCGCTCGACGCGGTCCTGGATCCACTTGCGCTGCTTCGGGTCCTGGATGTGCATGAACTCGATGCCGGTGGTGCGGCAGTACGAGTCGCGCAGCACGCCGAGGATGTCGCGCAGCTTCATCATCGACTTGCCGGCGAAGCCGCCGACCGCGAACTCGCGCTCCAGGTCCCACAGGGTGAGGCCGTGCTCGACGATGTCCAGGTCGGGGTGCTTGCGCTGGCGGTACTCCAGCGGGTCGGTGTCGGCCATGACGTGGCCGCGGACCCGGTAGGAGTGGATCAGCTCGAAGACGCGGGCGGCCTTGGTGACGTCGTCGTCGTGCGAGGCGTCGATGTCCTTGAGCCAGCGGACCGGCTCGTAGGGGATGCGCAGCGCCTCGAAGATGTCGTCGTAGAAGCCGTTCTCGCCCAGCAGCAGGTTCGAGACCTGGCGCAGGAACTCGCCGGAGGCGGCGCCCTGGATCACCCGGTGGTCGTAGGTCGACGTGAGCGTCATGACCTTCGAGATGCCGAGCTTGTTCAGCGTGTCCTGGCTGGTGCCCTGGAACTCCGCCGGGTAGTCCATGGAGCCGACGCCCATGATGACCGACTGGCCGGGCATGAGGCGCGGGACGGAGTGGACGGTGCCGAGGCCGCCGGGGTTGGTCAGGGAGACCGTGACGCCGGTGAAGTCGTCCATCGTCAGCTTGCCGTCGCGGGCGCGGCGGACGATGTCCTCGTAGGCCTGCCAGAACTCGAAGAAGTTCAGGGTCTCGGCCTTCTTGATGGCGGCCACGACGAGCTGGCGGTCGCCGTTGGGCTTCACCAGGTCGATGGCCAGGCCGAGGTTGACGTGCGGCGGCTTGACCAGGGTCGGCTTGCCGTCCTTCTCGCCGAACGACCAGTTCATCGACGGCATGGCCTTGATGGCCTGGACCATCGCGAAGCCGATCAGGTGCGTGAAGGAGATCTTCCCGCCCCGGGCGCGCTTCAGGTGGTTGTTGATGACGATCCGGTTGTCGAACAGCAGCTTCACCGGGACCGCGCGGACCGAGGTGGCCGTCGGCAGCTCCAGCGAGGCGTTCATGTTCTTCGCGACCGCGGCGGCCGGGCCGCGCAGCGTGATCAGCTCGGGGCCGTCCGGGGCCGCTGCGGCGGGCGCGGCCTTGGCCTTCGGCTGAGCGGGCGCCTGTGCGGGCGTCGCCGGCTTGGCCGGGGCGGGGGCCGCGGCCGGTGCCGCGGGAGCGGGGGCCGGAGCCGCGGCGGCGGGCTTCGGGGCCGCAGGGGCGGGCGCGGGGGCGGCGGGAGCCGCGGGCGCGCTCGGGGCCGGGGGAGCCGTGGTGGTGGTCCCTGCGGCCCCCGCGGCCGCAGTACCCGCCGGAGCCGCGGCGGCAGGCGCGCCCGGCTTGTAGTCGGCGAAGAAGTCCCACCAGGCACGGTCTACCGAGTTCGGGTCCTGGAGGTACTGCTGATAGATCTCGTCGACGAGCCACTCATTGGGACCGAACGCAGCAGCGGGGTTCTTCCCGGCTTGGTCATCGGTCGAGATGCTCGAGTTACTGGGGGACTGTGGCGACACGGCGGCAACCGCCCTCTTCCGCTTCACAAGGTTATGGACAGCGGGAATAAAGGCTACGCCTCCGAGACCGGGAAGGTCAGGTCGGGCCGGTTCATCGTCGCGTAAGTCACATCAGAAATCTTGTTTCAGGGCTTGATATGGCGGGAAACAAGCGTGGTTCCGCATGTGGGCCGGGGTGTGCGGGATCGCCGAGCGGGGCCCGGCGCGACCGACGCGGATGCGCGTCGCGGGCCTGTCCCTGATCACACGTGTCCGACTGCGGGGACGTACGTGGATCTTGTGGCTCCGGTTCGGACTTTACGTCAACTTGGGACGGAAGTCAGTCCCGGAAGAGTGACGATGATCCTGCAGCCCCGGTCGGATTCGGCCACACCGATTCGGCCGCTGTGCAGATCCACCGCCCACCGGGCGATCGCGAGGCCGAGCCCGGTGCCGCCGTCGCTGCCCGGACCGTGCGGCCGGGTCACCGAGCCGCGGTTGAACCGCTCGAACACGCGATGCCACTCGGACCGGGGGATTCCGGGCCCCTCGTCCAGCACCTCGAGTTCCAGCGACTCCGGCTGCGGCCCGCGCCGCGCCTTCACGGTGACCCGCCCGTGCGGCGGGCTGTGCTTGACCGCGTTGTCGATCAGGTTGGCGACGACCTGGTGGATGCGCTCGGGGTCCGCGTGCGCGGTCAGCTCCGGCGGGGAGACGTCCAGGTGCAGGTGTACGTCGGTACGCGTGTGGCTTCCGGAGCCCGAGGCCATGCCCGCGCGCGCGGAGGCGACCATGTTGGCCTCCTTCAGCACGCCCGACAGGTACGGCCACACCTCGAAGCGGCGCAGCTTCAGCGGTACGACGCCGTTGTCGAGCCGGGAGAGGTCCAGCAGGGTCTCGACGAGCCGGCCGAGCCGCTCGGTCTGTTTCAGGGCCGTCCGCATGGTTTCCGGGTCGGCCTCGGTGACCCCGTCGACGATGTTCTCCAGCACCGCGCGCAGGCCCGCGATAGGGGTGCGCAGCTCGTGCGAGACGTTCGCCACCAGCTCCTTGCGCTGGCGGTCCTGCGCCTCCAGCTCGTCGGCCATGACGTTGATCGTCTGGGCCAGGTCGCCCAGCTCGTCACGGCGGTTCTCGCGGACCCGGCGGGTGTAGTCGCCCTGCGAGATCGAGCGGGCCACCAGGTTCATCTCGTCCAGCGGCGCGGTGAGTGAATGGGCCACGAACTGCGTTATCAGCAGTGTGGCGATCATCGAGAAGACCGTGATGAAGCGAAGCTCCGTCTTGGTGTGCACCGCGACGATCGAGAGACCAGTGGTGATCAGCACCGAGATGACGACGAGTGCGCCCAGCTTGGTCTTGATCGAGAACGGGCGTACGCCACCCCAGGGATCCTCCCCGGGGCTCCTCCGTGCGGCCTCCCGCCCCTCGCTCATGGCGTCGGTGTCTCCAGCGCGTAGCCCACGCCGTGCACGGTACGGATCCGCTCGGCGCCGATCTTCCGCCGCAGCGCCTTGATGTGGCTGTCCACGGTCCGGGTGCCCGACGCGTCCGCCCAGTCCCACACCTCGGCCAGCAGCTGCTCCCGGGAGAGCACCGCGCGCGGGGTGTTCGCCAGGCACACCAGCAGGTCGAACTCGGTGGGCGTGAGGTGGACGTCCTCGGACTTCACCCGCACCCGGCGCTGCGCGTGGTCGATCTCCAGCTCGCCGAGACGCAGGATCCCCGAGCGGGGCGTGGACGCGGCGATGGCCGCCCGCTCCACGCGCCGCAGCAGGACGTGCACCCGCGCGGCCAGCTCCCGCATGGAGAACGGCTTGGTCATGTAGTCGTCGGCGCCGACGCCGAGCCCGACCAGCATGTCCGTCTCGTCGTCCCGCGCGGTGAGCATCAGCACCGGCACCGGGCGCTGGGCCTGCACGCGCCGGCAGACCTCCAGGCCGTCGAAGCCGGGCAGCATGATGTCGAGGATCAGCAGGTCGGGCTGCCAGGCCTCGGCCGTGTCGACAGCCGCGGGGCCATCGGACGCGGTCTGCACGAGGAATCCCTCGGCGCGGAGCCGGGCCGCGATGGCGTCGACGATCGTCGGATCGTCCTCGACGACCAGCACGCGGCGCTGCGCGCCCTGGGTCGTCGTGGCCGCGCCGGTCTGGGAGGTGTGTGTCTGCTCCATCGCCCGCCCCTGTTGCTTTCCGGAATCCGTGGGGTGATCCCATGACTGCGATTGACGCTTGAATGATCGGCGTCAGGGCAGCACATTACGGGGACTCACCGCGCCGTCGCTATCCAGGTCGGACGGCGAGGTGCACGGCGTCCGGAACGCCCCGGGCAACGGGGACCTCTTCGGTACGCACCTGACGGAACCCGGCATTCCACATGGTTCCTTCAAATTCCGGAGAGGGCTCGGCAGACCATACCGCCAACACCCCGCCCGGCCTCAACACCCTTGCACACGCGGAAAGTCCGGACGGTGAGTAGAGGCTGTCGTTGTCCTCGGTGACGGTCCAGCCGGGACCGTTGTCGATGTCGAGACACAGGGCGTCGAACGTGTCCGATGTCTCATTGACGTAAGTGACGAGATCGGCCTCGACGATCTCGGTACGCGGATCGGCGAGCGCGTGCGCGGAGAGCTCCGACAGCGGTCCGTCGCCCCGGTGCCAGTCGATGACGGCCGGCTCCCGCTCCACGACCGTGATCCGCCCCCACCTGTCGGGATCCGCCGCGGCGTGTGCGAGCGAGAATCCCACCCCCAGTCCGCCGATCAGCACGTCCGGTGCCGGGCGCCCGTCCAGGGCGTCGTACGCGGCGTCGACCAGCAGCCGCTCCGAGCGGCCGTCGGAGGTGTCCATGAGGAAGCATCCGTTGGCGATGATCTGCAGCAACTCGCCGTGCCTGCGCAGCACCACCTCCCCGTACGGGCCTTCGCGACGGTCCAGGACCACGGGAGTGTCGTAGACGGCAGTCATACGCCCATCCTCCTCGAACGAGGCGTTGCGTTCACGGGAATTGACGACGAACCCGCGGGTGACATGGGTGGGGAGGTGCGGCCGACTGCCGCCGCACGCCGCCACCGCGCGCCTCGCGCGCGCCGCCGGGCGTGCCTACGCCCGGAGCGGACGCCCTCACCGGTCCGGCGCGGGTGTTCTCCGGATGTCTGCCCGTGCGTGGACGGCGGGGGTGAGGGCCGTGGGCGCGATGTACCTGTTCGTGGAGCCCGAGGACCTGCTCGGCGAGCTCCGTGCCGCCCTGGCGCGGGCCGCGCGCGGACACGGCGGCCTCGTCACGCTGACCGGGGCGGCCGGCGCGGGCAGGACCCGCCCCGTCCTCGGCACCGTCCCGCGCCACCGCGTCGACGCCGCCCCCACCGGACTCGTCCTGGAGTTCGAGGAGCGGTGGGAGGGCGAACAGGGCGCCTGGTACTGCCGTGAACTGATGGGCGGTGAGATCCGCGACGGCGCACTGAGCGAGCTGTCCGTCTACTGCACCGGCGACTGGTCCCCGGACGTCCGGGCCGCGTACGCGAGGGAGGTGACACTGCTGCGGCCCTGAACCCGGTGGGGGCGGACGCGTTTGAAGCCTCTGAGGTTGCTGTGAATCCGCTCTCGCGTGGCGTCGGTCATAGACAGCGGCCGCGGGAACACGAAGGGTGGGGCGCGACGGAAGGAGTGCCTCACCGTGGAACGGACCGTGACCGGGCCTGCGACGGCCGCGTCCCCGCCCCTGGGCACGTCCCTTCCCGCCGACTCCCTGCCGGATGTCACCGGCCTGCTCGACGGAGTCCCACGCCAACGCGAGCTGCCCGCCCCGGCCACGACGCCGGCCCCGGCCGCGAGCCGCCCCTCCTTCCGGCCCTGGTACCTCCTGCCGACCCCCACCGGCACCCCGTTCACCTTCGCCTACGCGGCCCTCCTCGCCCTCACCTCGCTGGTGGCGGCCTGGGCCGACCCCGCCCTGACGCACACGCTCTACCAGGCCTCCAGCACCGACGTCGCCCACCTGGTGCGCACGCCGGTGCTGGTGCTGCTGGCGAGCGCGCTGTGGATCGCGGGCGGCGTCGTGTCGCCGTACGCGGGTGCGTTCGTGCTGGTGCTCACCGCGCTGGAGCGGCGGATAGGCGGTGCCCGGGCGGCCTGTGTGTTCCTCGCGGGGCACGTCCTGGCCACCCTTGCGACGGAGGTCCCGGTGGGCCTCGCGGTCCTGTTCGGCCATCTTCCGGAGACCTCCCTGCACCGCCTCGACTACGGCATCAGCTTCGGTGTCGCCGCCAGCATCGGCGCGCTGTCCGGCCTGCTCACCCCCTGGGTCCGCTGGCCCCTGCTCGCCCTGGTCGCGAGCACGCTCCTCGACGACCTGATCGCCTTCCAGGACCCGATGACCAACTGGGGCCACCTGATCGCCCTGACCACGGGCATCGCCGGCTGGCCGCTGGTGCGGCGCTGGCGCCTCCCGGCGACTTCCCCGGTTTCCGTGTGAACGCCTGAGCGATGGCGCAGCGATCCTCCCGGCCGCGGCAGGAGCCGAGACATCCGCCTGCCGGCCTTCCCGAGCCGTACGCTCAGCACAGGCTGAGCTGTTCCCCCTCCGCAGGCGGCAGGAGTATGTGCCGCATCCGCTCGACACCGGACCGCCACGGGCCGCCCTCGGAGTCCTCCCACAGGTCCAGCAGCTCGGACGGCTCGGTCACGACCCGGTCGAGGGCTTGCAGCGCGAGTGGCCGCAGGGCCGCGAGATCGGGGAGGGGTTCCTCGGGCCCGTAGTGCGGCGAGGGGACGTCACCGCCCGGAAGCTGGGCGGCGACCAGCGCGGCCGCCGCGACGGCCTCTTCCGCCTCGGGTGCTTCGAGGTGGTCGTCGGTGTCGACGGCTCGCACCAGCGCGTCGCGAACCATTCCCGCGCGCTCGTCCACGGCCGCGTCGTCGAGACCGTTGCACCAGTCCGCAGCTGTGTCGTTGTCAAAGGGTCCCGTGTCCCATGTGCCCATGCGGCCCTCCCTGTTCGTGCCGATGTCCGGGCATCCTGGCAGGCCCCACTGACAACTCCTCCGGCCTGCGACGACACCACGGTCACCGGTCGATCGCTCACAGCGAACAAGAACCCGGGAACATTGGCGGAGCCCCGTGCATTGAGTCGGCATAGCTCAAGTTGACTGCCTAAGGGGAGATCATGGCTGCTGAGTCCACGGCGTTCACGCTCGTGTTGCCCGTGCTGCCGCTCGACGACGAGGTCGTGCTGCCCGGGATGGTGGTTCCGCTGGACCTGAGCGACGCCGAGGTGCGGGCCGCGGTGGAGGCCGCGCAGGCCGCCGCCCGGTCGGAGCCCGGGAAGCCCAAGGTTCTGCTGGTGCCGCGCATCGACGGTACGTACGCCAAGACCGGTGTGCTGGGCACCGTCGAGCAGGTCGGCCGACTGGCCGACGGCGACCCGGGGGCCCTGATCCGCGGCCGCGGCCGGGTGCGGATCGGCGCCGGCACGACGGGTCCGGGCGCTGCGCTGTGGGTCGAGGGCGCGCGGGTCGACGAGGCCGTGCCGGACCCACTGCCCGGGCATGCCACCGAACTCGTCAAGGAGTACAAGGCCCTTGCCACCAGCTGGCTGAAGAAGCGCGGTGCCTGGCAGGTCGTGGACCGCGTCCAGGCCATCGACGACGTCTCCGCGCTCGCCGACAACTCCGGGTACTCGCCCTTCCTCACCACCGAGCAGAAGGTCGAGTTGCTGGAGACCGCCGACCCGGTGGCCCGCCTCAGGCTCGCCGCGCAGCAGTTGCGCGACCACCTCGCCGAGCAGGACGTGGCCGAGACCATCGCCAAGGACGTCCAGGA
Source organism: Streptomyces sp. NPDC085866 (assembly GCF_044541035.1). Taxonomy (NCBI): domain Bacteria; kingdom Bacillati; phylum Actinomycetota; class Actinomycetes; order Kitasatosporales; family Streptomycetaceae; genus Streptomyces; species Streptomyces sp. NPDC085866. The sequence continues at coordinate 348,401 of NZ_JBITSQ010000005.1, forward strand.
GGGCGTCGACAAGCAGCAGCGCGAGTTCCTGCTGAGGCGTCAGCTCGAGGCCGTCCGCAAGGAACTGCGCGAGCTGAACGGCGAGCAGGACGGCGAGGAGTCCGACGACTACCGCGCCCGTGTGGAGGCCGCCGACCTGCCGGAGAAGGTGCGCGAGGCCGCGCTCAAGGAGGTCGACAAGCTGGAGCGGTCCTCCGACCAGTCGCCCGAGGGCTCGTGGATCCGCACCTGGCTGGACACGGTCCTGGAGATGCCGTGGAACGAGCGGACCGATGACAGCGCTTCCGCGTACGACATCCGGGGCGCCAAGGCGATCCTGGACGCCGAGCACGCGGGTCTGGAGGACGTGAAGGAGCGCATCACCGAGTACCTGGCGGTGCGCAAGCGGCGCAGTGAGCGCGGTCTCGGTGTCATCGGCGGGCGGCGCGGCGGGGCCGTGCTCGCGCTCGTCGGTCCTCCCGGCGTCGGCAAGACCAGCCTCGGCGAGTCCGTCGCGCACGCCATGGGCCGCAAGTTCGTCCGTGTCGCCCTCGGTGGTGTCCGGGACGAGGCGGAGATCCGCGGTCACCGGCGCACGTACGTCGGCGCACTGCCCGGCCGTGTCGTGCGTGCCATCAAGGAGGCGGGGTCGATGAACCCCGTGGTCCTGCTGGACGAGATCGACAAGGTGGGGTCGGACTACCGGGGCGACCCGGCCGCGGCCCTGCTGGAGGTTCTGGACCCGGCGCAGAACCACACCTTCCGGGACCACTACCTGGAGGTCGAACTCGACCTGTCCGACGTGGTCTTCCTCGCCACCGCCAACGTCCTGGAGGCCATCCCGGAGGCGCTCGCCGACCGTATGGAGATCGTCCGCCTGGACGGCTACACCGAGGACGAGAAGGTCGTCATCGCGCGGGACCACCTGCTCCCGCGCCAGCTGGAGCGGACCGGCCTGGCCAAGGACGAGGTCACGATCGACGAGGGCGCGCTGCGCAAGCTCGCCGGCGAGTACACCCGCGAGGCGGGCGTGCGCACTCTGGAGCGGTCCATCGCGCGGCTGCTGCGCAAGGTCGCGGCCCAGCACGAACTCGGCGAGCGGAAGCTGCCGTTCACCGTCCGGGACGAGGATCTCCGTGCGCTGATCGGGCGTCCGCACCACGTGCCCGAGTCCGCCCAGGACCCGGCCGAGCGCCGTACGTCCGTGCCGGGCGTGGCGACCGGCCTCGCGGTCACCGGAGCCGGTGGCGACGTCCTCTTCGTCGAGGCGTCCCTCGCCGACCCGGAGACGGGCGCTGCGGGGCTGACCCTGACCGGCCAGCTGGGCGACGTGATGAAGGAGTCGGCGCAGATCGCGCTGAGCTTCCTGCGCAGCCACGGCGCCGAACTGGAGCTGCCGGTGGCCGACCTGAAGGACCGGGGCGTGCACATCCACTTCCCGGCGGGCGCGGTCCCGAAGGACGGACCGAGTGCGGGCATCACGATGACCACGGCCCTCGCGTCCCTGCTCTCCGGCCGGCTGGTCCGCACCGACGTGGCGATGACCGGCGAGGTCTCGCTGACCGGCCGGGTGCTGCCCATCGGCGGTGTGAAGCAGAAGCTGCTCGCCGCCCACCGCGCCGGGGTGACCACCGTGATCATCCCCAAGCGCAACGAACCCGACCTGGACGACGTCCCGGCCGAGGTGCTGGACAAGCTCGACGTCCACGCCGTGACCGACGTCCGTCAGGTCCTGGAGCTGGCGCTCGCACCCGCCAGGAACGGCGCGGCACCGGAGGTTCCGGTAGCGGCGTGACGACGCGGTCCATCAGCGGGTTCCGTCCGCGGTGACCGGATGAGGGAAGGCCCGGGTCCCTTGAGGGAGGCCCGGGCCTTCGCCGTGCCGCGGACAAGCGCGCATATGGATCAACTGGATAGAATTCAGGCGTGAGTGGGCAGGTGGTGCAACCTTCCGGCCCGATCGGGACGGAGATCGCCGGCTACCGGGTGGAGCGCGAGCTGGGCCGCGGTGGCATGGCCGTCGTCTACTGCGCCAAGGACCTGCGCCTCGGCCGTACCGTCGCCCTCAAGCTCCTCGCGCCCGAGTACACCCGCAACGACGCCTTCCGCCGCCGCTTCCACCAGGAGTCACGGATCGCCGCCGCCATCGACCATCCCCACATCGTCCCCGTCTTCGAGGCCGGCGAGACCGACGGGATCCTGTACATCGCGATGTGCTTCGTGCACGGGATGGACCTGCGCGCCGTGCTCGACCGCGACGGCCCGCTCTCCGTGCCGGCCGCGCTGCGCATCGCCGCCCAGCTGGCGTCCGCGCTCGACGCGGCCCATGAGCACGATCTGGTGCACCGGGACGTCAAGCCCGGCAACGTCCTGGTCGCCAAGGGTGTCGACAGCGACCACCCCGAGCACGTCTACCTCACGGACTTCGGGCTGGCGAAGAAGTCCCTGTCGCTCACCGGGTTCACCACCGCGGGCGAGTTCGTCGGCACCCTCGACTACGTGGCGCCGGAGCGGGTCGCGGGCCGCCCCGTGGACGGCAGGTCCGATCTCTACAGCCTGGCCTGTGTCGTCTACGAGACCCTCGCGGGCGCGCCGCCCTTCCGCCGGGACGACGACCTGGAGCTGCTGTGGGCGCACCAGTACGACCCGCCGCCCCGGCTGAGCGAGGAGCGGGCCGGGATCCCGGCGGCCGCCGACGACGTCCTGTGCAGGGCGCTGGCCAAGGCCCCGGACGACCGGTACGGCACCTGTCTGGAGTTCGTCGCGGCCCTGCGGGCTGCCCTGGCCGACTGCGGCCCGCAGCGCCGTACGCCCACGCTGGTGGACGCCCGTGCGGCCGACGCCCGCCCCGCCGCCGACCCGGCGCCTGCCCCGCCGTCCCCGCCCGCACCGCCCGACTGGGCCGGCCCGGTCCTCAAGGGACCCGCGTCCTAGGCGCGCCGCGCTAAATACCGGGCGTTTTCCTCCTCGTCAAGTCCCGAGTCCTCGGAACGTGACCGCGTTCTGGAATTCCGGCCTACTTGAAGCACGGCCCCACCGGAGAAACCGGAAACCGAAAAAGGGCCCCGATCCAAGTAGGAGAAAGTCATGAAGCGCATCAACGAGAACCGCGAGTCCGTCCGTACCAAGCGAGGCGTCCGCCTCTCCACGATCGTCGCCTCGGCCGTGGTCGTCGCCGGCGGAATCATTCTCCCGGCCACCGCCGCCTCGGCCGCCCCGATGCACGAGTCGTCGACCGTCACGCTGGTGACCAAGCACCACGACAATCACCACAGTGACCACCACAAGAAGGCGAAGAAGGGCAACGCGACCGGCGGCAACGGCGGTAATGCCACGAGCAATGGCAAGGGCGATGCGACCGGTGGTAACGGTGGTAATGCCACGAGTAATGGCAAGGGCGATGCGACCGGTGGTAACGGTGGTAATGCCACGAGTAATGGCAAGGGCGATGCGACCGGTGGTAACGGTGGTAACGCCACGAGTAATGGCAAGGGCGATGCGAACGGCGGCAACGGTGGTAACGCCACGACCAATGGTGCCGGGGATGCGAACGGCGGCAACGGTGGTAACGCCACGAGCAATGGTGCCGGGGATGCGAACGGCGGCAACGGTGGTAACGCCACGACCAACGGTGGCGGGGATGCGAACGGCGGCAATGGTGGTAACGCCACGAGCAACGGTGGCGGGGACGCGACCGGTGGCAACGGAGGTGACGCCACTGCCAACTGAGGCCCACGTCGCTGACAGCAGCGAGTGAGCGACGACGGATCCGGGTGGCGCGGTCAGCGGCCGCGCCACCCGCCCCCCGGCCACGAGCCCCCAGTCCCCCCCCCGCAATCCCGATCCTCCCTCAAGAAACGGCACCCCTCATGACCCGCAACGTCCGCAAGAGCAGCCTGGCCGTGGCCGCCGCCTCCCTCCTGTTCCCCATCGCCGCAGTACTGATCCCCGCAGGCGCCGCCTTCGCCGCCCCCGCATCGCACAGCGTGACGGCTTCCGCGTCGCACGACGGCCACAGCAGCAAGGGCCACGAGAAGAGCGGCAAGCACCACGAGGACGACCACGGCAAGAAGCACGGCGATCACGGGGACAGGCACCACGGCGACCACGACACCTGCCAGGCCGGCGACGCCACGGGGGGCAACGGCGGCAACGGCACCGGCGGCGACGCCACGGTCTGCACGGCGCCGGGCGGTACCGGCACCGGCGGCACCGGCGGCCGCGGCAGGGGCTCATGCGGCGGCAAGGGTACGAACGGCCGTAACGGCACCGGCACCAATGGCAGCGGCGGCCCGCCGTGCCCCGACGACCACAAGCCGGACCCGTCCGGCGGGGACACCGGCAGCACCTCCACACCGGAGTCGCCCGCTCCGGCCGACCCCGGCCCGGCCGACCCCGGCCCGGCCGACCCCGGACCTGCTGCGCCGGACCCCGGTCATGACAGCGGCGGCACCACCGCCCAGGACCCGCCCGCCCCGCCGGACGTGGTCGTCAACTGAACACGGAGCAATCCGACCGCTCACTGCCCCGCCCCTCCCCGGCGGGGCAGTCCCATGTCAGCCCACGGTCAGCGACTGCTCGGCCCACACGGTCTTGCCGACCCGGTCGTGGCGGGTGCCCCAGCGCTTGGCGAGCTGGGCGACCAGCAGCAGGCCCCGGCCGCCTTCGTCGAAGATCCGGGCGCGCCGCATGTGCGGGGTGGTGCCGCTGGAGTCGTAGACCTCGCAGATCAGGGTGGAGTTCTGGTGGATGAGCCGGAGCTGGATGGGCGGGCGGCCGTAGCGGATGGCGTTGGTGACCAGTTCGCTGACCATCAGCTCGGTGGTGAAGGCGGCCTCGTCCAGCCCCCAGGTGCTCAGCTGGTCGCTCGTGTGCTTGCGGGCCCGAGCCACCACGGAGGGATCGCTGTCCAGCTCCCAGGCGGCGACCCGGTCGGCGTGCAGCGCCCGGGTGCGGGCGACGAGCAGGGCGATGTCGTCGTCGGGGCGGTGGCTCAGCAGCTCGGTCAGCACCCGGTCGCACACCGCGTCCAGCGACGGCGCGGGGCGGCCGAGCGCGCCGAACAGCTTGTCCAGCGCCTCGTCGATGTCATGGTCGCGGGCCTCGAGCAGCCCGTCGGTGTAGAGGGCGAGCAGGCTGCCCTCGGGCAGTTCGGTCTCGAAGGCCTCGAAGGGCAGCCCGCCGAGCCCCAGCGGCGGACCGGGGGGCACGTCGATGAAGCGGACGATGCCGTCCGGGGTGACCACGGCGGGCGGCGGATGGCCGGCCCGGGCGAGCGTGCAATGGCGTGAGACCGGGTCGTAGACCGCGTACAGACAGGTGGTGCCGATGCCCCCGGCGGTCTCGGCCGCCGGGTCGGTGCTGCCCTCGTCGGCGGCCAGCCGCAGGACGAGGTCGTCGAGGTGGGTGAGCAGCTCGTCGGCGGGCAGGTCGACGTCGGCCAGGGTGCGCACCGCGGTCCGCAGCCTGCCCATGGTGGCGGAGGCGCGGATGCCGTGGCCGACGACATCGCCCACGACCAGGGCGACCCGTGCCCCGGACAGCGGGATCACGTCGAACCAGTCGCCGCCCACACCGGCCTTGGTGGCCGCGGGCAGATACCGGGTGGCGATCTCCAGGGCCGCCTGGTCGGGCAGCGTGTGCGGGAGCAGGCTGCGCTGCAGGGACATGGTGGTGGTGCGGGCACGGGAGTAACGGCGGGCGCTGTGCAGGCCGGTGGCCGCATGAGCCGTGAGTTCCTCGGCGATCCGCAGATCCTCCGGGCCGAACGGCTCGGGGCGCAGGTGGCGGCCGAAGAGGGCCACCCCGAGGGCGTTGCCCTCGGCGAGCAGCGGCACCAGCATCAGCGTGCGCGTGCCGCAGGCGTGCAGCCACGCCGCCGCCGGGTCCACGGCCGCCCACGCCGCGATCAGCGGGTCCGAGGTGTCGTAGAGGACGGGGTTGCCGGAGGCGAGGCAATCCGCCGGGGGCGAGCCCGGCTCGTAGGCGATCGCCTGGCCCACCCCGGCCCCGGACGCGCTCACGGCGTCGTCCGGGACGGCGCGCAGCGCGGCGCGGCGCAGGACCAGCGGGCCCACGTCGGCGGGGGCGGCCGGGGAGCGCGGGGCGTCGAGCAGGTCCACGACCATGAAGTCCGCGAGCCGGGGGACCGTGGCCTCGGCCAGCTCCTGCGCGGCCCGAGCGAGGTCGGAAGCCGTACCCGTGTGCGTGCCGGTCTCGCCCTCGGTGCCCCGGCGGGCGGACTCCGGGGCGCGCCGTTGCGCCGCGAGGCAGACGGCGCGCACCCTGCCGGTGCCGTCCTTGAGCGGGGTCAGGACGGTGGGCAGGCTCAGATCCGGGACGAGGCCGGTCTGCACCTCCTGCGGCTCGCCGGTCTCCAGCACCTGGCGCATCGCCCGGTCTGCCTCCTCGCTCGTGTGACCGGGTGAGATGTGGGTCAGGCGCAGCCCGCGCATCGCCGCCTCGGGCAGGGACAGGGCGCGCTCCAGGCGGCGGTTGGCGCGCATCAGGCGCTGCTCGGTGTCGAAGATCGCCAACGGGAAGGGGGACTGGATGAACGTCCACTCCTCCAGCGGTTCGCCCCGGGGCGGCTGGGGCCGGTCCGCCACGGCGGTCACCACGAGCCAGTCGACGGCCCCGGTGGCCGACGTCCGGCGGTGGGCGAGGAGCCCCTGCTCCAGGCGCCGGCCGTCGCGGTGCCGCAGGGGCACGGTGCCGTTCCACCGGTCGCGCCCGGCCAGGGTCCGGCGGGCCGAGCCGGCCTCCGCGGCGAGCAGCGCGGACGCGGGCCGTCCGACGACCTCCGAGGCCTCGTGGCCGAGCAGCCGCTGGGCGCCTTCGCTCCAGCCGGTCAGGATGCCCTGCTCATCGATGGTGGCCGTGGCCGTGTACGTCGACTGTCGCTCCATCGCCGCTCATCTCGCCCTTGCTCGGCAGGCTCCTCTCCTGACCAGCATGATCCCGGCCGGCGCGGAGCACCAACGCAGCGCGCGGCGGCCGCCCGCGAGGGACGACCGCCGCACCTGCACAGCGGCGGCTAGCCGTTGGCCAGCGCCACCACGCGGTCGAGCGCTCCGTTGAACTTGTCGTGGTCCCCGACGGTCGGGCCGGAGGAGGTGTACTGCCACATCGTGTAGTACGACCAGCCCGCGGGCAGTGTCCCCGGGTCCGAGGCGTAGCGGGCGATCCACAGCGGGTTGTTCACGGCGAAGCCGCCGTAGTTGCCGGTGCACTGGGTCCACCAGCTGGTGGCCGTGTAGATCACGGGGTACCGGCCCGTCCGCGCGTTGTAGGTGTTCAGGAAGTCGGCGATCCAGCTGACCATCGCGCCGGCGGACTTGCCGTAGCAGGCGGCGCCGTACGGGTTCCACTCGATGTCGAGCGCGCCGGGCAGGGTCTTGCCGTCGCGGGACCAGCCGCCGCCGTGGTCGACGAAATAGTTCGCCTGGGTGGCGCCGCTCGTGGTGTCCGGGGTCGCGAAGTGGTACGCGCCGCGGATCATGCCGACGTTGTACGAGCCGTTGTACTGCTGCGCGAAGTAGGGGTTCGTGTAGTACGTGCCCTCCGTGGCCTTCGTGTAGGCCCAGCGGACGCCGCTGTTCCACAGGGTGCTCCAGGCGACGTTGCCCTGGTAGCCGGAGACGTCGACACCCTCGGTCTGGGTGACGTCACCGGTGGAGGGGGTGCCGTTCCGTCCGTCGTGGGCGAGGACTCCCATGCCCATGTACGCCGAACCGCGGCTGGGGGTGCTCGCGGCCTGGGCGGTGGAGAGGGGGAGGGCCAGGGAGACCACCGCGAGCAGGGCGGTGACCAGGACGGCGAGCGGACGCGGGTGGAGGGAACCGGGTCTGTGCACGCGCATGACGTGCCTCCGAGGAGTGAGGTGGGGGGACCGTGAAGTGACCGCCGATCCACTGGCGTGGGCATGTCATTGATTGCCTGCTAAAGAAGCTACGCACGTAGACGACGGCGTGGGAAGGGGGTCCGGGGGCTGCCGTTGGTCTACGCCTGCGAAATACTTACGGAGCTGCGGCAATGGCGGCGTTTGACAGAAACTTTCAGGACAGCGAAACCAGTCAGGGGTGCTGACGTGCACGAGGACGGAAACGGCGACGTACATCGGGTCACGGACCAGGTGACGCCGAGTGGTGCAGACCAGGAATTCCTGGCGCTGGAGCGCGAGTTGACCGTGCTGCTCAGGCGCGCCCGGGCCAACCAGGGAGAGATGGCCCGCGAGGTCCACCCCGACCTGGAGTCCTCCGCGTACGGCCTGCTCATCCGCCTCGACGAGCTCGGCGGCCAGCGCGCCACCGAGCTCGCCGCCTACATCGGCGTCGGCAAGGCCACCATGTCCCGCCAGCTGCGTGCCCTGGAGGAGCTGGGCCTGATCGCCCGCGAGCCCGACCCCGCCGACGGCCGCGCCTGGCTGGTGACCCTGACCGACGAGGGCCGCGGCCGCGTCGGCAAGGTCCGCGAGGCCCGCCGCGCCCGCTATGTCAGCCAGCTGGCCCACTGGGACCGCCTCGAGGTGGCCGAACTGGCCCGCCTGCTGCACCAGTTGAACACCGTCATGGAGAAGTAGCCGACGCTCCGGGGACGCCTTGGAGCTCGACGTACACCGCCGTCGCGTCGTCGTGCGTCTTGCTGCGGCCGAGGAACGCCCGCTCCTCCCGGTCCGCCGCCTCCAGCTCCCGTACCCGCTCGACCAGGGAGCGGGTGCCCTCTTTGGCGACGAGGTCGAACAGGGCCGTCCAGTCGCCCTCGTGGAACTTCTCCGTCCAGCGCGTCGCACCGTCCGTCAGCGCGGCCAGGGCCCGCACCTCGCGGCGGGGGAGGGTGCCGGTGACCGCGCGGGAGGCGACCGAGGGGTCGGCGGCGGCGGTGAAGAATCCGCCCTCCTTGTTGCGCAGATGCGCGTCGATCAGGGCGTCGGTGGCCAGTGCGGAGCGGGGCAGCCGGTCGAGCCGGTCGTCCAGGACCGGGGTGACCGCGCCCTCGGGGGACTGCAGGAGCAGCACGGAGTCGGACAGGACCAGGTACTCCACTGTCTCGTCCGACCAGCGGGTCAGGACCACCGTCGCCTGGGGGGTTCGCGGGTGAGAAAGCTCACAGGTGTGCGCGTGGGCCGCCGCGGTCCGGGCGATCGCCCGCGAGAGAATCTCCGGGAGCGTCAGATCTCGCCCGGAAACGGTCAGTTCGGTCAGCGCGCCGCCGAGCCGCGCCGTGAACCAGGGGACCGAATGCAGACACCCCGTCCCGCCCCGTGGTGGCGTCACTCCGTCCAGCAAGATCACGCAACCCCCCTGACCGGACGCGGGTAGTCCGACTCCGGCGAAGTCCTCGTTGGGTCGGGTCGGGTCGCCGGCTTCCGAAACGAGATCAGTGCGCATTCGGCCAGTCTGCACGACCCCTTCACAGGCTTCGCCAAAGGCTGGCAAGCGCCGCCGAATTGGCACGGCCCCGCAGGTCAGGCGCCGGGTTTGGGGGTAAATGACACAGTCTGGAAAGGCGTGGTGGCGAATACTGCCAAAGCCTGACCCGCGCGTCCAACCGGCCCACCGCACAAGGGCGCTGCACACGCCACAGGAACTTGCCCGTCAACTCCCTGCCGATGTTCACTCCTTTGGGTGGCGGGTCAGGTGATGCGCGGCCACTGCCCACCGGCGCTGGGAGGGTCGGGAACCGTACGAACCGGGTGTACGCACCACTTGGTACCGAGATCACGGGGCGCCACCCGGGCCCTTGGGTAGACGAGTTCAGGAATGCGAGCACCGGTGCAGAAGAAGCGGCCTCGGCGCACAGGCAGGCAGACGACCCCCGAGGGGGTCGCCGAGCAGACCCCCGTGGGCACCGGCCGCCCCACTCATGTGCGCACCCGGCTGATCGTCGCGGTGGCGGTGGTGGCCGCGGCCATCGCCGGAGCGGGAGCGCCCGCGCTGCTCACCGCATCCCAGGACCTCAGCGACTCGCAGGACCTGGTGACGCTGGCCACCCGCACACAGGACGCGCTCGCGCTAGCCCACTCGCTCGCCGACGAACGCGACGAGGTCACGGCCTACATCGCCGCCGGCCGCCCCAAGACCAAGGCGCCCTCCGAGCAGCGCAGCGCCCGCGTCGACCGCCAGGTCGACGACCTGCGCGCCGACACCGACACCCCGGCCGCGCTGCGCACCGACCTCGACGCCATCGCGGCCGTCCGGCGCGCCGCCCTCACCGGCAAGACGAACGCGCTGCAGACCCACCAGGCGTACTCGGCCACCATCAGCGAGCTGCACCGGCTCGCCGACGACCTGGCCGACCGAATGCCCCCGCGGGCCGACTCCGGCGCCTATTCCCTCGCCGAACTGGACTCCGCCGTCCAGCAGTCCGCGGCCGCCCGCGGCCTGCTGCTGGCCGCGCTGAACATCCCGTCCAGCACCCAGACGGTGATCAACCCCACCACAGGTCTGCCCACCACGACCACCACCACGAACGAGGCCGACCGCAAGCAGCGCGACGCGCTCACCGCAGCCGCCCAGCAGGCCCGCCTGCGCGCCGACGCGGCCCTCGCCGACTTCCACGAGACGGCCCCCAAGGCGGCGGTGGCCTCGTACGACTCCACGGTCACCGGTCCCGAGGTCAACTCGGCGGAGAAGTACCTGGCCGCCCTCACCGACCAGCCGACGTTCACCGACAGCGAGTCGACCACCAGCGTCAAGAAGCTGGACGCGGCCCTGTCCGCCCGTGTCGACCTGATGCGGGGCGCCGAGTCGGCCCTCTACGACCACCGCACCAAGGACCTCGCCGGGCTCCGGGACGACGACGTCACCGCCCTGGAGATCCGCGTCGCCGTCCTCGGCGTCCTGATGCTGGTCGCCGTGGGCATCGCCACCGGCATGGCCCGCACCCTCACCCGCCCGCTGTCGGTCCTGCGCCGCGGCTCGGCCCGCCTCGCCGAGGCCGAGGACCCGGTCACCCAGGAACCGATCGCCTTCACCGGCCGCAACGACGAGTTCGCCCAGGTCGTCCGCTCGGTCAACGCCCTGCACGCACACGCGGTCGCCCTGCACGAGCAGACCGCTGCCGCGCACGAGCGGGTCACCACCCTGGAGACCGACCGCAAGCACCTGGTGGGCCAGCGGCAGAAGATGGCCGACGCCCGCGAGGAGCTGCGCGCCGAACTCGACGAGTCGGCCGCCCAGCTGGAGCGGCTGCGCGGCAGCATCGGCGGTACGTTCGTCAACCTCGCCCTGCGCACCCTGGGGCTGGTCGAGCGCCAGCTGGCGGTCATCGAGGGCCTGGAGGAGCGCGAACACGACCCCGAGCGGCTCGCCACACTCTTCAAGCTCGACCACTTCGCCACGGTCATGCGCCGCCACAGCGAGAACCTCCTGGTCCTCGCCGGCACCGAGCACGTCCAGCAGCACCACGGCCCGGTCCCGCTGGTGGACGTCGTACGGGCTGCGGTCAGCGAGATCGAACGCTACGAGCGCGTCCGCATCGCCGCCCTGCCGCCGCACGCCCATGTGGCGGGCTTCGCGGCCGACGACCTCTCCCACCTGCTCGCCGAACTCATGGAGAACGCCACCTCGTTCTCCCCGCCGGACCTGCCCGTCGAGGTCTCCGGCTGGCTCCTCGAATCCGGCGAGGTGATGCTCTCCGTCCAGGACGAGGGCATCGGCCTGGCGGGTGACCGGCTCGACCGCCTCAACGCCCGCCTCACCGACTTCGACCCCGCCTCGCCGTACGACCAGGAGGGCGAGGCCGGCCTCGGTCTCGGCCTGTACGTCGTGGCCCGCCTCGCCCACCGGCACGGCGTCCGCGTCCAGCTGCGCGAGCAGAAGCAGGGCGGGGTGGCGGCGGTCGTCGTCCTGCCCCAGTCCCTCCTCGCCGAGGCCCCCGCGGCGGCGGTCCCGCCCTCGGCCGGGCTCTCGGACACCACCCAGTCCGTCTCCTTCCCCGGCGCCGACGCCGAGGCCAACTCCAACGTCCTGCACGCCCGCACCAAGGACCCGGACAAGGACACGGACCCGCTGGTGGCCCTGGCGGAGAAGCTCGCCGGCGAAGCGGAGGCCCTGGAGGCGCACACAAGGCCGGAGCCCGAGGAGCCGGCCACCGAGGCATCGGTGACCCGCCCGAAGGAGCCGGCGGAAACCTTCGCCGAAACAACGATGGAGCTCCTGCTCCCGGACGCGCCGACGGACTCCGAGGCCTCCCACGCACCCGAGGCGGCCGAGACACCCGGGGCCCACGACGTGCCCGCGGCTCACGACGTACCTGAGTCCCGTGATGCTCACGCGGCCTTCCCCGCAGCCGGGTCCCACGACGTGCCCGCGGCCCATGATCTACCTGAGTCCCGTGATGCTCACGCGGCCTTCCCCGCAGCCGGGGCCCACGACGTGCCCGCGGTTCACGACGTACCTGAGTCCCGTGGCTCCCGCGCGGCCTCCCACGCACCCGGGTCCCACGACGTGCCCGCGGCCCACGACGTACCTGAGTCCCGCGGCACCCGTGCACCCGAGTCCCACGGCGCGCCCGCGGCCCACCACGCACCCGCGGTCGCCGGCGGGGAGCAGGCCCCGCTGGGGCCACCGGCAGCCGACGACGAGAGCCGCACGGGTGGTGCGGGTGGGAGCGAGGACGCCGAAGGCGAAGCCGAGGCGCTCACCAGCAAGGGCCTCCCCAAGCGCACACCCAGGATCACCGCGCCCACAGCCCCGCCGCGCCAGCGCAGCGCATCCGTGGACGCCGAAGCCCTCCGCCGCAGACTCGGCGGCTTCCGCCAAGGAGCACAGGCCGGCTACAGGGACGTAGAGGCAGAGATCGCCGCACACACCGAACACGCCACGGGGGGCACAGCCGAGGAGGCAAGCAGTTGACCGCGCCCAGTACCTACGGCCTGAGCAGTGAAGCCCGCAACCTGCACTGGCTGCTGACCAACCTGGTCGAGGAAGTACCCGGCATCCAGTCCGTCGCAGTCGTCTCCTCGGACGGCCTGCTCCTGCTCTCCTCCGACCCCGCCCGCACGGCCGAGTCCCGCCAGAAGAAGGCGGCGAAGGGCCCCCGGGGCTCCTCCGCCGACCTGGCGACCATCGTCTCCGGCATCGGTAGCCTCACCATCGGCGCCGCCAGTCTCATGGAGTTCGGCGGCGTCAAGCACACGATGATCGCGATGGACGAGGGCAGCCTCTTCGTGATGTCGATCAGCGACGGCTCGCTGCTCGGCGTGCACGGCTCCGCGGAGTGCGACATGAGCGTGGTGGCGTACCACATGGCGCTCTTCGTCGGCCGCGCCGGCCACGTCCTGACCCCCGAACTCCGCAGCGAGCTGAGGAAATCGCTGGAGGCCGAGTCGACGGGGAGCGCCCGATGAGCGGCGCGGCCAAGAAGCAGCAGCTCCCGGTCCGCGGCGGCGACCGCAAACCCGCCCGTGTCCGCCCCTACTCGCTCACCGGCGGCCGTACCCGCTTCGGCCACGTCCTCCTCGTGGAGACCTTCGTGGCCGCCCTCGAAGCCCCCGAGGAGCGCAAGGAACTGACGAACGGCTCCCTCGCCACCCGGGTGATGCCGGAGATGCGGGCCATCGTCGAACTGTGCCGCCGGATGCGCACGGTGGCCGAGATCGCCGCGCTGCTGAGAATGCCGCTCGGCGTGGTCCGCGTCCTGCTGAGCGATCTCGCGGACCAGGGAAAGATCCGTGTGTACGGCACCGGAACGGGTCACGGCACCGGCCGCCCGGACCGCGTTCTGCTGGAAAGGGTGCTGAGTGGACTCCGCCGTCTCTGACGCCACCGGCGTCACCCCCCTCGTCGCCGGCTTCGCCGAGCCCGACGAGGATCTGAAGGCCTGGCAGAAGGACCGGGACCGGGCCCCCGTCGCGACCAAGATCGTGATCGCGGGCGGGTTCGGCGTCGGCAAGACCACGCTGGTCACGACCGTCTCGGAGATCACACCGCTGCAGACCGAGGCGCTGATGACCGAGGCGAGCGAGGGCACCGACGACCTCTCCGCCACGCCCGGCAAGCTGACCACCACGGTGGCCATGGACTACGGCCGCATCACGCTCGACGACGACCTGGTCCTCTACCTGTTCGGCACGCCGGGCCAGCAGCGGTTCTGGTTCATGTGGGACGACCTGGTGCGCGGCGCGATCGGCGCCGTCGTCCTGGCCGACACCCGCCGCCTGAAGGACTGTTTCCCCGCACTGGACTACTTCGAGAGCTGCCGACTGCCGTACGTCGTCGCGGTCAACCACTTCGACGACAGCGAGCTGTTCGAGCCGGAGGACGTACGCGAGGCACTGACCATCCCCGCGCACATCCCTGTCATGATCATGGACGCGCGGCGCCGGATCTCGGTGATCGAGACCCTCCTGGCCCTGGTGGGCCACGCGCTGGACGAAACCCCCGAGTAGTCCCCAGCCCCCGTAGGAGACACACCCGCATGCGGAAGATACTCGTCGTCGGAGCCGGCCAGTCCGGACTCCAGCTCGCCCTCGGTCTGCATTCGCACGGCTACGAGGTCACCCTGATGTCGAACCGGACCGCGGACGAGATCCGCTCCGGCCGGGTCATGTCGACGCAGTGCATGTTCGACACGGCACTGCAGCACGAGCGCGATCTCCAGCTGAACTTCTGGGAGTCCCAGGCCCCGAAGATCGAAGGACTCGGCGTCTCGGTCGCGGCCCCCGGCTCGCACGACCCCGGTCCGACCCAGCGGGCGATCGACTGGGTGGGCAGGCTCGACGGGTACGCGCAGTCGGTCGACCAGCGGGTGAAGATGGCCGGCTGGATGGAGACCTTCGCCCAGCGCGGCGGCCAGCTGGTCATCCACGGCGCGGCCGTCGGCGACCTCGACTACTTCTCCCGCACCTACGACCTCGTCCTGGTCGCTGCGGGCAAGGGCGAGCTGGTCTCGATGTTCGCCCGCGACCCGGAGCGCTCCCCGTACAGCGAGCCGCAGCGCGCGCTGGCCGTCTCGTACGTCCACGGCCTCGGTCCGCGCCCGGAGCACCCGGAGTTCGACGCGGTCCGCTGCAACCTGGTCCCCGGGGTCGGCGAGCTGTTCATCATGCCGACGCTCACCACCTCGGGCCGCGCCGACATCCTGTTCTGGGAGGGCATACCCGGCGGCCCGCTCGACGTCTTCAACGGCGTCAAGGACCCGGCGGAGCACCTCTCCCTGACCCTGGAACTCATGGAGAAGTTCACTCCGTGGGAGTACGCGCGGGCCACTAAGGTCGAACTGACCGACGCCGGCGGCACGTTGGCCGGCCGGTACGCCCCGACCGTGCGCAACCCCATCGGCCGGCTGCCCTCCGGCGGTCTGGTCCTCGGCGTGGCCGACGTGGTCGTCGCCAACGACCCGATCACGGGCCAGGGTTCCAACTCCGCGTCCAAGTGCGCGGCCGCGTACCTCGCCTCGATCCTGGAGCGGGAGGACAAGCCGTTCGACGAGGAGTGGATGCGCGCCACGTTCGACCGGTACTGGAACACGGCTCAGCACGTCACCAAGTGGACCAACGCCATGCTGGCGCCGCCGCCGGAGCACATCCTGAACCTCATCGGTGCGGCGGGCCAGCTGCAGCCGGTGGCGGATCGATTCGCCAACGCGTTCAACGATCCGGCCGACTTCGAGAACTTCTTCTATGAGCCTGAGAAGACGCAGGCCTACCTGGCTTCGGTCGCCGGGGCCTGAGGCTGCTGTGGCGGTGCGTCTTCTCGGCTGTCGGGCAGCGTGCTGTGCCGTGTCCGGGGACGCCCCGCCGTCAGCTGCGTAGACAGCGACCGTTTCGCACATCGACGACGAGACGCCCGCCCGCCGTCCTGCCGTACGAGGAGGAAGTGCCGGACGGACCGAACCGGCGCGAGCCGGACGCCTCTTTCCGGCGCGGCCTCCCTGCACCGGACGGGGCCCGCCCCCCCCCGCCTGGGGGAGGGGCCCCTCCGATGATGCTCAGATGCTCAGACGCCCAGCGCCACGCACGCCACGGCCACCCAGCCGTCGTGGCCGTTGATCCGGACGGTCATCCACTCGGTGCTGGTGATGCCGCACGCCTTGTACCGCTGGCGGTTCACGGAACTCTCGCCGAGGCTGCCGCACGGCAGCTTTCCCCCGGCGGCGATGCCGCCGATGACGGAGTAGGTCGTCCCGGCCCCGCTGCGCACGTTCACCTCGGAGCCGGAGTTGTTGTAGACGTGGCAGCTGAACGCGGCGGCGGAAGCGGTCTGCGTGGTGGTCTGCGCGGGCGCGGCGCCGGCAGGGGTGATCGCGAACGCCGTGGCGCCGATGAGCGAAGCGGTGACGGTCGCGGCCTTCAGAGAGAGTTGCACATTTCCCCGATTCATTTGTACATGGTCATCGGCACCTTACAGCGGCTGACACGACGAGGCGGATCGGCCTTGATGACCTTGTCCAGGGCGGCAGTTGGGCAGACCTACCTGGCCTCGGTGGCCCGGGCCTGAGCGGGGGAGTCGTCGGGGCGCACGGCGCCAAGTACGGGGTTGGACGCCAACGGGGAGATCCTGATCTTCTCGCCCGGTCTTGGTGCCTGTACGACCTTCCCGTCCCCGACGTACATGGCCACGTGTGTCGCCTCCGGGAAGTAGATCACCAGGTCGCCCGGACGCAGGTCGGTCAGCGGGATTCTCTTCAGGCGGTCCCACTGTTCCTGGCTGGTGCGGGGGATGGGGGTGCCCGCGTGGTCCCAGGCCTGGGAGGTGAGGCCCGAGCAGTCGTACGACTTCGGGCCCGCCGCTCCCCACTGGTACGGCTTGCCGATCTGGTCCATGGCGTAACGGACCGCCCGCTCGCCCTCGGCCGAGGAAGGGACCGCGGCCTTGCCGAGGGCGCCCGAGGTCGCGAGCTTGTCCTGGGCCTCCGTGACCCCCTGCTGTTCCAGCCGGGCGATCGCGCTCAGCTGTTGCGGGGTGAGGGAGGCGAGGAGCCGTTCGACGTCGGCGAGCCTGGTCGTCACGTCGTCGCGCTGCTTCTTCTGCCGTGCGGCGAGGGTCTGCTGGGTGTCCAGGGCCTTGCGGGCCGCCCTGGCCAGTGCGTCCTTCTTCTTCTCGGTGCCGGTCAGCCGGTCCACCGTTTCGGCGCGCTCGCGGGCCAGCTGCCCGATGACATGACCCTCGTCGAGGGCGTGCTGTGGGTCCGGGGCGAGCAGCAGGCGTACGTAGGGGGAGAGGTCGCTGCGGTTCTGGTACTGCTCCCGGGCCAGCCGTCCGGCGTCGGTCCGGCTGCTCTGCAGGGCGAGCCGGGCCCGGGCCAGTTCGCCGTCGAGGCGGTCCACCTCGGCCTGCTGCTTCTTGAGCTGCTCCGCCGTGGCGTTGTAGGTCTCGGTGGCCTGTTCGGTCTGCCGGTACAGCTGCTGAAGATCCGTCAGCAGCTCGGAGACGGGCCGCTGCGGATCGGGCGCGGCCACAGCCACCGCGGGCGCGAGGACGGACTGGGCCGCCACCGCGGCCGTACAGGCCAGGCGCAGAAGCACTCCTGACACGTCATCACCTCCGGTGCGGAACAGGCGGACCTTCCACCCGTCGCCGCACGGCGATAATCGGACATGTAGGGAGATCTGTGTGCCCTGCCTACGCGGTTCGGCGCAACCCTGTCACCCGGAGGCGTCATCCGGCTTGCCGGACGGCCGCTCGTCCGGCTTGGACCAGGGCCATTTGACCTTGCTCGCCGACCTGCCCTTGGGGTCGTACTGGTACTTCCACCCCTGAGTCAGTCCGAGTCTCCCGCTGTGCCCCCTCGGCACGCGGCGGTACACGAGCACGGTGGGCGGGCCGCCGGCCGCGTCCGGGACGGGGATGCGGTACGTCTTCGGGGGGTGGCCGGTCATGCCCAGCAGCACGGGCAGCACGCGCCCGTCCATGGGGCCGCCCTCGAAGGGGGTGTCCTGACTCTTCACGGTCTCAGTCTCGGCCATCCTCGGCGAGCGCGCCGACGAGGTCGGCCGTCTGCGGGTCACGCCCCGCGGTCACCGTGAGGACGGCCACGAACTGCTCGACCAGCCAGTCGCGCAGCTCCTCGACCGGGGGCTGCTTGTCCTCGTCCAGCCAGATCAGGGAAGCCGCCTCGACGGCCGTGATCCACATCCGGACGGTCATGCGCAGCCGCGGGCCCGGGGCGGAGACGCCGAGGTGGCTGAAGATGTGCTCGGCGGCGGCCCTGCGCACCCCGTCCACTATGGCGGTCGTCCGGGACGTCTCCACCACGCTGCCGCCCTGGAGCAGCGCGCTGAAGCCGGTGTCGTGCTCGTCCACGAAGGTCAGATAGCGGTCGAGGGCCCGGGACAGACGGGGCAGCAGGGGGCCGTGCAGCGGCTCGTCGAAGCAGAGCTGCAGCTCCTCGGCGGCCGATCTGAGCGCGGCCTCGTACAGCTGCTGCTTCCCTCCGGGGAAGTACCGGTACACGAGCGGACGGGAGACCCCGGCCGCCTCCGCCACGTCGTCGAGCGAGACGTCCTCGGGGGCGCGGTGCGCGAAGAGCGAGAGGGCGGCGTCGAGGAGCTGACTGCGGCGCTCCTCGACGCTCAACCTGCGGTAGGCCGGGGCGGTGGGGGTCATGGGATTCAGCGTAGTCGTCCCGGGTGCGGGAGCGTCGTGGCTGATCGCGCCCACGCGGCGGGGTCGCATATCGATACAGCCCCGCGCCCCTTGAGCGGGCACACTTCGCCTATGCCAGCAGGCCCGACGACCTCCACAGCCTCCTGCCGACCCCCTGCAGCACCCCGATGTCATCCAGGAAGTCCGTCAACCTCTTCGCACCCGTCTGCATGACCTCCCGCCGATGGCCGCTCGCCTTCACCTGGGCCATCGCCTCCCGCCTGTCCAGGCCGACGTTCGTGTAGACCTCGGGATTGATGAAGGCGATCGAGAAGACCCGCGCGAACTCGCCGGACGTGACCCGGGTGAACTCCTGGGACCACTTGGGGGCCGTCAGCATCTGGCGGCGCAGCTCCTCGCGGGCGTAGCGGACGTGCCGGGCCTCCTCGACCACGTGGATCCGCGTGACCCCCCGGATCAGCGGCTGCACCCGCTCGTCCGGGAACGTCAGCCGCTGCATCCAGTCCAGCACCTCCTCGCCGAGCAGCGTGGCCGTGAAGGAACCGGGGGTCGTGGAGATGGTCTTGAACACGCGGCCGAGGTTCTGGTGCGCCCGGCTCACCGGGTACCAGGGGGCGTCGCCCCGCGCGATCAGCCGCGCGAACATCTTCGAGTGCCGGCATTCGTCCTCGATCTCGGTGAGGGCGTACCGGACGTGTGCGCTCGTCGCCGCCTTGTCGTAGATGTGCCGGACGAGCAGCTGCATGAGGATGATCTCGAACCAGATGCCGAGCGAGGCCAGCGCCGCGGCCTCGTGCTGGGAGAGCAGGATCCGCTGCTCCTCGCTCATCCGCTGCCACATCGGCGTGCCGTACAGCGAGACCAGCTCCGGCGGCCAGAACCACTTGCCCTCCTCGAAGGGCGCGTCCCAGTCCAGCTCCTTGTCCGGGTCGAAGGAGTGCTTGGCGGAAGAGACGAGCAGCCGTTCGGCCACCTGTTCGCGGTCTTTGAGCAGGCCGAGCGCGTCGCGCAGCCCGTCGAGCGCGTCCGCTTCCGTCACGGTCGTCATGGCTCTTTCACCTCGTTACCCGGGGGTACGTCGTCCGCCTCTTATGAGACTGCCTGTCAGCAAGGCCGTCAATCCCCTGCGCGTGACTTGTTGACTCGGCGTCTACGTGTGAGCCTGCGAGGTATGCCGACGCATGACCTGTACACGAACAACCCCGGAGAGCCCCTCTGGCAGGTGCCCGCCAGTGGTGCGGCCCGGTTCAGCTGGGAGTACGACGAGGGCCGGGACCGCCTGCTCGCCCTCTACCAGAAGGGCAAGGACAAGCAGTGGGACGGGCGGACGCGCATCGACTGGGACCTGGAGGTCGATCCGTACGACCCGCTCGGCACCCCCGAGGAGTCGATGTCGCTGTACGGCACCCCGTACTGGGCCAAGCTCTCCGACAGGGACAAGGGTGAGCTGCGGCAGCACTACGCGTCCTGGCAGTTCAGCCAGTTCCTGCACGGTGAGCAGGGGGCGATGATCTGCGCGGCGCGGATCGTGGAGTCGGTGCCGGACATGGACGCCAAGTTCTACTCGGCGACCCAGACGATGGACGAGGCCCGGCACGCCGAGATCTACGCCCGTTTCCTGCACGAGAAGATCGGGATGGTCTACCCGATCAACGACAACCTCCAGTCGCTGCTCGGCGACACCCTCCGCGACAGCCGCTGGGACATGCCCTACCTCGGGATGCAGGTCCTCATCGAGGGGCTCGCCCTCGCCGCCTTCGGCATGATCCGGGACACGACCAACAAGCCCCTGCCCAAGCAGATCCTGGCCTACATCATGCAGGACGAGGCCCGGCACGTGGCCTTCGGGCGCATGGCCCTGCGCGACTACTACAAGCAGCTCACGGACGCCGAGCTGCGAGAGCGCGAGGAGTTCGTCATCGAGGGCTGCTATCTGATGCGCGACCGGCTGCGCGGCATCGAGGTGCTGGAGAACTTCGGCATCGCCCGGGCCGAGGCCGAGCGGATCAGCGCGGACTCCGAGTTCCTGCAGCTCTTCCGCCGCCTCCTGTTCAGTCGCATCGTGCCCTGCGTCAAGGACATCGGCCTGTGGGGCAAGCGGCTCCAGCAGGCCTATGTCGACATGGGGGTGTTCGAGATGGGCGACTCCAACCTGGACCTGCTGATGGCCCAGGACGAGGAGATCGCCGAGCAGTTGGACGCGGAGCGCTTCGCCGCTGAGGAGCGGGAGCGGGTCGCCGAGGTGCGGGACGCGATCGAGTCGGGGGCGGGCGAGGTCTGACCCGCGCGCCGGGTGCAGTAGCGTTCTGGCGTGTCCATGCCTCCGCCGCCGCAGCCCCAGTATCCGTACCAGCCCCAGCAGCCGCAGTACCCGTACGGGCAGCAGCCGCCGCAGGCCCCGCCGCCTCCGGGGCCGTACGGCTCCCCGTACCCCCAGCAGCAGCCGTACCCTCCGCAGCCCTACCCGCAGCAGCCGTACCCCGGCTGGGGCGCGCCGCCCATGGGTCCGCCGCCGAAGAAGCGCGGGCCCGGTCTGGCGCTGGGGATCATAGGCGGGGTCATCGGTGTGTCCGTGCTCGGCGCCGTCGGCGGGTTCGGGGCGTTGCTCGGGACCGACTTCCCCGCGGCCGAGAACAAACTCACCCTGCCCCACCAGCTGGTGGACGGGAAGTACGTCCTCGCCGACGACCTCTCCGACAGCGAGGGGCAGAAGGTCGAGGACGAGGCCGACGGCGCCTGGGACGCCAAGGACGTCCACGCCCTGGTCGGCCGTTACAGCCCGGGTGGCGACGACTCCAAGGGCATGCTGCTGGTGTCGAGCATGTACGGCCGGTTCAAGAACGAGGACGACGTCCGCAGCAACATGCTCAAGGGGGCCACCGAGGCCGACGGCGTGACGGTGGTCGAACCCGAGAAGGACGTCACCCCGTCCGGCTCCGACGTCACCATCAGCTGTGAGGTGCTCACCCAGAAGCAGTCGCTGGTGACGATCACCTACCCGGTCTGCTCCTGGGCGGACGGCAACACGGCGGCCGTGATCGGCGAGGTCGACCTGCAGCGCAAGGACTCCACCGACGTGGACCTCGACGCCGCCGCCCGGCACACGCTGAAGGTCCGCGACGAGATGATCAAGCCGATCGGCTGACCGCCTCGGCCTCCTGCGCGGGGAACGACGTCCGCAGCGTGAAGGCGTACGGCGTCGGGCCGTGCTCCCGCAGGTGCACCAGCCGTTCCTCCGCCTCGGCGACGGTCGGGCGGTGGCCGGCGGGAACCCACCACAGGGTGGCCATCGCCTCCGAGACATGCTCGAACCATTCCCGGCGCCGGGCCAGCAACTCCCGGTGCTGCCCCTGGTACATGAACGCGGTCAGCGCGTTGGTGTCCCGCCACACCGACATGTTGACGATCAGCCACTCGTCGCCGAAGACGGGGATGTCGGTCGCGTTGCCGGAGTCGCTCTCCAGCCGCCAGACGAACCCGTCCGCGGCGTCCGCCACGGCGTTCACCGGGTCGAGCGCGTCGACGAAGTACTTCAACTCGGGTGAGTCCAACGGGAACCTGAGGCGGGCGATGTTGACCTGGGCGAGTTCGTGGGCGACCGGCGCATGCGTCATGACCGAACGGTAGGTCGGCTGTGTCGGGTCGCGGTACCCCCCGTCTCACAGGCCGAGAACCGCCCGCATCACCTCCCGGGCGATCGGTGCCGCGTCCCCGCCGCCGCTGATCTCGCCCCGGTCCGCCGAGGCGTCCTCGACCACCACGGCGACCGCGACCCTCGGTTCCAGGTCGTCGTCGGCCTGTGCCCAGGAGACGAACCAGGCGTACGGCACACCGGAGTTGCCGACACCGTGCTGGGCGGTGCCGGTCTTGCCGCCGACCACGGCCCCGGGAATGGCGGCGTTGGTGCCGGTGCCGTCCGTGACCACGTCGGTCATCAGCTCGCGCAGCTGCACGGCCGTGGACGGGCGCATCACCTGCCGGTCGGGCCGCATCCCGCCGCCGGTGAGCGTCTCGCCGCCGTGGCGGGTGGTCCGCTCCACCAGGTACGGCGTCCGCAGCCGGCCGCCGTTGGCGACGGCCGCCGCGACCATCGCCATCTGCAGCGGGGTCGCCCGGGTGTTGTACTGCCCGATCGAGGACAGCGCGAGCTGCGCCCTGTCCACACGGGTGTCGAAGGTGCTGGGGGCGGCCTCGAAGGGGACACGCAGCCGGGTGTCGTTGAAGCCGAACGCCTGGGCCGTGGTCGACATGTCCGCCACCCCGACGTCCACGGCCAGCTTCGCGAACACCGTGTTGCACGACCACTCGAAGGCCTCCCGCAGCGAGGCGTCCGCGCAGCCGTCGCCCTCGTTGGTCAGCCGGGTCCTGGTCCCGGGCAGCCGGTAGGGGTCGGGGGAGTCGGTGGACGCGTCCAGGTCCGTGACCACGCCCGCGTCCAGCGCCGCCGCCGCGGTGACCACCTTGAAGGTCGACCCCGGCGGATAGGTCTGCCGCACCGCCCGGTTGAGCATCGGCTTGTCCGGGTCGTGGTTGAGCCGCGCCCACGCCGAGGCCGTCGCCTCGCTGTTGCCGGACAGCTCGGCGGGGTCGTACGACGGGGTCGACACCAGCGCCAGCACGCGGCCCGTGGCCGGCTCGATCGCGGCCACCGCGCCCCGCCGCCCGTGCAGTCCCTGGTACGCCGCCTGCTGCGCCTTCCGGTCGATGGTGGTGACGACGTCCCCGCCCGGACTGGGCTCGCGCGTCACGTCGTTCCACAGCGGGAACGGCGACAGCATCGGGTCGGTGCCGGAGAGCACCCCGTCCTCCGTGTGCTCCAGGAACGTGCTGCCGTACATCTGTGAGGCGAAGCCGGTGACCGGTGCGTACAACGGCCCCTCCCGGTAGGCGCGTTCGTAGCGCAGCTGCTCGCCGGTGTCGTTGGAGCCGGTGACCGGCTCACCGCCGACCAGGATGTCGCCGCGCGGCTGCTGGTAACGGGCGATCGTGGGGCGGCGGTTGGCCGGGTTGGCGTCGTAGGAGCCCGCCTGGACCACCTGCACCCGGGCGGCGTTGACGAGCAGGGCCGCCAGCAGCAGGGCGCAGAACGCCCAGGCGTGCCGGATGTACCGGGCCATCGGCCGGTTGCTGCCGTACTCGCTCACGGGGCCTCCTGCCCGTCGTACTGGCTGCGGGCCGAGTCGCTCACCCGGATCAGCAGGGCCACGATCGCCCAGTTGGTGACGACCGAGGAGCCGCCCTGGGCGAGGAACGGCATCGCCATGCCGGTCAGCGGGATCAGGCCGGTGACCCCGCCCGCGATCACGAACACCTGGAGCGCGACGATCGAGGCGAGGCCCACCGCGAGGAGTCGGCCGAACGGTTCGCGCAGGGCGAGGCCGGCCCGGTAGCCGCGCTCCACGAGCAGGGCGTACAGCAGGAAGATTGCCGCGAGGCCCGCGAGCCCCAGCTCCTCGCCCGCCGTCGCCAGGATGAAGTCCGACTTGGTGGCGAAGCCGATGAGGATGGAGTGGCCGAACCCGAGCCCGGTGCCGAGGACCCCGCCGGCGGCGAAGGCGAACAGGGACTGCGCCAGCTGGTTGGGGCCCTGCCCGGCCTCGATGGTGGCGAAGGGGTGCAGCCAGTCCTCGATCCGGCCGTTCACGTGCGGCTCGAAGTGGCCGACGGCGAAGGCGCCGAGCACGGCGAGCACCAGACCGACCGCGATCCAGCCGGTGCGGCCGGTGGCGATGTACAGCAGGACCACGAACAGCCCGAAGAACAGCAGCGAGGTCCCGAGGTCGCGCTCCAGCACCAGCACCCCGACGCTCAGCAGCCAGATCGTCACGATCGGCCCGAGCACCCGACCGGTCGGGAACTGCAGCCGCCACAGCCGGCGGCCGGTGTGGGCGAGCGCGTTGCGGTTGGCGGCCAGGTAGGCGGCGAAGAACACCGCGAGCAGCACCTTCGCGAACTCGCCCGGCTGGATGGAGAATCCGGCGATCCGGATCCAGATGCGGGCGCCGTTGACCGCCGGGAAGAGGATCGGCAGCAGGAGGAGCGCCAGGGCCGCGACCACGCAGACGTACGCGTAGCGCTGGAGTACCCGGTGGTCGCGCAGCATCAGCACGACGAGGATGAACAGGCCCACCCCGAGCGTGGACCACACCAGTTGGGTGGGGGCGGCCCGGTCGCCCGGCGTCTCCAGGTCGAGCCGGTAGATCAGCACCAGGCCGAGGCCGTTGAGCAGTACCGCGATGGGCAGCAGCAGCGGGTCGGCGTACGGCGCCCGGATCCGGACCGCGAGATGCGCGCACAGGGCGAGCACACCGAGTCCGGCGCCGTAACCGGCGGCACCCGGCGGGACGGTGCCGGCCCTCGCCAGGCCCACGGCGCAGTAGCCGTACACGGACAGCAGGACGGCCAGCACGATCAGGGCCAGTTCGATGCCACGGCGGCGGGGAAGGCGTACGGCGGGGGCGGGTGTCTTCGGCGCCGCCACGGCTGTTCCGGCCTTGGTCATGTCCGGAACCTATCCAAACAGGGCGTGTTGTGCGCGGTTTGCCCGGATTGCCGGTATCAGCGTGGCGTGGAAGGGGCGCGCCCCGAAGAGGTGCGGGGCGTATCGATGCGCGGCTCCGCCGCGAGGGCGCGACCGGCCACAGGGGACCCGCAGTCCGCGGAATGCCCGTACCCCCGAGCTTTCGGCCTCCCGCCTACCGGAGGTGCAGCGTGGCCACCGCCCCTCCGCCCACCGCGTTGCCGAAGAGCAGCCGCGCCTCCAGAACCTCCGCCTGCCCCACCGCGATGGTCAGCCCGAGCCCATGCCCCTTGGCCCCGCCCTCCGTACGGAACCGCTGCGGCCCATGAGCCACCAGGTACTCCGGATACCCGCCCCCGTGATCCCGCACGGTCACCACGGGCCCGTCCACGGTCAGAACCACCGGAGGTGCCCCGTGCTTGTGTGCGTTGGCCACCAGATTCCCCAGTACCCGCTCCAGGCGCCGCCGGTCGGTCTCCACCCGGGCGTCCCGCACGATCCGCACCTCGGTGTCCGTTCCCGAGGCCCGCACCACCCGCCCGGCCAGCGCGCCCAGCTCCTCGGTGTCCACCTCCAGCTTCTCCCGCCCGGTGTCCAGCCGGGAGATCTCCAGCAGGTCCTCGGTGAGCGTGCGCAGCGCCGCCACCCGGTCCCGGACCAGCTCGGTCGGCCGGCCCGGCGGCAGCAGCTCGGCCGCCGCGTGCAGCCCGGTCAGCGGGGTGCGCAGCTCATGGGCCACGTCCGCGGTGAACCGCTGCTCGCTCAGCAGCTTGCTCTGCAGCGAGGCGGCCATGGAGTCCAGCGCGGCCGCCACCGCGGCCACCTCGTCCTGGGGGCGCGTCGGGTCCTTCGTCCGGGAGTCGTTCACACGGGCGTCCAGATCGCCCGCGCTGATCCGCCGGGCCACCTGCGCGGTGCCGTGCAGCCGCCGCGTCACCCGGGTCACCGCGAACGCGCCGACCAGCAGCGTCGCTCCGATAGCCAGCGCCGACGACCACAGGATGGACCGGTCGAGCCCGGCGATCGTACGGGCCTGCTGCGAGTAGTCGACCTCCACCGCGAGCGCCCGGTGGCCCCCTGCCGGCCCCGCTGCCCACATGGTCGGCCGTCCCCGGTGCGAGGAGACCATCGTGCCGCGCTCCCCGGCCACGGCGAGCGCCCGCAGCCGTGCGGGCAGCCCCTCGGGGTCCACCCCGGCACCCGGCAGCAGCGCGTCCCCGGCCTCGTACGCCTGGGTGGCGTCCTGCAGCCGGGACAGCGCCAGGTCGCGGGCCTGTCCGACGGTCTGGTCGGTCACCGACACATGCACCAGCACGCCGAGCAGTGCGGCCAGCGCGCAGCACATCACCGCGATGAACGCGCCCGACTTCATCGCGAGCGTCCCGGCCCACCGGGGCAGCGTGGGCCTCATCCCGCGCTCACCGGCGGTGCGGTGCTGGCGGACGGCGAGGGCGCGTGACTGTGCCGGCCCTTGCCGGTGCGCAGGAACTCGTCCCGGGAGAACACCATGGCCCGCTGGTCCGGGTCCCAGGCCCAGGTGGTGCGGTACTCGTACCCGGAGATCCCGGCCGGGGAGCGGACGATCACCGCCCGGCCGGCCAGCTCGACGCCGATGATCGCGTCGTTGTCGGCCAGCACCTGCACCAGCTTGTGCTTCTCCACCGTGTAGACCCGCACCGCCGTCTGGTTGGTCGGATACAGCCGGAAGCCGAGCGTCAGGTCGGCCCGGCCGTCCCCGGTGAGATCCCGGTAGTACGCCTTGAGCAGCGGGCACCGCGCGCGGTCCCCGCCCGCGTCGCACTCCTTCATCCGCTCGACGGTCGCGTGGTAGGCCCCCTTCGACCCGTAGTCGTCCGGATGCGCGGCCATCTCGGCCCGTACGACGTCCACCGGATCGACCTTGCGGATGTCGTCGCCCGGCACCTCGACGCCCTTGACGGTCTCGGTGCTCCCCTCGTCGTAGGGGTAGGCCGGACTGGACGCCGGCCGGAGGTCCGGCCAGAGCTTCGCCGGGCTCACCGCGGTCGGGGTCGCCCCGGCGCCCTCCAGGCCGCCCCGGTCGCCACAGGCCGCCGCCGTCGCCGACAGCAGGGCGACGGCGGCCGCGGTGAGGGCGGTGCGCGCGATGCGACGGGCTGACACGGGGCTCCTGAGGATGGGGGGCGGGAATGGCCCCGTACACCTTATTCGTAGGGAAGTCCTTTTTGCGCACTCGGGGTGGTGCTGGGGGAGAGGCTACTCGGCCAGTTCCTCCAGCAGCCGGGCGGTGGCCAGTCCCGCGCGCAGGTACTCCACGAACAGGTCGTTGTGCAGTGCCCATGGGGAGCGCCGGGCGCGGATCAGCTCGATCGCCTCCTCGGCGCTGCGACCCCGCCGGACCAGGGTGTGCGCGACGACCAGGCCCGAGCGGTTGTAGCCGTGGTAGCAGCGGACCAGCACCGAACGGCCGGTGTCCAGCGCCTCGTGCGCCGCTCGCGCGAGCCGTATCACTCCGGCGAGCTGCGTGCCGTCCAGCGGTCCGTCCGGTATGGGCCACACATGATGCTCGGTCCCGGGGCCGGGGCCGTACCCCGGCATCCTCAGAAGCGACTGCACCACATCGAACTGATCGCGCACGACGGCGGACTCCAGCCGACCGGAACCGCCCCGGAACTCGTGCCCGCCCATCCACAGGCCGGGCTCTATCTCGTTCCAGGGGCTCTCCGGAGCCGGTACGCCGGGCTGCTCTCCGCGGGTCCGCAACGGCGCCTCCCCAACTCCCCTGACAGGGCCGCTCTCCAAGGTAACCGGGTTCTTGCGTGGGAGCACCCCGCCTGTTCCCATGGTCGAGGGGTGATGGCGCATGAGCGGACTGCGCGTGGTGCCGACCTGGCGGCACGGCCGTGAACGGCTGTACGTCTGCGGGCCGGACGGAGGGAACATCGCCTGGTACGACCGTGAGACGGGCCGGGTGAACCTGATCGCCGAGGGCAGTGAGGCGGATGTCCTGGAGGCCCTGAAGCCGTTCCTGGCCGGCCCGGTGACCGTGGGCCCACCCCCGGTGCCCACGCCCGCGGAACTGGCCCGGCTGACCCTGCACCCGGACGACGACCTCGCGCCCAACCGCCCCGGCGAGGCCCTGCTCGTCGCCCTCGACCGGGACCCCGGCCCCGCCCACCGGCTCCGCCCGGACCCGCGCCGGCGCGCCCTGACCGCGGAGCAGACCGTCGGCGACGCCCTGGACCAGTTGGAAGGGGCGGGCTGGCACACCCTGCACTCCATCCCGCTCCCGGGCGGCGACCGCATCCACCACCTGCTCATAGGCCCCGGCGGCCTCTACGTCGTCCACGCCCTGTACGCCCGTAGACAGCGGGTCCGGGTGACCGACCCGATGGTCACCCTGGGCCGCCACGACCCCGAGCCCCTGCTCCGCCGCCTGCGCACCACCACCGACCGCGCCTCCTACGCGCTCACCGCCGAGATCCGCCCCGTCCTGGCCCTCGTCGACCCCGCCGACCTGCGCGTCACGACCCCACCCCGGGGCGTCCGCGTCCTCCGCCACACCGACCTGCCGACCCTGGCCCGCCCGGGCGGCGTACTGAAGCCGGCGGACGTGGAGGCACTGCACGCGATGGCGCGGGATCGGGGGACGTGGGGGAAGTCGTGAGGGGTTCGGCGGAAACCGGCCGGTCCGGCCCTCGAGGACGAGAGGCCGCGAAATCCGGCCCGTCCGGCGTTCGAGGACAAGGCCCGTCCGGGGCCGGAGCGGGGGCCTGGGGGCGGCAGCTCCCGGCAGGGGGCGCAGGGGGCGGAGCCCCCTCGACGGGACGGGCAGGGGTGGCGGGGACGACAGCCCTCCTCAGGGCAGCGGCGCCGACCGCCCGGTGTCCAGCAGCGGAGCCAGCAGATCCCCGTGGTCCTGCAAGCGCGGCGCCATGTCCCCGGCCACAAACTCCAGCTGCCCCACCGCCCGACACTCCGCGACCTCCTCCCACGTCACCGGCGCCGACACCAGCGGAACCCGCCGCGCCCGCAGCGTGTACGGCGCCGCCGTGGTCTTGCGCCCCGCGTTCTGACTCCAGTCGACGAACACCTTCCCCGGCCGCAGACTCCGCGTCATCCGGTGCACCACCAGCCGCGGCATGGCCCGCTCCGCCTCCACCGCGAGCGCCTTCGCGTACTCACTGGCCCGCTCGGACGAGCCCCCGTGCACGCCCGCCAGCACATGCAGCCCCTTCGACCCGGCCGTCTTGGCGTACGCCTCGATCCCGTCCGCGGCCAGCCGCTCCCGCAGCCACAGCGCGACGTCGCAGCAGTGCACGATCGTCGCGGGCGCCCCGGGATCCAGGTCGAACACCAGCCGGTCCGCCTCGTCCGGCGACTGGACCAGCCACTGGTGCGTGTGGAACTCGGTCACCAGGTTCGCCGCCCACACCAGACTCGGCAGGTCCTGTACGACCACCATCCGGGCCGGCCCCTCCGAGCGCGGGACCTCGGCGGTCGTGACCCACTCGGGCGTACCCGGCGGCACGTTCTTGGTGAAGAACACCTGTCCGTCCGGCCCGTCCGGATAGCGCAGGAAGGACACCGCGCGGTCGCGCAGATGCGGCAGCAGCACCTCGGCGCTGGTCGCGTAGTAGTGCACCAGCTCCCCCTTGGTGAAGCCGGTCTCCGGATACAGCACCTTCTCCAGGTTGCTGAGCGCGACCCGCCGCCCCTCCACGTCGGTGATGGGCGTCATAGGATGACCATTCCAGGCATACACCCACGTAATACCAAAAAAGGAAGGAAGGGTGCTGCACGTGCGATCCATCTGGAACGGCGCCATCTCCTTCGGTCTCGTCAGCATCCCGATCAAGCTGGTGAACGCCACCGAGAGCCACTCGATCTCCTTCCGGCAGATCCACACCGAGGACAACGGCCGCATCCGCTACCGCAAGGTGTGCGAACTGGAGGACCGCGAGGTCGGCCAGGCCGAGATCGGCAAGGGGTACGAGGACGCGGACGGCACGATCATCCCGATCAGCGACGAGGACCTCTCCCACCTCCCGATCCCGACCGCCCGCACGATCGAGATCGTCGCCTTCGTGCCGGCCGACCGGATCGACCCGCTCCAGATGGACGCGGCCTACTACCTCGCCGCCGGCGGAGCCCCCGCCGCCAAGCCGTACACCCTCCTGCGCGAGGCCCTCAAACGCAGCAACAAGGTCGCCATCGCCAAGTACGCGTTGCGCGGCCGCGAACGCCTGGGCATGCTGCGCGTGGTCGGCGACGCCATCGCCATGCACGGCCTGCTCTGGCCGGACGAGGTACGCGCCCCCGAAGGCGTCGCCCCGGACGCGGACGTCACCGTCCGCGACAAGGAACTGGACCTCGCGGACGCCCTGATGGACACCCTCGGCGAGGTCGAACTGGAGGACCTGCACGACAAGTATCGCGAGGCGCTGGAGGAGGTCATCGCGGCGAAGGCGGCCGGCGAGACCCCGCCCGAGGTCCCCGAGCCCGCCGCCGGCGGCAAGGTGCTCGACCTGATGGCGGCCCTGGAGAAGAGCGTGCGCGCGGCCCGGGAGTCCCGGGGCGAGGCACCGGCCCCGACGGAGGAGGCCGAGGTCAGGCGCCTCGCGCACGGCCGGGCCACCCCGAAGGAGACGGGCGGCAAGAAGTCGACGGCCACGGCGGCGAAGAAGACCGTCGCGAAGAAGACGACACCGGCCAGGAAGTCGACGGCGAAGACGACCGCCGCGAAGACGAGCACGGGGAAGGCGAGCGCGGCGAAGACGAGCGCGGCGAAGACGACGTCCAAGTCCACGGCGAAGACCACGAAGACGACGTCCACGGCCAGGACGACCGCGAAGAAGACTCCGGCCAGGAAGACGGCGTCCCGCAAGCGCTCGGCCTGACCGCGCCGTGCGGATGCCGCCACGAAGGTCACCAGCCGAGAGAGCGCGGCCGACGGCTGAAGATGACCCCTGATTCCCTCCCCCGAGGCGGGACGACTCGGGCACGATGAGGGGGTGACATACATGGTGACCGTGGCCATGGCCCCTCCCAAGGGCGCTCCGGAACTCGACGCGCTCCAGCGGGAGGGCGTCATCTTCCTGCTGAGGAAGGGGTTCGACTCGCTCGAGGCGGTCGAGGGGCCCGACGGCATGGAGATCGAGCTGATGGACGACGTCATCGCCGCCCATCCCGGTGGGGTCCTGGTGAAGCTCTTCGTCGACGCACCGGCGCTGGAGTTCGCGGAGGACGCCGCCCGTGAGGTCGTGGCAGAACTCCTGGAACGCACCGAACCGCTCGCCGACTGGCAGATCACCCGCTGCGCGGTGGAGCTGAACTCCGAACTCCTCCAGGAGAGCCTCGACGCGGCCGACGGCCCCGACGCCCCGCCGTCCGACCCGGCGGAACGCGCCCGGCGCCACCGGGCCGCCGAGCCCGCCCCGCCCGCGGGCCGTCTCGACCCGGCCGAGGTCGAGGCCATGCGCTCCAGACTCCGCTCCCTGGCACCCGTGCTGGCGGCCTTCCCCCTCGACTGCTTCGGCCACTGCGACGACCCCGAGAAGCGGACCGTCGGCCGGGAGGCGGCGGAGATCGCGGCCGGCGCCCTCGTGTTCGCCATCGACCTCCTGGTGGACGAACTCTTCACCGACCTCGCGAGCCTGGAGGACGACGGTCCGACCGTGGCCGAGAGCGACGCCACCTTCATGCTCCTGGACGATCTGCCCCCGCAGTTCGCCGACGAGTACACCGTCCTGTTCGCCCGCCGCCTCACCGTCACGGCGGTGACCCTGACCGCCCGCCTCACCCAGCCGCGCCCGACCCGTCCGACCTGCATCGCGGAAGAGCTCCTGCTGAGATTCCTCCTCACCCAGGCCGAGGTGACGGCCGACCTCTACGACCTCCTCACCGAGGAGGTCAGCGCGGCCCTGGAGGCCTTCGCGGACAGCATCGAGGGAGACCTCACCGAGGACGACCTGGACATCGACCCCACCGGAGCGGGCGACTGGTTCACCCCCTACGACGACGAGGACTTCGTCCACCCGTACGCCGCGAACGACGACGAGGAGTCGATGCAGGGACCCAGCGCGCGGTAGCCGTCGACCGGACGCGTCCCGCAAGCTCGCGTTCAGCCATGGGGGGTCTCCCAGGGGGCGGGAGACCCACCTGTCCATCACGTCCGTCAGTATCGGACCTAGGCCGCGTTACGCCACACCTTCACGTCCAGATCGGCGTACGTCGTCCCGGACGAGCCCCGGAACGTCACCAGCCCCACGTGCCCCGTCCCGCTGATCACACACATCTGCCGGCCGACGGTGAGGTCCTTGATCCAGATGTAGCTCTTGTAGCCGGTCGCCGCCTTGCACACGTCCAGGCTCCCCTGTCGGCCCACGGGCAGCAGCGCCAGAGAGCTGCCGGAGGTGGTGCCGGGGGCGAGGAGCGCGCCCGAGGAGTAGACGGCGTAGGTCAGATCCTCGTCGGAGGTACCGGTGTCCGCCTTGGCCCGCACCGGGCTGTCCGCCAGATACAGGTCGTGGCTCTTGGTCATCCGGATCCCGGCGTACGTCACCGGGACGGGCGCCTTCGGAGCCGCGGGCTTGCTCGCCGCGGTGCTCGGCGGCGCCGAGGACACGGTCCGCGTGGGCGTCGGGGGCCCCGAAGGGCTGGGCGGCACAGCGGACTTGGTGGCCTTCGCCTTCTTCGAGGCCTTGGCGGACGGCGAGTCGGACGGCGACGGCGACGGCTCGGTGGTCGCGGCCGAGTGCGACGCGGCCACTTCCCGCGTGTGCGCACCACCCTTGTCACCGCCCCCCGGAACGAACAGCAAGGTGACGGCCGCCCCACAGGCGACGAGTACGACGGCGGCCGCGGACAACAGCCACATCCGTCCCTTGCGGCCCTTGCGACCCGCGGCCACCGGCGCGGTCTGTGCGTCGGCAGGGGCCTGCGGCTGCGGCCCGCCGACCGGGGCGTACGCACCCGGCACGGCCCCCGGCGCCATGACGAAGGGCCCGGGCAGCGCGGCGTGGGACGGCGGGGTGGGAGCGTAGGCGGCCGGCGGCCCGAACGCGCCGGGACCGGCGGAGGGGAAAGCGCCAGGAGTACCCGGCGCATGGGGAGCACCGGGACCGCCGGCTTCCCCGAAAGCCCCGAAGGCGCCCGCGGGGGGAGTGGCCCGAGCCGTCGTACCACCCGTATCCACCGCCCGCCCCCGGGTCTGATCGGCGTCCGCGGCCCGAGCCTCGATTCCCGCGGCCAACTCGCCCGGCAGCCACGCCCCGGACGCGAACCGCGCCTCGTCACCGCGGTACGCCTGGATCTCCTGGACGGAGCGGATGACCTCCTCGACGGTGGGCCGCTCGGCGGCGGGCTTGCGCAGACACCGGGCCACCAGATCCTGTATCTCGGCCGGCACACGGCTGAGATCGGGCTCCGCGTGCACCACCCGGTACAGCACCGCGTGCGGATCACCGTCACCGAACGCGGCGCCGCCCGTCGCCGCGAACACGGCGGTCTGCCCGAGCGCGAACACGTCGGCAGCGGGGGCGGCCTCCGCGCCGAGCACCTGCTCCGGCGCCATGTAGGCGACCGTGCCCAGAGCCGTACCGCTCTGGGTCAGTGACGTGGCGTCAGCCGCGCGCGCCACGCCGAAGTCGATCACGCGCGGGCCGTCGGAGGCGAGCAGCACGTTCGACGGCTTGAGGTCCCGGTGCACGATGCCTTCGCGGTGCACGGCCTGGAGTGCCTCCGCGACACCGGCGATCAGGCGCAGCACGGTGTCGACGGGCAGCGGCCCGTGATCGCGAACCGCCTCGGAGAGGGAGGGCCCCGGCACGTAGGCGGTCGCGCACCACGGCACGGCCCCCTCGGTGTCGCTGTCCACGACGGGAGCGGTGTAGATCCCGTGGACCCGGCTCGCCGCGGCGACCTCGGCCTGGAACCGCTTGCGGAACTCGGTGTTCTCGGCCAGTTCGGGCCGGATCACCTTGACCGCGACGGCGCGTCCGCCCGGGGTGTGCGAGAGATAGACCCGCCCCATGCCGCCGGCCCCGAGCCGGGCCACCAGCCGGTAACCGCCCACGGTCCGCGGATCGCCGTCCTCCAACGGCTCGAAACTCCCCGCATCGGGCCCACTGTTACTCAACACGCCCCACCCCACACCGAGATCTGCTCCGTCGGGCTCCATTGCATCACGGGCCCCATACGGCTCGTCCCGGCACCGTGGTGACGTTCCGGCAGCCTCGGTTGCGACCGTGCCGGACACCCCGGAGGCGGCCCCGGCGGTGTGCGGTTCGCTGCCACCCCCCGTGCAGTCTCCGACACGGCTCACGGCTTCAGTCGGACAGCCGGGCACCTGGGAGACCGCGAAGGTCCTTTCCTTCCGCCGGCGTCTCCTCCTCGGCGGCGGGCTGCCCAAGCTCCTGCGCAGCCGAGAAAGGAGGCGAGAGCGGCGCTGCCTCGCCCGTCCAGATGCGGTAGAGATGCCGGATCGCTGCGACATCGGCGTGGTCCTTCGGCCTGGCAGCCGCGATCTTCCACCGCAGAATGTCTCCAAGCCGCATGAAGGGAACGCCGTCGATGACATCGGCGTCGTCGATCAGCCGGTCGGTCGACCAACCCGGGGTCCAGCGGTCCATGATCTCGATGGAAGCCGTCGGATGGACAACCCGCAGGCCGTACCCCGAGACCGTCGACTCCGGAGCGCCCAGTGCGAGGGCCCGCTCCCAGGCCTCACCCCGGGCGAGAACGTCCAGGTCTCCCATGCGAGCACGCAGACCGCGTACGTAGAGCGCGGCAGACCCGCACACCACGTACTCGCCGCGCGGCAGTTTCAGGGCGGCCAGGGCAGCGAAGAGGCCATCCGCATCGCTCAGGAGCACACGTTCTCCCAGGAGGTGAGGGCGCGCTGTGCCGCTGATCCGGCGACAGCAGGTGACGCCAGCATGTTGTACGCCAAGGCACTGTTCGTTGTCATACGCACGAGCCGCATTTTCGAGCTTCGGAAAGGGGTTCGTCGCTCCCCCCGGTCCGCGGGCGGACCTCCACCCACCGACCACTGTCGACGGATCTTGTCTGCTGTCACATGGTGCCGCGCGCCCGGAAGATGCGACGCCCCGTCCGAAGGACGTAGACCAACACCGTTACGGCCAGCATGAAGTTGAGCGCGTCAACGATCTCGACAACGGGGTGGGGCGCGTGCAGCAGACCCGGCACCTTGGCGCCGATCATCCCTAGACCCATCAGGAAGGGAAGCCACGCCCACAGGAAGCGCACGCCCTGGTCGAGGCCCTCTCCCTTCCGGGCCGCCCACCACCGGCTGACGAGGCTCCCGAGAACCAGCAGGCACCCCATCGCGACTACGGACCAGTCCATGAACCGCAGCATCACAGCTCCCTTGATCGGCAGGATCTTCCTCCTGCGGGTGACCGCAGGCAAGGGGTTGCGGCTCAGGTGGGCCAGTCGGTGCCGGCGGCGGTGGCTTGCCCGTCACCAACGCACCGGATCAGTGACGCCCGTCCTCCGCTGGGCCGGGGCAGGACGCAGGCGCGGTCGGGGAGTCCGGCGGCCCGGTCGAACCCGCCGCACGTGTCCCGGGGCGCCAGTCCGGAAGATCGTGCAACCGGATGGGGTCCGGCCTGGCCAAGCTGCTGACCTGCATGTTCTTGGGATTGTCGCTGATGTCCCCCGCTGATCCCCGTGGCTTGCCGTCCGATCGGGTACGTGGGGGACACGCTAGTCGCACGGCTTGGTGACCTGCTGCCAGCCCTCGACGGACCGCGTGATGAAGAGCACGCGATAGACGTCGCGGGTCCACACCGTAGCCCCTTCCCCGTGCTCAGGAAGCGCTTCGAACGCCTCTGCTTCCGAGTCGTAGCTGTGCTTGCGGCCTTTCGCGTCCCGGATCATCCACTCCCTGCCGGGCAACCCTGCCAGTCCGGCCATGACGCGCTTCCCTCCTCATTGATGCGGGCGATCGCAGCTTCAGGTTGCCTCCTGCGGGCCGGAGCTGCCCTTCCGCACCCCGAGCCCGCCCAGTGCATTTCGGGCATACGCCAGTGGGCCGGGTCACCTCCGTGACTCGGCCCACTTCCGTGATCCGGCCCGCCGCGTCGGCGGGGATGCGAGAGTCGCGTTCCTGACGTTGTGGCCACGCCCCCGTCAGCAGGCGGGGCTGCCGGACACCGCGGACGCCGGAACCGCAACGGGTGCGGGCGCCGTGCGGGCGATGTGGAGCCGGCGGCTCAGGTGCAGGACCACCCACGCGTACAGCGCCAGCGCGACCGCTCCGGCCACCAGCAGTTCCCAGGAGCCGTCCGCGGCGGTTCGGTGGTCGGCGACGCCGCCCGCGGTGGTGGCGGCGAGGATCATGAGAACCAGGTTGGTGCCCACGTGGTAGGCGACGGCCGCCTCCAGGCCACCGGTACGGATCACGAGGAAACTCAGGACGAGACCGAACAGGACCAGGTCGGCGAAGCCCCACGGGGTGCCCAGTCCGTGAGCCAGGGCGAAGAGCAGAGCGCCGACGACGCCGCCGACCCAGGGGGTGCGCAGGTAACAGCCGAAGACCTGGGGGATCCAGCCTCGGAAGACGTACTCCTCCGCGGCGGCCTGGAACGGCACCAGCAGGACGAACACCACGGCGGAGGCCAGGAACGTCGGCCAGCCCACCCATGCGTTGGACGCCGCACCGTCCACGCCGGCCCCGAACAAGAGGGTGAGGGTGGCCGCCAGGAAGATCAGGAGCACTGCCGCGGCCACGGCCACCCCCAAGCAGACCAGCAGCCAACGCCAGCGCACCCGGCCGGTCACCGAGGACAGGCTGCCTGCCGGCCGGCGCTGCACCTGGCGTGCGGCGAGCAGCACCATCGGGAGCATGAGCGCCAACATGAGCAACAAGGTGGCGTCGTTCCACAGGGGATCGGCGAACAGCAGGTCCTGGGGACCGCCCAGCTCGACTCCGGCCAGCGCGGCTGCCCCGCCCAATACGAACCCCAACGGGAACAGGGACAGCCACCAGCCTGCCCCGGCGACCAGCGTGGCGACCAGTGGCTGCCACCAGCGGTACCGTTCGGTCCGCGCCAACCGGTGGTAGGGCGTACCGGCCGGCGCGGCGATCACGTGCGAGTCCTGTGCGGGGGCCGGGCGGCCGGCACGTTCCATCGTTTCGCTCGGTACGTGATTCTGCGTGCTCATGGGATTCCACCTCGATCTCGAAGGTCTTGCGGGGCCGCTGTCCTTTGCTTCGATGCGGCCCTGCAACCAGGAGACAAGGAGTGGTAGATGTCCGTCATGCCGCATAAACGCGTGGCTTGACGGAACTGTCCGTCTCGTGTTAGGCGAGTGGTGTAGAGCCCGGTGGTGGACCGTGGCTCTACAGAGATCGGTCGGAGACGGTCGTACAGGTCGCGCATCGACCCCAAGGGGACGCTGAGGGGCGGGGCCGGTTGCTACATCCCCGACAACCGTCGCGGTGGCGAGGCCATCTGGTTCACCATGGGGTGTGCGATTCGATTCCGTTCCCATGCCGGCGACCGTCGAGGCCAGGCCTCGTGACAGCCGTGGCTATCCGGTTCCCGCCATCACCCCGTGGGAGGGCGACGAGCCCCAGTTCGCGCTCACCGACTACGGGCGCAGCGCCGAGTGCGCGCGACAGCGGCTGTGTTCGGTCTGCAACACCCTGATGCCCAGAGGGCCGGTGTGGCGGGTGGTCGGTGCCGCGGAGAGTGCCGCGATCCGCGAGGCCCTCGCCGCCGGGCGGCCGTACCGCAACATGGCGGCGACCCTGGAGGCTCCGGGGCACCGCGCGTGCATGCTCTACGCCTCGATGGTCTGCCCGTATCTGGCGCGCCCCAACGCTCGGCGGGGGCTGACGGCACAAAGCCCGGACGACATGACCGCGCATGTCGTCCGGGGCGCTGTTCGTGGGGAGATGGGTGCCGTGGTGGGATACGGCGACTACGAGTTCGCCGTCACCAAAGCCCAGGTCCTGTTCCGTTTTCTCGATGTGGTCGAGTACCTGCCGCATGACACGGCCGACCAGCACCTGCCGGAGCTCCAGGCTGAACTCGCCCGCAGCGGCGGCCGGTTGGGCGGCGGTCAGCCGCGGTAGGCGGGCAGGCCGGTGTGCTTGGAGACCTTGACGGGGTTACCGAAGCCGTGGGCGGTCTTCGTGATCGTGTACGTACCGGTCGGGGCGCGGAAGGCGATGGTCTTGCCGTTGGGCGACCAGGTGGGCTCGGTGTAGTCGGTGGTGGCGTTGGGGGTGACGTCCTTGACGACGTCGGTGGAGCCGCCGAAGTCCTCGACGAAGAGGTGGTCGTGCCCGTGGACGGAGCGGACGAAGACGACTTCCTCGTTGTCGGAGGAGAGGGCGGGCTCGGAACCCTTGGTCAGCGCGCCGCCCTGCTGGCGCAGGTAGTCGTCGCGGATGTAGACCTCGCCGGTGTGGGTGTTCTCGTAGACGGCCGTGCCGTAGCTGCCGCCGACGTTCGGCCAGGTGTTGTTGGTCTGGGGGACGTTGCCTTCTCCTGGCTCGCCGTTCAGGCTGATCTTGGTCGGCTTGCCATGGTTGCTGGTGGCCTTGAGACCCTCCAGGACGGTGCTGCCGTGGATCTTGGCCGAGAAGATGAGGTTGTTCTTCGCGGGGATCTGGTTCGCCCGGTCGGCGGCGGTCACCTGCCAGGTGGGGTGCGACCAGGTCTGCCCGCCCGGGTTGGCGGCGACGGTGACGCGGTGGCTGCCGTCGGGGTTGGAGACGACGAGGTCGCCGTGCCCGTCGACGAAGGCGGCCTTGCTGCCGCTGGGGTTCCAGGCCAGGTCACGGACGGGGGTGCCGAAGTCGATCGACTTGCCGTTGACCATGACGTGGCGGGTGCCGTTGCTGATGGTCAGTCCCCTGGGCACGGTGACTGCCTGAGCGGACGCGGCTGCGGCGACCATCGCGGCGCTGCCCTTGGCATCGCCGCCGGAGGACGGAGCGGCCGTCGCGGTGGCGGCCGTGCCGCACAGGGTGAGCAGTGCGGCGGCACCCGCGGTGGTGACGGCTGCGGTGCTCCGACGGTTACGAGCGGACATCGACGTTCCCCCAGGATGTGGATGATGCTTCGACGAGAGTTTCGCGGGAACCGCCCGCCGTCCCCGGGACCTGAACCGGTCCGCTCGGCTTGCTGCCCTCCGCGATGAGAGAAGTCTTCCAACGGGGGGTGACGGAGCTGTGCGCTCGCTGTCACAGATGTGCAATAGCGGGTCAGATGAGCGGCTGCAGCACGACACGCACAAAGCCCCGGAGCGATCCGGGGCTTTCTGCGTACTCTGGCGGTCTGGTTCAAGGGGCCCCGTGCCGGTCGCGGGGAAACAGCTACTGACCAGCCGAAAGGGCCCTCAAGATCACGCTCCCGGACAGGATGGCCACGACACCGTCAGCGCTTGAACGAGTCCTTGGCCCTCTCTTTCGTGCCCCGCATCCTGCCCCGCGTTTCGAGGGCGGAACCCTTTGCCGCGAGGGTTTCCTTGTGCACCGCGTGGGCCACCTTGCGCACGGTTTTTCCTACAATCTGTTCGGCCTTTGCCTTGACTTTCTCTCCGGTACTCATCTCAGTACCTCCGCGCTCACCGACCGGGTGCCCTTGAGGCAGGGGGAAAGCCCTTCTTGTGGCCCGGGCTCATGTACGGGGTCCTACGTACTGAGCAGCCGGTTGAAGAAGGAGCGGTAACGACGTAGAGCCCTGCGCAGTTCCTCTGTTTCTACCTGCTCCCCCTGGCCCCACTGTTCCTCCAGGTCCTTCTTGTGCTGAGCGAACGTGGTGGCCAGCGTCTGCATCACGTCTGCGACGAGGGAGTCCGCATCGTGTACGGCCTCCCGGGGGTCGTCCACGAACCTGTTCTGGATCTTCTGCCAGCGGTCGCGGAAGCCCTGGTCCTCGTCGTCCGTCAGGAGTTGCGGAGCTTCGTCGTCCGAGGCGTCCGAGGCGTCCGAGGTATCCGGGGTCCGCGGGCTGCCCGCCGCACCGGCTCGGGCGCCGTTCCCGGCAGGGGACCGGTTTTCGCCGGCCTCGTCGGTCGGGTTCTGTGAAGTCGGGGTGGCCTCACCGGGGTAGATCGCCGCCCTCGACGATGCTTCCTCTGTTCCTTCCGGCGTCTGCGTTGTGGTGCCGGAGGGCTGTGCGAGGTCATCGGTGGTCAGACCGCCTGCGGTGCGGTCCCTCTCCTCGTTGCCGTGCATGGCGTTCCTCCATTCCGAGTCGGCGTCAGGGACGGGCAGGATGGGCCTGGCCGCCATCGGAGAGCAACTCGTTGAACAGCGCGCGGTAGTGCACCATTGCACCCCTCAGCTGCTCGGTCGTCGCCTGGCTGCGGCCGCGGAGGGCCTCCACGTCGTGGGCGGCACGGTAGTGCTCAAGGGTGCGCCCGTGCTCCACCGAGAGGTCCTTCATCTGCTGTTCAAACCCTTCGGTCGGGTAGCCGCGATCGTGCATCAAAGCGGTCACAAGCCGGTCCGCGTCGTGCACCGCCTCCTCCGGCCGGTCCACGAATTCCTCCTGCACGCTGCTCCACTCCTGCGCGTAGCGGTTCCGCGACACCGGCGGAAGCGGTTTGATGTCCAGCGAATCGTGTCGTTTCTCGCGCTCCCTGAGCTCACGTTCAGCGGCTCGCCGGCCGTCGGATCCCTCGACGGTTCGTTCGTACTCCGGGCCGAAGCGCTCACGGAGGTGACGCCTTCGCATCACGAGTGAGACCGCTAGGGCAGCCAGGGCGAGCAGCACCACGATCGGAATGATGATCGCCAGAAGCGTTCCTGTTGACATGCGAACACGCTCCTCGGGGACGTAGAGTTTCCCCCCTGCGAATCCCCACATCACTGCCATTTATCCCTTTAGATGACAATCGGATGATGAGTGATCGACGACTGACGTGGGCGATGAGACCGGACGACGTCCACCTCGGGGTGCTGCGCAGGGGAAGCTGGGCGACGGACCCGTCTCCGGAAGACGGGTCCGTCGCTTACTGATCCGGTAGTGGTCTGCGGGCACCCAATGACAGATCTGGTTATCCCGGCGGCGGGCATGTAGATAGAGACGCGGGGACCTCGCGCAACGGCCGAGCGAGCGGAGCACGGAAGCCCGATCTCCAGGAGGCGCGGAAATGACGGAGCCGGAAGCCACGCAGACTGATTTCAGGAAGGCGAGGGGCGTACCTGATGTCCGGCTCACGGACGCACTGGAGGCCATCGGTGCTGCCACCTACGTCGTTGACGAGCGGGGCCGCATCGTCGCCGTCAACAGCCTTGCTGAGCGTCTGCTGGGTCGTTCCGCCGAAGAGCTCGTCGGCCAGGATGCCCACGAGCTGCTGCACCGCGGGCCACAGGGCACTGGTGCGCGTCCGGAACAGACCGCCGACCGGCTGAGCGAATTCGAGCGACTTGCCTTGCTGGCTGAAACCACCAGCCAGCTGACCTCCACATTTGTTGTGGACGAAGCCCTGGACCGATTGGTGTCCCTGGTTCTGCCCCGACTGGCGGACTGGGTCGTCATCGACCTGATCACCGAACGCGACGAGGTGTGGCGCACCGCCGTGTTCCAGGCTGACGGGAACACCCTGGTGCAGCACGAGGACCTGCAGGGGCCCATGCCGCCGGTCCCGGCAGAGTCCCCGATGCCCCTGTCCCGGGCTCTGCGCGGCGCCGCCTCTGCCCTGGCCGGACCCGAGACCTACCAGGGCGCTCCGGATTCCGGGATCGCAGCGGAGCAGCGCCGACTGTTCGAGGCCACTGGCATGCACTCCGCTGCCATCGTGCCCCTGCGCGGCACCCACGATGTCCTCGGAGCCCTTACCTTGGGCCGTGCCGGGAAGCCGGGGAACTTCACCGGGGCCGACCTCACCCTGCTGGAGGACATCGCTCGCCGAGCCGGCATTGCCCTGGACAACGCTCGGCTCTACCAGCGCCAGCGTAAGGTCGCCGAAACCATGCAAAACCATCTGCTGCCGCAGATGCCACGCGTTCCTGGCTTGGAGATGACCGTCCGCTACCTGCCCGCCCCCGACGCCTCGCAGGTCGGCGGCGACTGGTACGACGCCTTCACTCTTCCGGACGGCGCCACAGCGTTGGCCGTCGGCGACGTCGTAGGCCACGACCTGGAGGCCGCGGCCGGTATGGCCCAGCTGCGCAACATGCTCCGCGCGTACGGCTGGTCCCAGCAAGAACCCCCCAGCCGGGTCGTCGAGCGGCTCGATGA
Organism: Streptomyces sp. NPDC085866; assembly: GCF_044541035.1. Taxonomy (NCBI): domain Bacteria; kingdom Bacillati; phylum Actinomycetota; class Actinomycetes; order Kitasatosporales; family Streptomycetaceae; genus Streptomyces; species Streptomyces sp. NPDC085866. The sequence goes on from NZ_JBITSQ010000005.1 coordinate 390,658, forward strand.
GGCGATCATGCCCATCACCGACGTCGCCATGGCCACCCTCATCTTTGCCCGGGTGACCGAAACAGACGACGGGGACTGGCAAATGTCCTGGACCAACGCCGGCCACCCCCCGCCCCTGCTCATCACCCGCGACGGCCTGGCCCACTACCTCACCGGTGGCCACGGCCTGCTGCTGGGAACCGGAGCTCGCACTTCCCGCTCCGATGCCACCGCCGTGCTGCCGCCCGGGTCCACTCTGCTGCTGTACACCGACGGCCTCATCGAGGCGCCCGGTCAGTCTCTAGATGACGGCCTCAACCGGCTCCGACAACACGCCGCTGCCCTCGCGCACCGGCCGCTGGACTCCTTCACCGACCAACTCCTTCGCCGCGTCCAGCCATCCGGCATTGACGACGTCGCCCTCCTCGTCGTTCGAATGCCGAGCAAGACTCACCAGGAAACCGATTGAAGCAGCGGCGCGGCATCGCCACCCGCAACGAGAAGACCGCCACCACCTACCTGGCTGCAATCCACATCGCCGGCATCTACCGCCCGGTTCAGTCCGATCGGGTTCCAGACCGTCTGGAACCCGATCGGACTGCGGCCCGGCCGCAGTCGGCCGGTGAACCCCCACTGACTGTCGGTGGTGCTTCAGTGGTTGTCTGCCCCGACAAGGAGGACAAGCGCGGTGAGGACGGCGGCGAGAGTCATCGCCGCCGCGGCCGGGACTGCGAGAACTCGCCGGTCCGCGGGCCGCTGCTGATGGGCGAGTACGAGCGCCATCCAGGCCGCCTGTGCGAGTACGCCGCCGATGAGGGCGAGCAGCAGTGGCACGAGGCCGTCCGGGACGGGCAAGGCGCTCGTCACGAAGGCTCCCGCGACCGGACTCAAGCAGGCCAGCGCGATCCATGGAGCCACGCGCCGCTTCGGATGGACTCCCAGCAGGGCGGCCAGCGCCAGCCCCTCGCCGGCTGAGTGAACCAGGAGCGCCGCCATCACGGCGACTGACGGGGTCAGTGCCAGGGTCGCCCCCTCCAGAAAGCGGTGCAGAGCGAGCCCCGATGCTGAGCCGATGCCGCCCGCACGACCCCGCTCGCACGGGCAGCCGATACGGGCCACGGCACCCGTCACCCCGTACGAGGCGAGCGCGGCGAGCGGCACTGCCCACTGCGGCACGCCGACCTCTTTCGCTTCGTCCCACGCGTCGGGCAGAAGGTCGAGGACCGCGATGATCAGCAGAATCCCCGACGCCGTGGCGAGCAGGAGCTCCGACCGGCCGGATCCGCGCCGTGCCAACCAGGCGCCGACCGTGGTGGCCACAGCCACCAGGACCACGGCCACCAGCGTTTCGGTGGAGGGCAGCTGCCACCCGGTCCCTTCGTCGGTCTGCGCGCCTGCCGCCGAGAGCACGGAGAGCAGCATGTCATCGGCGGTAGCAGTACGAATCCGAGGAGGCGTCGCCGCCTTGCAGGCGCGTCTGGTGCACGCGCAACCCGGAAAACTCCCTGCCGTGCGGGAAGAAGCCGCTGTCGACCAGGAGCCCGCCGTGCACGGTGTCGGCGTCGAGTTTGACCATCCACGGGTCGATGCCCGCGGGATAGAACTGCTCGTCCCAGGCCGCATACAAGGAGTTCGTCAGGTACACCCGCCGTCCGTCCCGGCTGAGCTCGACCATCTGTGCTCCGCCGGTCAGTGGTGTGTCCGGCTCGGCGGGGTGCGGCTGTCGGGTGACGATGCCGCCGAGACGCACGGCCGCGGTCTGCCTGGGACGGAACGGGTCGCTCACGTCGTACTGCAGCAGGTCACCGGTTCCCCAGGCGGATACGTACAGCCACTGGTCGTCCACCGACAGGTCGATGTCGGTGATCAATGGCGGCACGGCGCCGAACGGCTGCAGCGCCGGGGGCAGGTCCTCCGTTCGCGCGGGCTCGGCCGGGACGGTGATCACCTTGCGGATCACGAAGTCCTCGCCCTCCCGGTTCCACAACCAGACCGATGCCGACAGGTCCTCCACATTGACCACGGTGTTTGTGAACCCCCATGTCACCTCGGGGTCGTGCGCCGGGCGCAGTTCCAGGACCATCTGGTTCTCGTCCCCGAGGTCGACGCTCTGCAGATGCCGGCCGGAGTCCAGCTCCCAGAAGTGCAGTGAATGGCCGTACTGGCGACCCAGCAGCAGTTCGGGGACAAGGCCGTCCTCGATCATCGAGGGGGACCCCCACTCGCTGGTCACGGCGATGTTCCGGCGCAGATGCCACCAAACGTCGTAGGCGAGCCGCTGCGGTCCGCGGTCGCTCTCCCAGGCGCGCAGCACCTCGAAGTTTTCGTGGTCCAGCAGCGCGACGCCGCCAGGGCCGTCCGCACCGTCCGCGCCGCCCAGGCAGGACAGGAACATTCCGTCAGGGCCGCAGTGGAGTGTGTGGGGGCGGGAGTACCCGGCCTTGGCAGCCAGCTCCTCGGGCTGGACCACCTTCACCAGGCGGGGGCGATCGGGATCGGGGCTGGTGTCGAAGACGTGCAGCCGGGACGAGCGCAGTCCCGGGACGATGAGGTATCGCCGTTCAGCGTGCTGGTGACCGGAGTGGGCAAGCGCGCTCGAGCAGGCGTTCCAGCCGAAGTGGTGCAGTTCGTTGCCCGGGTCGGGCAGCTCGGCGTGGGAGGTCACACGGCCGTATGCGGAGGATTCGGGGTCGGTATCCACCGTGAACAATGCGTCGGCGCGCTGTGCGGTCGGGTCGAAACCGACTACGTAGGCGAGCTTCTCAGGGGGTGCGGCGACGGCATCCGCCGGAGAGCGGTACAAGGTGGGGTCACTGTGATCGTCGCCGTGGTGAGCGTGCTCGGTCGTCGTCATGGCTGTTCCTCACTCCCCGAACGGGAGCCTGGACCCGGGTGGACTCCCGACAGAGCAGCCGGGCTCACTCGTTCGAGATCGACATGCAGACGGGGGATGGATATGTCATGGATCAAGCGTTTCACACCCCTGGAGCCCTGCCAAGGCGGCAGCGGACCGCTGTCGGTGACGGGCTGGTGCAACTTGGGACTGTTCGCCCTGAAGCAACCGAGCTGCCGGCGAAGCTGATCACGGCGGGACCGCAGGCAGAGCCACGCGGCACGACGGCTGTAACGCCTCCGACCACTGAGCAGGAAACACCTGCGGCCTGATCCGTTCCTCTGACGTCGTTCGGCTGCGGTCCAAACGCGCTGTCGCCATCAACCGGCCTGGCCCGGCGCTCCTGGCCGGCATCAGCTTGGGAAGCTCACGTGACCTACGGGGCGTTGCCGGGCCGGCCTGCACAGCCCCATGGCCGCGGCCATCGCAATCCCTCACCCCCTCGGTACGTGACGTGGAACGTCCCAGGGATGCGGAGTCCAGGTGTCCCAAGTCGCTGGTCACGTCGGTGAGATGGCGGCGGGACGCGTCCCAGCGGTCTTTGCGTACTGCTCGGCGGTGGGCGGCTGCATACGGTTGCGTGGGGCGTCGGCGGGGAGTCGGCGCCTGCGTGGTCCGGACTCCGAGGTAGTCCGGAAAAAATGACCGAAGTGCGAAACAGGGGGAACAGGCATGCGTGTCAAGCGCGTTGCTCAAGCGGTCGGAACGATGGCACTCGCTCCGCTCTTCGTGCTGGCGACGAGCGTGGCGGCGCACGCCGACTCGGACGTTCACTGGACCCACAAGCGGGACAACATGTGCCTGGAGCCGAGCTACAACTGGGCAGGCACGCCGGACGACGTCGAGGTCGACAGCTGTCACAACACCGTCGCCTTCTGGCACGACGTGCACCAGAGCGACGGAAGCTGGCTGGAGAAGGACGCGACCAACCTCGGCTACTGCATGACGGCCTACACGGACCATGACGTCTACCTGGAGTCCTGCAGCGGAAACAACTACCAGCGCTGGGACGAGATCGACACCGGTGACGGCTGGAAGCTGCGGAACCGTCAGACGCGCGAATGCCTCGACAGCAACGGAAGCTCCGTCTACATGCACGAGTGCAACGACGGAAACGTCTACCAGCTCTGGTACTGAGTCCGAGACGACCTGCCGCAGATCGCCACAACGAGAGGGAACGGAAATGATTCGGCAGCGTATTGGGCGCGTGCTGGGGGCAGCACTTGCCGCGCCGCTTCTGGTCGTCGGGGTGAGTACCGCGGCCCATGCCGACGGTGACGTCGTGTGGAACCACAAGCGCGGCGGAGGCTGTCTCTCCGGCATGTGGGACCACCACCTCGGCTGGAACGACGTGGGCCTCTACCCTTGCTCGTTCGGCGCCGCGAAGTGGCATGACGTCAATGTCGGAGGCGACGTCTGGATCGAGCGGATGGCGGAGGTCCCGGGCTCCTGCCTCGCCGGGTACACCGACCACGACGCCTACGTGGAGGCCTGCAGCAGCGGCCGAAACAACTACCAGCGCTGGCAGGAGATCAATACCGGTGACGGCTGGAAGCTGAAGAACGTGGCTACCGGCGAATGCCTCGACGCCAACGACGCCAACAAGGTCTACACGCACGAGTGCAACGACGGAAACGTCTACCAGCTCTGGTCGTGACGGACTGACCGCCTGACGAGCCGGCGCGTCCCGTGGGGTGAGACGGGTCCTGGGGTGACCAGGACCCGTCCACGCCTACGTCGGCGAGGAGTTTCAAGCCGCGAGCACGCCGCCGCTCGGGAGCACGGCATGCACGCGCTCCGGCGCTTCTACCACCGGGCCCGGAAGGCTCTCGGCAGGGCACTCCGGCGGCAAGATCACTTGGGCTGAGGTTCCAGGGCACGAAAATGCCTCCCGCTCGCGCCGCACGCGCAGGTGGGAGGCGTGAGCGCGTACGCGTAGGGCCAACTGGCCGGGCTCGTACCGGGCTGCGGTTCGGGCGTTCGCCCTGCAAGTCCCCGCTGTTCTCCGTCGAAGCTCGCTGCTTCGGGCACGCCCGGGACACGCCTACAACAACTTGAGGTGTACGTACAACCAATCCCCCATGTGGATGGTCTTCTGCACGCCCGGACTCCCTGAGCAGAGATCCGGCCCACCGTTCCTGGAGAACCATGCACATCCGTACGGCCGCGGTCGCCACCGTCGGCAGCCTGGCGCTGCTCACTCTCCTCGCGCCCGTCGCGCAGGCGGACGACCACAAGGGTGACACCGTCTTCACCTCGGTGACCTTCAGCAAGACCACCGTCAACGTCGGCATCAGCCAGCCCCAGAAGCTGACCGTCACAGCCACCGCCAAGGACAACTCCGGCATCAGGATGATGGCCGGCCTCAAGCTGGTGAGCTCCGACAGCCGCATCCAGTATGCGAAGTCGGCGGCGACGTGCACGCGCCCCACGTCGACGACCATGAAGTGCACCTGGTCGTACAGCCTGGAGCCCGACCGCACCGACTACGCCGACCTCCACAACAGCTCCGCCGGCACCTGGCACCTCGATATGGAGACCTATGCCTACGACGGTGACTTCTACACGCTCGACAGCAGCGCCACGATGAAGATCAAGCGCTATGCCAAACTGACGACGACCCAGGCGACGCCCGAACCGGTCGCCAAGGGCAAAACTCTGACGGTGACCGGTGCCCTGACCCGCGCCGACTGGAACACCAACACCTACACGGGCTTCGCCGCCCAGAAGGTCGCCCTGCAGTTCAAGAAGTCCGGCGCCTCGACGTACACCACCGTCAAGACGGTGACCACCGACAGCGCGGGCAAGCTGAAGACGACGACCACGGCGAACGCCTCCGGCACCTGGCGCTGGCACTTCGCGGGAACCGGGACGACCAGCTCGGCGACGGCAGCGGGGGACGGGGTCGCGCTGAAGTAGGGCTCTTCCGACGACGGTCTCCGCCGCATTGGCGGCAAGCGAGCGCCCCCGTACGGCCAGAGACGGCCCGAGCGGGGGTGTCGTGCGTTGCACCTCGATGCGAACTAGGGGCACGAAGGTCGTTGAGGGCTCCCGCCCTGGTCATGAGGATTCCAGCGGTTCGTGACGGCCTCCTGCGGCCGCCACGGTTGCTGTACTTCCGCGCTGTACAGCTCCAGCGTGGAAGATCGCGTATGCGGGTGCGGCCTGAGCCGGCAAGCCGCTGAACCGGCGCTTCCAGAGCCGGTCACCGTCACTCCCCGCTGTTCCCTGCCGCTTTCTGCCCGATCGGGCACGTGAAGGGCACATGTGCCTCTCTCCGCCCTGATCCAGCTGAAAACCGCGTCGGACACTCACCTGCCCCTTGTGGAACCGTCTGCGGTGTGTTCGATGTCGTGTCTCGGCGTGGACACAGCCAAGCCGATATCCAACTCCTGTCTCCCCTGGGCGGGCTCCGCATTGTTCGGAGCTGCCATGGGCTGCGTCGCTTGGTCGCTGAGCGTCTGGGCGCGTGCCTATTGCGATGCGGGTTACGACGCCGGCGGACGCTTGGAACTCAACTTCTTGCTCCCTCTGGTGGTAGGAGGCGAAGCACTCATTGGGCTCATGGCGTGGGGCATCGGCCGACGCCTGGTGCTTCGCGCGCCGACAGCGGTCCGCGTCTCATTGCCGACCCTGCTGGTGGTTGTTGCGACGGCGGCGCCGGCTTGGTGGTTCTTCGCCAGCCGAGGGACGTTGGACGGCTATCCCGGCGACTCCGGCCTCTGCCCGGCGAGTAACGTCCCTCCACAGTGGCCAGACTGGATCCCCGTCTGATCAGCCGCAACTGATCCCGGAAGGCCGTGACCTGCGGCCGCCTTATCGATCAACGTCCTGACCTGCTGCTGAGTTGTCGGCGTTGGTCAACGCGGTGAGCACCGCAGACCCTTTGGGATGGGGTCCTTGCCGGGTGATGGGATTGCTTCCCGGCGGCGGCACGGCCCGGGCGAGGTCGCGTTCGAGCGTGTCCAGGACTTGACGGGCCGCTGCGATGCGCTCGGCGAGCAGCAGGCGCTGGTCCTCCTGTACTTGCGCCTGGTGGGACACTTCCGTCGTCTCGTGTTCCAATCGGCGTCGTGTCCGGTTGCCACAGCGCCGGTGCCTGCAGCCGCGAGGGGGCCTCAGGTGAGGAGTCACACGCGATGCTGGAGACGCACTGCCAGGGCCGGGCACTGGTTCACGGCGCGGCGGGCGCCGTGCTCCTGCCAGGGGGCGACCGGGATGGTGGTGGAGGTCGGGTAACCGTGCGGGCCGAGGCGAATGAGGTCCGGGGCCAGCACGGCACACAGACCGTGACCGGTGCAGCGGGACCAGTCCACCTCCAGCCGGGCGCCCTTCGCAGGCGGGAGGGGCAGTACGCCCTGCACGGGACGGCCGCAGCCGGGGCCTGACAGGTGGGCGTCGACGTCCTCGGCGAAGACGTCCAGCGCGGTGAGCAGGAAGCGGGCCGTGCCGTCCGGGTGCGAGCAGGCCCCACCGCCCTGGGCCGCGCCGAGGGCACACCGGGCGTTCTCCAGCACCGCGGGCTCGGCAGCACCGGCGGCCAGCACGGCCAGGGCGTCTGCGGCATCGGGCAGGCCGCGCTTGCACGGTCCGCACTGGCCGGCGGACTCGGCCGCCAGCCAGGCCGCGACCTGGGCAATCTCGCCGAGCGGGCAGGTGGCGTCGGGGAGCGCGACGATCGCCCCCGCACCAAGGGTCCCGCCGAGGGCGGCGAGTCCGGCGCGGGAGAGCGGCGCGGCGATTGCGTCCGACGGGTGCAACCAGGCGCCGTGGTAGCCGCCCACCAGCACGCCGGCGCCCGGCTGGATGCCGCAGGCGTTCAGTACCGGGTCCAGCAGGGTGCCGGTCGGCACCTCGACCACCAGCGGATCGGCGCCCGGCCGGTTGACGGTGAGCAGGACCGTGCCGGGTTCGGCTGCGGTGCCGACGGCGGCGTAGGAGTCAGGTCCAAGCCGGGCCGCGACGGCGAGTTGGGCCCAGGTCTCGGCATTGGAGAGCAGCGTCGGACGGCGACGCACCCCGCCCGTTCCGCCGTCGGCCGCGCGGGCCTTCAACGGCGCCGGTACCACCGGAAGACCGTTGATGCCACGGACCAGGGCCCCGGATTCGCCGGAGACGAAGCGGTCGGGCAGGCATATGGTCCGGGCCGGGCAGGGAAGTTCGCGCTCGGCGAGGGCGGCCGGGACCGATATCTCGCCGGGGCTGCCCGCGGCGACGCCGATCACGATCTCCTCGGCGCCGAACGCGGCTGCGGCCAGGCAGGCGCCGTCCAGTACCAGATGCGGCGCGCGGGCGAGCAGCAGCTTGTCCTTGGCGCTGGCCGGTTCGCCCTCCGCACCGTTCACCACGATGACCGGCGGCGCGCCCATGCGGTCGGCGATGGCGAGCGTGGCCCGGGCCTTGCGGGCGAACGGAAAGCCGGCACCGCCGCGACCGGACAGGCCGACGGCTTCGGCCAGGGCGAGCAGACCGTCCCGGCCCGGTTGGTGGAGCGGCAGGTGTACACGGGTGTGCGCGGCGAGGTCCAGGCGCTGGTGGCGGTCCAGGCCGGCGGTCAGCCGGGCCGAATCCAGCCAGCGTGCCTCGAGCAGCTTCGGCGGTGCGACCTTCACTCGCTGCTCCCCGGCTGGGCCGGGCGGACCGGCCGGGGCCCTGATCTCGCGGCGTGCTTGGGCAGGCCGGCACTCTGCACGGACCGGCGAGCCGCCGTCATCGGTGCCGCGGGCCAGCCGGCCAAGGCGATCGGGCGGGCGCCGGTGACGGGCCGAGCGGACGCCGTGGACAGGGCGGCCAGCGCGGCCGGGCGGACAGCAGCGGGCCGATACGCCTTGGTGCCGCGCCGGCGCCGGCGCAGGATCCGGTGTCGGCCCAGGTAGGAAAGGGCACGGACCATCAGTGCGAGCGCCACCAGGGCCGCGCACAAGCCGTAGCCCCAGAGCACCCACGCGTGCGCCTTGCGCCCCGCTGTCAGTCCGTGTGCCAGTGAGATCGGCCAGCAGGCGTACGCCGTCGAGTGCAGCACCCGCCACAGCCAGGGGCGGCGGCTGCCGGCGAACCGGCCGCGGAGCACGCCGGTGGCCGTGATCAGGACGAGCAGGTCGGCGGCGATGGTGCCCAGGCTCACCGCGAGGGCGGTGCCGCCGGTGAAGGGGACCACCGCGGTCTGCGGAGCGGCGTGCCGCTCGACGACCTTGACCGCGATGTGAGTGGCCAGGAAGCCGAGCGCCGCGACGGCGCTCGCCCGGTGCACCGACTGCACGGCCACCCGCAGCCGGGGGGACAGCACCAGCCGGTCGGTGGCGGCGAGCCCGCATGTCACCACGGCGGTCAGCGAGAGCAGGGTGAAGACGCCGGCGAAGTAGTCCAGGAAGGCCATCACCCGGCCGACTGCTGCGGCCGACGCGGCGCCGAGCCCAGGACGGGCGAGCAGGGCGACGCTGGACATGGGCACCTTCTTTCTTGCGCTCGGGTTGCGTGGCCAGGCCGTGGCGGCACCGGATCGGGATGCCGCATGCCCACGTCGGGGAAGGGCACCGCCGGGGAGCGTGGCACCGGCGGCACTGAACGGCAGGGCACATCGTTAGCTCGGACCCCAGCCCAGTGCCAACCGCCCAGGTACGGTCCACGACCGTAGCGGGACCCGGCATCGATGCCGGTTTCCCGGGCGCAGGTGGCAGTTCGTGGTCCACGACCTTGCCTAGTAGATGCCGAGAGCGGCGTGACCAGGCTCACCCGTGCGGGAGCCATGGGCCGTGTCGCGATCCAGGCCAGGCGATCACCTGGAGCTCAGGCGGTTTGTTCGACGCCCCATGGGCGCCAGCCGAGTCTGTAGGAGAGCTTCGCGTGTGGATCATGCCGGCCCCGGCGTGGCGACTTCCTCCGTCGGTGCTCCAATTGTCGAAAAGTTCCCAGTGGTCGACGCCGAGAGTAAATACGCATTTCACGCGGGGCGCTCACTTTCGGCGGAATCACCATGCCGAAGCATCATCTCAACAAAGGATTCAGAGGACATTTAGAGGTTGCCCACAGAACCGGCCCTTTCGGCTTCGCAAAGAGAACATTTCATGGCATCCCTTCCGTGTTCGCCTTCCCGAAGACGCCGATCGGCCGCCCTGATTCGTGTAGCGTCTGCCGCCAGCAGCGGGTGCCGGCGGAGCACCGGTGGATCGAGCTGTCCGATGGGCGGGTGACCGTCTATGGGGTGTGCCCACCGGATCAGTTCCAGCGGTGCCGTATCGAGCACCGATTGGCCTGCCCGGCACAGCCACTCCCGGATCTATGGCCGTGGCTGACGGCCCTGCGAGGGGAGAACGCGCGGCAGGCGGAACGGGATGAGCCGGAGCCGCCTCCGCCTCCTGAGCAATGGCCGGACGCCGGCTGACGGGCACTCCGAAAACGCTAGGGCTGACCAGGGCGAATGCCCCAGATCCTGTCCACGAATATCCGACAGGCCCCGTCCTGGGGCCGCTCAACGTTACATGCCGCTGCACATACGCGAAGACCCCGGCCTCAGCGTTTCCGCTGGTGACGGGGTCTTTGGGCACCTCATGTTGGGTGCCCCCGGCAGGATTCGAACCTGCGCACACGGCTCCGGAGGGCGGTGCTGTCCCAGGCATTTGACCTGGTCATTGGACCTGTGACTGAGGAGCTGCGGCTGGCTCGTCCACGAATGGTCCACGCCTAACTCTCCCCCCCCGCACAGCAGGGTTGACCCGGCTCCTGTCAGACCCCCTGGCTAGGCTGCCCGCGACATCGAACTACATCACGGGTGGTGGGGGCAGCCATGGGGAGACTGAAGCTGCAGCCGTTGGGCTCGGCGTGCCAGGGCGAGGGCTGTCGTTCGGAAGGGAGCGTCTTGCGCGATCCTTCGGATGACACGGAGCTTCAACTCGTCCTCGGGGAGCTGGGGAAGCACAACTTGGCCGATGGCTTCACTGAAGCCATCCGCTCTTCAATGGATTACGTCCTCGACGGTTCGCGCACTGGTCGCTATGACCTCCTCTCGAAGGACGTTCATCCAGGGGAACGCGCGTCCGTCGGGGCGAAGCTGGAATACGAAGTTCAGCGTGTTTTCAAGTGGAAGAAGTCTAAGCCGCTCGATATTGAGCTCGCTGGCGTACCAGTCGATTTGAAAAGTACGGTGGGTGACAACTGGGCGATCCCGACAGAAGCGCATTGCCACCTCTGTATCTGCACCCAAATGCGCCTGAAAGACAACGCTCATCGAAGCTGGCTGATTCGAACTCATACGTCTTGGCTCTATCGAGGCAAAGGAAACAAGGATGGAAAACGTGGCATCGCTGTAGATGCCCGCAATCAATGGGGCGTTCCTCTGTATGACTGGACCCGGCTGCCGATAAATCCTCTCACTCTGCTTACCGAGAGTCAGGCAGAGCAAGTCTTCGAGCTCGGGCGAGGGCAAGAGGTCAGGCTACTCAGGTTGTTCACCTACCTACCCAAGGTAGTGATCGAGAGGAGTGTCATACTCACCGTGTGCGCGGGAAATCAAGATCCTATGCGCAGGGCTCGCGCAATCAAGGACAAGGCTGCAGAAAAAGGAATCCTTCTCTTGTGCGGTAAGTGGGTCAGCGATCGAACCGTGGCGAAAGGTTTCGGATTCGATTTGGGGCCGGGGGATTGGGTTGCCATTCCCAATGAATCGGTGGTGCAAGGAGAATCTGCAGGCGCAGACTTCTTGTTCTAGCCTCTAAAAAATGTTGGTGCTCGACGTATGGCGTGGCGCTAGGCCTACCGCGCCTGCACCACAGGGACTCAGTCTGCGTCGGGCACGACGGATGACCTTGCTGCGTGAGTCCTGTTGTCAGTGCCGTCAGGTACGCTCATCGATCGCTGCTGAACGATCGCTTGTGGAGCCGATGTGCCAGATCAGCCCACAACGACTCCTGGAGACCAAGTGCAACCTACCCAGATCGTGGACCTCTTTGCTGGCCCTGGTGGGCTAGACGTGGCAGCAGAGAAGCTCGGTGTCGCAACTGTGGGCATTGAGTGGGACAGCGCAGCTTGCATGACCCGGCGCGCGGCTGGCCTGGCAACGATCGAGGGCGACGTCCGTGACTACGGACCAGCGGACTTCCCTGATGCAGATGTCCTCGCAGGCGGGCCACCATGCCAGACTTTCACAGTCGCCGGCGGTGGTGCTGGCCGCAGAGCACTCGATGATGTGCTGGCCTTCATCAAGCGCATCGTTGCCCGGGAGCCTCGTGATCAGATTGATCGTGATCTCGCGAAGATGGAGGACGAGCGAACCGGGCTCGTGTTGGAACCGTTGCGTTGGGCACTAGAGGCGATTGACAGCGGCAGACCGTTCAAAGCGATTGTGCTTGAACAGGTCCCGGCTGTGCTTCCAGTCTGGGAATTCTATGAAGAGGTCCTGGCAGCCGAAGGGTATGCCACGGATAGTGGGATCCTGCGCACCGAGGAATACGGTGTACCGCAGACCCGTAAAAGAGCGGTTCTTATCGCTCGCAAGGATGCTAAAAAGGTGAGCCTTCCCGAGGTCACTCATCGGCCATATCGGAAAGGCGTCAACCGCGAGACTGGTGATAGTCGCCTAGATCCCTGGGTGAGTATGGGAGAGGTGTTGAACCGCCCGTATCCCTTCCTGGTAATCTCCAATTATGGCACGGGAGGGGACCCCAGGGCGCGAGGCCGCCGCGGATCATGGGAGCCTTCAGCTACGGTAACAGGGAAAATCTCTCGTAATCGTCTGGTTTCCGAGACCGGGGAAGAGCTCGAGCGATTCACCTTTTCCGAAGCTGGCAGATTGCAAACTTTCCCTCGAGATTATCCGTGGTCGGGCAATGATGTTGGTCAGCAAATCGGGAACGCTGTTCCACCCCGTCTTGCCATCCACGTGCTGAGCGCCGCGTTCGGATGGGACTCGCCGTCGGATGATGTGCTCGGGAAACTCGCCCTCTGGAAGGGCGAGGGAAGTGATCAAGCAGGTCTCGAGTCATCCGCTAGTTCCTGCATGGCGCCCTGACACGCCGGAGCTCATTCGCAGTCAAGCGTATGAGCCTCTGAGGTGTTCTGAGGTGGCCGATCACGCACTCGACCTATCCTGCTCCGAAGCAACTTAGGCGGGCGCGTGACCTTGGGTTGGTGTTTCTCCGGCTAGAGACATCGCCATGCCGGGCCCGTCGGCGGAGAACACCACGCCCAGGCCCTCCGACTCGATGGCATCCGGGCCGGCTGGCTCGTACTCGTCGGTGGGCCCCTTCAGGGCCTGGGAGCCGGGCCGGAACACCTGAACGGTGCTCCCAGGGTGTCCTGGGAGCCTGCGCATCCCACTGGTTAGGGGGTGCGACGATGGCTTTGATCCATAGCCGCCGTCCACGAATCGGACGTAAGTTCCGGAGCGCTACTCCAGCAGGATCTCTTCAGGGCGCCGGTTCGTGACCGCGGTCTCGCGCGCGGTCAGTATGTGCTCGATACAGGCTTCGAGGTCTCCGCCGTGATCATCCCGAGCCATGCGCCTGAGCTCCCGAGCCAGATCCAATCCATTGATCAACACGATCGGATACTGGTCCTCGACCATCTCGATCTGCGCGGGCACAGAGTAGGCCCCAGTGGTGACATACACACCGATCCAGCCGCGTCGGAGCCGGGCGACAACCCGAGCGATCTGCTCGGCAGATACGAGACTGTCCGGCTTGACGCACTTCGCCTGCCCGAGAATGACAAGACCGGTGCTGGCAAGTCCGCTGCCAATATCGAGCCGACCGACGAAGTCCGCTCCTCCGTCGCCAGACCGACGGGTCAGCCACCCTTCGACGTAGCTATTGCCGGAGCCACGTAGCACCCGCGCGGCGACCGCGGAGGCGACGGCCTCGAAGTCGTGCTTGCGGCCATCGAAGTACTTGTAGATCAGCTCCAGGTCCTTAGCCTCAATGGTGCCTGGCTTGGGTCGCTGCTCCGGCACTTTGGTCACCTTGGCGCGAGCAACACGCCGGCGGAGCCTGGGCAGTGCCGAGTTGCCGTGCTTGACCCACTCGCGCCACGCTCGTGGGGCGAGCTCGAGCGACGACGCGTCGCTCACAGATTTGTTCCTGCGGGATTCGATCCACTCCCACGAGAGCTTGTCGTGCTCGGTGGTGAGGTCGATGAGGGCAATGTCGTAGACGTAGTTGGTGAACGTGGTGTGTTCGCTGCCACCCCACTGCACCAGTCGCTCAGCCCGCTCGATGATGCCCAGACCGCAGAACTCGACATGCCCCTTGACCTTGCCGCTGCGTGAGACGGCGCGGAACAGTAGCAACGGGACAGCGTTAGCTCGTTCCCCCGGAGTGCGTCCCTGATGTCCTGTGAAGACATCGAGCAGAGCGGCGTTGCCGTTGGTCTTTCCTGGCTCGACGGGAGTCGTGGCCTTGTGATCGCCGAAGTAGCGAACGTGCCCGTTGTCCATGTCGAATATGTCGTGCCACGGAGTCTGCTCCGTGCCAGCCTTCCATGGGCTCGACCGGATGAGAATCACCGGACGCCTGTCCCCATGCAGAGTGTGCACCTTCGCCATGCCGTTGATGCCGGCCTCCAGCAGGGCTCGCGGGAGCTTGGGCGAGTGAGTCACATGATGGAAGTTGGGAAATCCATCCAGTATCGGTGGGTCAGGATTCTTCCCGGAGGCATAGCGATACACCTGACCCACCCGCAACTGACCACTCAAGATTGCCCCCTGACAGCCCTTCCCGACGACCTCATGGCAAACCGTACTGGCCATCACTGACAGGCGGCCGTGTCGCTTCGTTCCATCCGTGCGCGGGAGGACCTGCGTGCATCGCCGGTGTCGCATCCTCGTCCGCGCTACCTAAAAGCCTGCCCACGAGGGATGATCAGGCTCAAGCTGCGATGACAGAGTCGGCATCTGACTCAGGACGATGGAGCCGAGCTGTTCGCCGGCTGGGGTGCCGCGCTTCGAACCTGGCAGCACCCAGTTGGCGCTTAGTGCGTGTGAACGTCCGGCTCCCGGTCAGGGTTGAGTAGCTCATCCTCGACGCTGCTGCCCATCAGGGCGTGGCGGCCGCCGTGACACTCAGAGCACAGCGTCACGAGATTGTCCCTGTCGTTCATCCCTCCCTGGTGCACTGGCAGGATGTGATGAACCTGAAGCGAGACCCCTTGGCCGGGAATTCGGCCGCAGTCCTGACAAGTCTTGTTGTCGCGTTCCAGGATCTCGTATCGGAGCTTGATGGCCTCACGCACCCTGGGGGGGCGTTTGTCCAGGGTAGGGAGTCGGTACGAGCCGGGTGGAAGGGTTGGATCATCGATGCTCGAGACGACCTGCCAACCCTCTTCTTCCAACTCGCGGATCCTGCGGGCATAGGACTTGATTCCGGCGATGTAGGACAACAAATCTTTATCGGCCGGTTGCGGGCTGATGGTCTGCAAATAGGTGAGCATCTTGATTTTTCCGCCTGCCTTCAAACCTCGCGCATATTTGGCGAGCCTCCATCGCTCTGCCAGTTCTTCGTCGGGCTGGTCTGCCGTGAGTACATAATGGTCGTGCGGCATGTCGTCTCTGGTGATGCCCGACTCAATAGGCCAGCCGTACTCCACTCGAAGTTCACGGACTCGGCGGGCCCACTCCGCGATGCAGGCCACTCCTGCCAGTGCATCAGCCGGGACCGACTGTCCAACGTGTTTCCTCAGGTAGAGCAGTATGGCGTCGCGACCGGACTTAATCCCGAAAGCTCGGTTCACACGTGAGAGCGCCTCACGCATCTCCCCCGACAGAACACCGATCTCCGCCGCGGAGTCCAGCCATGAGTCTTGATCGAGCTCGGTGTCCTGCGTCTGCTCTATAGCCTTTAGGTAGCGCCTCGCGGTCACCATCACATCCGTCAGAGCCATTGCAGGATCCATCCCCGCCTCTGCTGCCACAGTTCCCTCCCCGCGTGACTGCAAGATCGTGCAGGCAGCCTAACTTGACTCGGTCGCTGTCGAGGACGGTGCTTTACTGGTGGCGTGCGCGGGCGTACGGCGGCTGAGCGGCCCATCACCGCTTCAGGAGCGAGGTGGGGCGGTTGCTGCTCTGATCTTCGAACTGTCCACATGGGCGGACTGAGGGGCAGTCACCCGGCGACCACTGCTGTTCCCTGTGGCTCCCCGGCACGGCCAGGAAGGATCTTCAGCCCACGTTAGACATACCCCCGCAGATCGAACCGCTAGAGCGGATATACGGATTGGGCGGAGCCGCGGGCGGTGCCGGAGGTGGCTCTGGCACTGGCTCAGGTGCCGGCTCCGGATTGCTCCCATTCCGGCCGCGGGCGAGGAGATACGATGCGAACGTGAAGAGCCGCACCGTGTTCTCGTGACCTAATGGGCAGCGTACTACCCTGCCCAAATCGCTGAAGGAGATCTGCGTCTCGAAGTCCTGCCTGCAGTCATGGCAAGTGTAGTCGTACAGGGGCACTATGGGTGGTCTCCTTCGCTGGCGTTTACTTTGCAGCTATTCGTGCCTTTAGATCCCTCTGCGGTATCCGCTCGCCCAAGATTTACACTCGCGCCACTCAAGAGGGCAGCAAGTAAAAGAACGATCAGAGCTTGATGCATCCGGCGCCCTTTTATTTCGCCGATCCTTTTGTTGCCCTCGAACGCGTCGACTCGCGTTCCGATCAAGACGCCGAGAATTTCTATTCGCGAACTACCGCCAAGCTCCTCAACGAACGGCTGTGGTTCCGGCACAACGGCCCAGCGGCGGGGGCGCAGGCCGTCCAATGAAATGCACAGGGCGAAAACAAGGGCCGCAAGAGCCGCAAGTCCGGTAATCAACTCAAGCTTACGAGACAGCAGCAAGGGAATAGCCGTCACCACAAACCCGACCAACAAGGTGAGTTTTGTTTCTAGGCGCGTCACAGCAGCCACTTCAGAAGCTATTCGCCCTTTGAGCTCATCATTGATGAGACTCATGCTCTCTGCTGACCAACCAGTGTCCGTCACACCGTCATGGTCACACAGAGCAGGCAGGAAATGAATGAAAGCGACGCAAGCCGAACGGGAGTGCGAGATGCGATGTGTGAGGCCCGTGCGGATGCAAATACCAGGTGAGGTTCGCTGAGGAGATTTACCACGCGGTCGGTGGAGCGACTTTGGCCGGGAGCTGCTTTGGCGCGAGTGATCATGGCCCCGTAAGCTTCCGGCGCGTCGGGCAGGCTGTGGACCTGCCCGGTAAAGCACGACGTTGGGGCCATGATCTTCGAGGCTCGCGCCAAAGTGGCTGGCTAAAGTCGTGGAGCCGACCGCCCCAGCCATAGAGGGGTTCTGCCACCCTCAAGGTCGCGCCGTCGGGACTGCCGGTGGCCTGGTGCGGGATCAGCGGGCCATACGAACGCCCGCGCATCTGGCAGAGTCGGCCCGCATGCCACCGCCACCACGATCTGGCCTCTTGCGGTAACACAAAGCGTCTTTGACCTGCACCGTTGGGGATCACCGTTCGCCCCCGTGCCCGTGTTGGAATGTGGCCGCTGCGTGTGGCGACGGACGGGCGGCGACGTGCGGCCGGTGGCGAAGACATGGAGGCGGCGCGGCGGCGACCGGCCGGCGCCGCCGCGCTTGCGCGGCCCTCGGTTGATCCGACCTACTGCTGTAGGCAACCGGGTGGAAAGGGGTGCGTGGTAGCCCCAGAAACGGGGCGTTGAGATCCGACCGCTGTTGCGTCTTTCCCCTTCCGAGGCCGGATCGTGGTGGCGGTGGCATGCGGGCCGGGAGCGGCCGTTGATGCGCCTGGGCGGAGTGTGCGGCGGCCGGGTTGGCGATGATCGACAAGCGCCGTCGGCCGCCGGACGAGCGAGCGCAGCGAGCCTTGATGAAGTAGGGAAACTCCTACCGCGTTCGCTCCAGCGGCAGCCGTCCATGGCCTCGTAGTTGTGGAGGTTCAGGTTGTCGGCAGCCTGCTTGTAGTGATTGAGGGCGACCCCGCATCGAGCTGCACCTCCAGGGCGCTGTTCTCCCGGGTCGTCTCGGTGCTGGGCGCTTCGGTCGAGCAGATGCGATAGACGACGGGCCCCGTGTCTATTTCGATCCAGCTGTCGGGCTCGGTCTCCCTCCGAATGGTCCGGTCGTCCCCCTGAAGGTCATAACCGTCCGTGAGAAGGGCCTCCTTGAGCTGGAACAGCAGACTCTCCAGGCCTAGCTCCTCGGGATGCCGGCAGCCACTCGTCTGCTCTTTGGCGGGCGAGGTGCCCTGTCCCGGACTGACCGCGGCCGGTTCTTCGGCACCGGTGCTGCTTCTTCTGATCGGGCGTGATGAGTGAACGGGCCGGGGCCCGCTCCGGATAACCTCTCGTTATCCGATGTGGTCGTTCTTCTGGGGCGTCCGAGGCGTTACGATGCGATGCCACTTCGGCACCGCCTTGTCAGGTGATGGGAACGAGATTCTCGCCCGCACTGCCTTCGCGAGATTCTGATCCCAGATCAGGGCGGTTTGACCCGTACTCCAAAGGCGCTCGCTGCTTAGGCATGCGCCGGCATGGCCAGCTGGCAGGGCGCACCGACATATGTGATACAGGACTGCTGGGGAGGACTCGTGTTCCCAGCCAACCCACGCTGGCTGACCGTCCGCGCATGACTTAGCCAGTGCACGGTGCTGACCCTTGTGCCCGTGGAACAGCAGACAGGAAACACCTGACTCCTCGTAGGGCTCCGATCGTGACAGGCGGCGGTCTACGGTACAGGTCACCGGGGGAGGGTTGTGTGGCCTGGGCTTGGCCGGCAGGTAGGTTGCCGGGACGGCAGCGGGCTCCAGCGCTCCGGCCGTGGGGGCCGCTCGACGCTTCCGGTATGCCGCCTGGCGGCAAGCGTTCGAGCAGAAGCGGCGGGGGCGGCCCCCATGCGCTGAAAGCAAGTGCTGCAGCATGAACGGCTCATCGCATTGAGGGCAGCGGCGGATGAGTGCCTCGGACGTTTCCCTTACCCAGCTGCGCAGCTCTGCCGAAACAGGGGTCCGTCCTCCACCGAGCTCGCCTACTGTCCTCCACCAGTGGATCGGTAGCTCCAGCCTTTGCAGGACCTTGCGGTGCCTCTTGCGTACCTCCTCCTCGGGGCGGCGCAGCAAGCGGGCAGTTTGCGTCAGGGGCCAATCGAGGACGACTGTCATGAGGAACACGGTGGCTTCAACGTCGTTCAAGGCATCGAGTACTCGACACACGACGCTGGTGTCCGCACGGTCTGCTGTGGGGTCGCGGAAGAAGTCCTGCCGCCTCATCGTTCACCTCCTTCCCGCGCGGTTGACAGCTTGCTCGCCAAGGTGCCCTGTTCCGTGACAGCCTGCCGGAGCATCGCAAACTGGCCGGCGGCGATGCTGATTGTGGGGGCGACAGGGCCAGACAGGTCCTCCATCGCCGGAGCGAGAGGAGCGGGTGCCTGGCTTGGGACGTTCCGCCACTTGCCCCAGGGTAGGAAGCAGGACAGTGCCCCAATCACACAGCTCAGCCCGACCAGAACAGCTGGCACGTCCTCAGCTCGGGACTTCTTTAGCACCGGCCGGATAGTCCAGGCCACCAGCGCCGCGAGCAGGACCATGATCACAGCGAGGCCCCCCACATAAGGCAAGGAGCTGGCCAGCCAACCAGCCGACAGTACGTGCACGAAGACCTCCGAAAACGCGAAAGGCCCCGGTCGATAGACCGGGGCCGAGATGAATGAACTAGCGCGGTAGGGGCATGCAGGACGGCAGTAGCCGCCCCGACGCGAAGCGGCCCCTGCCTTCCTCAGAGGAAGGCAGGAGCAGCTACAGACACACGTGTGTCCGATGCGGGCAAGAGCCTGACACACGAAGCCACGAAGTGCGAACAGCATGCGCTCAGCAGGTGGTTTACCTGCGGGAGTGTGCAACACCCGGGGAGGTTTCGTAACGCTCCACTCCTGACTACCGGGCGGAGCCGTAGGCGACGGACTCGGCGACCAGCACGTCCCGGAGCCGCGATGACAACAGGTCAAGCCAAAGCAGGGACAGCAGCGGCCTGTAGGCGATCAGCTCGTCTCCAGGTCTTTGTCTCAGCGAGGACTAGACGACAGCGCTCCGCTCGGCCAAGTCGCGCAGCGACTCAGGGATGCGAGGGCCCGAAAGCTGGAGCAAGTCGCGGATGACCTCGCGGGCCAAGTGGTGATCCTGGATTTGCTCGGGCGCCAGAGCCTCGGCTTCCAAGAGCGCGGCTGTGGCCTCGCCGACGTGTCGCCGCTGCGCGTGTGCTCGCGCCACGTCAAGCAGAAAACGTGACTGACGCTCCGGGGAGAGACCCGATGCGTCAACCCGCTGGGCCACTTCCAGGGCAAGCCCGGCGTCTCCCAACTCCACAGCCGTGCTTACGGCGTGGATCTCGACGTTCGTCGGCCCGAACTCCGTGTCGAAGTCGTTGCGGTCCTCACCCAACCGCGCCGCGATCTCTCGCGCTCGGTCGATGTGCTCATGGGTCCGCCTTCGGTTGCCTTCCCTCGCGTTGATCACCGCAAGGACCAGGTTCATGGCGCCAAGTAGAGAGAGTTCTTGCGGCGGGCATGCTGGGGCCTCTGCCCTTGGGGCCATGACGGATACAGCGGACCTTGCTGCCTGCTCGGCCTGCTCCATGTGCTGCTGCCGCATGAAGGCGTGCGCCATGCGGAACAGGCTCGCGACAACCTCCAACGGCTGGCCGGCGAGTTCGGCCGCCTCCAGGGCTCGATCAGCCGCGACCCATGCCGCATCGGCCTGGTCTTGGCGGGTGAAGCTTGCCGCGGCCACCTGGTACGCCTTGGCCCGCAACAGGTGCAGTTCTGCGCGCTCAGAGGCGGGAGCGTGCCGTACGGCTGCTTCGATGAGTGGGAGCAGCTTGGCAAGATGATCGCTCAGGGCTGCGTAGCTCGACGCGTGTGCAAGCGTCCATGCCTCTTCCACTCGTCGACCGAAGTCTGCGAGCGACGGTGTCGGTTCGGCCGGGGCCTGCTGAAAGAGACTGCCCAGGGCTGGATGCCCAGTAAGGGCTACGCGCAGGCCGTCGAGGTCGTTGCTTTTCGGCTGCTCCTCCTCCGCCCTGGCCTCCTCGGCTGGGGCGGCATCGGGCCGGACATCTCGCACGGACACGTTGAGAGCATCGGCTAGACCCTGGAGGATCGACAGCCGCTCAACAGGCTGTACGCCGCGTTCTACCTGCGAAACCCAGCTCTCGGAACGTCCCATCGCCGCGGCAAGGTCGCTCTGTGACATGCCGGCGGCTCTGCGCAGCTCCCTAACCCGCTGACCGACGGTCCTGGTCTCGGAATCGCTCACTTCTCGGCCCCGGTGGGGTACTTGCCGGTGTACGGCTGAAGGCGATCAACCTTGGTCTTCTCGACGTACTTGTTGCGCTCTGTCAGGAAGTGGCGAGTGTGCGGCTGACGCTCATGCTCCTCGAAGGCGGCATGGTCGGCGTACAGCTCGAAGAAGACTCGCTCATTCGGCGCACCCTCCACCTCATGGCAGGCGTACACCAGCGTGCCGGGCTCGTGCGCACGGATCCCTGTGGCGGTCTCTCGGACCAGGGCGTCGAACGCCTCTCCTGCACCATCGCGCAGCGTGAAGCGGACGAAGAGCCCAAAGTTGCTCATAGTTCCTCCTTCTCGTTGCGCTCAGTCTCGCAGACTCGGAGTTCTGCTACTAGTCGCAGTTTTTCTGTTGACCCGCAGTTTTTCTGCGAGTACCTTCGGTGGTGTCGAACAACAAGCCGCCCCGGGCTGCGTGCCATCCGCCAAGATCACAACGCTGCCCGGGGCTTGTCCCAACAGGGAGACTCCATCATGCGTCAGATCCCCGTGGACACCGCCGCGATGACGGTCATGCTGATCCAGGTCCCGGAGAAGAAGGTCAAGAACCGTGAGACCGGTGAGGTCGCCACGGATCGGCAGTCGGGCCAGGTGCTCTACAACGTCAGCGTCGCCGTGATTGTGGACGGCCGTCCGGACGCGGTGACGATCGTGGTTGCCGAGGACGGCATCCAGCCGGACCTCGTGGCGGGCATGCCGGTTGAGCTCCCGGGGCTGGTGGCCCGCCCGTGGGAGAACGACTTCGGGCACGGCATCTCCTACCGCGCGATTGCGGTTGCCGCGAAGCAGCTCACCCCGGCCGGCTCGAACGGCAAGAGCTGAACACCATGGCAAAGCTGCTGATCGTCGCCGCGTTAGCGGTCCTGGTCGGACTGGCGCTGCTGCTGCGGTGGCGGCGACCCGCCTGGTACTGGATGACCTTCGGCGTCCTGTTCGCCACCCTCAAGGTCCGCATCCGGTACGCGTCCGTGATGGACGCCTGTGACCTGACGGTCGCCGCCTCGCGGTTCCGGCTGACCCTGGCTCGCTGGTTCAACTGGGAGACCCCGCGGCAGCGGGTTCCCCGGCTTCTGTGGATCAAGCCGACCCGGACCGGTCTGCGGCTGCGCATCCGGATGCGGCCTGGTCAGGATGCCTTCGACTACTCGGCCGCGGTCGACCGGCTGCGGCACGCCTTCGGCGTCCACCAGGTCACCTCCCGCGAGATCAAACCCGGCACCGTCGAAGTCGCCATGACCGGCTACGACGTGCTCAAGCGGGTGCAGATGCCCGCCCGCGTCGACCGCAGCGAGCTGCGCATCCCGGTGGCGCTGCGCGAGGACGGCTCGGTCCACTACCGCGACTACAGGCAGACACCGCATTCGATCACCCTGGGGGCGGTCGGCTCCGGCAAGTCCGTCACCCAGCGCCAGGTCATCAAGGAACTCGCTGCCCAGCATGTTGCGTTGGTCGGCATCGACTGCAAGAACGGAGTGGAACTCGCCCCGCTGGCAGGTCGGTTCTCGGGCCTGGCCGACAATCCCGACGATGCCGCCGATCTCCTTGAGGCCCTGGTGGCGCGCATGGAGAGGATCTATCAGATCATCCGCCGCGAGCAGCGGGTCAGTGCGGACACTCCGGATGCTGAGATCACCGCGGACATCTGGGGTCTGCCCGAGGACCTGCGCCCGGTGCCCGTGGTCCTCACTATCGACGAGATCGCCGAACTGGCCTTGTTCACCACTACCGCGGAGAAGAAGCGTCGGGAGCGGGCCGTGGTAGCCCTGGTCCGGCTGGCCCAGCTCGGTCGCGCTGCCGGCATCTTCGTCGACATCTACGGCCAGCGCTTCGGCTCCGAGCTCGGCGACGGCATCACCATGCTCCGCGCTCAACTCACCGGCCGGATGTCCCACAGGGTCAACGACGAGTCCAGCTCGAAGATGGCTTTCGGGGATGTCTCCCCGCACGCGGTGTTCGCCGCCACGCAGATCCGCAACGACCAGCCTGGCATGGCCGTGGTCGGTTACTCCAGCGGCGAGTGGACGCGCATCCGTTCCGCCTACACCTCGATGCGCGAGGCCGTGACTGCCTGCAACCGGCATGCCGATCTGACGCCGGATCTTCCGGAGCTGGCTCGCTTCCGCCCGCTGGTGGATCTCGCCCCCGTCCAGGCGCCTGCGGTGGCCAAGGCCGCCTGACTCCGCCCCGTTCCACGGTCGGCGTGACCGTCTCGCGCCAGGTCCCTACCCGAGCCATGCCTCACGAAGGGAGCAAGCCCGCTATGTGTCCCGACTGCGAGGACTTCACCCGCACCGTCCGGATGTCCGGTCAGCTCGCCCTCTACGGCGACACCGCCGGAGCCGACATCGACTTCATCGAGATCGTCGGCTCCTCCCTCGCCGCCTCACTGCCCGAGCCTCCGCCCGGGACGTTCCCGCCCGGCTACGACCCGAACGAGGGTCCCGAGTACCCCGGAGAGGGGCGGTGACCGTGCCCGCCGCGAAGAAGCCCGCCGCCCGCCGTAAGACGGCTCCGCCCAAGCCGGCGAAGTGCCAGAACTGCGACGGCACCGGCGAGGTCACCGAAGCCGTCAAGGTCGGCACCCGCAAGGGTTGCGCCACCGACGACCGGCAGACCGGTCTGTGCCTGACCTGCTGGGGCACCGGCGAAAGCCCGACCGGCTGAACGCCCGCCGGGGCTGGGCGGTCGGACACCGCTCCCCGCCCGGCCCTGGCCCAGCTCTCCGCAAAGGAGGTGAAGACCATGACCCGCTCCATCTGGTCCGTCGTCCTGCTCGTCCAAGCCGTGATCGCCGGAGCCCTGTCCTTCGCCCACCTGCACGACATTGCCGCCGCGGCCGGACAGTCCGGCTGGAAAGCCTGGGCCTACCCCATCTCCGTCGACCTGCTTATGGTTTCCGCCTGGCGCCGACTGCGGGCACAGCACTCAAGCCTGGCCTGGTGCTGGTTCCTGATCGCCCTGGTCTCCTCGCTCGGCGCCAACATCGCTACCGCCGGCTTCCTCGACCTTGCCCACCCGCCCGCCCTGCTCCGCCTTGGCGTTGCCGGCTGGCCCGCACTCGCCTTCCTCGGCGGCACCCTGCTCGTCCACGCCGCCGAACCGTCCACCGACCCGGCGGTGCCCACGGCCTCCGTCCTGGACGTCGAACGTGCAGCCGCCCCGACACCTGAGTCGGAGCCGGTCACGGTTCCTCCCGTCGACGGCATTCCGGCCCTGCCTGCCGCCGACCCGGCCCCCGCCGCGCCCGCTCCAGCCACGTCAGTGCCGCCCGCGTTGGTCGCCCACGCCCGCAAGGTCGCAGACGACCACCGCGCCCGCACCGGCAACGAGATCGACCCCGACACGCTGCGCGCCCGCCTCGGCGTCCCTGCGCCCATGGCAGCCGCTATCGCCGCCCAACTCACCTGATCAGAAAGGGTATCGACCGATGGGACACCGGTTCTTCCTCTTCGAACGCCTCGCCCGCTACGGCCCGGTCGAGATCGGCCGCGCCCTCACAAAGAACGGCGAGAAGGGCTACGTCGCTTCCTGCACCGCTGATCAGTGCGGCTGGTCGTCCGAATACACCAACTACGGCGCCGTGTGCGTGGCGGCCAAGGGCCACCGCTGCCGGATCAAGAGCAGGCACTAGCCGAAAGGACTCACACCGTGTCCGTGCCGCTGTGGTTCTTCATCGCCTGCATCGCCGTGGCCGGCGTCAAGCTCGCCCGCCCGCCGCTCTGGCTTGTGATCGTCCTGCTGATCGGCGGCTACATCCTCGCCAACAGCCTTCTTGCCCCGGCCATCGACCCATTCGTCAAGTAATCCCCTGCAGACGGGAGTTGACACATGCTCCGCCCGAAGATCCCGACCATGCCCACACCGACCGGGCAGACCACCCCGCCCGCCGTGGTCGCGCCGACCACCACCATCCCGGCCGCTCAGACCCCGCCGCCCGTCCCGGTCGCGCCGGCGTCGTCCAGGCCCACGATCCAGCTCACCCCGGGCACCGTGATCGCCCTCCTCGGCGGCGGCACGTTCGTGGTCCTGGTCGTCGGCGCCGTCCTGGTCTCCATGTTCCTCGCGGTCGCCATCACCGGTGCCTCGGTCGCCGTGTGCGCAGTCGTCCTGCGCTCCCTGGTCGCCTCCGACGCGAAGCGACGCTGACCGGCCCCCGGGCGGCCCTGAAACCGCCAAGTCTCCGCCGCCCGGGCGCCGTGCCCCTCTCCGATCCACAAGAACCGGAAGGAACCTCCATCATGCCCGGCTCCAACCCGGCCACGATCACAACCACGCGGATCTGCCCGAACTGCGACGGCTTCGCCACCGCCGTCGTACCCGCCGGCATCCGCCACCGCGACGGCACCCGCGTCCTGCTCCGCGTCGACTGCGGCGCTTGCCACGGTGCCGGCACCGTGTCCCTCCGCCCACGTCTGACCACTGCGGATGTCGAGGTGGCCGCGTGAAGACTCTGACCACCTCGGCCCACATCGAGCCGGACACCCGCTACCGCGTCACCCCCTTCGCGGACCGCGCCTACCCCTTCGTCAGCCTCCGCATCGAGGGCGACTTCGTCGAGATCGCACTGCTCGCCACCCCCGGCGCCTCCGAGGCCCTGCGCAATCTCGCCGCGGCAGCCACCGAGGCAGCCGGCTTGCTGGATGTTCTGGACGACGACACGCCGGGGGTGGCCGAATGACCCACCGCAATCCCGTCGAGGTTCGCGCCCTGACCGTGTGGCAGCCGTGGGCGTCCGCCATTGCGTACGCCACCAAGCGGATCGAAAACCGGCGCTGGGCCACCGATTACCGCGGCTGGGTGCTCATCCACGCCGGCGTCACGATCGACCCCGCCGCCAGGTACGCGGTCATGGCCCGTCCCTTCCTGCACCGCCCGCAGCCGGCTGGCGCAGTCCTCGGCTGGGCTCGCCTGGACGACTGCCACGAAGACGACGGCATGTGCACCCTGTGGTCCGTCCCCGGGCATTGGCACTGGCACCTCACCGACGTCCGTCGCCTGCACCGCCCCGTGTCCTGGTCCGGTGCCCGCGGCCTGTGGACCCCCACCCCCGACCTCCTCGACCTGGTGCGGGAGGCGGCCCATGCCTGACCTCGGCCCGCGCGTACTGGACCTGTTCTCCTGCTCCGGCGGGGCTGGCTGGGGCTACCACCTGGCGGGCTACGCCGTGGACGGCTGCGACATCGCCGACCGCCCTCGCTACCCCTTCCCGTACCACCGCGGCGACGCGCTGCAGTACCTCGCCCACCTGATCGCCACCGGCGATATCGAGCGCTACACCCTCGTGCACGCCTCCCCGCCCTGCCAGGCCGGCTGCGCCCTCACTGTGGGCACCAACCGGTCCCAGGGCTGGGGCGGCATCCATGAAGACCTGGTGGCCCCCACCCGCGTCCTGCTCGATCGGACCGGCCTGCCGTACGTGATTGAGCAGCCCAACGGCAAGGCGGAGATCCGCAAGGACCTCACCCTGTGCGGCGAGATGTTCGGCCTCGGCGTGCTGCGGCACCGCAACTTCGAGCTCGGCCGCTGGGCCACGTCACGGCCGGTCCACCCCAAGCATCGCGGCTACGTGCGCGGCTGGCGTCACGGCATCTACCGTGACGGCCCCTACCTCGCCGCATACGGGGACGGCGGCGGCAAGGCCACCATCCCCGAGATGCAAGCCGCCATGGGCATCACCTGGACCCACGTTCACGAGGAGCTGACCGAGGCGATCCCGCCCGCCTACACCCGCTGGATCGGCATCGCATTCCTGACTGCCCGTCAGGAGGCGCTCGCATGACCGACACCGCCACCCTGACCGGCCTCGATCCGACCACCCTCGTCGACCTGCTGCGGGTGGCCTCCGCCCCCGACTTCGACCGCTGGCAACATCAGATCCACCGCACGGGCGGCTGCGCCGACCCCATTCACCTGCGCGGCTGGACGGTCCGCGTCGACAGGACCACCGGCGAGATCCTCCACCGCTACACCAGCCACGGAGAACCGGGCGGCCGGCTGCGCATCGCCTGTGGCAACCGCCGCGCCTCCCGCTGCCCCTCCTGCGCCTACACCTACGCCGGCGACACCTACCACCTCATCCGCGCTGGGCTCGCGGGGGACGACCGCCGGGACGTCCCCGCCACCGTTCGGGACCACCCTCGTGTATTCGCCACCCTCACCGCACCCTCGTTCGGCCCGGTCCACAACCGCCCCGACCACGGACACTGCGGCTGCGGCCGTCACCACCGCGAGGACGATCCCGCCCTTGGCACCGCCCTTGATCCGGACGCTTACGACTACGCCGGTGCGGTGCTGTTCAACAACCACGCCGGCGAGTTATGGCAGCGCTTCACCAACCGGCTCCGGCGCGAGATCGCCAAGCGCGCCGGCCTCACCCAGCGCGAACTCTCCGAAGCCTGCCGGGTCTCCTACGGCAAGGTCGCAGAGTTCCAGAAACGCGGCGCCATCCACTTCCACGCCGTGATCCGCCTCGACGGCCCCGACGGAGCCGACTCGGCACCGCCCTCCTGGGCCAGCGTCGACCTGCTCACTGATGCCATCCGGGCCGCCGTCCGGCACTCGTACACCAGTCTCCGCGTTCCCGCGATCGGCGACCAACCCGCCCGCACGCTCCGTTGGGGCCGAGAACTCGACATCCGCCCCGTGAAGGCCTTCGGTGACGGCTCCGACCTCACCGAACAGGCCGTGGCCTCCTACGTCGCCAAGTACGCGACCAAAGCCGCCGAGAACACCGGCACCCTCGACCGCCGCATCGGCGAACTCGCCGAACTCCACCGCCACGGCGTTCCTGACCACGCTCGCCGCCTGATCACCGCATGTTGGGACCTGGACGCGCTGTACCCGGACCGGCGGCTGTGGGCCTGGGCGCACATGCTCGGCTTCCGCGGCCACTTCTCTTCGAAGTCCCGCCGCTATTCCACCACTCTCGGCGCCCTCCGGCAGGTACGCGCTGACTACCGGGCCGCCCAGGAACGCGAAGCCCTCGGCCTGGACGATCGCGAGCCGGACACCGTCCTCGTCCTCGCCGACTGGCAGTACGCCGGCCACGGCCACACCCCCGGCGAATCGGTCCTCGCCGCGACCATCGCCCGCGACCTCCAGCTCAACCGCGAAACCGCCCGCGAAGCCCTACAAGACCAACTCCTCCAGGAAGGAGCGCTGACGTGAAAGACGAGTTGATGACCGTGCTGGAGGTCTGCACCGAACTCAAGGGCATCTCACGTCGGACCTTCTACCGCTGGCAGGAGCTCGGTCAGGCGCCGCAGGCCTTCAAGTTGCCCAACGGCGAATGGCGCGTGTGGCGCAGTGACTTCAACGCATGGCTGAATGCCCGAGAGAGGGCCGCGGCATGAGGTCCCTCGACGTAAAGGTCTGGGGCGTTCGAAAGAGGAACACCAAGAAGTCGTCCTATGACGTCAGATGGATCGTTGCTGGCAACGTGTTCTCCGATCAGTTTCGCACCAAGGGGCTTGCGGACCACTACCGTGCCAAGCTTCTCCGCGCAGCGCGGGACGGCGAAGAGTTCGACACGGTCACCGGGCTGCCCGACTCTATGATCGAAAAGGCTTCTTCGGCCACCTGGTACGCCTTCGCTCTGAAGTACCTCGCCATGAAGTGGCCGCACGCGGCGCCGAACACGCGCAACGGGATCAATGAGTCACTGACCGCCGTAACCATGGCCCTTCTCGACGATCGTCCGGGACGGCCGTCCGATGATCTGCTCAGGAAGGCACTGCGCAACTGGGCCTTTGTCCTGCCCGGTCCCGATGATCGCGAATTGCCGACCGAGATCGCGAACACCCTGCACTGGGTCGCAAAGGCTTCGCGCCCTCTGTCCGACCTTGGCGACGCTGCCATCGGTCGGGCGGTCCTGGACTCGCTCAAGCTGAAGCTCGACGGGACGGCGGCGGCCGCGGAGACAGTTCGGCGCAAGCGTCGGACGCTCGTCAACGCGCTGCACTACGCGGTGGATCTTGGGGAGTTCAAGGAGAACCCGATCACCGCCATTCGCTGGAAGAAGCCAAAGGTGGCCGGCGAAGTGGATCCTCGTGTGGTCGCCAATCCGGAGCAGGCTCGGTCGCTGTTGACCGCGGTCTCCTACATCGGTGGATACGGCCGGGCGCGTGGCCGTCGACTCGTCGGCCTGTTCGCCTGCATGTACTACGGCGCCTTACGCCCTGCTGAGGCAGTCGGCCTCACCAAAGCAGACCTGAAGCTGCCGGAAACCGGCTGGGGGACGGCCCTGCTGAACCGCACGCGCCCCAGTGTCGGCAAGCAATGGACGGACTCAGGCGAGACCCACGACGACCGCGGCCTGAAGAACAGGCCGGCCGAAGAGGTCCGGCTCGTGCCGATCCCGCCCCAGCTCGTCGCCATCCTTCGGCAACACCTCGACACTTTCGGCAGCCCGGAGGACGGGCGACTCTTCATGAACGAACGTGGGGGAGTGGTGGGCTCCTCGACCTACTACCGCGTGTGGCAGGAGGCTCGGGCACTGGCGCTCCCGCCCGCCGCGGTCGCCTCTCCGCTCGCCGCCCGGCCGTACGACCTCCGACACTCGGCCCTGTCGACCTGGCTCAACTCCGGGGTGGACCCGACCGAGGTGGCCGAACGCGCGGGCAACAGTGTTGAGGTCCTGCTGAGTCGCTACGCCAAATGCATCGACGGCCGACAGGAGATCGCCAACCGCAAGATCGAAGAGCTGTTGCGCGAGTACGAGTGAGAACACCCGCACATGCCTTGAGGCCCTTGGAACTGCAGGGGCCTCTTTGTTTGCGTACTGCCTCATGGCAGTGTGTGGCCGTGCGCTCCTCCGCTGATGATGTGCCGAGAGTCCTGGCCACATGTTGGCTGTACTGGATCGCTGTACCAACAGGTGATCAAGCAGGGGTCATGGAAATGATGGGGCTTGTCCAGCCTCGTCCCGTGACGTTCGCCGAAGCCGCGGAGATCATCGACGAAGACGGCCACGGAGGGGCGGAGGGCAATCCCGACGGGATGGCTCGGGTGTACGTCAGCCCAGAACTCGACGGGTGGACCTTGGTCATCGGCCCGTGGTGCGACCCGTGCGATGTTGAGCGCAGCGACGACGTGCTGCACCTGTGCAGGGACCTGAGCGCCCGCTACGGCCAGGCGCAGGCGTACTACTACGGGGCCCAGGGCGATGGTTCGGCCTGGCTCATTGCTCAGGACGGTGTCGTGCTGCGGCGCTACTGCGAGACGGGTGAAGGAGAGAACGCCTACTTGACGCTGGGGGAGCCCCTGCCTGTCGAACGGGCTCACCGAGAGCAACTCGGATTGCCGGTGGTATGGGACGAGGCGACGGAATCAGACGAGGACGAGGACGAGGACGAGTGGAAGTGGGCCGCGTTCGACCTCGCTCCCGAGATCGCTGCGGCTCTGGGTGTCAGTCCGTTGAAGCTGACAGCGGAAACGCGTGTTGAAGGTACTGGGGTCATCGCTCTCACCCCGAACACGACAGAGGTTCAAGCTGAGTCCTCGCGCTTGGACCATGAGGCCGGCCTGTCCACCTGATGGCCTTCCTGTGCCTTGGACTCGCCAGGCGCCGCCCCTGTCGAGGGTCCACGGGGCTTGGTCTTATCCGAGGCTGACCTGGGCAGACGCTCCAAGATCCTGTCCACAAATAGTCCACAGACCGTGTCCTAGGGCAGCTCAGTGCTGCATATGCCTGCACATACGCGAAGACCCCGGCCTCAGCATATTCGCTGGTGACGGGGTCTTTGGGCACCTCATAAGGGGTGCCCCCGGCAGGATTCGAACCTGCGCACACGGCTCCGGAGGCCGTTGCTCTATCCCCTGAGCTACGGGGGCGTGTCGGGCGCTTGACTTCTTGCTTGCGGCGACGGGTAGAACCCTAGCAGGTCTTCCGGGGTGATCAGGAACGGGTTTCCCGGGGTGGGTGTCCCGGTCGGGGTGGGGTGGGTTCGAGGGCAGGGTGGCCAGGGTCCCTCGCAGGGTTGGAAGTGGGGAAAACCCGGACGCGGTGGCCGGTCCGGACCTACTCTCGAGTTGTGCCAGGCGCATCGGGTCGGGTGCTTGTTGTGGACGACAACAAGGTCATCCGGCAGCTGATCAGGGTCAATCTCGAGCTGGAAGGGCTTGAGGTCGTGACCGCGGCCGATGGTGCCGAGTGTCTGGATGTGGTGCATCAGGTGCGGCCCGATGTCGTCACCCTCGATGTCGTCATGCCTCGCTTGGACGGACTCCGGACCGCCGCTCGGCTTCGGGCCGATCCGCGGACTCATGATCTTCCCCTCGCCATCATCAGCGCCTGTACCCAGTACGAGGTCGAGACCGGCCTCGACGTCGGCGTCGACGCCTTCCTCGCCAAGCCCTTCGAACCCGCGGAACTCGTTCGCCTCGTCAAGCACCTCATCGAGCGGCGGCCCGGGGGCAGGAGTGGAGAGCGAGGCGAAGGTGATGGGGAGAGCGAGGGGGAGATCGACGGGGACGGTGAGGGTGGTGGGGGGATCGGTGGAGGCGTTCGCGACGGGGGCACGGGTGGCGTTGCCGATGGGCTGGCGGGTGGCGTTGCCAGCGGCCTGACTGGTGGTGTGGCCGGCGGCGTGACTGGTGGTGTGCCCGGTGGTGTGGCCGGCAGTGTGACCGGTGGTGTGGTCGATGGGGTTTCCTTCGGCGGATAGCTTCAGCGAGCCCCGCCGAGTCCTATCGAGTTCCTCCGAGTCCCAGCTCGGGTTCCTGCGAGTCCCAGCGGGTTCCTGCGAGTCCCAGCTCGAGTCCCTCCAAGCCCCAGCTCGAGCCCCTCCAAGCCCCAGCCAACCTCGCCCGAATCCCCCGCAGCCAACCTCCCTCCCCACCCCACACGGCATAAACCAGCTCGCATACCCACCCCCCACCTCCCCTACGCTTGTCCCGTGACCCCCGTCGAGCTCTCCCGCACCGTGCTGCACGCAGTGCGTCGTGCCGTCGAGGAGGGGGAGCTGCATGTGTCCGTGCCGGAGCGGGTCGTCGTGACCGAGCCGGGGGCCGGGGGGTGTGGGGACTACGCCACCAACGTCGCGCTCCAGCTCGCCCGGGCGGCTCAGGAGACGCCTCTGCGGGTCGCCGAGATTCTGCGGCCGTATCTCGTCGGTGCCGAGGGGATCAGGGACGTCGTCGTCACCGGTCCCGGGTTTCTCAACATCAGCCTCGATGAGGAGGCCGACCTCGTCGCCGGAGTCGTACAGGACATCCGTGAGCGCGGGGGCGGGTACGGGCGCAGTGAGGCCCTCAAGGGGCAGGTTGTCGTCCTCCGGGTTCCGTACGACGTGCGCGCCGAGGTCGTCGCGGATGCGGTCGTGCGGATCGTCGGGACACAGGGCGGGCGGTGTGAGGTCGAGCACGGGGAGCCCGTGAATCTGCGGCCGGTTCCGGCGCCGGAGGATCCCGCGCCGCTCGGGGCCGACGCCGCTCAGTGGGCCCTGCTCCATCCCGCGCCGCACGACCGGCCCCGGATCACCGCCGACCATCTCGTGCAACGGGAGAGCAATCCGCTGTTCCGGGTGCGGTACGCGCATGCCCGGGTCCGGGCCGTCAGCCGTAACGCCGGTCGCCTCGGGTTCGGTGCCGAACCCGGTCCCGTCGAGGCCCGTGAGGTCCTTGCGGCCCTCTCCGACTACCCGCGTATCCTCACCGCGGCCGCCACCCATCGCGGCCCGGACCGGCTTGCCCGGCATCTCGTCACCGTCGCCGATGCCGTCCTGCCCTTTCTGCCCACCGTGCTTCCGCGCGGCGAGGAGAAACCCTCGGCCGCCCACCGTGCCCGGCTCGCCCTCGCCGAAGCCGCCGGGACGGTGCTGGCCGGCGGCCTGTCCCTGCTCGGCATCGACGCACCCGAACACCTCTGAGGGACTCAGAGCGACACGCATGAGCCCCGGAGCGAGACAGAGAGTCTGAGAGCCAACGTCATGAGTCGTTCCGCCCACCCTGCCGGGCCCCGCCACGCCGACGTCCTGTCCGACGGGCACTACTCCGCCCCGCCCGCCGACCTCAACGCCCTCGACCCCAAGGTGTGGGCCCAGACCGTCGGCCGGGACGAGGACGGTGTCCTCACCGTCGCCGGGATTCCCGCCACCCGGATCGCCGAGGAGTTCGGCACCCCCGCCTACATCCTCGACGAGGCCGACTTCCGCGGCCGGGCGCGCGCCTGGCGCACCGCCTTCGGCGCCGACGCCGACGTGTTCTACGCCGGGAAGGCGTTCCTCTCGCGTGCGGTCGTGCGGTGGCTGCACGAGGAGGGGCTCAACCTGGATGTCTGTTCGGGTGGGGAGCTGGCCACGGCCCTCTCCGGCGGCATGCCCGCCGAGCGCATCGCCTTCCACGGCAACAACAAGTCGGTCCGGGAGATCGAGCGGGCCATAGAGGCCGGCGTCGGGCGGATCGTGCTCGACTCCTTCCAGGAGATCGTGCGTGTCGCCCACATCGCCCAGTCGCTCGGCAAGCGGCAGAAGGTGCAGATCCGGATCACCGTGGGCGTGGAGGCGCACACCCACGAGTTCATCGCCACCGCTCACGAGGACCAGAAGTTCGGCATTCCGCTCGCGGGCGGGCAGGCCGCCGAGGCCGTGCGGCGGGCTCTGCAGCTGGACGGGCTCGAACTGATCGGCATTCACAGCCACATCGGGTCGCAGATCTTCGACATGTCCGGGTTCGAGGTCGCCGCCCACCGTGTGGTCGGGCTGCTGAAGGACATCCGGGACGAGCACGGGGTCGAGCTGCCCGAGATCGACCTCGGTGGCGGACTCGGTATCGCCTACACGAGTGACGACGATCCGCGTGAGCCGCACGAGATCGCCAAGGCGCTCACCGAGATCGTCACGCGGGAGTGCGAGGCGGCCAGGCTGCGGACGCCGCGGATCTCCGTCGAGCCGGGGCGCGCCATCGTGGGCCCGACCGCGTTCACGCTGTACGAGGTCGGCACGGTCAAGCCGCTCGACGGGCTGCGGACGTACGTCTCCGTCGACGGCGGCATGTCCGACAACATCCGCACCGCGCTGTACGACGCCGAGTACAGCGTCGCCCTCGTCTCGCGCACCACTGACGCCGAGCCCATGCTCGCCCGCGTCGTCGGCAAGCACTGCGAGAGCGGGGACATCGTGGTCAAGGACGCGTTCCTGCCCGCCGACCTGGCGCCGGGCGACCTCATCGCCGTACCCGCCACCGGCGCCTACTGCCGGTCCATGGCCAGCAACTACAACCACGTGCTCCGGCCGCCCGTCATCGCCGTGAAGGACGGCAGGGCCCGGGTCATCGTCCGGCGTGAGACGGAGGACGACCTCCTGCGGCTCGACGTCGGGTGACAAAGAAACAGAGACAAGGGGTGACGGGCCGGAGATTCTTCGGTCTGTTCGTCCCGGCAACATGAAATAGATGTCTCACGATCCGGACGAAGGGTAGAAACCGCCGTCCGGTGAGTGAGACTGGTCCAACCGTAGACGGTATGAGGAAACGAGGTCGGATGATGCGTACGCGTCCGCTGAAGGTGGCGCTGCTGGGCTGTGGAGTGGTCGGCTCAGAGGTGGCGCGCATCATGACGACGCACGCCGACGACCTCGCCGCCCGTATCGGGGCCCCCGTGGAGCTGGCGGGAGTCGCGGTACGGCGGCCCTCCAAGGTCCGTGAGGGCATTGCGCAGGAACTCGTCACCACCGACGCCACCGCCCTCGTCAAACGCGGTGACATCGACGTCGTGGTGGAGGTCATCGGCGGGATCGAGCCCGCCCGGGGCCTCATCACCGCCGCCTTCGAGCACGGGGCGTCCGTCGTCTCCGCGAACAAGGCCCTGCTCGCCCAGGACGGCGCCGCCCTGCACGCCGCCGCCGAGGCGCACGGCAAGGACCTCTACTACGAGGCCGCCGTCGCCGGTGCCATCCCGCTGATCCGGCCGCTGCGCGAGTCCCTCGCCGGCGACAAGATCAACCGGGTGATGGGCATCGTCAACGGGACGACCAACTTCATCCTCGACAAGATGGACACCACGGGGGCGGGCTACCAGGAGGCCCTCGACGAGGCCACCGCCCTGGGATACGCGGAGGCCGACCCGACCGCCGACGTCGAGGGGTTCGACGCCGCCGCCAAGGCCGCCATCCTCGCCGGCATCGCCTTCCACACCCGGGTGCGCCTGGACGACGTCTACCGCGAGGGCATGACCGAGGTCACCGCGGCCGACTTCCGCTCGGCCAAGGAGATGGGCTGCACCATCAAGCTGCTCGCCATCTGTGAGCGGTCCAAGGACGGGGCGTCCGTCACCGCGCGCGTGCACCCCGCCATGATTCCGCTGAGCCACCCGCTCGCCTCCGTACGCGGCGCGTACAACGCCGTCTTCGTGGAGTCCGACGCGGCCGGCCAGCTCATGTTCTACGGCCCCGGCGCGGGTGGTTCCCCGACCGCCTCCGCCGTGCTCGGCGACCTCGTCGCCGTCTGCCGCAACCGGCTCAACGGCGCAACGGGGCCCGGTGAGTCGGCGTACGCGGCCCTGCCCGTCTCGCCCATGGGCGAGGTCGTCACCCGGTACCACATCAGCCTCGACGTCGCGGACAAACCGGGTGTTCTCGCCCAGGTCGCGACCGTCTTCGCCGAGCACGGGGTGTCGATCGATACGGTTCGGCAGCAGGGCAAGGACGGCGAGGCCTCCCTCGTCGTCGTCACCCACCGGGCGTCCGACGCCTCCCTCACCGGGACCGTCGAGGCGCTGCGCAAGCTCGACACCGTGCGGGGTGTCGCCAGCATCATGCGGGTTGAAGGAGAGTAACCAGCAATGACTCACCAGTGGCGCGGCATCATCGAGGAGTACCGGGACAGGCTGCCGGTCTCCGACACCACGCCGGTCGTGACGCTCCGCGAGGGCGGCACGCCTCTCGTGCCCGCTCAGGTGCTCTCCGAGCGCACGGGCTGTGAGGTCCACCTCAAGGTGGAGGGGGCCAACCCCACCGGGTCCTTCAAGGACCGCGGCATGACCATGGCCATCTCCAAGGCGAAGGAGGAGGGGGCGAAGGCGGTCATCTGCGCCTCCACCGGCAACACCTCCGCCTCCGCCGCGGCCTACGCGGTCCGCGCGGGCATGGTCTCCGCCGTGCTCGTGCCGCAGGGCAAGATCGCGCTCGGCAAGATGGGCCAGGCCCTCGTGCACGGCGCGAAGATCCTCCAGGTCGACGGAAACTTCGACGACTGCCTCACGCTCGCCCGCGAGCTGAGCGAGAACTACCCTGTGGCGCTGGTCAATTCGGTCAATCCGGTGCGCATCGAGGGTCAGAAGACGGCTGCCTTCGAGATCGTGGACATGCTGGGCGACGCCCCCGACATCCACGTCCTCCCGGTAGGCAACGCGGGCAACATCACCGCCTACTGGAAGGGCTACAAGGAGTACGCCGCCGACGGCATCGCCTCCAAGACCCCGCGCATGTGGGGTTTCCAGGCCTCCGGCAGTGCCCCGATCGTGCGCGGCGAGGTCGTCAAGGACCCGTCGACCATCGCCACCGCGATCCGCATCGGCAACCCCGCCTCCTGGCAGTACGCCCTTGCCGCCCGGGACGAGTCCGGCGGCGCCATCGACGAGGTGACGGACCGTGAAATCCTGCGCGCCTACCGGCTGTTGGCCGCGCAGGAGGGTGTCTTCGTGGAGCCCGCCTCCGCCGCCTCGGTGGCCGGTCTGCTCAAGGCCGCCGAGCAGGGCAAGGTCGACCCGGGACAGCGCATCGTGTGCACCGTCACCGGCAACGGTCTGAAGGACCCCGACTGGGCCGTCGCCGGCGCTCCGCAGCCGGTCACCGTCCCGGTCGACGCGGCCACCGCGGCCGAGCGCCTCGGCCTGGCCTGAAACCGGCCTGAGCAGGGGTAACCCGCGTCAGGGTGCACAGGGGGCTTACGACACGCATCGTGCGCCTCCTGTGCGCCCTATGTCGCGGCAGAACCTTCCTTCGATAGGCTGTACTGAACCCGCCTACCGCATATGCCCCTGCGTGTGGGCACGGGGTCGCGCCGTCACCGCGCCCCGAAGGGTCTTCGTACGTCATCGAATGTCCATCGAATCCATCGGGTGACATTCGACTCCATCGGATGTCTTTCGACAGTCACGCAGCTCAAGGAGAGTCTTCGAGCGATGGCCGGTCCAGCGTTCCGCGCCGCCGCCGTCCGGGTGCGCGTTCCCGCCACCAGCGCCAATCTCGGTCCGGGCTTCGACGCCCTGGGCCTCGCGCTGGGGCTGTACGACGACGTCGTCGTCCGGGTGGCCGACTCCGGGCTGCACATCGACATTGCGGGTGAGGGCAGCGAGACCCTGCCCCGGGACGAGAGTCACCTGCTCGTCCGTTCCCTGCGCACCGCCTTCGATCTGCTGGGCGGACAGCCCCGCGGTCTGGAAATCGTCTGCGCCAACCGCATTCCGCACGGACGCGGCCTGGGCTCCTCGTCCGCCGCCATCTGTGCCGGCATCGTCGCCGCCCGCGCGGTGACCATAGGCGGTGAGGCCCGGCTCGACGACGCCGCGCTGCTGGAGCTGGCCACCGAGATCGAGGGCCATCCGGACAACGTGGCGGCCTGCCTGCTCGGCGGTTTCACCCTGTCCTGGATGGAGGCCGGCGCCGCCCGGGCGATCAGGATGGAGCCGAACGATTCCATCGTTCCGGTGGTTTTCGTGCCCGGGAAGCCGGTCCTGACCGAGACCGCGCGCGGCCTGCTCCCGCGCACCGTGCCGCATGTCGACGCCGCCACCAACGCGGGCCGTGCCGCCCTGCTCGTCGAGGCCCTCACCCGGCGCCCCGAGCTGCTGCTGCCCGCCACCGAGGACCGCCTCCACCAGGAGTACCGCGCCCCGGCCATGCCGGAGAGCGCCGCGCTGGTGGAGCGGCTGCGGGGCGACGGGATCCCGGCCGTCATCTCGGGCGCCGGGCCCACCGTCATGGCCCTCGCCGACGTCGGCACCGCCGACAAGGTGGAAGCCCTGGCCGGCAACGACTGGGCCGCCAACCGGCTGAGCCTGGACATGCAGGGAGCGAGCGTGCTGCCGCTTGCGACCTGACACACGGTTGCCGGATTTGGAGAGGGGGAATGTTTGTTGGATCCGGTAGTGTTAACCTCAAGTCTGCACCCGACCCCACCATGGCGAGGTGCTTCGTGTCCCCGTCCGGGACAGACCTTCTTCCGGGAGCCTCCCAAGCCACTCCGTGTTCCATGTGTCGTACCTGGGCAGTACGTCGTATGCGCGCACTGAGCGAGCCGCCGGGCACGCTTCGGAATCGGTGCTACCACGCCACGTGACACTGGGTGCCACGGTTCGCGGAAGCGCCATCACCTGCAAATCTCTTCCGCCGCGTTGGCGGACCACCGCCCCGGCACGGTTCACAGAGACAGGACCGTAGCCGGACAGCACAACCGGTCGCCGAGCCAGACAGGCCGACGTCCGCTCCAGGGAAGGACCCTTCGTGAGCGACACCACCGATCTGATGGGCGCACGTGTCGAGGAGACCGCTGCCGCGCCCGCCACGGACGCCTCCGCGCCTGCCACCGGTGCCGGCTCCCGGCGGCGCCGTGGTACCGGCCTCGAGGGCATGGTGCTGGCCGAGCTGCAGCAGGTCGCCTCGGGCCTCGGTATCAGGGGCACCGCGCGTATGCGCAAGAGCCAGCTGATCGAGGTCATCAAGGAGGCCCAGGCCGGTGGGGGCGCCGCCCCCAAGGCCGAGGCCGCCACCGAGACCAAGCCGAAGCGCCGCGCCACCTCGAAGGCCCGGACGGGCGAGGACGCCGCCGAGAAGAAGGCGTCGAAGTCCGCGGCGGCCCCCGCCGAGAAGGCCGTGGCCCAGCAGCAGATCGAGATTCCCGGGCAGCCGGCCGGGGGCACCTCCCGCGATGGGGGTACCTCCCGCGCGAGCGCAGCCGAGCGTGGGGGAGAAGCCGAGCGTGCGGCGGACGAGGCCCCGACCGAGCGCCGTCGCCGTCGTGCCACCGCCGAGGCGGGCGCCCCGGCCGCGAGCAGCGCCGAGACCGTCGTCGCCGAGGCGAAGGCCGAGCCCAAGGCCGAGACGCCCGCGCAGCAGGGCGAGGCCAAGGGTGACGCCGGTGAGGGCGACGGCCGCGGCCGTCGCGACCGCCGTGAGCGTGGCCGGGACCGGGACCGGGACCGCCGGGGCAAGGGCGA
This sequence comes from Streptomyces sp. NPDC085866, assembly GCF_044541035.1. NCBI lineage: Bacteria > Bacillati > Actinomycetota > Actinomycetes > Kitasatosporales > Streptomycetaceae > Streptomyces > Streptomyces sp. NPDC085866. The sequence goes on from NZ_JBITSQ010000005.1 coordinate 429,972, forward strand.
CGACCAGCAGGGCCAGGGCGGCCAGCGCCAGCAGCAGCAGGGCCAGCAGCAGGGCGGCGGCGGTCGCCCGGAGCGCGGCCAGCAGCGGGCCGATGAGGACGGGGACGACTTCGAGGGCGGCCGCCGTGGCCGTCGTGGCCGCTACCGCGACCGCCGTGGCCGCCGTGGCCGCGACGAGTTCGCCGGCAACGAGCCGCAGCTCGCCGAGGACGACGTCCTGATCCCCGTCGCGGGCATCCTCGACATCCTCGACAACTACGCCTTCATCCGTACGTCGGGCTACCTGCCGGGTCCGAACGACGTGTACGTCTCCCTCGCCCAGGTCCGCAAGAACGGTCTGCGCAAGGGTGACCACGTCACCGGTGCGGTCCGTCAGCCCAAGGAGGGCGAGCGCCGCGAGAAGTTCAACGCGCTGGTCCGTCTCGACTCCGTCAACGGCATGGCGCCCGAACACGGCCGCGGCCGCCCGGAGTTCAACAAGCTGACCCCGCTCTACCCGCAGGACCGGCTCCGCCTGGAGACCGACCCGGGCGTGCTGACCACCCGCATCATCGACCTCGTGTCGCCGATCGGTAAGGGCCAGCGCGGTCTGATCGTGGCCCCGCCGAAGACCGGCAAGACCATGATCATGCAGGCGATCGCCAACGCGATCACGCACAACAACCCCGAGTGCCACCTGATGGTCGTCCTGGTCGACGAGCGTCCGGAAGAGGTCACCGACATGCAGCGGTCGGTCAAGGGCGAGGTCATCTCCTCGACCTTCGACCGTCCGGCCGAGGACCACACCACGGTCGCCGAGCTCGCGATCGAGCGCGCCAAGCGTCTGGTGGAGCTGGGCCACGACGTCGTCGTGCTGCTCGACTCGATCACGCGTCTGGGCCGTGCGTACAACCTGGCCGCGCCGGCCTCCGGCCGCATCCTGTCCGGTGGTGTCGACTCGACGGCTCTGTACCCGCCGAAGCGGTTCTTCGGTGCGGCGCGGAACATCGAGGACGGCGGCTCGCTGACCATCCTCGCCACCGCCCTGGTGGACACCGGGTCCCGCATGGACGAGGTGATCTTCGAGGAGTTCAAGGGCACCGGCAACATGGAGCTCAAGCTCGACCGGAAGCTCGCCGACAAGCGCATCTTCCCGGCGGTGGACGTGGACGCGTCCGGCACCCGTAAGGAAGAGATCCTGCTCGGCAACGAGGAGCTGGCGGTCGTCTGGAAGCTGCGCCGTGTGCTGCACGCGCTGGACCAGCAGCAGGCCATCGAGCTGCTCCTCGACAAGATGAAGCAGACCAAGTCGAACGTCGAGTTCCTGATGCAGATTCAGAAGACGACGCCGACGCCTGGTAACGGCGACTAGTCGACGCACCCCTCAGGGAGTCAGGGCCGCCCCTCGTCCGTATGTGACGGGGGGCGGCCCTTTGGCGCTGAGAGGTATGGAGCGCACCATGCGCCCCTCCCTGCTCACCTCTCCCTGGGGGGACCTCCTTGCCCACGCCCCTGTCCGGGCGGCACAGACGCCGTACACGCCTTGCTCTGCCCCTTGCCGCTGTCGGTGTCGCCGGTGCCGTGGCCGCCGCGCTGTTGACGGGGTCCGCCGGTGCGGCCACCGCGCTGCCGAAGCCGACTGCCCAGCCCGTCGTCAGCCAGCCCTCCCAGGCCACTCTGGAGAAGCGCATCGCGGGTGCCTCCGCAGGCGACACGTCCACGACGAGCAGCAGCCCGTCCGCCGTCTCGCCGAAGATCATCGGCGGCACCGACACCACCATCTCTTCGGCGCCCTGGATGGCCCAGCTCTGGTACTACGACGACAAGGGCACCAGCGACACCAGCGACGACGACGGCTTCTTCTGCGGGGGCACGGTCGTCTCGCCGACGAAGATCCTCACCGCGGCGCACTGCGTCTGGGACGAGGAGAACGACAAACCCTACGACTGGAAGGCCTACGGGGCGGTCGTCACCGGCACCGACCAGCTGGCCTCGGGCACCGACCTGCACGGCGGCCAGGCCACCGGCGTCCTGCGTCAGTGGAACCACGGGTCGTACAAGCCGGCGACGATCGACAACGACATCGCCGTGCTCACCCTGGCCGTCCCGGTCAGCGCCACGCCGATCCGCATGACCACGTCCGGCGACACCGCCTCCTACGCCGCCGGCACCAGTGCCCAGGTCTACGGCTGGGGCCGCACCAGCTCCACCAGCGACGACATCTCCCCGACGCTGAAGACGACCCCGCTGACCATCCACGCCGACAGCACCTGCAGCGGTGTCTACGCCGGCTTCGTCGCGGGACACATGGTCTGCGCGGGCACGCAGTCCGGCAGCGACACCGGTACCAAGGCGACCTGCAACGGCGACTCCGGCGGCCCGCTGATCGTGAAGGATGCGGCGGGCAGCCCCCGGATCGTCGGCGTCGTCTCCTGGGGCGTGGCGGACTGCGTCGAGAAGGGTTACTACAGCGTCTTCAGCAAGGTCTCCACGTACGTCGGAGCTGTCTACCCGCACATCGACGACAGCAACATGAGCTACGACGACGGCAAGGCCGACCTCTTCGTACGCAACTCCTCCACGAAGACCGGCTACGAGAAAGACTCCACGGGAAGCTCGTTCGGCTCCCGGATCTCCCTGGGCGACTGGAGCGGGGTGAACCTGGTCCTCCAGGCCGATCTCGACCGGGACGGCTACCAGGACTTCGTCTACCGGGTCAGCTCCACCGGTGACGTGTACTGGGACCACATCGTGCTCAGCAGCGACCGCACCCAGGGCACCTGGACCACGACGAAGATCTTCAGCGGCTGGACGACCCGCACCCGGATCATCGCGCCCGGTGACCTCACCGGCGACTACCTGCCCGACATCCTGTCCGTCGACTCCGGCGGCACGCTCTGGCTCTACCCGGGCAAGGGCCACGGCACCTTCGGCTCGCGGGTGAGCGTCGGCACGGGGTGGAACCAGTACAACATGGTGCGCGGGCACGGCGACTTCACCGGTGACGGCAAGGCCGACCTGCTCGCCCGCAAGAGCAGCACCGGCGACCTGTACCTGTACAAGGGGACCGGGAAGTCGGGCTCCGGCGCCTTCTCCGCCCGGATCGAGGTGCGCAGCGCCTGGACCGGATACAACGCCTTCGACGCGGTGGGCGACGTGAGCGGGGACGGCAAGGCCGACTTCCTGGCGCGCACCTCCGGCGGCACGCTCTACCTGTACAAGGGCACCGGCAAGGCGACCAGCGAGATCTTTGCCACACGTGTCTCGGTTGGCACCGGTTTCCAGCAGTACGACCTCTGGGGCTGAATCCGCAGGTGAGTCGAGCTCACCCGAGGTGACACAGTCACGCAGAGTGCCCATCGCCGAACGCGATGGGCACTTTGCGTTGTGCAACCCTTGCCCGAGTTCCTCCGTCTGACCAGACAGAGCGACGATGGTGTGATGGACGAGACCTAGGAGTGACGTGTCCGCCGAGAGCACGCCGGAGCCCGGCATACCGGGGCTGGGCGAGACCGGATCCCGCCGTGGCAGGGGCAGCCGCCGCAAGACCCGCAGCACCCGCCGGAAGGCCCTGCTCGTGACGGCCTGGACGGCCGCCGGTGTGGTCGTGCTGGGCGGTACCGGCGTCGGGTACGTCTACTTCAAGCTCAACGGCAACATCAAGAGCGTCGACATCAACCAGGCTCTCGGCGCCGACCGGCCGATGAAGATCGACAACGGCTCCGAGAACATCCTGGTCCTCGGCTCGGACTCCCGCTCCGGCTCCAACAAGAAGCTCGGCGGCGGCACCGACGACGGCAGCGCCCGCTCCGACACGGCGATGATCGTCCACGTCTACAAGGGCCACAAGAAGGCCGGCGTGGTCTCCATACCGCGTGACACCCTCATCGACCGCCCCGAGTGCACCGACACCAACGGCACCACGCATCCGGCCGCGTCCGGCGTGATGTTCAACGAGGCGTACTCCACCGGCGGTGCGGCCTGCACCGTCAAGACCGTCGAGTCGCTCACCGGCATCCGCATGGACCACTACCTCGAGGTCGACTTCGCCGGCTTCCAGAAGCTCATCGACGACCTCGGCGGGGTCCCGGTCACCACGACCAAGAGCATCGACGACCCGCAGAGCCACCTGAAGCTCAAGGCCGGCACCCACACCCTCGACGGGGAGCAGGCGCTCGGTCTGGTCCGCACCCGGCACGGCGTCGGCGACGGCTCCGACCTCGGCCGCATCCAGCTCCAGCAGGCGTTCGTCAAGGCACTGATGGACCAGGTCAAGCACGTCGGCGTGTTCAGCGACCCGACGAAGCTGTACAACCTCGCCGACACCGCCACCAAGGCCGTCACCACCGACTCCGACCTCGGCTCGGTCAACACCCTCGCGGACTTCGCGAACGGCCTCAAGGGCATCAGCTCGTCCCGCACGAAGATGGTCACGATGCCCGTCCAGTACGACCCGGCCAACCTCAACCGGGTCCTGGTGGCGAAGGCCAAGGCCCAGCTGGTCTGGGACGCCCTGCAGCACGACCGGCCGATCCCGGCATCGGCGACCAAGGGAACGGCCACGGGCGAAGCCAAGGGTGTGGTGACTCCCTGAGCCCGCTCACCCCCGGGGAATAGACGACGACGCCCCCCGGTTTTGGGGGATGGCGCCAGTCCTGGCAGACTGGTACGTCGGCTCCGGTTCACGCTTTCGCAGCCCGCGACAGCGACCCGGCGCCCTCCCGAAATCTAGGAGACACCTTGAAGCGCGACATCCACCCCGCGTACGTCGAGACGCAGGTCAGCTGCACCTGCGGCGCGTCGTTCACCACCCGTAGCACCATCGAGTCCGGCACCATCCGGGCCGAGGTCTGCTCCGAGTGCCACCCGTTCTACACGGGCAAGCAGAAGATCCTCGACACCGGTGGCCGTGTGGCCCGCTTCGAGGCCCGCTTCGGCAAGGCTGCCGCCGGCTCCAAGAAGTAGCGAGCCCCAATTCGCCGGTCCACGGTCGCGCCCTCACCGGGGTGTGCCCGGGACCGGCGTTTTTGGTCGCCCGCCACCCCTCCCCCCGCAGTACAGGAGCCGAAAGATGTTCGAGGCCGTCGAGGAACTCGTCGCCGAGCACGCCGATCTGGAGAAGAAGCTCGCCGATCCGTCGGTCCACTCCGACCAGGCGAACGCGCGCAAGCTGAACAAGCGCTACGCCGAGCTGACCCCGATCGTCGCCACGTACCGCTCCTGGAAGCAGACCGGCGACGACATGGAGACCGCGCGCGAGCTCGCCGCCGACGATCCTGACTTCGCCGCAGAGGTCAAGGAGCTGGACAAGCAGCGCGACGAGCTGACCGAGAAGCTGCGCTTCCTGCTCATCCCGCGCGACCCGAATGACGACAAGGACGTGATTCTGGAGATCAAGGCCGGCGCCGGCGGCGACGAGTCCGCGCTGTTCGCCGGAGACCTGCTGCGCATGTACCTGCGCTACGCCGAGCGCGTCGGCTGGAAGACCGAGGTCATCGACGCCACCGAGTCGGAGCTGGGCGGCTACAAGGACGTCCAGGTCGCCGTGAAGGCCCGTGGGCAGCTCGAGCCCGGCCAGGGCGTGTGGGCGCGGCTGAAGTACGAGGGCGGTGTGCACCGCGTGCAGCGCGTGCCGGCCACCGAGTCGCAGGGCCGTATCCACACCTCCGCCGCCGGTGTGCTCGTCACCCCCGAGGCCGAGGAGGTCGACGTCGAGATCAACCCGAACGACCTTCGGATCGACGTGTACCGGTCCTCCGGCCCCGGCGGCCAGTCCGTCAACACCACCGACTCCGCCGTGCGCATCACGCACATCCCGACCGGAGTCGTCGCCTCCTGCCAGAACGAGAAGAGCCAGCTCCAGAACAAGGAGCAGGCGATGCGTATCCTGCGCTCCAGGCTGCTCGCCGCGGCGCAGGAGGAGGCCGAGCGGGAGGCCGCGGACGCCCGCCGCAGCCAGGTCCGCACCGTCGACCGCTCCGAGAAGATCCGCACCTACAACTTCCCGGAGAACCGCATCTCCGACCACCGCGTCGGATTCAAGGCGTACAACCTGGACCAGGTCCTGGACGGCGACCTCGACGCGATGATCCAGGCCTGCGTCGACGCCGACTCGGCGGCGAAGCTGGCAGCTGCATAAGGCACGTACGAGTTACCCGGAGGACTTGCGTGAACCTGCTGCTCGCGGAGGTGGCCCAGGCCGCCCAGCGGCTGGCCGACGCCGGCGTGCCCTCGCCGCGCAACGACGCGGAGGAGCTCGCCGCGTTCGTGCACGGCGTGAAGCGGGGCGCGTTGCACTCCGTGAAGGACTCCGACTTCGACGCCCGCTACTGGGAGGTCATCGCCCGGCGTGAGCAGCGCGAGCCGCTGCAGCACATCACCGGGCGGGCCTACTTCCGGTACCTGGAGCTCCAGGTCGGCCCGGGCGTCTTCGTGCCCCGGCCGGAGACCGAGTCCGTGGTCGGCTGGGCCATAGACGCCGTGCGCGCCATGGACGTCGTCGAGCCCTGCATCGTCGACCTGTGCACCGGCTCGGGCGCCATCGCGCTCGCCCTCGCCCAGGAGGTCCCGCGCTCGCGCGTGCACGCCGTGGAGCTGTCCGACGACGCCCTGGTGTGGACGCGCAAGAACGTGGCCGGGTCCAGGGTCGACCTGCGCCAGGGCGACGCCCTGGACGCCTTCCGCGACCTCGACGGACAGGTCGACCTGGTCATCTCCAACCCGCCGTACATCCCGCTCACCGAGTGGGAGTACGTGGCACCGGAGGCCCGCGACTACGACCCGGAGCTGGCGCTGTTCTCCGGCGAGGACGGCCTGGACCTCATCCGGGGCCTCGAACGCACCGCGCACCGGCTGCTGCGCCCCGGCGGTGTCGTCGTCATCGAGCACGCCGACACCCAGGGCGGCCAGGTGCCGTGGATCTTCACCGAGGAGCGGGGCTGGGCCGACGCGGCCGACCACCCCGACCTCAACAACCGCCCCCGGTTCGCGACCGCCCGCCGGGCGCTGCCGTGACCACCCCGACGACTTCCAGCCCGCAGTACGTGTACGAGGAGGCCCGCTAGACATGGCACGGCGATACGACACCAACGACGCGACCGACCGCGTGACGGGTCTGCGTGAAGCCGCGTCCGCGGTCCGCCGGGGCGAGCTGGTGGTGCTCCCGACCGACACGGTGTACGGCATCGGCGCCGACGCGTTCTCCTCCGAGGCCGTCGCCGACCTGCTCGCCGCCAAGGGCCGGGGCCGCAACATGCCCACCCCTGTCCTCATCGGCTCCCCGAACACCCTGCACGGCCTGGTCACGGACTTCTCCGAGCTGGCCTGGGAACTGGTCGACGCGTTCTGGCCGGGTGCCCTCACGCTGGTCGCCCGGCACCAGCCGTCCCTGCAGTGGGACCTCGGCGACACCCGTGGCACGGTCGCCGTCCGCATGCCGCTGCACCCGGTCGCCATCGAGCTGCTCACCGAGGTCGGCCCCATGGCCGTGTCCTCGGCGAACCTCACCGGCCACCCGGCGCCGGAGGACTGCGACGCCGCCCAGAACATGCTCGGCGACTCCGTCTCCGTCTACCTCGACGGCGGCCCCACCCCGGGCAACGTGCCCTCGTCCATCGTGGACGTCACCGGTCCGGTTCCGGTGCTGCTGCGCGAGGGCGCGATCTCCCCGGACGAGCTGCGGAAGGTCGTACCCGACCTCGAGGTGGCGAATTGACGGCCCCTGAGGCGGGGCGTGGCATAGGCAACGGGGAACGTGAGGCGGAACAGACGACGACGTTCGGGTTTCCGCGCGACACCTTCCGCATCCTCCACGTCAGCACCGGCAACGTGTGCCGCTCGCCGATCACCGAGCGGCTGACCCGCCATTTCGTGGCGGAGCGGCTCGGCGTACTCGGCGGCGGGCTGATCGTGGAGAGCGCGGGCACCTGGGGCCACGAGGGCGCGCCCATGGAGGCCAACGCGGAGACCGTGCTGGCCGAGTACGGCGCGGACGCCTCCGGCTTCGTCGGCAGGGAGCTGCTCGACGAGCACGTCATCACGTCCGACCTGGTGCTGACGGCCACACGGGACCACCGGGCACAGGTGATCTCGATGGGGCACTCGGCGGGGCTGCGGACGTTCACGCTGAAGGAGTTCACCCGTCTGGTCCGTGCGATAGATCCGGCCACACTGCCGCCGCTGGAGGACGGCGTGGTCGCGCGGGCGCGGGCGCTGGTCCGTGCGGCCGCGGCTCTACGCGGGTGGCTGCTGGCCCCCACCGCCGAGGCGGACGAGGTGTACGACCCGTACGGGGCGCCGCTGCCGTTCTTCCGGTCGATCGGGGACGAGATACATGAGGCGCTGGATCCTGTGGTCACGGCGCTGACGGGCCTGCCGGCGCGGATGTAGGCGACTCCCGGCGGTGTCGGGACGTGCCCACGGCGGCGCGCGATCGACGCGGCCCCGACCTACATTGGACCTACGTCACCGTCGACCGCCCGGGAGCCCGCCATGTCGGTCACCCATACCCTCGAGACCGATGTCCTGCGGCGGCAGGACCCGGAGCTGGCCGAGATCCTGCACGGGGAACTGGCGCGGCAGTCGACGACGCTGCAGCTGATCGCCGCCGAGAACTTCACCTCGTCGGCCGTGCTCGCCGCCCTCGGCTCACCGCTCGCCAACAAGTACGCCGAGGGCTACCCCGGCGCCCGGTACCACGGCGGCTGCGAACTGGTCGACGTCGCCGAACGCCTCGCGGTCGAGCGGGCCAAGGCGCTCTTCGGTGCCCAGCACGCCAACGTCCAGCCCCACTCGGGCTCCTCGGCGGTCCTGGCCGCCTACGCCGCCCTGCTGCGCCCCGGAGACACCGTCCTGGCCCTCGGGCTGCCCTACGGCGGCCATCTCACCCACGGCTCGCCCGCGAACTTCTCCGGCCGCTGGTTCGACTTCGTCGGGTACGGCGTCGACGCCGAGACCGGGCTCATCGACCACGACCAGGTGCGCCACCTGGCCCGCAATCACCGGCCCAAGGCCATCGTGTGCGGCTCGATCGCCTACCCCCGCCACCTCGACTACGCCTTCTTCCGCGAGGTGGCCGACGAGGTCGGGGCGTATCTGATCGCGGACGCCGCGCACCCGATCGGGCTGGTCGCCGGGGGAGCGGCGCCCAACCCGGTGCCGTACGCCGACGTGGTGTGCGCCACCACCCACAAGGTGCTGCGCGGCCCGCGCGGCGGAATGATCCTGTGCGGCGGCGAGCTGGCCGAGCGTGTCGACCGGGCTGTGTTCCCTTTCACCCAGGGCGGCGCGCAGATGCACACCATCGCCGCCAAGGCCGTCGCGTTCGGCGAGGCGGCAACACCGGCGTTCGGCGTGTACGCCCATCAGGTGGTCGCCAATGCGAGGGTTCTCGCGGCCCAGCTGGCCGCCGAGGGCCTCGCGGTCACCACCGGCGGCACGGACACCCACCTGATCACCACCGACCCGGCCCCGCTCGGCATGGACGGGCGCACCGCGCGCGGCCGGCTGGCCGCGGCCGGGTTCGTCCTGGACTGCTGTGTGCTGCCGCACGGCGACGGGCGCGGGCTGCGCCTGGGGACGGCCGCGGTGACCACACAGGGCATGGGGGAGGCGGAGATGGTCAAGATCGCCGCGCTGCTGGCCTCGGTCCTGCGGGGCGGGACGGAACCGGCCGGGGCACGGGAGGAGGTGCGTGAGCTGGCCGGTAGATTTCCGCCTTATCCCGGCTGAGCGAGGGTAGGCGCACAGCCGTACACCCCGGTGTGCACCGACGTGCACAGCCATCCGTGCAACCATCATCGCTACCCGGAAGTCCTCATCCATATGCGTCGCTCGCTAGGGTGGTGGGCTGTGATGGCCAGCGAGACCTGTGGGGAAGCCCGTGCGTGAATACCTGCTGACGCTCTGCATCACGGCCGCGGTGACGTATCTGCTGACAGGGCCGGTACGGAAGTTCGCGATCGTGGCGGGAGCCATGCCGGAGATCCGGGCACGTGACGTGCACCGGGAGCCCACTCCGCGCCTCGGCGGGATCGCCATGTTCTTCGGCCTGTGTGCCGGTCTGCTGGTCGCGGACCACCTCACGAACCTCAACCAGGTCTTCGCCAGATCCAACGAGCCACGGGCGCTGCTCTCCGGGGCCGCGCTGATCTGGCTGATCGGTGTCCTGGACGACAAGTTCGAGATCGACGCGCTGATCAAGCTGGGCGGCCAGATGATCGCCGCGGGCGTCATGGTCATGCAGGGTCTGACGATCCTGTGGCTGCCCATCCCGGGCGTCGGCAACGTGGCGCTGACCCAGTGGCAGGGCACGCTGCTCACGGTCGCCCTGGTCGTCATCACGATCAACGCGGTGAACTTCGTCGACGGTCTGGACGGCCTGGCCGCGGGCATGGTGTGCATCGCGGCGGCGGCGTTCTTCCTGTACTCGTACCGGATCTGGTACTCGTACGGCATCGAGGCCGCCGCTCCGGCGACCCTGTTCGCGGCGATCCTGATGGGTATGTGTCTGGGCTTCCTGCCGCACAACATGCACCCGGCGCGGATCTTCATGGGCGACTCGGGCTCGATGCTGATCGGGCTGGTGCTGGCCGCGGGTGCGATCTCCATCACGGGGCAGGTCGACCCGGACGCGCTGGCCCTCTTCACGGGCTCGGAGAAGGCGGCGGTGCACCAGACGGTGCCGGTCTACATCCCGCTGCTGCTCCCGCTGACGATCATCGCCGTACCGGCGGCGGACCTGGTGCTGGCCATCGTGCGTCGCACCTGGCGCGGCCAGTCCCCGTTCGCGGCCGACCGGGGCCATCTGCACCACCGGCTGCTGGAGATCGGCCACTCGCACAGCCGGGCCGTGCTGATCATGTACTTCTGGTCGGCGCTGATCGCCTTCGGTGCCCTGGCGTACTCGGTGAACTCGGCGTCGATGTGGATCGTGCTGGGCGTGGTCTTCCTCAGCGCGGTCGGCCTGGTCCTGCTCCTGCTGCCCCGCTTCACGCCGCGTGCTCCCAGGTGGGCGGAGCGCTTCGTGCCGCCGCGGTACCGCAGGCGGCGGGCGGTGCCCGCGCCCGATGCCGCGGTGCCGGCGGGCGGCGCGGTGCGCGAGTGCCACGGGTCCACCGCGCTCCGGGACCAGGCGCTGGTGCCGGACCGGGGTGCCGAGGCCGACGCGCGGTAGTCCGGGAGGGGTCCGAACGGTGATGCCGGGCCCCGCGCCACCTCTTCGGCGGCGTGGGGCCCGGCATCGTTGTCATCCAGGGTGTCTGCTGTCGTTCCTCACTCCGGCTCCGCGGAGAGCCAGCCGATCTGGACCGCCTTGGCGCCGGCCTGGAAGCGGCTGCGGGCGTCCAGCCTTGTCATCAGGGTGTTGGCGATCCGGCGTGCGGTGCGCGGCGAGATGCCGAGCCGCTTGGCGATCGTCTCGTCGGTGTGGCCCTCGTAGAGGAACTTCAGGGCCTGGCTCTCCTGCGGTGTGAGCCCCCGCTCGTCGGGCTCGGGCAGGGCGCTCAGCGGGGTCGCGGTGGACCAGACGCTCTCGAAGAGGGCGCACAGCGCGGTCAGGGTGCCCTCTCCGGTGATGACCACGGCTCCGTCGCTGGAGCTCTCCGCGTTGGCGGATATGACGGCGCAGGTGCGGTCGGTGATGATCAGCCGTACCGGCAGGGAGGGGGCCGTACGTACCGCTCCGCCCCGCTCCGCGAGCCATTCGGCGTACGCCTGGGTGTGCGGGCTGTTGCGCACGCTGTCCAGGTAGACGGTGCGCATCCGCACCCCGCGGTCGAGGAGCTCCTGGTCGAGGGGCTTCGCCGCGCGCAGGCTCGCCTCCGAGTGGGCGCCGTTCGGCGCGAAGCACAGGACCTCGTCGCGGACCTTGCGGGTCATCGACGCCAGCTGCTCCCGCACGGCCTCGACGCCGGACAGGAAATTGGTGCCCGTGGCGGCCGCCTGGAGGCGCATGTCCGCGTACTGGGCCATGAGTTCCGCCGCCGCCGCTCTGGACGCCTCGACTCTGGATTGGTGAACTGCCAATTCCGCTTGCTGTCTCGCCAGCAGGATCTCCAGCCCGAGATCCGGGGACACCGCGCGCGGAATTCCGGATTCCGCATTCTGTGGGCGGATCAGCGCCAGTTCGCTCAGCAGGTCGAGGCTGTCACGGATTTCCTGCTCGGGCAGACCGGTCAGCCCGGCGAGGGTCGCTGTTCCCGCCTCGGGATTGGCGAGCATGGACCTGTACACCGCTTCAGCCTTGGTGTCGAGGCCCAGCAGCTCCAGCATCGGTGAATCTCCTTGCGGCGATCGTTACGGCCATTTGATCATGGCACGGGAGTGCCGCGTTGCGGTAGCCAATAGAGGCTGGCCGCTTTGTTCCATGGCCGAAAGCGGCGAGGGCGCAGGGTTGTTCGGGTGGCCGGACAGCCGAAAAGGTCGTGACATGCACCTCATTCACGTTCAAATGTGTTCCTCTCCTCCGCTCGGGGTTCCCGGCGGGCTCGTCGACTGGCTGCTGGCCGCGAGCGAGCCGGCCGACGCCCTGGAGCACGTCAGTGTCCACGCCCTCTCCGACGGGGCTCTCACCCTGGGGTTCTTCCACGTCACACCCAGGCTGCGCGATGCCGAGCGCGGGGCGCTCCGCCTGTCCCGCCGGGCGGTGGACGAGGGTCCGCTGCGGGGTTACGCGCTGCAGTCATGCGGTGGTGTGCTCGTCCCGCGCTACCACGACGCGTTCATCGGCGAGCCCGGTGACGACGATCCATGGGTGGCATGCACCCGTCATTAGTGCTGGACGGAACCGGACGGGGACGCTTCCGTCCAGCGGTAAACCCTTCAGATGTCCCTGACGGCACGCAAGAGTGAAGTCACGTCAGCAAAGACCTGACCCGGCAAACAGCCGGGACTTCATGACGGGGGAATTTCATGAACCGCACCGTTCACCGTGCCGTGACCGTTATCGCCACGCTCTTCGCCCTCCTCGGTATCGGGGCCGCCGCCGCTTCCGCGGATGAGCAGGCCCCGCCCGCCGCCGTGGTTTCCGGTGTCACGGGAGTGCACCTCCCGGTCGACCCGAGCGACTCCATGGTGTGGGACTGAATTCAGGAATCATGTATTCCGTTCACGCCGAGAGGGGGCCTCGAAATCGCATGTCGCCGATCGCACACCGAGATATCGGCACCATCGTCAGGAATGCGCGCGTCCGGCGGGGAGTCAGCCAGCGCGCGGTAGCGGAGAGATCGGGGCTCAGCCTGCGCACGCTCCGCGAGATAGAACAGGGCCGCGTACGCGCACCCCGGGCCAGCTCCCTGCAGCGGCTCGCCGAAGTCCTCGACGAGCCCGTGCTGTTCCCCGAGCCCGTGCCGGTCCCGTCGGACCCCGCCGCGCACGCCGCCCATGAACCGCTCGCCCTGCAGATCCTCGGCAGGCTCTCGGTTCGCCGGGGGCCGGCCGAGGTGACGGCGGGCACCCCGAAGCAGCAGAGCCTGCTGGGCCTGCTGGCGCTGCGGGTGAACCAGCCCGTCGACCGCGACGAGATCACCAACGTCCTGTGGGGCGACGACATACCCGACTCCTTCGGGCAGCTGATCCACACGTACGTCTACCGCATACGCCAGCTGCTGGAGACGCACACGGGCGACGAGGCGCCGCCCGCCCTGCTCATGCGCCGCTCCAACGGCTACGAACTGCTCGTCTCCGAGGAGGACCAGCTGGACCTGCTCCGGTTCCGCCGGTGTGCCCGGCTGGCCGGGCAGGCCCGGGAGGCGGAGCAGCCGGAGCGTGAGATCGCCCTGCTCGAGGAGGCCCTGACGCTGTGGCGCGGGCCCGTGCTGGAGGGCATGGGGCCCGGGCTCACGGACCATCCGGTCGCCGCGGAGGCCCGCAACCAGCGGGTCACCTCGGCGCTGCGGCTGGCCGACCTGGTCCTGCCGCAGGCGCGGTACGAGGAGGTCATCGACCACCTCGGACCCATCGCCCGGGACCACCGCCTGCACGAGGGCGTGCACGCACGGCTCGTGACCGCACTGGCCGGTTCGGGCCAACGGGCGGCCGCGCTGGAGATGTTCGCCGCCGTCGACCGGCGGCTGCGCAACTACAGCGGCATCGGCGCGGGCGACGAACTGCGCCAGGCCCAGTCGGCCATCCTGCGCACGGACGAGGAGGCGGCGCCCCGCCCCGCGGCCCGCCGCAGCGCGGGGGAACCGGTCCGCCCCTTCCACATGCCGCCCGGCATCCGCGACTACGTGGACCGGCCGGAACAGCAGCGGATCCTGCACCACCTCACCGGGCGCGGACCACAGGTGGCCTTCGGCGCCGCGCCCATCGCCGCGCTGTACGGACCCGTCGGCGTGGGCAAGTCCATCCTGGCCGCCCGGGTGGCGGCCTCCTCCCGGCCCACGTTCCGCGACGGCGTGCTGCACGGGGAGCTGCGCACGGGCGCGCCCGAGGAGGTGCGGCTGCTGCTGGGCCGCTTCCTCACCGCGCTGGGCCTGCCGGCCGAGTCCGTGCCCGAGTCGCTTCCGGCCCGCAGCGCCCTCTACCGGGGCCTGCTGGGCAAGCGGCAGTTGCTCGTCGTCCTCGACGACGCACCGGGGGAGCAGGCCGTCCGGCCGTTCGTGCCGGGCGGGGTCAGCAGCGCGCTGCTCGTGTGCAGCCGGGAGCCGCTGTCCGGTCTTGAGGGCGCGCGGCACTTCCGGATCACCCCGTTCGACGCCGACCAGGCGGCCGCCCTGCTGGCGTCCGTCATCGGGGAGGGTCGGGTGAGCGCCGAACGCGGCGCGGCCGACCGCATCACCCGGCTGTGCGGCGGGCTGCCGCTGGCCGTACGGGTCGCCGGCATGCGGCTGGCGGCACGTCCGCACTGGCCGCTGTCCCGGCTGGCGGAGCGCCTGGAGGACCCGGGGCAGCGGCTCGGCGAGCTGGTCACCGGCGATCTGGACGTGGCCGCCCGGATCGCCCGAGCCCTGCCGGAGGCCGGGACCCGACTGGGCGACGCCGTGTCCGAACTGGTCGGCAGCGCCGGGTCGTTCACCATCGCCGCCACGGTGGGGCTGCTCGGCTGCTCCCCGCGGGAGGCGGAGGACGTCCTGGAGGCCCTGGTGGACCGGCAGGTCCTGGAGGGTCCGGCCCGCTCCGGCGGGGAGTACGCCTTCCTGCCCCTGACCCGGCTGGCCGCGCTGGCCAGGGATTAGGGCCGCTGAGCGGTCTCGGGGGCGTGCCCCACTTCCCCGAGACCGCTCAGCTCAGCCGCACAGCTCCTTCACCCGGGCCACCAGGTCCGCCTCGGTCTCCCCCTCGGCGGGGACCGGGGCGACCTCCAGGTGGGTCACACCGGCCTCGCGGTAGGCGGCGATGCGGTCCTTCACGTAGGACTCGGGGCCGCACAGCGTGGTGGCCTCCAGCAGGGCGTCCGGCACCGCGGCCGCGGCCGCCCGGCGCTCGCCGCGCAGGAACAGGGACTGGACGGTTTCGGCCTCGCGGCGGAAGCCGTAGCGGCAGACCAGGTCGTAGTAGAAGTTGCGGCCGGGCGCTCCCATGCCGCCGATGAACAGCGCGAGCCGGTCCCGCGCCCGCTCGCGGTGCCGGGCGGCGTCGTCGCCGATGGCCAGCAGGCCGCCCGCGGAGATCATCAGCGGGGCCCGCCCGGGTTCGCGGGCCGCGGCCCCGGCCCTGAGGTCCTCGCCCCAGACGCGGTCGCACCACTCCGGCACGAAGAACATGGGCAGCCACCCGTCGGCCGTCTCCGCGGTCATCCGCACGTTGCGCGGGCCGAGGGCGGCCACCCACACCGGGACCTCCGGCCGCGTCGGCGGGGTCAGCAGCCGCATGGGGGTACCCAGCCCGGTCGCGCCGGGGGTGTCGGCGGGCAGCGGGAGCCGGACCGTGGAGCCGTCGTAGGAGACCGGCTCGGCGCGCCGCCAGAACGCGCGCATCACCTCGATGGTCTCCCGGGTGCGCTCCACCGGGGACCGGTAGGGCACCCCGTGCATCCCCTCCACGACCTGCGGACCGGAGGCGCCCAGGCCGAGATGGGCGCGGCCCTCGGAGAGGGCGTCGACCCCGGCGGCCGTCATCGCGAGCAGGGCGGGCGTACGGGTGTAGACCGACAGGATTCCGGAGCCGATCTCCACCCGGCTGGTGCGGGCGGCGATCGCGCCCATGAAGCTGGGTGCGTCGAACCCGTACGCCTCGGGCACCCAGATCAGGTCGAGGCCGGCCCGTTCGAGCGCGGTGACGTCACGGGCGGCCCGGACGATGTCGCCGTCGTAGCGCAGCTGCATCGAGATCTTCATGCTGTCCTCGCGTCCTCGTGTGTGTCCGTCCCGGCTCAGCCGCGGGCCGCGGCGACCGGACGGGCCGTCAGGGGGCGGATCAGGCCGGCCAGGACCAGTTCGCGGACCCGGAAGCGCTGCACCTTCCCGGAGGAGGTGAGCGGCAGGTCCGTGGCGAGGTACAGGGCGGCGGGCACCATGTGCGGGGGCAGCCGGCGCACGCACTCGGCGAGCACCTGTCCGGCGTCGGGCTCCGGTCCGTCGGCGGCGCGCTGCAGGACGGCCGCCACGACCTCGCCGTACTTGTCGTCCGGGACACCGACGACGACGGCGTCGCGGACCCCGGGCACCGTGCACAGCAGTTCCTCGATGGCGGCGGGCGATATGTTCTCGCCGCCCCGGATGATCAGGTCGTCGAGGCGTCCGGCGACGCGCAGGGTGCCGTCCGCGGCCATCGAGCCGAGGTCCCCGGTGTGCAGCCAGCCGTCCGCGTCGACCTTGCGGGCGGTGGCCTCCTCGTCGCCGTGGTAGCCGAGCATCTGCTGGTACCCGCGGGCACAGATCTCGCCCTGGACGCCGAGCGGCCGCACCACCCCGGTGCCCGGCTCCACGATCCGTACCTCGGCGTGCGGCAGCGGCCGGCCCACCGTGGTGGTCTTCAGCTCGGCGGAGTCCCCGGGCCGGGTCAGGGTCAGGACGGAGGCCGTCTCGGTCTGCCCGTACAGGTTGAAGACCGTCGTGGAGAACAACTCCTCGGTCGCGCGGATGAGCTGGGCGCGCACCGGGGCGGCACCGGTGAGCACCGCCGAGAGGGTCGGCAGCGGTCCCGGGGCGGCGGCGGCCACCTCGCACAGGGAGGTGAGCACCGTCGGCACGCTGGTGAGCAGGGCGCCCGAGTGCTCCCGCAGCGTCTCGAGCAGGGCCAGCGGGTGGAAGCGCTCCAGCAGGACGAACGTGCCGCCGCTCCACAGCGGCCCCAGGGTGGAGATGACACAGCCCGCGGTGTGGAACATCGGCAGCGGGGAGACCACGGTGACACCGCGCGGGACGCCGAGCCCCTCGAAGGTGAGGCGGGCGACGTTGACGACCGCGCGGTGGGAGAGCAGGACCGCCTTGGGCGTCCCGGTGGTTCCCGAGGTGAACTGCAGCTGGGCCGGGACCGCGCGGACCTCCTCGTCCGAGGGCAGCGGACCGCTCGCCCGGAGCGTGTCCCACGCCCCGAGGGGGACGATGTGCCGCAGGCCGGGCAGTCGCGGTTCGACCTCGTGGACGACCGCGGCCATGTCGTGGTCGCGGCTGCGCTCGGCGTGCAGCAGCAGCTCGGCGCCGGAGGCGCGCAGCGCGTGCTCCAGGCCCTCCGCGCGCAGCGCCGGGTTCAGCGTCACCAGGGTCACGCCGGCCAGCGCGGCGGCGTAGGCGAACACGGGCCAGCGGGCCACGTTCGGCGCCCATACGGCCACCTTGGCGCCCACCTCCACGCGGCGCAGCAGGCCCGCCGCGACGGACTCCGCCTCCGCGAGCAGTTCGCGGTAGGTCCACTGCTGGCGGGGCCCGTCGCCGTCGGGCACGCCCACCAGGGCGACGGTGTCCCCGTGGGCCGCCGCGGCCTCGCGCAGCAGCGCGCCGACGGACCGGTCGAAGAGGGGGACGGAGCGGTCCGCGGGCCAGGACGACTCAGCGGGCATGAACGGGCTCCTTCGGACGAGGGCGGCCGCATTCGGCCAGGACGGCGAACATTCTCGGAAAACAAACGGCCGTCACGGGGAAAGGGGCAGAAGGAAATCCAGGCTGTTTCCAGTTCCGTGTTTCTTCAGGTGCTTTACGGTGCAGCGACCGAACTGCTCGGAAAAGCTTGGGAGTTCTTCATGACGCGGAATCTGGCGGGCGCCTGGCCCGGATTGTCGGGGCTGCGGGTACTGGATCTTTCCCGGTTGCTGCCCGGGGGATTCGCGACGCTGACGATGGCCGATCTGGGCGCCGACGTCGTCAAGGTCGAGGACCCGCAACTCGGCGACTACGGGCGGCTCGTGGACCCGGACGCCTTCGCCGCGCTGAACCGCAACAAACGGTCGGTCGTGCTCGACCTGCGGACCGAGGACGGGCGCGCGGACCTGCTGCGGCTGGTGCGGGACAGCGACGTCGTCGTGGAGTCGTACCGGCCCGGCGTGCTGGACGGGATGGGCCTCGGCTACGACCGGCTGCGGGAGGCCAATCCGCGGATCGTGCTCTGCTCGATCACCGGCTTCGGGCAGACCGGGCCGTACGCGCGGCGGCCGGGTCACGACCTCAACTTCCTCGCCCTGTCCGGGTTCTTCGCCGTACCGCATCGCACCACGGGCCGCGCCGACCGGGTGGGCGTGCGGGTGGCGGACCTGGCCGGCGCGATGTACGCCGCGTACGCCACCGTCGTCGCCGCCTTCGCGGCCCGCACCACGGGCGAGGGCCAGCACCTCGACGTCTCCCTGCACGAGGCGGCCGCGGCCTGGAGCGGGCCGTTCGCGCTGCCGCTGCTCGAGCGGGCCGAGCCCGTGGACAGCCCGCTGGTCACCGGGGACAACGACGTGTTCACGGTGGCCGACGGCCGCCGGATCACCCTCGCCACCTTCGAGGACAAGTTCTGGCTGGCCTTCCGGCACGCCCTGGCACCGGAGTTCCCCGAGCTGGACGACGACTCCTGGGACCGGCGCCCCGCCCGCACCCGGGCCAAGCACCAGGTGGCGGAGCTGCTGGCCGGCGTGTTCGCGCAGCGTGACTTCGCCTGGTGGACCTCGGTCCTGTCCGGCCTCGACATCCCCTGGGCGCCGGTCTACGAGTCCGCCGAGGAGCTGCTGGCGGACCCGCACACGGCCGAGCGGGAGCTGGTGGGCACACTGCCGGGCTCCGCCGCCGACCGGCCGCGCCGCCAGGTGCGGTTCCCGGTGCGGTTCGGCGCGGGCCTCGACTCGCTGCGCGGCGCGGCTCCCGCGCACGGTGAGCACACGGCCGAGGTGCTGGGCCGACGGCCGGAGGCGGCCGAGGGGGAGTGAGCGGAGCGAAGGGGCCGGCGCCGTCCGTGTGGCGGCACCGGCCCCTTCGGCGTCAGTGCGGCAGCGCCACGCCGAGGCCCAGTTCGAGCGCCCGGTCGCGGACCGCCGCGGCCACGGCGATGTCGTGCACTCCCATGCCGAACGGGTTGACCACCACCCGGTCCGCGGCACCGACCGTCCCGGTGAACGCACCCGACACCAGCGCCGGCAGGGTGGCGTCGACGCTCCGGCCGCCGTCCGGGGCCGGCTCGCCCGGGCCGGTGACCTTGCCGGCCCGGGCGAGCTTCCCGAGCAGGCGGTGATCGTCCTCGGCGACCAGCCGCCAGTCGTCGACGAACAGCGCGTCGCAGCCCAGCAGCAGACTCTCCGCCGCGTCGTCGAGCGAGACGTTGACGAAGACCGAACCCTCCGTCAGCCAGTCCAGCTCGACGTACGGCTCGGTCGTCGTCGTCACCGCCACGACCAGCCGTGCCCGGCCGGCCGCCTCCCGCGCCTCGGCCACGACGGACACGGCCAGCTGCGGTGCCGAGGTGCCGAGCCGGGCGGCCAGTTGGCGGGCGCGACCCGGGTCCTGGTCGTACAGAACGACCTCGGACAGCTTCGGGCAGGTCCGGACGAGCAGGTCCAGATGCACCTCGGCCTGCCGTCCGCAGCCGAGGAAGGCCGCCTCGGTGACCTGGGCGGGATCCCGCAGGGCACCCAGCGCGGCCAGCGACACGCCCGCGGTGCGCAGGGCACTGATCAGTCCGCCCTCCATCACCCAGGCGGGCCGGGCGGTCTCCGGGTCGTTCAGGACGATCAGCCCGGCGGCGCGAGGCAGGCCGAGGCGCTGGTTGCCCAGCGAGGCGTTGATGATCTTGCAGCCGTAGGCGTCGCCGGACCAGCCGGGCAGGATCAGGCTGCGCGCGGCGGCACCGGAGGGCGTCGTCCAGCGCAGCGCGGCCTCGGGGGTGAGTCCGGCCGCCTCGCGGTGCACGGCCCGCAGAGTGTCCTCGACGATGTCGACGACCGGCAGGGCGGCGCACACATCGGCGACGTCCGCGCTGCCGAGATAGGTGAGCGAAGGCATGGGGGAGTTGGTCATGGGATGGCTGTCTCCTGTGCGTGGGTGGTGCCGGCCAGGGCCTTCAGAGCCGTGGCAACGCCCGGCGACGCGCTCGCCCGGGCCTCGGCCGCGGTCTCCTCGAGGGGATACTTCTCGCCGCTGTCCGGGCATACGCAGGCCACCTCGCGCAGCGCGGGGTCCGCGGCGGCCCGGACCACCGCGGCCAGCGCGGCGGCTCCCGAGCTCCCGCCCAGCGACAGCCCGGTGGCCCGCCGCAGCAGCACACAGGCCGCGGCGGCGTCCTCGTCGCGCACCCGGACGACGTCGTCGACATGGTGCGGGCGCACGAAGTCGGAGGGGCGGCCCGAGCCGAACCCGGCGAGCTTGTACGGCCGTTCCGCCGGCGGACCGCCCAGTGCGGCGGAGCCCACGGCGTCCACGGCGATGACCCGGGCGGCGGGCAGACGGTCCCGGAAGGACCGGGCGATCCCGGCCAGCGTGCCGCCCGTCGAGACCGCCACGGCGACCGCGTCGTACGCGCCGCCCGGCGCCTCCCGCACCAGCTCCGCGCCGGTCCGGCTCTCGTGCACACCGGGATTGGCGGGGCTGCGGTACTGGTCCGTCCACACGGCGCCGGGATCCCGGCGCAGCAGCTCCTCGACCGCCCGCAGCCGGGCGTCCAGCGTCCGGCCGCCCGGCACCTCCCGCACCACGACCACGTCGGCGCCCAGTTCCCTCATACGGCCCACGCTGGCCTGCGGGGTGCTCGGCTCGACGACCAGGGTGCAGGCGTAGCCCCGCGCGGCACACAGGCCGGCGAGCGCGATGCCGAGGTTGCCGGAGGTGGACTCCACCACCCGGCTGCCCGGGCCCAGCCGCCCGCTCGCCTCCAGGGCGTCCAGCAGGGCCTGAGCCGTGCGGGCCTTGATCGAGCCGAAGGGGTTGTGCCACTCCAGCTTCAGCCACAGCCGCACGGACCTGGCCGACAGCGGGACACGGACCGGCACCAGGGGGGTGCCGCCGATCCGCCCCGGCGGGTGGGCCGTGGCCGGCGGCGCGTTGAACGACGTCATGAGTGATCGTTTCCTGCTGTCATGACCTGTTCCGGCCGCGCCCCCGCGGTGGGCCGGGTGACGTGGTCGGGGCCGATGTCGCTGATGCGGTAGCCGTGCGGATAGCCCGGGTAGGTCCGGGCGGTCGGCCGGGTCATCAGCCGGGCCATCAGGTCCGGCGCCAGCCGCTCGGCCGCCGCGTGGCCCCGCAGCCCCAGCACGTTCAGGCCGCGCACCCAGCCGGCCGGCTCCGGCATGCCGAGCGCGTCGCGCGCCGCGCGGTCCAGGCGGCAGGGCAGGGTCGCGGCCACCACGTCGCTCACCGGACGCGGGTACCAGGAGGCGTAGAGCCGGAGGATCTGGCCGCCCACCCGCTGGTTGCTGGGCGCGGGGCGGAAGCGCTCCTTCTCGTAGTCCCGGTTGAACCGCTCGAAGGCGTCGACGTCGGTGGGCAGGTCACGGATGTTCATCCGCCGCCCCACCTCCGTGTAGAAGTAGAACGCCGCCAGCCGCTCGGTCTCGCTGACCCGGCGCCACGCCCAGCGGTCGATCCACCGGATCGGCTCGAAGACGAACGTGGACAGCACATAGAGCATGTCGTCGTTGTCGATGGTGAAGCGGCGGTGCGCCTGGTTGATCTGCCGCAGGGCCTGCCGGCCGCGCTCGGAGTCGTATCCGCCGCGCACCATTTCGCCGAGCAGAATTCTGGTGTCGTCGTACCGTTTCTGGGCGCGCAGCGCGAATTCCCCGCTGCCGTCCAGGGTTTCGGAGATGCTGGGCACACAGCAGGTGCGCCAGATCGCGACTTCCAGACCTCGGCCGTAGTCCCAGGGAAACTCCCGGTCGGAGGATATGCGGTGGATCAGTTCGTGATCCGCCTTGGGATCGAGCGTCTGCAGGTGTTTCAGGGGCGCGTACCGGTCTCGCATTCGAGTACCTCGATGGCTGGTGATCGGCATGGGTCGGGGCCCGCTACAGCGGGGTCGAGCCGGTGGCCGAGACGACCTCGGGCCGCGTCGGGTCGAACCGGCCGGTCTCGTAGCGCCACTGGAGCTGGCCGCTGAGCCAGCTGCGCAGGCCCTCGATGTGGTGGCGCAGCGACTCCCGCTCGGCCGGGGACAGCTCGGCCGCCAGGGCGGGGCCGGGGAAGGTCCGGCTCAGCTCGGTGAACCGGTCGAAGCGCGCCTGGACCATCGCGCCGACCGCGTCGACCGAGGTCTGCAGATCGCAGCCGTGCTCGTGGCGGTGGACCAGCACGAGGTTGTGCGGGTCGCCGAGCAACGCCTCCTTCTCGCAGGAGAAGAGGTCGTTGGTCCACAGGTCGGCGTCGGAGAGCGCCTGGTTCATCTCGGTGAACTCGGGCAGCCGGTAGATCTCCTCGGGGACCTCGGCGTGCGTGGTCACCTCGATCAGGTCCAGGTACGGCATCAGGGCGCGGCCCCGGTACTCGATGTACTCGGCGAGGCTCGGCACCCGGCCGGTGAGGCGGTTGCGGGACTCCCACACGCAGGTGTCGAAGAACGCCCCGACGTGGCCGGCGAAGCGGGCGCGCCAGGTGTCGGACGTGTACGGCGCGGTACGGCGCCACAGGTCCGCGTAGGCCGGGTGGAACACCCGGCTGAGGGAGGCCTCCACCGGGTTCTGCGGCAGTTCGGGGACGGTGCCGTCGGCGGGGAGCCAGCCGAGGACCTCGTCGCACACCCGGCGCAGCCGGTCGGGGTCCTGGCCCAGCCGGGTCTCGTCGAACTGGTCGTCCAGGACCAGCATGCAGCTGATCCAGTCGGTGACCAGGGCGAGTTCCGTCTCGCCGGAGTGGGGATAGGCGCGGGACATCAGGGTGCCGAGCAGGGAGCGGGCATGGTGGTCGCGGGCGGCCTGGTCGGGGACGAGGTCGTAGCGGGCGACGAAGGCGCGGGTGCTCTGTTCGACGCTGTCGGTGAACGGGCTGATCCTGGTGGGGAAGTCGGAGTGGAGGGGCGGCATGCGGAGGGTCATCTGGTACCCGTCGTGGTCGTGGTCGGTGTGTGCCGCCTCGGCTTCGCCTTCGGCGGTGATCGGGTTCCCACCCGCACCACCCGTGCGGAATTCGTCGTCGGGTGCGGGTGGCCCCTGTGGGGGGTGCGCGCCGTCGGCGGCGTGCGGGGCGTGGGGGCGTGGGGCGTGGGGGTGCGCGGGGTGCGCGGGGTGTGGGGGTGTGCTGGTGGGGGCGGCTCGGCTTCGGCTTCGCCTTCCGCTGCTTGTGGGGTGTGGGGGTGTGCCGGCCCGGCTTCGTCTTCGGTGGCTTGTGGGGCGTGTGGTGTTGCTTCAGGCCGGTAGTTGCAGGGCCTTGGTTTCCTGGAACTCGTGGATGCCGTGCAGGCCCAGTTCGCGGCCCACGCCGGACATGCCGTAACCGCCGAAGGGGGCCGCCGGGTTGAAGGCGGCGTCGTTGATGTCGACCTGGCCGGCGCGGAGTTGGCGGGCCACGGTCGTGGCACGGTCCTGGTCGGCGGACCAGACGGTCGCCGCCAGACCGTAGGGGGTGGCGTTCGCCAGGCGGATGGCGTCCGGCTCGTCCTCGTAGGGGAGTACGACCAGGACGGGGCCGAAGATCTCCTCCTGGGCGAGCGGGGCGTCGGGCGGTACGTCGGTCCAGGCGCCGGCCGGCACGTAGTGGCCGCGGGCGGGGACCTCGTCCCGCGGTGGGCCGGCGACCCGACGGGCGCCGGTGGCCTCGGCGGCCCGCAGGTACTCCCGGACCCGGTCGCGCTGGTCCCGTGAGACCAGAGGACCGAGCCGGCAGGCGGGGTCGGTCGGGTCGCCCGGCGGGTAGGCGGCGAGGGCCGAGCGGACCACGTCCACCGCCTCGTCCAGGCGGGACCGGGGCACGAGCAGCCTGCTGCGGGCGGAACAGGTCTGCCCGGCGTTGTGCAGGGCGGAGTGCACCCCGTCGGTGACGGCCGTGGCGAGGTCGGCGTCCGGCAGTACCACCGTCGCCGACTTGCCGCCCAGCTCCAGGCAGACCCGCTTGACGCCGGCGCCCGCGACCGAGCCGACCTCCCGGCCGGCGCGCAGCGAGCCGGTGAAGGAGACCACGTCGACGCCGTCGGCGGCGGCGAGCGCCCGGCCGGCCTCCGTGCCACGGCCCGGCACCAGGTTGAACACGCCGGGCGGCAGGCCGAGGCCGTCGATCAGGGTGGTGAGGAAGTACGCGGAGAGCGGGGCGAGTTCACTCGGCTTGAGCACCACCGTGCAGCCCGCCGCCAGCGCGGCGCCCACCTTGGCGATCACCTGGTGCAGCGGATAGTTCCACGGCGTGATCGCGCCCACCACCCCGGCCGGCTCGCGCACGACCAGCGAGTGCCCGATCCGCTCCTCGTCCGGCTGAGCCGTCAGGGCGTCGGCGAAGCCCTCCAGCACCTTCAGGGGCAGGCCCGCCTGCACGCGCCGGGAGAAGGTGATGGGCGAGCCCATCTCCCGGGTGATCAACTGCGCCATCTCGTCGTGGTGTTCGGCGAGGGAGTCGCGCAGGGACAGGAGTGTCCCGGCCCGGGTGGCCGGGTCCGTCGCGGCCCAGCCGGCACCCGCCGCACCGGCCGCCGCCACGGCGCGCGCCACGTCCGCCGCGCCGCACACCGGCACCCGGGCGATCTCCGTCTCGGTGGCGGGATTCTCGACCGGAAGCGTCTCCCGGCTCCCGGGAGCGGTCCAACGGCCGTCCAGATAAACCGAGCCAAGTGGCAGCGAATCCATGACTGGTGAATCCATCACTGGCGAATCCATGGCTGTCGAAAAAGACCCTTCATGCGTCGGGCGGTGCAACAGGCAGGTCAAACCCTCGCCCAACCGACGCACAGAGGACTGGAGACAACCTGAATGGGTAACTGCCTCCGGACCGGCCTGAGCAGCCAACCGAAGAATTTTGTGGCTAGGGTGGCGAACCGTATTTGGCCGGTCGTGTTCGTCTTCCGATGGAGAGGCCATCAGTGTCACTGACACACATTCGCCCAGCGCACGGCGACAGCGCGTGGATCAAGAGATACCGACCGCTGGAGTCACCCTCTCTGCGGCTGTTCTGCCTGCCCTACGCAGGCGGTAACGCCGGGGCGTTCCACCGGTGGGCCCAGGCCCCGCTCGACGGGGTCGAGGTGGTCGCCGTGCAGTACCCCGGGCGTCAGGACCGCCTCGGGGAGGAGTGCCTCCCGGACATGGAGTCGCTCGCCGACGGCGTCGCCGCGGCCCTCGTGCCGCTGCTCGACCGGCCCTTCGCCCTCTTCGGGCACAGCATGGGGGCGTCGGTCGCCTACGAGGTGGCACTGCGCCTGGAGCACCGCTATCGGGCCAGGCCACGGCGGGTGTTCGTGTCCGCCGCAGGCTCCCCGCTCCGCCCCCGGAGCCACACGGACATACATCTCAGAAGCGACGACGCGATGGTGGAGTGGTTCGGTGAACTCGGCGCGATGGACAAGGCGGTGCTGGCGGACCCTGAACTGCGTCCGCTCGTGCTTCCTGCGATGCGTGCGGATCTGCGGCTCATCGAGACCTACCGGCCACTGTCGGGCCGGCGGACGACCTCCCCGGTCACCGCGTACGTCGGTGACGCCGACCCCGGAGTCGACCCGGACGACGCGCGCGCCTGGCAGGACCTGACCTCCGCGGAGTTCTCGTTCCGTGTCTTTTCCGGGGGGCATTTCTATCTGTCGGACCATGAAGACGCACTTCTGGCCGACATCACCGAACGGCTGGGAGGAGACTGCAAATGATCGGTCACGACGACGAAGTGGCCCGCCGCGTCCGGGAAATCATGGTCGACGTACTGGATCTGCGGCTGACACCGGCGGAAATACGTGACGACATATCGCTCTATTCGCCGGTGATCCGCCTGGATTCACTCAACCTGCTGCAACTCCTGATGGCGGTCGAGGAGGAATTCGGCGGCCACATCGAGGACGAGGACATCATGGAGGCCGACCTGGAGAACGTCGGCGACCTCGTCGCGCTGATCGGCAAGCACATGCCGGCGACCGTGGCCCGGGACGGCGTGGCATGAAGGTGACCCGCAACCAGGTCCTGCTCAGCGAGGACGACGTTCCCACCCACTGGTACAACATCCTGGCCGACCTGGACGTGCCGACGGCCGACGTCCGCCGGGCTCGCCCGCGCACCGAACCCGCCGACGGCAATCCGCCGCAGCAGGGCGCCGCCTCCGGGCTCGCCCCCAACATCCCGCTGTCGATGTACCGGGCCAGCGTGGGCCGCGAGCGCTTCGTGGAGATTCCCGCCGAGGTCCGCGCCGAGTACCAGCGCTGGCGGCCCACCCCGCTGGTGCGGGCCCGCGCCCTGGAGCGTGCCCTCGACACCCCGGCCCGCATCTACTACAAGTACGAGGGCGCCAACGGGGTGGGCAGCCACAAGCTCAACTCCGCGCTGGCCCAGGCGTACTACTACAAGAAGTCGGGTGTCGAACACCTCACCACGGGCACCGGCGCCGGACAGTGGGGCAGCGCCCTGGCCGTGGCCTGCCAGGCCATGGACCTCGAGTGCACGGTGTTCATGGTCCGGGTCAGCCACGACCAGAAGCCCTACCGGCGCGTCCTGATGGAGCTGCACGGAGCCCGGGTGGTGCCGAGTCCCGGCGGGCTGACCGAGACCGGGCGCAGGCTGCAGGCCGAGCGGCCCGACAGCGCGGGCAGCGTCTCCGTCGCCAACGCCGAGGCGCTGGAGTACGCCAGGTCCGTGCCGGGCGGCCGGTTCTGCGTGGGCAGCGGCGAGAACCACGTCCTGCTGCACCAGACGGTCATCGGCGAGGAGGCACTCAAACAGCTCGCCGCCGTCGGCGAGTTCCCGGACGTCGTCGTCGCCTCCATGGGCGCCGGCAGCAACTTCGCCGGTCTCGCCTTCCCCTTCCACCGCGAGCGGCTGCGCACCGGCGCCGCCACCCGGCTGATCGCGGTCGAGCCCGAGGCCTGCCCCAAGCTCACCCGGGGTCGGTACGCCTGGGACTACAACGACGTCTCCGGCACCACCCCGATGACCAAGATGTACACCCTCGGCCACACCTTCGAGGCCCCGGGCGTGCACGCCGGCGGGCTGCGCTACCACGGTGCCGCGCCGCTGGTCAGCGCGCTGTACGAGCAGGGCCTGATGGAGGCCGTGGCCTACGGCCAGAACGCGGTCTTCGAGGCGGGGGTGCTGTTCGCCCGCGCCGAGGGCCTGGTGCCCGCGCCCGAGTCCGCGCACGCCGTGCGGGCCGCCGTCGACGAGGCCGTACGGGCCCGCGAGGAGCGCACCGAGAAGGTCATCCTGCTCAACGTCAGCGGGCACGGCATGCTCGACCTGTCCGCCTACCAGCAGTACCTGTCCGGGCAGTTGGCCGACCACGTGGTCTCCGACGAGACCATCGCCGCCTCGCTGGCCGCCCTGCCGGACGCCGAGCCCGCGGGTGCGGTGTCATGAGACTCGCCCCCACCGACGAGCAGACGGCGCTGGCGGAGCGGCTGCGTGAACTCGGCGCCACCGCCCTGGGCGGCGACCTGGAGCAGCGGGAACGCACCCAGACCCTCCAGCCCGGTGACTGGCAGCGCTGCGCGGACGCCGGGGTGTTCGCGCTGCCCGTGCCGAAGGAGTACGGCGGCCTCGGCCTCGACCCGCTGACCTGCGCGCTGGCCCTGGAGGGCCTGGGGCGGGGCTGCCGGGACAACGGCCTGCTGATCTCCGCCGGGGCCCACCTGTGGGCGGTCGAGCTGCCGCTGCTGCACTTCGGCTCCGAGGAGCAGAAGCGCCGCCACCTGCCGGCCCTGGTCGACGGCAGCAGCATCGGTGCCCACGCGATCACCGAGGCGGGCTCCGGCTCCGACGCGCTGTCGCTGTCCGCCGTGGCCCGGCGCGAGGGCGACCACTACGTGCTGAACGGCGGGAAGCGGTTCATCACCAACGCGCCGGTGGCCGACCTGTTCATCGTCTACGCGACCGTCAACCCCGAGCTGGGCTTCACCGGCGTCACCGCGTTCCTCGTCGACCGGGACACGCCCGGCCTCACCGTCGAGACCGGCTTCGAGAAGACGGGTCTGCGCACCGCGCCCTGGGGCGAGATCGTCCTGCGCGACTGCCGGATCCCCGTCGCGAACCGGCTCGGCGCGGAGAAGCAGGGGTCGAGGATCCTCGCCACCGCCATGGCCTGGGAGCGGTCCCTGATCCTCGCCCCGCTGCTCGGCACCATGCAGCGCCAGATCGACGAGTGCACCCGGTACGCCCGCAGCCGCGAGCAGTTCGGCAGCATCATCGGCCGCTTCCCCTCCGTGTCCCACAGCGTGGTCGGCATGCAGGTACGGCTGGAGGCCGCCCGGCTGCTCACCTACCGGGCCGCCTGGGACCTGGGCCGCGGCGACACCGGCTCGGTGTTCCCCGAGGCCGCCCAGCTGGAGACCAGCGAGTCCGCCGTCCAGACCTTCCTGGACGCCGTCCAGCTCTACGGCGGCCTCGGCTACACCACCGCCACCGACGCCGAGCGCAACCTCCGGGACGCCCTCGGCACCCGGATCTCCTCCGGCACCTCCGACATGCAGCGCAAGGTGATGGCCGACAAGCTGGGCCTCACCGTCCGGGCGCGGCACACCGCGGACGGAAGGCACACACCGTGACGACCCTTGCCGACCTGCTCACGCGCGCCGCCGCCGAGCGGCCCGGCGCCCCCGCGCTGCGCGACCGCGAGCGGACGCTGACCTACGCCGAACTGGACCGCGCCGCCGGTGCGCTGGCCGCCGCGCTGCGGCAGGCCGGCGTCGGCCGCGGCGACCGGGTCGGGCTGTGGCTGGCCAAGTCCGCCGAGACCGTCGTAGCCGTCCACGCGGCACTGCGGCTGGGCGCCGCCTACGTACCGGTGGACCCCGCGGCCCCGCCCGCCCGCGCCGCCTACATCCTGCGCGACTGCTCCGTCGCGGCCCTGGTCACCGACAGCGGCCGGCTCGCCCTGCTGGACGAGCAGCACGCCGATGCGGACGAGCCGTTCCGCGTCGTCGTCGTGACGGACCGGGCGGACGGGAGAGAGGCGACGGACGCCGGCAACGCGGCTCATGCAAGGGGCGCGGCCGATACGCCGGACACGACGTATGCGGCCGATGCGCCCGGCGCACCCGTGGCGCCCGACGGCGCGCCCGGGCAGCGGCATCCTGTCGTCGTGTCCGGCGGGCAGCCCCGGCGCGCGCCCCGGCTGGGATGGCGGGACGCCGTGGAGCAGGGCCCGGCCGACGCCGTCCCGCCCGCCCGGCTCGCGCCCGACGACCTCGCCTACGTGCTGTACACGTCCGGTTCCACGGGCGCGCCCAAGGGCGTCATGCTCTCGCACCGCAACGCCCTGGCGTTCGTCGACTGGGCCGTGGCCGAGACCGGGCTGACCGGCGCCGACCGGGTGTCCTCGCACGCCCCGGTCCACTTCGACCTCTCCGTCTTCGACCTGTTCGCCACCGCACGGGCCGGTGCCTGCCTCGTCCTGGTGCCGGAGAACCGGCGCGGGCTCGGCGTCGCCCTGAACCGGCTGGTCGCCGAGGAGCGGATCACGGTCTGGTACTCGGTGCCGGGCGCCCTGATCCGGATGCTCGACGCGAAGAACCGCGTACTGCTGGAGTCGAGCGGGCTGCGCACGGTCCTGTTCGCGGGGGAGCCGTTCCCGCTCAAGCACGTCCGGCGGCTGCGTGAGGCCCTGCCCGAGGCGGCCCTCTACAACCTGTTCGGGCCGACCGAGACCAACGTGTGCACCTTCCACCGCGTCACCGACGACGACCTCGCCCCCGGCCGGACGGCCCCGCCGCCGATCGGCCGCCCCTGCCCCTACGCCCGGGCCACCCTGCACGACGCGGACGGCCGCCCGATCGACGACGCCCCCGGCGCCGAGGGCGAACTGGTCATCGCCGGCGACTCGGTGATGCTCGGCTACTGGGGCGCCCCCGAGGACCCGGCCGGGGTGCACCGCACCGGCGACCTGGTCCGGCACGAGGCCGGCACCGGGTACCTCTACCTGGGCCGCCGCGACCACATGGTGAAGATCCGCGGCTACCGCGTCGAACCCGAGGAGATCGAGGCCCGGCTGCTCGAACTGCCCGGGGTGCACGAGGCCGCCTGCGTCGCCGTACCGGACCCCGGCGGCGACCCCGACGCCACCGCGCTGGAGGTCCATGTGATCCCCGCCGACGGGGCCCGCCCCGACCCGGACGCACTGCGCCGGCACTGCCTGGAACACCTGCCGCGCTACATGGTCCCGCAGGAGTTCCGGTTCCTGACGGCGTTCCCGCGCACCTCGACGGGCAAGGTCGACCGCCGGGCGCTGGCCGCGATGCCGCTTGCGCGCCCCGAGGAGGAACCGTGCCTGGTGAAGCACTGACCCTGGAGGTGCCCAGCCGGATCCTCGGCCGCACCAAGCGCGCCACGGTCCTGCTGCCGGACGGCTACCAGCCGCACGGCCCCGGCCACCCCGTGCTGTACCTGCTGCACGGCTACGGCGGCGGCCGCGGCACCTGGCTGGAGCGCACCCGGCTCGCGGAGTACCTGCGGGGCAGCCGGCTCGTGGTGGTCATGCCGGAGAGCGGGCGCCGCTGGTTCGTCAACGACCACGCGGGCCTGCGCTACGAGGACCACTTCACCGAGGAACTGCTGCCCGCCGTCGACGCCCGGTTCAACACGCTCGCCCGCCGCTCGGCCCGGGCCGTGGGCGGGTTCTCCATGGGCGGGGCGACCGCGCTCTTCCTGGCGCTGCGCCATCGCGCGCTGTTCTCGGCCGTCACCTCGCACGCGGGCGCCTTCGAGGCCCCCCGGCGGATCGGCGACCCCTACCAGGAGCACCGCGGCGAGCCGGACTTCGTGATGCCCACGGTCGAGAGCCACGAGCGCGTGTGGGGCCCGCCCGGCAGCGAGACCCGGCGCAGCTACGACCCGTACCGGCTGATGGCGCGGGAGGACCCGCTGCCACCGCCGGCCCTGTACCTGGACGTCGGCACCGGCGACCACGACCGCATGGTCCGGATGAACCGGACCGTGCGCGACGCCCTGCGCGAGCGGGGCTGGCCGCTGGAGTACCGGGAGCGGCCGGGCGGCCACGACTGGCAGTTCGTGAACGACGCCCTGCCCGACGCGCTGGACTTCCTGCACGGCAGGCTCACCGCGGCGGCCGCGACACCGCAGGAGGTGCGAGCATGACGGCACCCGTGGTCCTGGTGACCAGGCCGCGCGAGGGCGTCGTGGCGGCCACCCTGAACCGTCCCCACCGCGCCAACGCGCTGACCGAGGAGGTCTTCGAGGCGCTCGGCGCGCTCTGCGCCGCGCTCGCCGCCGACCCCTCGGTGCGGGTGCTGGTCCTCAAGGGGGCGGGGGAGACCTTCTGCTCCGGGTACGACGTCGCCGAGGTCGGACGGGTGGCCGCGCTGCCGCCGCTGGAGCTGACCGCCCTGCTGGAGCGCCAGGCGGAGGTGATCGCCGCGCTGCGCGAACTGCCGCAGACCGTCGTCGCCGCCGTCGACGGGGTCGCGGCCGGCGCGGGCCTCTCGCTCGCCCTGGCCGCCGACGTCCGCGTGCTCACCGCCCGCGCCCGGCTGCGGGCCGCGTTCGTGCGGATGGGTCTGTCCGGCGGAGACATGGGCGCGTCCTGGCTGCTGCCGCGGATCGCCGGGTTCGGCTTCGCCTCCGAGATGCTGCTCACCGGCCGGTTCGTGACCGCCGAGGAAGCTCTCCAGCGCGGCCTCGCGAGCCGGGTCTGCGCCATCCAGGACCTGCTGCCCGTCGTCATGGACAGCGCCGGGCAGATCGCCGGCAACAGCCCCGTGTCGCTGCGGCTGACCAAGCAGGTCCTGCAGTCCAACATCGACGCCCCGTCGCTGCGGGCCGCGCTGGAGCGCGAGATCCCCGTCCAGGTGATGGCGGCCAAGTCACCCGACGTCCACGAGGCGGTGACCGCCTTCCGCGAGCGCAGGTCCCCGCACTTCGCCGCCGGCGGCCGGGCCGGCACCAAGGAGGAACAACCATGACGCAGACCAGTACGACCTGGGCGCCGAAGCTGGTCGGGCCCGCCGAGGCAGGCGTCGCCGCGAGCCCCGCCGGGCTCGCCGAGTACCTGCGCGGCACCGACCTCGACGACCTCCTCGTCCGCGAGAAGGCGGTCGTCCTGCGCGGCTTCTCCGTCACCGAGGACAGCTACGACGGCCTCGCCGACCTGCTGCTGCCCGAGCGGCTGGCCTATGTGCACGGCAACTCCCCGCGCACCAAGGTCGGCCGCAACCTCTACACCTCGACCGAGTACCCGGCCGAGTACGAGATCTCCATGCACAACGAGATGTCGTACGCCAGTTCCTGGCCGTCGCGGATCCTCTTCCACTGCGCGATCGCCGCCGAGACCGGCGGCGCCACCCCGGTGGTCGACGGGCGGCTGTGGCTCGACTCGCTGGACGCGGAGGTGCGCGAGGCGTTCGCCGGCGGGGTGCGGTACACGCAGAACCTGCACGACGGCGTCGGCTTCGGCAAGAGCTGGCAGGCCACCTTCGAGACGGACGACCGTACGGCGGTCGAGGAGTTCCTCGCCGGCACGGGCGCCGACCACGAGTGGTGCGCGGACGGCTCGCTGCGGGTGAGCCTGCTGCGCCCGGCCACCCTCACCCACCCCGTCACCGGGACCGAGGTGTGGTTCAACCAGGCCGACCAGTTCCACCCGGCGGGACTCGGCGAGGACGCGGCGGCGCTGGCCGCGGTGATCCCGGAGGACGAACTGCCGCAGCACGCCGTGTTCGCGGACGGCTCGCCGATCCCCGACGCGTACGTCCGGCACATCCAGGAGACGGGGATGCGGCTGGCGGTCGACGTGGACTGGCAGGTGGGCGACCTGCTGTTCGTGGACAACGTGGCCGTGGCGCACGGCAGGCGGGCGTACACGGGACAGCGCCGGATCCTGGTGGCCATGTCCGGCTGAGAGCAGGGGAAAAGAAGGGGGGAGGCCCGGCGGCCTCCCCCCTTTCTTTGCCGTCCCGGCCAGTGGCCGTGCTCGTCCCGGCTAGTGGTCGCGGTACACCGCCTGGACGGCCATCCGCCGCAGCCCCTCGGCCCAGTCGGCCCGTACCGTCCCGCGCAGCGCGTCCTCCGCCGCCGCCAGCCGGTCGGCGATCACCGACTCCACCCGGTCCCGGACCCCGGTCCGCAGCAGCAGGTCGTGCAGCTCGTCGGGGTCGGTCGCGGCCAGGTCGTCACCCACCAACTCCCTTACCTCCGGCACCGTCTGCAGTGCCAGCGACATCAGCAGCGTCATCTTGTGCTGCTTGAAGTCCAGCCGAGCCGGCTTCCCCGTGGCCGCCGAGCTGCCGAAGGCGTCCAGCAGGTCGTCGCGCAGCTGGAACGCCTCGCCCACCGCGAGCCCGTACGCCTCGAACGGCGCCACCAGCTCGTCCGCGCCGGCCAGTCGCGCACCCATGGCCAGCGGCCGGAAGACCGTGTACCGGCCGGACTTGAACAGCGCGATCCAGCTGGACAGCTCCGCGTCCGGGGCGAACTGGGCGGCGGCCCGCACATCCAGGAACTGACCGACCATCAACTCCGTGCACAGCTCGCCCCACACCGGCCGCACCCGCTCCGGGCAGCCCGCGAGCAGTCGCTCCGCGTACACCAGGGCGAGGTCGCCCGCCAGGACGGCCACGCTCTCGCCGTACCGGCGGGCCGTCCCGCGCCAGCCCCGCTCGGTGTGCAGGGCGGCATGGGCGACCTGCGCCGTCGAGGCGCCGCGGCGCAGCTCGGACTCGTCCATCACGTCGTCGTGCAGCAGCGCGAAGCTGTGCAGCAGCTCCAGCGCCGCGGCGACGTCCACGATCTCCTCACTGTCCGGGTCGCCACCGGCGGCCAGATAGCCGGCCACGCAGAACGCGGGGCGCAGCCGCTTGCCGCCGCTGCCGACCATGCGGGCGACACAGTCGACGAGTTCGACGGAATCCGGGTTGCGTGACTTCCACACCCGGCGTTCCTCGTCCAGGAAATTCCGCAGACGCAGCTCGACGCGGTTCAGCAACTCGTCCCGAGTCGCGATTGTTTCCATGAGTCCGGTGTCCGTGAATTCCTGGCTCACCGGCGGGGCGGTCGACATGTCAGCTCTCCTCGTGCCGCGGCAGCGATCGGACCGGGAACCAAGCGAATGACGCTGCCTCTTACTGTCCAATGACCCGGCCCATTCTTCCGGCGCGGACGCCGCGGTGAACGGCAGAGGCAGCTCCTCGTCCAGCCACCGTCCAGGTGGGACGAGGCGGCCGCACATAGTCTCCGACATGGCAAGCGGGCCGATCCATGTGAATCGAGCACGGTGGCGAAGAGCGCCCCGTCGTCGGTGTCCGCCGCATATCCCTGGGTGAATTGACGAGGAGTCATGGAGCGATCTCAGTCTTTTGTCGACGGTGCGCAGAAATTTCCTCTGACCGGCGCCCAGGCAGGGGTGTGGTTCGCGCAGCAGGTCGACCCGGACAGCCCGATATTCCGCGCGGCGGAATACCTGGAGATTCACGGCCCGGTCGATCCGCAGCTGTTCGAGCGGGCACTCGGGCGCCTTGTCGACGAGGCCGACGCGCTGCACGTGCGGTTCCTCGAGACCGACGAGGGCCCCCGGCAGACGGTCGGTCCGGCTCCCGAGTGGACCCTGCACGTCATCGACGTGTCCGCCTCCGCCGACCCCCGGCGGGCCGCCGAGGAGTGGATGGGCCGCGACCTGCGCCGCCGCATCGACCTCACCCGCTCCCCGCTGTTCACCCAGGCCCTGTTCCGGGCCGGCGAGGACCGGTGGTTCTGGTACCACGCCTATCACCACATCCTCCTCGACGGTGTCGGCGCCTCCCTCCTGGTCCGGCGGGCCGCGCACCTGTACACGGCCCTGGCCGGGAGCACCGAAGCCGAGCCGTCGCCGTTCGCCTCGGTGCGTGCCCTGCTCGCCGACGACGCCGCCTACCGCGCCTCCGCCGCGTTCGACGAGGACCGCGCCCACTGGAACGACCGCTTCGCCGACCGCCCCGAACCGGTGGCTCTCTCCGCCCGCCCCCTCAAGCCGACGGCCGAGTTCGTCCGCCGTACCGCCCTGCTGCCCGAGGACGTCCAGGGTGAACTGACCGCGGCGGCCGAGCGGATCGGGGTCGCCCGCTCCCGGATCGTCGTCGCCGCGACCATGGCCTACCTGCACCGCCTGACCGGGCTCACCGACGTCGTCGCCGGTCTGCCGGTCACCGCGCGCACCCACGACGAGGCCCGCCGGGCGCCCGGCATGGTCGCCAACGTGCTGCCGCTGCGGGTGGCCGTCGACTCCGCCACCACCGTCGGCGAACTGCTCGACCGCACCCGGACCGCCCTGCGCGAACTGGTGCCGCACCAGCGGTACCGCGGCGAGGACCTGCGTCGCGACCTCGGCCTCGGCCACGAGCACCGGCGCTTCTTCGGGCCGCTGCTCAACGTCGTCCCGTTCTCCTACGACATCCGCTTCGCCGGCCACCGCGCGGACGCCCGCAACATGTCGTTGCGCCTCATCGAGGACCTCGCGATCTCGGTGTACGACCGCTCCGACGACAGCGCGATCCGCGTCGACTTCGACGTCCACCCCGAGCTGTACGACGCCGCGGAACTCGCCGCCCACCAGGACCGCTACGTCGGCTTCCTGGGCCGTATGGCCCGCGCCCTGGAGCACCCCGCCACCCCCGTCGGCCGCCTCGGCTTCCTCGACGACGCCGAACGCGCCCTCGTAGTACCCGCCGTCGAGCCGGTCACCGCCGACCCCACGGCCACCTTCCCCGCCCTGTTCGAGCGGACCGCCGCCCGCTTCCCCGACGCCCCGGCCGTCCGCTTCGGCGACACGGTGCTCACCTACGCCGAACTCGGCCGGCGGGCCAACCAGCTGGCCCGGCACCTGACCGCCCGCGGCATCGGCCCCGAGGACCGGGTCGCCCTGCTGCTGCCCCGCTCCGCCGATCTCGTCGTGGCCGTGCTCGGCGTACTCAAGGCCGGCGCCTCCTTCCTGCCGCTCGACCCCGCCTATCCACGGGCCCGTATCGACCACGTCCTCGGCGACGCCCTGCCGGCCTGCCTGCTGGCCCACTCCACCACCGCACCGCTCGCCGCCGAGGCCGCCGGGGCCGTGCCGCTGCTCGTGCTGGACGACCCCGCGGTGGCGGCCGCCCTTGCCGAGCGGCCGGGCGGCGATCTCGCGGACGCCGAGCGCACCGCCACGCTCACCGTGGACCACCCCGCCTACGTCATCTACACCTCCGGTTCCACCGGCCGGCCCAAGGGCGTCGTGGTCACCCACCGCGGCGTCCCGCACCTCGCCGACACCTTCGTCGGACACATGCGGGTACGGCCCGACAGTCGCGTGCTGCAGTTCGCCTCGCTGGGCTTCGACGCGATGGTCCCGGAGCTGTGCATGGGACTGCTGGCCGGCGCGTCCTTCGTGCTGGCGCCCGCCGAGCACCTGATGCCGGGCGAGGCGCTGGCCGCGTTCACCCGCGCGGCCGGTGTCACCCACGCGATCCTGCCGCCGTCCTCGCTCGCCGTCATGGACCCCGCCGGTGACCTGCCCGCCGACCTGACCATCCTGGTCGCCGGCGAGGCATGCTCCGGCGACCTCGCCGAGCGCTGGTCGGCCGGACGGCTCTTCCTCAACGGCTACGGCCCCACCGAGACCACCGTCTGCGCCACCATCAGCGAACCCCTCTCCGGCCCCGGCGAGCCCGCGATCGGCCGCGCCGTCACCGGCAGCCGCGTCTATGTCCTGGACGCCGCCCTGCAGCCGGTGCCGCCCGGCGTGACCGGCGAACTGTACGTGGCGGGCGCCTCCCTGGCCCGGGGCTACCTCGGCCGGCCGGCGCTCACCGGCGAGCGCTTCGTCGCCGACCCGCACGGTGTTCCCGGCGAGCGGATGTACCGCACCGGCGACCTGGTGCGGCAACGCCCCGACGGCACCCTGGAGTTCGTCGGCCGGGCCGACGAGCAGGTCAAGATCCGCGGCTACCGGGTCGAGCCCGGCGAGGCCGAGGCCGCCCTGCGCGAGCTGGACCCGGTCGCCCAGGCCGCGGTGGCGGTGCGCACCGACCCGACCGGCGGGCCCGCCCTGGCCGGCTACGTCGTGCCCGCCGACGGCCGCGCCCTCGACCTCGCCGCCGTGCGCGGCGCCCTGGCCGACCGTCTCCCCGGCTACCTGGTGCCCGCCACGCTCACGGTCCTCGACGCCATCCCCGTCACCCCCAACGGAAAGACCGACCGCAAGGCCCTGCCCGACCCGGGCGCCGGGACCGGCGGCGCGCCCGCCACGCCGTACGCCCCGCCGCGCACCCCGCGCGAGGAGCGCCTGTGCGCTCTGTTCGCCGAGGCACTCGGCACCCCGCGGGTCGGACTCGACGACGACTTCTTCGCCCTGGGCGGCCACTCCCTGCTCGCCGCCCGCCTCACCCCACGCATCCGGGCCGAGCTCGGTGTCGAGTGCGGGGTGGAGGCCGTCTTCAAGGCGCCCACCGTGCGCCGTCTGGCCGAGCGGCTCGCCGACGCCCCGCCCGCCCGTCCCGCGCTGACGCCGGTGGAGCACGACGGCGACCCCGAACTCTCACCCGCACAGCGCCGGTTGTGGTTCCTGCACCGCCTGGAAGGCCCCAGCAGCGCGTACCACATCCCGCTCGTCCTGACCCTCGACGGCGACCTGGACACCGAGGCGCTCACGGCCGCCCTCACCGACCTCACCGACCGGCACGAGGTGCTGCGGACGGTCTACCCCGACCGCGACGGCACCCCCCGCCAG
The DNA here is from genome assembly GCF_044541035.1 of Streptomyces sp. NPDC085866. Lineage (NCBI taxonomy): Bacteria > Bacillati > Actinomycetota > Actinomycetes > Kitasatosporales > Streptomycetaceae > Streptomyces > Streptomyces sp. NPDC085866. Next base: position 468,089 of record NZ_JBITSQ010000005.1, read on the forward strand.
CACATCACGCCGCCCGGCGACGGACCCGCCCTGCGGCGCCGGGCCGCGGCCACGGCCGAACTGCCCGCCCTGCTGGCCGAGGAGAGCGCACGCCCCTTCGACCTCGGCGCCGAGACCCCGCTGCGCGTCACCCTGTTCACCCTCGCCCCGCAGCAGCACGTCCTGCTGCTCCTGCTGCACCACATCGCCGCCGACGGCGAGTCCGTCGCGCCCCTGCTCGACGACCTGCTCACCGCCTACGCGGCCCGCACCCGGGGCCGTACGCCCGAACTCGCCCCGCTCCCCGTGAGCTACGCCGACTACGCCGTGTGGCAGCGGCGGCTGCTGGGCGACGAGGACGCGCCGTCCCCGGCGGCCGTGCGTCAGCTCGCCTACTGGCAGGACCGGCTGGCGGGCCTGCCCGACCACCTCGACCTGCCCTTCGACCGGCTCCCCGCGGCCACCGCGAGCGCGCCCGGGGCCCGCACCCTGACCACGCGTCTGGACGCGGACACGCACGCCCGCGTCGCCGCGCTGGCCCGCTCCGCCGGCGCCAGCCCCTTCATGGTGCTCCAGGCCGCGCTGTCCGCCCTGCTCGCCCGCCTCGGCGCCGGGGACGACATCGTGCTCGGCGCCCCCGTCGCCGGCCGCGACGACGAGGCGCTGCACCCGCTCGTCGGCTTCTTCAACAACACGCTGGTGCTGCGCACCGACACCGCCGGCAACCCCTCCTTCACCGAACTGCTCGCCCGGGTACGGGAGGGCGACCTCGCGGCCTTCGCCCACCAGGACCTGCCGTTCGAGCGCCTGGTGGAGGCCCTGAACCCGGTGCGGTCCGCCTCCCGGCACCCGCTGTTCCAGGTGATGCTGTCCATGGACGGCGCGCGCCGCCCGCTGCCCGCACCGTCCGGTCTGCGGCTGGGACTCATGGACGTGCCGAACACCACGGCCAAGTTCGACCTGTCCTTCAACGTCCGTGAGGAGCACGCCTCTTCCGGCGCGCCCGACGGGATCCTCGTCGCCCTGGAGTACCGCACCGACGCCTTCGAGGCGGGCACCGTCCAGGACCTCCTGGACCGTTTCGCCCGGCTGCTCACCGCGGTCGCGGGCGACCCGGAGCTGCGCGTCGGTGACGTACCGCTGCTCACCGACGAGGAACTGCGCCGGGAACTGGTGGAGTTCAACGCCACGGCGGCCGGCGAGTCCCTGACGGACGTGGTGCGCCGGGTGCGGGAGACGGCCGCGCGGCGGCCGGACGCGGTCGCGGTGTCGGACGACGACGGCGAGGTGACGTACGCCGAACTGGTCGACCTGCTGGACCGGATCGCCGCCCGGGTCGGCGCTCTGCCCGCCGGGCCGGAGCCGGTGGTGGCCGTGCTCGCGGAGCGCGGTCGCTGGGCCGTGGCCGCGCTGCTGGGCATCCTCGCCGCGGGCGCCGTGTACCTGCCGCTGGACACCCGCTCACCGGTGGCCCGCTCCGCCGAGCTGGTGGCCGACGCCGGGGCGCGGCTGGTGCTGGCCGGACCCGGGCTGACCGGTCCGGCGGCCGGCCTCGGCACGGACGTGGTGGCCCTGGACGGCGACCTGACCGCCGGGACGCCCGGCGCCGTCCCGGCCGTCCCGGACCGGCTGGCGTACGTGCTGTTCACGTCCGGTTCCACCGGCCGGCCCAAGGGCGCGATGGTGCACCACCGGGGAATGAACAACCACCTGCTGGCCAAGATCGAGGACCTCGACCTCGACGCCCGCGACGCCGTGGTACAGAACGCGCCGCTGACCTTCGACGTCTCCGTCTGGCAGATGCTCACGCCGCTGGTGGTCGGTGGCCGTGTGGTGGCCGTCGGCCAGGAACTGGCCGTGGACGCCGTCGGCCTGTTCCGGATGGCCGGGCGGGACGCGGTGACCGTGCTGGAGGTCGTGCCGTCGCTGCTGCGGGCCGCGCTGGACGCCTGGGACGAGGGTGCCGAGCTGCCCGAACTGCCGGCGCTGCGCCGGCTCGTCGTCACCGGCGAGGACCTGCCGGCCGAGCTGTGCCGCCGCTGGTTCGCGCGCTTCCCGGCGGTGCCGGTGGTCAACGCCTACGGCCCCACCGAGTGCTCGGACGACGTCACGCACGCCGTGATCACCGCCGCTTCGGCCGGATCCGAGCGGGTGAGCGCCCCGATCGGGCGGGCCGTGCGCAACACCTCCCTGTACGTGCTGGACGACCGGCTGCGGCCGGTGCCCGCCGGTGTACCCGGCGACCTGTACGTCGCCGGCACCGGGGTCGGGCGCGGCTACCTGGGCGACCCGGCGCGCACCGCGGGCGTGTTCGTGGCGGACCCCTTCGCGGCGGACGGGACCCGGCTGTACCGGACCGGGGACCGCGTACGCCGCCTGCCCGACGGGCAGTTGGAGTTCCTGGGCCGCCGGGACGCGCAGGTGAAGATCCGCGGACAGCGGGTCGAGCCGGGCGAGATCGAGGCCCGGCTGCGCGAGGTGCCGGGCGTCACCGACGCGGCTGCCACGGTCGTCGACGGCCGGCTGGTGGCCCACCTGGTCGGCGGTGCCGACTTCGAGGCGGTGCGGGAGGCGGTCTCCCGCGTGCTGCCGGAGCACATGGTCCCCACCGCCTGGACGGCGCTCGAGTCGATGCCGCTGACCGCGAACGGCAAGGTGGACCGCAAGGCGCTGCCCGTACCCGACCTGACCCGCACGGTCGGCCGGGCGCCCGCCACGGCGCAGGAGGAGATCCTGTGCGGGATCTTCGCCGAACTCCTCGGCGTGGACCGGGTCGGCGCCGACGACGACTTCTTCCAGCTCGGCGGCCACTCCCTGCTGGCCACCCGCCTGGTGGCGCGGGTCCGTTCGGCGCTGGACGCGGACGTCTCCGTCGCCACCGTCTTCCGCAATCCCAGCCCCGCGGGCCTCGCGGCCGCGCTCGGCCTGCGCCCGCCGGCGCGCGCGGTCCTCGCCCCGCGGCCCCGCCCCGAGGTGCTGCCGCTCTCGCCCGCCCAGCGCGGCCTGTGGTTCATCAACAGGCTCGACCCCGCCGACGCCTCCTACAACATCCCGCTGGTCGTCCGGCTCACCGGCGCCCTCGACCGGCGGGCCCTGGAAGCGGCCCTGGCCGCCCTGGTGGCCCGGCACGAGACCCTGCGCACCGTCTTCCCGGAGTCCGAGGGCACCCCGCGTCAGGTCGTGCTGCCGGCCGACCAGGCACGCCCCCGCCTGGACGTCGTCGACGCCGCCGGCCGGGACGAGACACCCCTGATCGCCGCCGTCACCGGCCGGGGCTTCGACCTGGCCACCGAACCGCCGGTGCGCGCCGCACTGCTGGAGCGCGGTCTTGAGGAGCACGTCCTGGTTCTGGTCGTGCACCACATCGCCAGTGACGGCTGGTCGACCGCGCCGCTGCTGCGCGACCTGTCCGCCGCCTACCGTGCCGCGCTCGACGGCCGCACCCCCGACTGGGCCCCGCTGCCCGTCCAGTACGCCGACCACGCGCTGCGCCTGCGGGAGCGGCTGGGCGGCGAGGACGACGCCGACAGCGTGCTGTCCCGTCAACTCGCCCACTGGCAGGGCGTCCTGGCGGACCTGCCGGAGGAACTGACGCTGCCCACCGACCGGCCCCGGCCGCGCGAGAGCGGCCACGCCGGCGGCCTCGTCCCCTTCGAGATCGGCGCCGGCACCCACCGGGCCGTCCTGCGCACGGCCCGCGAGCACGGCGTCACGCCGTTCATGGTGCTGCACGCCACGCTCGCCGCCCTGCTCACCCGCGTCGGAGCGGGCGAGGACATCGTCATCGGCGGCTCGGTCTTCGGCCGGGACGACGACACGCTCCGCGACCTGGTCGGGTTCTTCGTCAATTCCTTGGTGCTGCGCACCGACACCTCCGGCGACCCGACGTTCGGCGAACTGCTCGCCCGGGTGCGGCGCGCCGACATCGACGCCTTCGACCACCAGGACCTGCCCTTCGAGCGGCTGGTGGAGGCGCTCAACCCGGCACGCTCGGCCGGCCGGCATCCGCTGTTCCAGACCAAGCTGGTCCTGCAGAACCTCGGGCGTCCGGCGGCCGACCTGCCGGGACTCACCGCCGAGTTCGTCCAGCAGGACCCCGATCTGGCCAAGTTCGACCTGCTGTTCAGCGTCGCCGAACGGTTCACCGAGCAGGGCGAGCCGGACGGGATCACCGCCGCGGCCGGCTACTGCGCCGACCTGTTCGACGAGGCCACCGTCGCGTCTCTGACCACCCGCTTCGTACGGCTCCTCGAGGCGGCCCTGGCCGACCCCGCCCGGCGCCTCACCGAGCTGGAGATCGTCTCCGCCGCCGAGCGGGACGAGGTCCTGCGGCGGCGCAACGACACCGCGGCGGAGGTCTCCCGGCACACCCTCGCGCAGCTCTTCGCCCGGCAGGCGGCCCGCTCGCCCGAGGCGCCCGCCGTGGTCTGCGGCCCGCGGGAACTCACGTACGCACAGCTCGACCAGGACGCCGACCGGCTGGCCCGGCTGCTGCTGGCCCATGGAGCGGGCGCGGGGTCCGTGGTGGCGCTCGCGGTGCCGCGCTCGGCCGAGGCGGTCGTCGCGATGCTCGCGGCAGGGAAGGCCGGAGCCGCCTACCTGCCGCTCGACCCCGACCAGCCCGGCGACCGCGTCCGCACCCTCCTCGACGACGCCCGCCCGGCGCTGCTGCTGACCACCCGGGCCGCCGTGGAGACGGCCCCGCACCTCGCCGAGCGGCCCGGCGCCACCGTCGTCCTGGACGACCCGGACACCGAGGCGGCCCTCGCCCGGCTGGCCGCCGGACCGCTCTCCGACACCGAGCGCGGCGCCCCGCTCACCCCGGACGACGCCGCGTACGTCGTCTACACCTCGGGCTCCACCGGCACCCCCAAGGGCGTGGTGGTCGAGCAGCGCGCGATCGCCGAGTACGCCACGTACTGCGCCGCCCGCTACCCGGGTCTGGCCGGCCGCACCCTGCTGCACTCGCCGCTCTCCTTCGACCTGGGCCTGACCGGCCTGTACGGCACCCTCCTGGCCGGTGGCTGCCTGTACGTCGCGGACCTGGACGAGCGGCTGCGGGTGCCGGGAGGTCTCACCTTCGCCAAGGTGACGCCCAGTCATCTGCCGATGCTGCTGGAGCTGCCCGGGGCCTGCTCGCCGACCGCCCAGCTCGTCATCGGAGGCGAGGCGCTGCACGCCGAGCAGCTCGCCGCCTGGCGCGAGCGCCACCCCGCTGTCGAGGTCGTCAACCACTACGGCCCCACCGAGACCACGGTCGGCTGCCTGGACCACCCCGTTCCGGCGGGCGCCGCGCTCCCGGCCGGACCGGTGCCGCTCGGCCGGCCCATGACCAACACCCGGGTCTACGTCCTCGACGCCCGGCTCAACCCCGTGCCGGACGGCGTCACCGGTGACCTGTACGTGGCCGGCACCGGCGTGGCCCGCGGCTACCTCGGCCGCCCCGCCCTGACCGGCGAGCGGTTCGTGGCCGACCCGTTCGGCCCGGCCGGGTCCCGGATGTACCGCACCGGCGACCGGGTCCGCTGGAGCCGTGACGGACTCCTGACGTACGTCGGCCGCGCCGACCACCAGGTCAAGGTGCGCGGCTACCGCATCGAACCGGGCGAGGTCGAGGCGCGGTTGCTGACCGCGCCCGGGGTGACCCAGGCCGTCTGCCTGGTCCGCGAGGACCAGCCGGGCGACCGGCGGCTGGTCGCCTACGTCGCCGCCGAGGCCGGCCCCGGCGCCGCCGAGGGGCTGCGGTCGCACGCGGCCGCGGCGCTGCCCGCGTACCTGGTGCCGTCCGCCGTGGTGGTCCTGGACCGGCTGCCCCTGACGGCCAACGGCAAGGTCGACCGCGCCGCGCTGCCCGACCCCGCCGCCCCGTCCGGGCCGGTCACACGGGCTCCGCGCACGCCGGAGGAGGAGATCCTCTGCGGTCTGTTCGCCGACATCCTGGGCACCGGACCGGTCGGCATCGACGACGACTTCTTCGCCCTGGGCGGCCACTCGCTGCTCGCGATGCGCCTGCTCAGCCGGATCGCCACCACCCTGGGCGCCCGGATCGGCATCAAGGCGCTGTTCGACGACCCCACCGTCGCGGGCATCGCCGCCCGGCTCGGCTCGGCCCAGGACACCCGCCCGCCGCTGGTCCCCGCCGAGCGCCCCGAGCGCGTCGCCCTGTCCTACGCCCAGCGCCGCCTGTGGTTCCTCAACCGGCTGGAGGGCGCCGACGACGCCACCTACAACGTCCCGCTGGTGCTGGGCATCGACGGCGACCTCGACCGGGCGGCGCTGCGGGAGGCGCTGCGCGACGTCGTCACCCGGCACGAGAGCCTGCGCACGGTCTTCCCCGAGCGGGGCGGTGTGCCCTGGCAGCGGGTCCTCGGACCGGTCGAGGGCGCGCCCGTGCTGGAGGAGACCGAGACCGGGCCCGACGGCCTGGCCGACACCGTCCGGCAGACCGTCACCCGCGGCTTCGACCTGGTCTGCGAACCCCCGCTGCGCGCCCGGCTGCTGACCGGCGGCGACGAGACCGTACTCGTCCTGGTCATGCACCACATCGCCACCGACGGCTGGTCCATCGGCCCGTTCCTGCGCGACCTCGGCCACGCCTACGGCGCCCGGGTCCGCGGTGCCGCGCCCGCCTGGCGTCCGCTGCCGGTGCAGTACGCCGACTACGCGCTGTGGCAGCAGCGGGTCATGGGTGACCCGCAGGACCCGGACAGTCCGCTGGCCCGGCAGCTGGCGTACTGGACCGAGGCCCTCGCCGGGCTGCCGGAAGAGCTGGACCTGCCCACCGACCGACCGCGCCCGGAGGCCGCCGGCTACCACGGCGCGAACGTGCCCCTCGCCCTGGACGCCACGGCGCACACCGCGCTCGTCGCCCTGGCCGCGAAGAGCGGGGTCAGCGTCTTCATGGTGCTCCAGGCCGCCCTGGCCACGCTGCTGACCCGGCTCGGCGCCGGCACCGACATCCCGCTCGGCACCCCGATCGCGGGCCGTACCGACGACGCCCTCGACGACCTGGTCGGCTTCTTCGTCAACACCCTGGTGCTGCGCACGGACACCTCCGGCGACCCGACCTTCCGGGAGCTGCTGGCCCGGGTCCGGGAGACCGACCTGGCCGCCTACACCCATCAGGACCTGCCGTTCGAGCGCCTGGTGGAGGAGATCAACCCGGCGCGCTCGCTGGCCCGGCACCCCCTGTTCCAGGTGATGCTGGTGCTGCACAACGCGATCAGCGACCGGCCCCACGCCGAACTGGACGGCCTGCCGGTGCGGGTGGAGTCCGCCGAGGCCCCCGTGGCCAAGTTCGACCTCTCCGTCAGCCTGTGGGAGCGGCACACCGACGACGGCCGGCCCGACGGCATCGCCGGGCAGATCGAGTACGCCACGGACCTCTTCGACGCCGCCACCGCCGAGGCGCTCGCGGCCCGGCTGACCCGGCTGCTCACCGCCGCCGTCGCCGCGCCCGACCGCAGCATCGGCGACCTGCCGGTGCTGGCCGAGGACGAGCTGCGCACGCTGCTCACCGACCGCAACGACACCGCGGTGGCCCGCCCCGAGGCCGCCCTGCCCGAGCTGTTCGCCGAGCGGGCCGCCCAGGCTCCCGATGCCCCGGCCGTGGAGAGCGCGGACCTGACCCTCACCTACGCCCAGCTGGACGCCCGCGCCGAGGCCCTCGCCGACGCGCTGGCCGAGCGGGGTGTGGGCACCGAGGACCGGGTGGCGCTGCTGCTCGGCGGACGCGTCGACCACGTCGTGGCCGCGCTGGCGGTGGCGAAGGCGGGCGCGGTGTACGTACCGCTGGACGGGCGCAGCCCCGAGGCCCGCCTGCGGCACATCCTGGCGGACACCGCCGCCGCGGCCGTCGTCACCGACCGCGCCACCGCCCCGCTCGTCCCACAGGGCGCGGCCCCGCTGGTCCTCGTCGACGACCCCGCGCTCCGGTCCCGGCCGCCGGCGGCCCGCCCGCGGCCCGCCGTCCGCCCCGACGCGCTCGCCTACATCATGTACACGTCCGGCTCGACCGGAGAGCCCAAGGGCGTCGCGGTCACCCACCGCGGGGTCGCCGGACTGGCCCGGGACCGGTACTGGGGCCACGGCCCCGAGGACCGCGTCCTGTTCCACTCGCCGACCACCTTCGACGCCTCGACGTACGAACTGTGGGGCCCGCTCCTGAGCGGCGGCCGGATCGTCGTCTGCGACGCGGAGGCCACCGATATCGCGGCCCTCGCCCGCACCATGACCGACCACCGGGTCACCGTCGGCCTGTTCAGCGAAGGCCTGTTCCGGCTGCTCGCCGAGCACCACGCGGACAGCTTCCGGCACCTGCGCGACATCTGCGTCGGCGGCGACACCCCGGCCGCGACGAGCGTCCGCCAGGTCCTCGCCCACGCCCCGGACGCCCGCATCACCAACAGCTACGGACCCACCGAGTCCACGCTGTGCGTGGTCCACCACACCCTCACGCGGCGGGACCTGGAGCGTGGCGCGGTCCCCATCGGCCGCCCGCTGGACAACACCCGCGTCTACGTCCTCGACGACCGCCTGTGTCCCGTACCGGACGGCGTCGTCGGCGAACTCCACGTCGCCGGGGAGGGCCTGGCCCGGGGCTACACGGGCCGCGCGGCCCTGACCGCCGAGCGGTTCGTCGCCGACCCGTACGGCCCGGCCGGCTCCCGGATGTACCGCACCGGCGACCGCGTCCGCTGGAGTGCCGACGGGGAGCTGGAGTTCGTCGGCCGCGTCGACGACCAGGTCAAGGTGCGCGGCTTCCGCATCGAACCCCGTGAGGTGGAGAACGCGGTCGCCTCCTTCCCCGGCACCGCCCACACCTTCGTGACCGTCCGCGAGGACCGGCCCGGCGACCGGCGGCTCGTCGCCTACGTCGTACCGGCCGACATGGACGTCACCGCGATGCGCCGGCATGTGACCGGGCTGCTGCCCGACTACATGGTCCCCGACGCCTTCGTCACGCTGGACGCCCTGCCGCTGAACGCCAACGGCAAGCTCGACCGCGCGGCCCTGCCCGCACCGGAGCGCTCCGCCACCGGCGGCCGGGCACCGAGCGACGCCCGCGAGCGGCTGCTGTGCACGCTCTTCGCCGACCTGCTCGGCGTCGCCGACGTCACCGCCGACGACAACTTCTTCACCCTGGGCGGCGACAGCATCGTCTCGATCCAGCTGGTCAGCCGCGCCCGCCAGGCCGGCCTGGCCCTCACCCCCAGGGACGTCTTCCAGCACCAGACGGTCGCGGCCCTCGCCCGGGCGGCCGCCGAAGCGGGCGACCAGGCGGCCGACGACGGCACGGGACAGGTGCCGGCCACCCCGATCATGGAGTGGCTGCGCGAACTCGGCGGCCCGATCGAGGGCTTCAACCAGTCCGTGCTGCTCCGGGTCCCGGCGGGCCTGACCGAGCACACCCTGACCGAGGCGGTCCAGGCGCTGCTGGAACGGCACGACGCCCTGCGCGGACGCCTCGACCGCGCCGAGCCCGGCCCCTGGCGGCTGGAGATCCCCGCCGCCGAGACCGCCGACGCCACCCGCCAGGTCCGCCGCGTCGACGTCTCGGGCGTACCGGAGACGGACCTCGAGCCACTGCTGACCCGCGAGGCCGAGGAGACCCGCCGCTCGCTCGACCCCGACAAGGGCGACATGCTGCGCGCCGTCTGGTTCGACGCCGGCGCCGAGCGCCCCGGGCGCCTGCTGCTGATGGCCCATCACCTGGTCGTCGACGGAGTGTCCTGGCGCATCCTGGCCCCCGACCTGATGGACGCGTGGCTCGACCGTGACCGCGAGCTCCCGCCGGTGGCCACCTCGCTGCGCACCTGGGCGTACCGGCTCGCCGAACGGGCCGTCTCCCCGGCGGCCGAGGACCAACTCGCCCTGTGGGAGGGCCTCACGGCCGCCCCCGACCCGAGGCTGACCGTCGAGCCGCTGGACCCGGCCGAGCACACCAAGGGCACCGCCCGGCACCACACCGCCGAGCTGCCGCCCGAGCGCACCGAGGCCCTGCTCACGACCGGAGCCGAGGAGGCCCTGCTCACCGGGTTCGCGCTGGCCCTCGCCGAGTGGCGGCGGCGGCGCGGCACCGGCGGCGGCAGCCCCGTCCTGATCCACCGCGAGGGCCACGGCCGTGACGGCGACGACACCGCCGACCTGACGCGCACGGTCGGCTGGTTCACCGCCATGCACCCGCTGCGCCTCGACCCCGGCGTCCGCTGGCACGAGACGGCGGACCCCGACGCCCTCGCCGGAGCGCTCGCCCGGGTCGCGGAGCAGCTGCGGGCCCTGCCCGACAAGGGCACCGGCTACGGCCTGCTGCGCCACCTCAACCCGAGGACCGCGCCGCTGCTCGCCGCGGGACATGCCCCGCAGATCGCCTTCAACTATCTGGGCCGGCTCCGCACCGGCGGCGACGGCCCCACCACCTGGGGCGCGGCACCCGAGCGGGTGACCGTGGCGCCCACCGACCCCGGCATGCCGTTCGCGCACGCCCTGGAGCTGAACGCGATCGTCCACGACGGCCCTGACGGCCCGCGGCTGAAGGCCACCTGGTCCTGGCCCGGCGCGCTGTTCGACGAGCCGGAGATCGCGGCCCTGACCGACCTGTGGTGGGAGGCGCTGGACGCGCTGACCGGGGCGACACCCGGCGCGGACGCCGACCCCGCCACCCCCTCCGACCTCTCCCTGGTGGACCTCCTCCAGGACGAGATCGACGAGCTCGAGTCCGACTGGAGGCAGTGAAGTGACGACACAGAACACCGGCAAGGGGCGCGGCCCGTCGGGCATCGAGGACGTGCTGCCGCTGTCGCCGCTCCAGGAAGGACTCCTGTTCCACTCCCTGTACGACGACGGCGCGGGCCAGGACGCCTACACCGTCCAGCTGTTCGTCGACCTGGCCGGCCCGCTGGACGCCGCCCGGCTGCGCGAGGCCGTCACCGCGGTGCTGCGCCGGCACCCCAACCTGCGGGCCGGTTTCCGGGCGGTGCGGTCAGGCAAGCCCGTGCAGTTCGTGCCGCGCCGGTTCGACCTGCCCTGGCGGGAGGAGGACCTCGGCGGTCTGCCGGCGCAGGAGGCGGACACCGCACTGGCCCGCCTCTGCGACACGGAGCGCGCCGAGCGGTTCGACCTCGCCGCACCGCCCCTGCTGCGCTGCCTGCTCGTCCGCCGTGCCGACGACCTGCACCGCCTCGTCCTGACCAACCACCACATCCTGATGGACGGCTGGTCGGTCCCCGTCCTGCTGCGCGAGGTCTTCACCGCCTACGACCGCGGCGCACAGGCCCTTGCCCCCACCACCCCCTACCGGCGCTACCTGGAGTGGCTCAGCCGCCGTGACCGGCAGACCGACGAGCGGGCCTGGCGCGCCGCCCTGGACGGCCTGAACGGACCCACCCGGATGTGCCCGGGCGCCGGGTCCGCCGGCGAACCGCGGCTGCCGGAACGCGTCGAGACCTCCCTGCCGGCGGAGTTCCGCACGGGCCTGGCCCGCCTCACCGCCGAGCACGCCGTCACGCTCAACACCGTCGTCCAGACCGCCTGGGGCGCCCTGCTCGGGCGGCTGACGGGCCGTGACGACGTCGTCTTCGGCACGACGGTCTCCGGCCGCCCGGCCGACATCCCCGGCGTCGAGACCATGATCGGCCTGTTCATCAACACCGTCCCGGTGCGCGTCCGCCTCGACGCCCGCGAGACCTGGTCCGAGGCCCTGACCCGGGTGCAGGACGAGCAGTCCGCCCTGGGCGCCCACCAGCACCTGGGTCTGTCCGCGATCCAGTCGCTGACCGGCGCCGGTGACCTCTTCGACACCGCCGTCCTGGTGGAGAACTACCCGGTCGACGCGGCCACTTCGGCTCCCCTCGACTCCGGGCTCCGCCTGGTCGGCGCCAAGGGCCGCGACGCCACCCACTACCCGCTCACCCTCGTCGTCTCCCAGCGCGGCGACGACCTCCACGTCCGCCTCGACCACCGGCCGGACCTCGTCGACCGCCCTGCGGCCGAGGCCCTGCTGGACCGTTTCGTACGGATGCTGCGGGCCGCCGTCCTGGCCACGGACAGCCCCGTCGCGGCCGCCGACGTGCTCTCCGCCGAGGAGCGCGCGCTCCTGCTGGGGGAGTGGAACGACTCCGTCTCGCCGGTGCCGGTGGGCCTGCTGCCGGAATGGTTCGCAGGGCAGGCGACGGCGACGCCGGACGCGGTGGCCGTGCGCTGTGGCGGGGACTCCCTCAGCTACGGCCGGTTGGACGGCCGGGTCGATGCGTTGGCGGCGGAGCTGCTGCGGCGTGGGGTGGGCCGGGGTGCGGTGGTGGCGTTGGTGCTGCCGCGTTCGGTGGACGCGGTGGCGGCGATGCTCGCCGTCGGCCGGGTCGGGGCGGCGTTCCTGCCGGTGGATCCGGGTTTCCCGGCGGAGCGTGTGGCGTTCGTGCTGGCGGATGCGGCACCGGCCGTGGTGCTGGCGTCGCGGGAGACGGTGTCCGTGGTGCCCGGGGCGGTGCTCGTGGAGGAGGTGGGCCCGGTCGAGGAGCCGGTCCCGGCAGCGGAGGTGACGGCCGACGATGCGGCGTATGTGCTCTATACATCGGGTTCGACGGGACGTCCGAAGGGTGTGGTGGTCCCGCACGGCGCACTGCGCAACTTCCTGGGGGCGATGGCGTCCCACGTCGCGCTGTCACCGGGGGACCGCTGGCTGGCGGTGACGACCTTCGGCTTCGACATCGCGCTGCTGGAGGTGTTCCTGCCGCTGGTCTCCGGCGCGACGGTGATGCTGGCCTCGGGCGGCGACGTACGTGACCCGGCCGTCCTCGGCGAACTGGTACGCACCGAGGGCGTGTCGGTGATGCAGGCGACGCCGAGCCTGTGGCGGGCGCTGCTGGAGCAGGTGCCGCAGGCCGTCGACGGCCTGCGGGTGCTGGTCGGCGGTGAGGCGCTGGACGCCTCCCTGGCAAGGGAGTTGGCCGACCGAGCGGACTCCGTGCGGAATCTGTACGGTCCGACGGAGACGACCGTCTGGTCGACGTCGGCGCCGGTCACCGGGGCGGAGGTGTCGATCGGTGGCCCGTTGGCCAACCAGCGGGTGTACGTCCTCGACGGTGCGCTGCGGCTCGTGCCGCCGGGCGTGCCGGGGGAGTTGTACATCGCCGGTGACGGCGTGGCCCGTGGCTATCTGGGTCGTGCGGGGCTGACGGCGGGCCGGTTCGTGGCCGATCCGTTCGGTCCGGCGGGCGGTCGTATGTATCGCACGGGTGACGTGGTCCAGTGGTCGCCGGACGGCCGGCTGGTGTTCGTGGGCCGGGCCGACGACCAGGTCAAGGTCCGCGGCCACCGCATCGAACTCGGCGAGGTGGAGCAGGCGCTGGCCGGCGCCGACGGGGTGACCCGCGCGGTGGCGACGGTCCGGGAGGACACGCCCGGCGACAAGCGGCTGGTCGGATACGTGGTGCCCGCCGAGGCGGACGTCACGGCGGTGCGCCGCCATGTGGCCGGGCTGCTGCCGGAGTACATGGTGCCCTCGGCGATCGTGGCGCTGGACGCCGTACCGCTGACCCCGAACGGCAAGACCGACCGCAAGGCGCTGCCCGCCCCCGACCTGGGCGCACGGCAGGGGCGCGAGGCACGGACCGCACAGGAGGAGATCCTGTGCGGCCTGTTCGCGGAGATCCTCTCGGTGCCCAGGGTCGGTATCGACGACGGGTTCTTCGAGCTGGGCGGCCACTCGCTGCTGGCGACCCGCCTCGTCTCCCGGATCCGCACGGTCCTGGGCGTGGAGGTGCCGGTCCGCGCACTGTTCGAGGCGCCCACGGTGGCCGGTCTGGCCCGGTACGTCGACACGGCCGCGGCCGCCCGCCCCGCCCTGGTGCGCCGGGAACGGCCCGAGAGCCTGCCGCTGTCCTTCGCCCAGCACCGCCTCTGGTTCGTCAACCGGATGGACCCGGAGGCGTCCCACTACAACATGGCCATGGCGCTGCGGTTGCGCGGCGCCCTGGACCCGGACGCGCTGCGGGCGGCCCTGACCGATGTGCTGGAGCGCCACGAGTCCCTGCGCACCGTCTTCCCCGAGCGCGACGGACAGCCGTACCAGCACGTCCTCGGCTCCGCCGAGGCGGCCGCCCAGGTGCTGCGCACCGGCGCCACCAGCGCGGACCACCTGGTCCGGGACGTCGCAGCGGCCACCCGCGAGGGCTTTCGGCTCTCGGCCCGGATCCCGCTGCGGGCCACCCTGCTCGCCGTGGGCCCGGACGACCACGTGCTGGTGCTGGTGCTGCACCACATCGCCGGTGACGCCTGGTCGATGCGCCCCCTGGTCCGCGACCTCACCGAGGCCTACACGGCTCGCCGTTCCGGCGCCGCCCCGCGCTGGACCCCGCTGCCCGTCCAGTACGCCGACTACGCCCTGTGGCAGCGCGAGCTGTTCGGCGACGAGGAGGACCCCGAGAGCCTGTCCGCACGGCAGCTGTCCTACTGGAAGCGGCAGTTGGCGGGGTTGCCGGAGGAGCTGCCGCTGCCGGCGGACCGGCCCCGGCCGGCCCTCGCCACCCACCGCGGCGACCAGGTGCCCTTCGAACTCGACGCCCAGCTCCACCGCAGGCTGCTGGCCCTGGCCCGGCAGAACGGCGTCAGCCTCTTCATGGTGTTCCAGGCCGCGCTCGCCGCGCTGCTGACCCGGCTCGGTGCCGGCACCGACATCCCGCTCGGCACCCCGATCGCGGGCCGTACCGACGACGCCTCCGACGACCTCGTGGGCGTCTTCATCAACGAACTGGTGCTGCGCACGGACACCTCCGGCGCCCCCGCCTTCCGGGAGCTGCTGGCCCGGGTCCGGGAGACCGACCTGGCCGCCTACGCCCACCAGGAGCTGCCGTTCGAGCGGATCGTGGAGGAGCTGAACCCCGAGCGGTCCCTCGCCCGCCACCCGCTGTTCCAGGTGTCCCTGTCGCTGCAGAACGCCGCGCCGCCCGTGCCCGCCTTCCCGGACCTGACCGCCGAGGTCGTACGACGCGACGACGACGCGGCCCGCTTCGACCTGGCCCTGCGGCTCGGCGAGACACAGGCCGCGGACGGCACCCCCGGCGGGGTGCGCGCCCAGGCCCTGTTCGCCACCGACCTGTACGACCGGCCGACCGTCGAGCGCCTCGTCGCCCGGTTCGTCCGGCTGCTGGGCGCTGCCGTCGCCGAGCCCGACCGCTCGATCGGCGACCTGGAGATCCTCGGCGCCGAGGAACACGCCGACCTCCTGCACGGCCGCAACGACACCGCGCACGCCCTGCCCGGGAACACGCTGCCGCCCCTGTTCGCCCGGCAGGCCGCCCGCACCCCGGAGGCCCCGGCGGTCGCGGACAGCACCGAGGTGCTCACCTACGCCCAGCTGGACGCCCGGAGCAACCGGCTGGCCCGACTGCTCACCAGCCGCGGCATCGGCCCGGAGGACCTGGTCGCGCTCGCCCTGCCCCGCTCCGCCACCGCGGTCGTCGCCATGCTCGCGGTCGGCAAGGCGGGCGCGGCCTACCTCCCGCTGGACACCGAACAGCCCGGCGGCCGGCTCGACTTCATCCGTGAGGACGCGGCCGCCGCCGTCCTGCTGACCACCGAGGACACCCTGGCCGGCGTGCCGGGCCTGGCCGACGGGCCCGAACGGCTCCTCGTCCTGGACGCCGAGGAGACCCGCGCGGCACTGCGCCGCATGTCCTCCGAGACACCGGACCCGGTCGGACCGCCCTCGCCCGACCAGGCGGCCTACGTCATCTACACGTCCGGCTCCACCGGCGCCCCCAAGGGCGTCGTCGTCCCGCAGCGTGCCCTCACCGACTACGCGGCCCGCGCCGCCCGGACCTACCCCGGCCTGGCCGGACGCACCCTGCTGCACTCGTCGCTCTCCTTCGACCTGGGCCTGACCACCCTGTACGGCACGCTGCTGACCGGCGGCTGCCTGCACGTCGGTGACCTGGACGAACGGCTCGACGTGCCCGGCGGACTGACCTTCCTGAAGGTCACGCCGAGCCATCTGCCGCTGCTGGAGCTGATGCCGGACGTCCTCGCCCCGCACGCCGAGCTGATGACCGGCGGCGAGGCCCTGCGCGGCGAGCAGCTCACCGGCCGCCGGGCCGGCCGCCCCGACCTGGCGCTGATCAACCACTACGGCCCGACCGAGACCACCGTCGGCTGCCTGGACCACCGCCTCCCGCAGGACGGGCCCGTCCCGCACGGCCCGGTGCCCCTGGGCCGTCCGATGTGGAACACGCGCGCCTACGTCCTGGACGCGCGGCTGCGCCCGGTCCCCGACGGCACCGTCGGCGAGCTGTACGTCGCCGGGCACGGCCTGGCCCGCGGCTACGCCAACCGGCCCGCCCTGACCGCCGAGCGGTTCGTCGCCGACCCGTACGGCCCGGCCGGCTCCCGGATGTACCGCACCGGCGACCGGGTCCGCTGGAACGCCGACGGGGAGCTGGAGTTCGTCGGCCGCGCCGACGACCAGGTCAAGATCCGCGGCCACCGCGTCGAACTCGGCGAGGTCGAGGCGGCCCTGCTGCGGGTGCCCGGCGTGGCGTCCGCCGCCGCGGCCCTGCGCGAGGACCGGCCGGGAGACCTGCGCCTGGCCGCCTACGTCGTCCCGCGCGACCCCGCCGGTGACGGGCCGGGAGCCGAGGTCGACGCCGAGACGGTGCGCACGCACCTCGCCGGGAGCCTCGCCCCCTACCTGCTGCCGGGCGACGTCGTCGTCCTCGGCGCGCTGCCGCTGACCGCCAACGGCAAGACCGACCGGGCCGCGCTGCCCGTCCCGGACGCCTCGCACGTCCCGGCCGGTCGCGCCCCGCGCACCCCCGAGGAGGAGGTGCTGTGCGCGCTGTTCGCCGAGATCCTGGGCATCGGCCGGGCCGGAGCGGACGACAACTTCTTCCACCTGGGCGGGCATTCGCTGCTGGCCACCCGCCTCGTGAACCGGGTGCGTTCCGTCCTCGGCGTCGAACTCCCGCTGCGCGCCCTGTTCGAGCGGCCCACCCCGGCCGGCCTCGCGAGCCTGCTGCGCGACGCCGAGCACGCCCGTCCCGCGCTCGCTCCGATGCCGCGCCCCGAGCGCGTCCCGGTGTCGTACGCCCAGCGCAGGCTGTGGTTCCTCAACCGGATGGACCCGGACAGCCCGCTCTACAACGTGCCCGCCGTGCTGCGGCTGCGGGGACGACTGGACCGCGCCGCACTGCGCGACGCGGTGCGTGACGTGGCCGTACGGCACGAGACGCTGCGCACGGTGTTCCCGGCCGTGGACGGCGAGCCCGTGCAGCGCGTGCTCGACGGCACCGACCACCTCGACCTGCCCGTCCGGACGGCGACCGAGGCCGACCTGCCGGAGCTGCTCGCCGAACTGACCGGCCGGGGCTTCGACTTGACGGCCGAGCCCCCGCTGCGCGCCACACTCCTCGCCCTGGGCGAGGAGGAGCACCTCATGGTGCTGGTGATGCACCACATCGCCAGCGACGCCTGGTCCTGGCGGCCGTTCGCCGGCGACCTGAGCACCGCCTACGCGGCCCGCGCGGAGGGCACCGCCCCCGCCTGGCAGCCGCTGCCCGTGAGCTACGCGGACTACGCGCTGTGGCAGCGGGAGGTCCTCGGCGAGGGTGAGGCCGAGATCGCCCGTCAGCTCGCCTTCTGGCGCGACACCCTGCGGGGCATCCCCGAGGAGCTGCCGCTCCCCGTGGACCGGCACCGCCCCGCGGGCGGACCGCACCCGGCCGCCGACGTGCGGTTCACCCTCGACGCCGAGCTGCACGAGCGGCTCGGCGCGCTGGCCAGGGAGCACGGCGTCAGCCTCTTCATGGTGCTCCAGGCCGGTCTCGCCGCCCTGCTCACCCGGCTCGGGGGCGGCACCGACATCCCGCTGGGCACCCCAGTGGCGGGACGCACCGACGAAGCCCTGGACGACCTCGTGGGCTTCTTCGTCAACACCCTGGTGCTGCGCACCGACACCGGCGGCAACCCGGCCTTCGCCGAGCTGCTGGACCGGGTCCGGCAGACCGACCTCGCGGCCTACGCCCACCAGGACCTGCCGTTCGAACGGCTGGTGGAGGAACTGAACCCGGAGCGCTCCCTCGCCCGGCACCCGCTCTTCCAGGTCATGCTCACCCTGGAGCACGCGTCCGGCACCGCGCTCGACCTGCCGGGCGGCCTGACCGCGACGGTGGAGCGCGGCACCGCCAAGTGGGCGCGCTACGACCTCTCGTTCGGCCTCGGCGAACGCCACACCGAGGACGGCGCCCCGGGCGGCGTCGACGGTGTCCTGGAGTACTCCACCGCCCTCTTCGACCCCGCCACCGCCCGCTCCCTCGCGGACCGCCTGGTACGGCTGCTGCACGAGGTCGCGAGCGACCCCGCCCGCCGCGTCGACGACCTCGACGTGCTCTCCGCCGAGGAGCGGGGGCTGGTGCTGGGGGAGTGGAACGACTCGGCGTCGGCGGTGCCGGTGGGCCTGCTGCCGGAGTGGTTCGCCGACCAGGCGGCCGCGACGCCGGACGCGCCTGCCGTGGTGTGCCGGGGCACGTCTTGGTCGTACACCGAACTGGACGCCCGGGTCGATGCGTTGGCGGCGGAGCTGCTGCGGCGTGGGGTGGGCCGGGGTGCGGTGGTGGCGTTGGTGCTGCCGCGTTCGGTGGACGCGGTGGCGGCGATGCTCGCCGTCGGCCGGGTCGGGGCGGCGTTCCTGCCGGTGGATCCGGGTTTCCCGGCGGAGCGTGTGGCGTTCGTGCTGGCGGATGCGGCACCGGCCGTGGTGCTGGCGTCGCGGGAGACGGTGTCCGTGGTGCCCGGGGCGGTGCTCGTGGAGGAGGTGGGCCCGGCCGACGAGGCCGTCCACCCGGTGACGGTGACGCCCGAGGACGCGGCCTACGTGCTCTACACCTCCGGTTCCACGGGACGCCCGAAGGGTGTGGTGGTCCCGCACGGAGCCCTGCGCAACTTCCTGTGGGGCATGCGCCCGGTCGTCGGCCCGGCGCCGGGGGAGCGATGGCTGGCGGTGACGACCTTCGGCTTCGACATCGCGCTGCTGGAGGTGTTCGGGCCGCTGGTGACCGGGGCGACGCTGGTGCTCGCCTCCCGTGAGACCGTGCGGGATCCGCAGGCCCTGGCCGCACTCGCGCAGGCCGAGGACGTGTCCGTGATGCAGGCGACGCCGAGCCTGTGGCGGGCGTTGCTGGACGAGGCGCCAGAAGCCCTTGAGGGGCTGCGGGTGCTGGTCGGCGGTGAGGCCCTGGATCCGGTCCTGGCCGGGGAGTTGGCGGCGTCGGCTGCGTCGGTGGTGAATCTGTACGGTCCGACGGAGACGACCGTCTGGTCGACGTCGGCGCCGGTCGCCGGGGCGGAGGTGTCGATCGGTGGCCCGTTGGCCAACCAGCGGGTGTACGTCCTCGACGGTGCGCTGCGGCTCGTGCCGCCGGGCGTGCCGGGGGAGTTGTACATCGCCGGTGACGGCGTGGCCCGTGGCTATCTGGGTCGTGCGGGGCTGACGGCGGGCCGGTTCGTGGCCGATCCGTTCGGTCCGGCGGGCGGTCGTATGTATCGCACGGGTGACGTGGTCCAGTGGTCGCCGGACGGCCGGCTGGTGTTCGTGGGCCGGGCCGACGACCAGGTCAAGGTCCGCGGCCACCGCATCGAACTCGGCGAGATCGAGGCCCACCTGCGGGCCCAGCCCGGCGTCGGCGCGGCCGTCGCCGCCGTGTCACCCGGACCCGACGGCGTGCCCCGGCTGATCGGATACGTGGTCGGCACCGAGGACACCGCCGCCGTACGCGCGGCGCTGGCATCGGCGCTGCCGGAGTACATGGTGCCCTCGGCGATCGTGGCGCTGGACGCCGTACCGCTGACCCCGAACGGCAAGACCGACCGCAAGGCGCTGCCCGTGCCCGAGCTGAGCGCCGGGGCGACGCGGGAACCGCGCGACGCGCAGGAGGAGATCCTGTGCGGGCTGTTCGCCGAGACCCTCGGCCTCGAACGGGTCGGTATCGACGACGGGTTCTTCGAGCTGGGCGGCCACTCGCTGCTGGCGACCCGCCTCGTCTCCCGGATCCGCACGGTCCTGGGCGTGGAGGTGCCGGTCCGCGCACTGTTCGAGGCGCCCACGGTGGCCGGTCTGGCCCGGTACGTCGACACGGCCGCGGCCGCCCGCCCCGCCCTGGTGCGCCGGGAACGGCCCGAGAGCCTGCCGCTGTCCTTCGCCCAGCACCGCCTGTGGATGCTCGACGCCATCGAGGAGGCCGGCGCGCTGTACAACCTGCCGCTCGCCACCCGGCTGCGCGGCGAACTCGACGTGGACGCGCTGCGGGCGGCCCTCGCGGACGTGGTCGCGCGCCACGAGG
Organism: Streptomyces sp. NPDC085866; assembly: GCF_044541035.1. Lineage (NCBI taxonomy): Bacteria > Bacillati > Actinomycetota > Actinomycetes > Kitasatosporales > Streptomycetaceae > Streptomyces > Streptomyces sp. NPDC085866. Next base: position 488,395 of record NZ_JBITSQ010000005.1, read on the forward strand.
TGCTGCGCACGCTCTACCCCGAGCGGGACGGCCTGCCGCACCAGCGCGTCCTGGACCCCGCGGACGCGGTACCGGAGCTGCGGGTGCGGGCGGTGACCGAGTCCGCGCTGGACGGCGCGGTGGCCGCCGCCGTAGGCCACGAGTTCCGGCTCGACGCGGAACTCCCGCTGCGGGCGACCCTGTTGGCGCTCGGCCCGGACGATCACGTGCTGGTGCTGGTGCTGCACCACATCGCCGGTGACGCCTGGTCGATGCGCCCCCTGGTCCGCGACCTCACCGAGGCCTACTCCGCCCGCCGCTCCGGCACCGCCCCGCGCTGGACCCCGCTGCCCGTCCAGTACACCGACTACGCCCTGTGGCAGCGCGAACTGCTCGGCGACGTGCGGGACCCGGACAGCGAGGCGGCCCGGCAGGCCGGTCACTGGAAGCAGACCCTCGCCGGTCTGCCCGACGTACTGGAGCTGCCCGCCGCCCGGCCCCGCCCGGCCGAGGCGAGTCACCAGGGCGACCTCGTCCCCTTCGAGGTGGACGGCCGACTGCACCAGGAGCTGCTCGCCCTCGCCAGGTCCGGTCGGGTCACCCTCTTCATGGTGCTCCAGGCCGCGCTGGCCGCGCTGCTCACCCGGCTCGGCGGCGGCACCGACATCCCGGTCGGCACCCCGGTGGCCGGGCGCACCGATGCGGCCGCCGACGACCTGGTCGGGTTCTTCGTCAACACGCTGGTGCTGCGCACCGACACCGGCGGCGACCCGACCTTCGGCGAACTGCTGGACCGGGTGCGGGAGACGGACCTGGCGGCCTACGCCCACCAGGATCTGCCGTTCGAACAGCTGGTCCGGCAGCTGGGCGTGGAGCGCTCGCTGGCCCGGCACCCGCTGTTCCAGGTGATGCTCGTGCTGGACGCCTTCCAGCGCGACGGAGCCGCCCTGGACGGCCTCACCGCCGAGAGCGTCGCCCGCCCGGACACCGGAGAGGGCGGCACCGCCAAGTTCGACCTGTCCCTGCGCGTCACGGAACGCCGGGGACCCGACGGCGAGCCCGCCGGCCTGACCGGAACGCTCGCCTACGCGACCGACCTCTTCGACCGTCCGACGGCCGAGGCGATGACGGCGCACTTCACCCGACTGCTCGAGGAGGTGGCCACCGACCCGCACCGGGCCCTCGGCGACCTCGACATCCCCACGCTGGAGAAGGAATTGGAGACCGCACCACACAACGGCAGGGAACCGGACCTCGGCGCCCTGATACCCCGGATGATCGAGGAGCAGGCGGCCCGCACCCCCGGTGCGCCCGCCGTGAGCGACGCGGCCGGCACCCTGACGTACGCCGAGCTGAACGAACGCGCCAACCGGCTGGCCCGGCTGCTCGTCCGGCACGGCGCCGGACCCGAGCGGGTCGTCGCGCTCATGGTGCCGCGCTCGCCCGACATGGTCGTCGCGGTCCTGGCCGCACTGAAGTCCGGCGCCGCCTATCTGCCGCTGGACAGCGAGTACCCGGCCGACCGGATCACGTACATGCTCGAGGACGCGGCCCCGGCGCTGGCGCTGACCACGACCGCGGTCCAGGACCGGCTCCCGGCCGCGCCCGGCACCACCCGGATCGTCCTCGACGCGCCCGACACCCGCGCCGCGCTGGCCGGCCTCGCGGCCGAAGACCTCACGGACGCCGACCGCACCGCCCCGCTCACCCCGCACACGCCCGCCTACGTCATCTACACCTCCGGCTCCACGGGCCGGCCCAAGGGCGTCGTCGTCGAGCACCGCGGCATCCCCAACCTGGTGCGGGCGCGCGTCGAGCCGTACGCCATGGGACCGGGCAGCCGGGTGCTGCAGTTCGCCTCGCTGAGCTTCGACGCCGCGCTGTCCGAGATCTGCACCCCGCTCAGCTGCGGCGCCTGCCTGGTGCTGGGCCCGGCCGACATGCTCGACCAGGTCGCCCGGCTGCCGGAGCTGATCGGCGAGCGGGGCGTCACCCACGCCACGCTGCCGCCCGCCGTGCTCGCCCGGCTGCCCGAGGACGCCCTGCCGTCCGTGCGCACCCTGGTGATCGCCGGGGAGGCCCCGCCGGACGGCCTGGTCGCCCGGTGGGCGGTCGGCCGCAGGATGTTCAACTGCTACGGCCCCACCGAGACCACCGTCTCCTGCACCATGGCCGGCCCGCTGCCGGCCGAACCCGGCATCCCGCCGATCGGCGGCGCGCTGCCGAACCTGCGCCTGCACGTCCTCGACGAGCGCCTCGTACCGGTGGCCGACGGCGAGCCGGGCGAGCTGTACGTGGCGGGCGCCGGCGTGGCCCGCGGCTACCTCGGCCGGCCCGCGCTGACCGCGGAGCGGTTCGTCGCCGACCCGTTCGGCCCGGCGGGCACCCGGATGTACCGCACGGGTGACGTGGTCCGCCTCCGCCCCGACGGGGCGCTGGAGTTCGTCGGCCGCGCCGACGGCCAGGTCAAGATCAGGGGTCTGCGCATCGAACTCGGCGAGGTGGAGACGGCGCTCGCGTCCTGCCCCGGCGTGGGACAGGCGGTGGCCGCCGTCCGTGAGGACGAGCCCGGTCGCCCCCGCCTGGTCGGCTATCTCGCGGCGGCCCCCGGCACCGGCCTGGACACCACCGCCGTACGGGCCCGGCTCGCCGAGACGCTGCCCGAGTACATGGTGCCGTCGGCGCTCGTGGTGCTCGACCGGATCCCGCTGACCGTCAACGGCAAGGTCGACCGGGCGGCGCTGCCCGCCCCGGCCGCGACCGCCGGGCCCGCCGGCGACAACGGCACCGACGGCGCCCCGCGCACCGACCGCGAGGAACTGCTGTGCCGGGTGATGGCCGGTGTGCTGGGCCTGCCCCGAGTGGGCGTGGCCGACAACTTCTTCTCCCTGGGCGGCGACAGCATCACCGCGCTCCAGGTCGCCAGCCGGGCCCGGGAGGCGGGCCTGGCCGTGTCGCCGCGCGACATGTTCCGGCACCAGACGGTCGCCGAGCTGGCCGCAGCGGTCACCGACACCCGGCCCGGCCCCGCCGCGCCCGCCGCCGACGGCGTCGGCGCCGTACCGCCGACCCCGGTCGTGCGCTGGCTCGCGCAGCGGCGCGGCCCCATCGCCGGGCTGAACCAGTCGGTGCTGCTGCGGGTCCCGAGCCTCGGCCGGGACGCCCTCACCCGCGCGCTCCAGGCGGTCGTCGACCACCACGACGCGCTGCGCATGCGGCTGTCGGGCTCCGCCGCCTCCGTCACCTGGGGCCTCACCGTGCGACCGGCCGGCGAGGTCCCGGCCGCCGAGCGGATCACCCGCGTCGACGTGAGCGGCTTCCCCGACGACCCGGCCGACCCCGCACTGACCGCCCTGGTCACCGAGGAGGGCGAGGCCGCACGCCGCCGCCTCGACCCGGAGGACGGCGTGCTGTTCCAGGTCGTCTGGTTCGACGGCGGCACCGGCCGGCCCGGCTGGCTGCTCCTCGTCGCCCACCATCTGGTCGTCGACGGCGTGTCCTGGCGGATCCTGGTGCCCGACCTGGCCACCGCCTGGCAGGCCGCGGCCGCCGGGCGGACGCCGAGCCTCGCGCCCGTCGGGACCTCCCCGCGCCGCTGGGCCCAGCTGCTGCTGGCCGAGGCCCAGACGCCCGAACGGGCCGCGGAGCTCGACCTGTGGACCCGGATGCTGGAGGAGCCCGAACCACGGCTCGGCGCCGAGGCGTTCCGTGCCGCCCGCGACACCCGCGAGAGCGCCGAGCACCTCTCGGTCCGGCTGCCCGCCGCGACCACCGGCACCCTGCTCACCGCCGTACCGGAACGCTTCCAGGCGCGGATGGACGACGTGCTGCTCACCGGCTTCGCCCGCGCCGCCGCCCGCTGGCGCGAGCGCAACGGCTGGGGCTCCGGCTCCGCGGTCCTCGTCGACGTCGAGACCCACGGCCGCGAGGAGATCGCTGACGACGTCGACCTGTCCCGTACGGTCGGCTGGTTCACCGCCATCCACCCGCTGCGCCTCGACCCCGGCACCCACGGCCCGGCCGCCGCGCTGAAGCGGGTCAAGGAGCAGATCCGGGCCGTGCCCGACAACGGCCTCGGCTACGGGCTGCTGCGCTACCTCAACCCGGACACCGCCGGACTGCTCGCCGCCCACCCCACCCCGCAGATCGGGTTCAACTACCTGGGCCGCGTCAACGCGACGACACTCGGCGACAGCAGCGGACGCGGCGTCCCGGGCTGGTCCGGCGAGCCGCGCATGGACACCCGGGTCGTCCCCGCCGACGCCGGACTGCCGTTCGCACACCCGCTGGAGATCAGCGCCGTCACCCGTGAGACGGCCGAGGGACCCCAGCTGGACGTCACCTTCTCCTGGCCCGGCGCCCTGTTCACCCGGGACCAGGTCCGGCAACTGGCCGACGACTGGTTCGCGGCACTGGGCGAGCTGGCCGCCGCCGCCGAACGCCCCGACGCCGGCGGGCTCACCCCGTCCGACCTGCCGCTGGTCTCCCTCACCCAGGCCGAGATCGACGCGCTGGAGGCCGCGCCGGGCGGTGTCGAGGACGTCCTGCCGCTGTCCCCGCTCCAGGAGGGCCTGCTCTTCCACACCCTCTACGCGGACACCGGACCCGACGTCTACGCGATGCAGCTCAGCGTCGACCTGGAGGGGCCGCTGGACGCCGTGGCGCTGCGCGCGGCCGGGCAGGCCCTGCTGGACCGCCACCCCAACCTGCGGGCCCGCTTCGTCCACCGCGGCGACGGTCACCCCGTCCAGGTCATCGCCCGCCGGGTGGAACTGCCCTTCGAGGAGGCCGACTTGAGCGGCCTCGACGAGGCGGCCCGGGAAGCCGAGCTGGCCCGGCTCACCGACGCCGCCCGCGACCGCCGCTTCGACCTGGCCGCCGCCCCGCTGGTGCGGCTGCTGCTGATCCGGCTGGGCGAGGAGCGGCACCGTCTCGTCATCCTCAAGCACCACATCGTGCTCGACGGCTGGTCCATGCCGCTGTTCCTGCGCGACCTGGTCGCCCTCTACCACGGTGAACGGGCCGCCCTGCCGCCGGTCGTGCCCTACCGCGACTACTTCGTCTGGCTGGCCGGGCAGGACCGGGCGGCCACCGAGGAGGCCTGGCGCCGGGCGCTCGACGGGCTGACCGAGCCGTCCCTGCTGGCCCCCGCCGGATCCGGCGCGCCCACGCAGATGCCCGAGGACGTCGGCCGGTCGCTGTCCGTAGAGACCACCGCGACGCTCCAGGCGTACGCGGCGGAGAACGCGGTCACCGTCAACACCGTGCTCCAGGGCACCTGGGCGGTGCTGCTCGGCCGGCTGCTCGGCCGCGACGACGTGGTGTTCGGCACCACGGTCTCCGGCCGGCCCCCGGAGATCCCCGGCATCGAGTCCATCGTCGGCCTGTTCATCAACACCCTGCCCGTCCGGGTCCGCCTCGACCCGGCCGAGGACTGGCGTGCGCTGTTCACCCGGCTGCAGGAGGAGCAGTCCGCGCTCACCGCGCACCACCACGTCGGGCTCGCCGACATCCAGCGGCCGACCGGCGTCGCCGGGGACCTCTTCGACACCCTCGTCGTCTACGAGAACTTCCCGACCGCCTCCGGCGGCGGACGCGAGGGTGCCCTGCGCGCGACGGCCGTGGAGGGACGCGCCGCGGCCCACTACCCGCTGGCCCTGATCGCCTCCGTGGGCGACGGCCGTCTGCGGCTGCGCCTCGACCACCGGCCCGAACTGTTCGACACCCGGACCGTGGAGACGCTGCTCGAACGGCTCGTGCACGTCCTGGAGGGCATCACCGCCGCGCCGGGACAGCCCGTCGCCACCGTCGACATCGCCGCCGCCGACGAGCGGGAACAGCTGATCGACGGCTGGAACGGCGGCCCGCTCGACGTCCCCGCCGACCCGCCGACCATGACCCACCGGTTCGCGCAGGCCGTCGCCGAGGGCCCGGACGACATCGCCGTACGGCTCGGCGACACCCGCCTGACCTACCGCGAACTCGACGAGCGCGCCAACCGCACGGCCCGCCGGCTCATCGAGCTCGGGGTGCGTCCCGAGACCCGGGTCGGCGTGCTGCTGGACCGCTCGGTCGACCTGATCGTCAGCGTGCTGGCCGTCCTCAAGGCGAGCGCGGTGTACGTCCCGCTGGAGCCCACCTACCCCGACGAGCGGGTGCGGCTGCTGCTCGACGAGACCCGCTCCCCGGTGCTGCTGACCGACAGCGACCGCGCCGCCCACTGGACGGAGGCACTCTCCGGCGAGGTCAGGGTGGTCGCCGTCGACACCGACCCCGGCATCCCGGCCCAGGCGGACTCCGCGCCGGACGTGACCGTCCTGCCCGACCAACTGGCCTACGTCATCTACACCTCCGGCTCCACCGGCACCCCCAAGGGCGTCGCGGTCAGCCACCGCGCCGTCGTGGAACTCGCCGCCGACCACTGGTGGCGGCTGGACGCCACCCAGCGCGTGCTGTTCCACTCGCCGCACGCCTGGGACGTGTCCACGCTCGAGTGGTGGGTGCCGCTGCTGAACCACGGCGAGGTCGTCATCGCCCCGCCCGGCAAGGTCGACCTGGAGGCCATCGCCTCCCTCGTCGTCGAGGAGGGCATCACCGGGCTGTGGGCCTCCGGAGGCCTGTTCCGGCTGCTCGCCGAGACCCACCCGGAGTGCTTCCGGGGCCTCGCCGAGGTCCGCACCGGCGGTGACGTGGTCCCCGCCTACGCCGTCCGCCGGGCCCTGGACGCCTGCGCCGGCACGGACACCGTGGTCACCGCCGGCTACGGCCCCACCGAGACCACCGTGTTCTCCACCCGGTACTCGATGCGGCCCGGCGACGAGGTGCCCGAGAGCGTCCCCATCGGCGCGGCGCTCGACGCCACCCGGGCCTATGTCCTCAGTCCCGGACTTCGGCCCCAACCGGTCGGCGTGGTAGGCGAGTTGTACCTCGCCGGGACCGGTGTCGCCCGCGGCTACGAGAACAACCCGGGCATGACCGCCGAGCGGTTCGTCGCCGACCCCTACGGCGAGCCCGGCACCCGGATGTACCGCACCGGCGACCTGGTGCGCTGGCGCGCCGACGGGCTGATGGAGTTCGTCGGCCGGACCGACGAACAGGTCAAACTGCGCGGCTTCCGTGTCGAACTGCGCGAGGTCGAGGTGGCGCTCAGCGCCTACCCCGGCATCGGGCAGGCCGTCGCCCTGGTCCGCGAGGACCGCCCCGGCGACAAGCGGCTGGTCGGATACGTGGTGCCCGACGCCGGCGCCCCGGCACCCGACCTGGCGGCGCTCCAGGCCCATCTGGCGGAGAAGCTGCCGGAGTTCATGGTGCCGTCCGCGCTGGTCGTCCTCGACAAGCTGCCGCTGACCTCGCACACCAAGCTGGACCGCAAGGCCCTGCCCGCCCCCGACCAGCAGCGCACCGACGACTCCGCCGGACGGCCGCGCAGCCCCCAGGAGACGGTTCTGTGCGAGCTGTTCGCGGACGCCCTCGGCGTGCCCGGCCTCGGCATCGACGACGACTTCTTCCTGCTGGGCGGCAACTCCCTGCTGGCCGCCTCCCTGGTCAGCCGCATCCGCTCGGTGCTCGGCTGCGAGCTGAGCATCCAGGCACTGTTCACCTCACCGACCGTGCGCGCGCTGGCCGAACGACTGGCGGGCGGCGCCGGACCCGACGAGCACAACGCCCTCGACGTCCTGCTGCCGCTGCGCGCCAAGGGAAGCGGCCCCGCCCTGTTCTGCTTCCACGCCGGTGGCGGACTGAGCTGGCGGTACGCGGGACTGCTGCGCCATCTGCCCGCGTCCGTGCCGGTGTACGGCGTACAGGCCAGGGCGTTCGGCACCCCCGGCTACCGGCCCGGCGGCATCGAGGAGATCGCCGAGCACTTCGCCGAGCGGATCCGGGCGGCCCGGCCCGACGGGCCCTACCACCTGCTGGGCTGGTCCTTCGGCGGGCTCGTCGCCCAGGCGGTGGCGACCCGGCTGCAGGCGGACGGGGCCGAGGTCGGCCTGGTCGCCGTCCTCGACTCCTTCCCCGTCTCCTCCGCCGTGGCAGCGCCCGCCGCGCCCGGGTCCGGGGAGCAGAACCTGATGGCGGCGCTGCTGGAGGCGACCGGCCTCGGCGAACAGCTGCCCGGCGGCGCCGAACCGGACGAGGAGACGGTCGCCGCGGTGCTGCGCGCCCAGGGCAACCCGCTCACCGACCTGCTGGCCGACCACCTGGTCACGGTGGCGCAGACGTTCCAGGACAACGTGGAGCTGCGCCGGGCCTTCACCCCGAAGGTCTTCCGGGGCGACCTGCTGCTCCTCGCGGCCGGCGCGGACGGCCCGGGCGCCGAGGCCGGAACGCGGCGCTGGCAGCCGTACGTCGACGGCCGTGTCGACGCCCGCACCATCACCGGCCGGCACGAACAGATGCTGCTGCCCGGCCCGATCGCCGAGGTCGGCCGGATCGTCACCGAGCGGCTGGAGAACCTCGGCGAGGAGGAGGGGCGATGACCCGCGACATCTACGAGATCGGTGAGCTGCCCCCGTTGGGCGAGGTCCCGAGCCACATGTACGCGGCCCTCATCCGGCCCGAGCGGTACGGCCCGCCGCGGCAGGCCATCCAGGTCGAGCCGGTCGAGGTGCCGCCGGTGGGCCGCGGCCAGGTGCTGGTCATGGTGATGGCGGCCGGCGTCAACTACAACGGCGTGTGGGCCGGCCTCGGCAGCCCCGCCGACGTGATCGCGGCCCGCCGCAAGCAGGGCGACCCGCACGACTTCCACATCGCCGGCTCCGAGGGCGCCGGCGTGGTGTGGGCGGTCGGGGAGGGCGCCACCCAGTACAAGGTCGGCGACCACGTGATCATCGCCGGCGTCCAGTGGGACGAGTCGGCCCCCGACATCCGCATGGGCGTCGACCCCACCGCCTCCAAGTCCCAGAAGGCCTGGGGATACGAGCTCAACTTCGGCTCCTTCGCCCAGTTCACGGTCGTCGACGAGTACCAGGTGCACCCCAAGCCGCCGCACCTGACCTGGGAGCAGGCCGGCTGCTTCCTGGGCGGCGGCTCGACCTCGTACCGGATGCTCACCGGCTGGGCCCCGCACACCGTGCAGCCCGGCGACCCCGTGCTGATCTGGGGCGGGTCCGGGGGCCTCGGCTCCATGGCGATCCAGATCACCGACTACTTCGGCGGCATCCCCATCGCCGTGATCTCCGACGACGACAAGGCGGAGCACTGCCTGCGCCTCGGGGCCCGCGGTGTGATCAACCGCCGCGACTTCGACCACTGGGGCAGGCTGCCGGACGCGGGCGACGCCGCGGCGTACCGGGAGTGGCAGTCGGGGGCCCGGGCCTTCGGGCGCCGGATCTGGGAGATCCTCGGCGAACGCAGATCGCCCCGGATCGTCCTCGAACACCCGGGCCGCGACACCCTCGCCACCTCCGTCTACGTCTGCGACAACGCCGGCATGGTGGTCACCTGCGCGGGCACCAGCGGCTACAACGGCGACATCGACCTGCGGTTCCTGTGGATGTTCCAGAAGCGCCTGCAGGGTTCGCACGCGGCCAACGTCCGGGAGACCCGGGCGGCCATCAACCTGGTGGCCTCCGGCCGGGTCGACCCGTGCCTGAGCCTGACCCTCCCGTTCCGGGAGATCGCCGACGCCCACCAGCTCGTCTACGACAACCGGCATCCGGCGGGCAACACGGCCGTCCTGGTCAACGCCGCCGAACCGGGTCTCACCGCACTGCCCTGACCCTCCGGGACCGTGGTCCCTTTTCACCGGCCGCCGGGGGCAGTTGGGCGTCGAGGCGGCGTCCAGCTCCCCCGAGCGGCCCTCTCCTAATGTGACAGCGGTCCGAATGACGAACAGACGGGGGACGGATGAAGGCGCTTGTCTACTGCCATGGAAGCCGGGGGGACGTCGAGCCTTATCTGGCGCTTTCCGTGGCGCTGCAACAGGCCGGACACAGTGTGGTTCTGGCGGCCCCCCGCCTTTTCTCCCCGTCCGCGGAGAAATACGGAGTTCCGTTCGCAGCGCTGAACGACGACCTCGTCCAGCTCATGACCAGACCCGAGTTCAGGGACGTCCTGCAGCGCAGTGACGCCCTGACGGAGGCCGACCGGGAACTCAAGAAGAAGATCTTCGTCGAGTCGTTCCCGCGCATGTATCCCGCGGTTCTCCGGGACATGTGGGAGGTGGCTGCCGACGGCAGCGCCGACATTGTCGTCCATTCGCACAACCACCGGGAAGCCGTGCCCCAGATAGCCGAAAGGCTCGGCGTACCGCACGTTCTGGCGACCCTTTACCCCAACTTCGTACCGTCCCGGGACTACACGTTCTTCGAGCGGACCTACCGAATTCCCGAAAAGCCCGGGCAGGAGGAGAACGTCTTCACGGCGCTTCCTGCCCGCGCACTTGCCGAATGGCGGTCCGAGGTGCTCGGACTGCCGCCGCGGGAGAACGCCCAGGACTTCCGGCACCGTGCCGACGGCACCCCGGCCACGGTCCTGCACGGCTTCAGCCCGCAGGTGGTGAAACCGTCCGCCGACTGGCCGGAGTGGGTCCACACCACCGGGTTCTGGTCACTTCCCCCAGCCGTCGACTGGACCCCGCCGGAGGATCTACGGCGGTTCCTGGCGGCCGGTGAGAAGCCGGTGTTCGTGGGCTTCGGCAGTTCCCTGGCCCCGGACCCGAGGGCCACCGGCCGCCTGGTGCAGGAGGCGGTGCGGCGCGCCGGAGTGCGTGCCGTGGTGGTGGCGGGCTGGGGCGGGATCGAAATCCCGGAGCCGGGCACGGACATCATCACCGCGACCGAGGTCCCCTACGACTGGTTGTTGCCGCGCGTACGGGCCGCCGTCCACGCCGGCGGCGTCGGCGCCCACAACGCGGCCCTCGAGGCCGGCGTCCCGCAGGTCAGCTGCCCCTTCCACAAGGAACAGCTGGTGTGGGCCGGGCGCCTGCACGAACTCGGCGTCGCTCCCGCGCCCCTGCTGCAGCGCGACCTGACCGCCGACGCCCTCGCCGAGGCCATCCGGATCGCCGTCACCGATCCCGGCATCGCCCGCACCGTCGCCGGGGTCGCCGCCCTGGTGCGCGAGGAGGACGGCGCCCGCAACGCCGTCCGGGTCCTGGAACGAGTCCACCACGAGCAGACAGGAGCACGCCGTGTCGCTCACCACGCATGACGGCATCGGGAGCGCAGTCGACCAGGAGCGGCCCGTTGCGGCCCGCCGCCGCGAACGCCCCGCCTTCGACCGGCCGCTGCACGTCGGCACCCCCAACATTCCGGACCGCCGCCGTCTGTTCGAACGCATCTCACAGGCCCTCGACCGGGGCTGGCTGACCAACAACGGCCCACTGGTGCGCGAGTTCGAGGACCGGCTCACCCGACTCACCGGAGCCGCACACGTCCTGGCCACCAGCAACGGCACCTCCGCCCTTGAGGTGCTGGTCCGGGCCCGCGGCCTGACCGGCGAGGTGATCGTGCCGTCGTTCACCTACGTCGCCACCGTCCACGCTCTGCAGTGGCAGGGCCTGACCCCGGTCTTCGCCGACATCGACCCGCACACCGGCACCCTGGACCCCGCCCATGTGCGCCGGCTCGTCACCCGGCGCACCAGCGGCATCGTCGGCGTTCACCTGTGGGGCCGGATCTGCCCCGACGACGAGCTGCGGGCGATCGCGGACGAGCACGGGCTGGGCCTGCTCTACGACGGCGCGCACGCCCTGGGCTGCGAACTGGACGGCCGCGCGGTCGGCGGCTTCGGCGACGGCGAGATCCTCAGCTTCCACGCGACCAAGTTCATCAACGCGTTCGAAGGCGGCGCCGTCGTCACGAACGACCCCGAACTCGCCGAACGCGTCGACCGCATGCGCAACTTCGGGTTCGGGCCCGGCCGGGAGGTCCTCACCTTCGGCACCAACGCCAAGATGAACGAGATCTCCGCGGCCATGGGGCTCACCGCCCTCGAGCACATGGACGAGATCACCGCGGCGAACGCTCTGCGGCACGAGCACTACCGGGCCGGGCTCTCCGGTGTCCCCGGCGTGCGGCTGCGCGGCCCCGGCCCGGGGGAGCGCAGCAACCACCAGTACGTCGTCATGGAGATCGACGCCACGGTCACCGGAGTCCACCGCGACCAGCTGCTCTCCGCACTCCATCAGGAGAACGTGCTGGTCCAGAAGTACTTCCACCCGGGCTGCCACCGCATGCGGCCCTACGCGCAGCGGGCCGACATCCACACGCCGCTGCCGCTGCCCGGCACCGAGGCGCTGGCCGAACGCGTCCTGGTCCTGCCGTCCGGGCTGGCCGTGACCCCGCACGACGTGGACCGCGTCTGCGAGGTCGTACGGCGGGTGCTCGAGGCACCGACGGCGCACTGACAACCAAGGGAGAGACACCACATGGCGATCACCACCGAAGCCACGAGCGAAGCCGTCGCCGGGCCGGCCGCCGGCCGCCGGCTCACCGGATTCAGCGGGGACCCCGACTACTTCCGCTTCAAGGAGTACCGGACCTTCGACCCCCGGGCCGTGGTCGACGTGCTCAGGGGCAGGAGCGCGGGCGTCGTCTTCCGCGGCGCGGTCGATCCGGAGATCTGCGCGCAGCTGTCCGCACGTTTCTGGGACAGCGGCGACCGGGAGCAGCGGACCGCCGTCGCGCCCAGCTACTACCTGGGCACCTACCACTTCCACAAGACGACCGAGGAGTACCTCGACGAGTCCGAGCGCACCGCACCGGCGCTGGAGCAGGTGCTCGACATCGAGCGGGACCCGCTGACCGAGTTCTACGACGGTCTCGCCGGGACCCTCGCCCCACAGGACGTCACGGTGCGCCGCGCCGAGCACGGGGGCCGCCAGGCGTGCCGCGGGCTGCTTCGCTCCTGGCACGCCGCCGGCGAGTACACCCTCGACCCGCACGAGGACAGCTCCCAGTGCACCCACCCCGGGCAGGCGGACTTCGAGATCCAGCGCGTGCTCGACCACCAGATCTGCGCGCTCAACATATGCCTGGAGAACGGCGACGGCGGCCGGCTCGCACTGTGGAACATCCAGCCGGACGAGGCCAGCAAGCGCCGCCTGGGCCTGGAGCACACCGGCTCGCCGTACCCGATGGACACCCTCGACGGCATCGAGTGCCAGTGGCTCGAGATCAACGCCGGTGACATCTACGTCTTCAACGGTGCGCACATCCACGCGGTGGAGCCCAACACCAGCGCCGGGAGCCGCCGCACCACGCTCGCCGGCATCTTCGGCTTCGTCGACCGCGACACGGTCGTGTCGTGGACATGAAGGCGCTCGTCCTGGCGGGCGGCACCGGCAGCCGGCTGCGGCCCATCACCCACACCTCGGCCAAGCAGCTGGTGCCCGTCGCCAACAAGCCCGTCCTGTTCTACGTGCTGGAAGCCATCGCGGACGCAGGCATCAGGGACGTGGGCATCGTCGTCGGGGAGACCGCGGACGAGATCCGTGCGGCCGTCGACGAGGGTGGATTCGACGGCCTGCGCATCACGTACCTCCCTCAGGAGGCCCCGCTGGGCCTCGCCCACGCGGTGCGCATCGCCCGGGACTTCCTCGGCGACGACGACTTCGTGATGTACCTCGGCGACAACTTCATCGTCGGCGGCATCACCGGACTGGTCGAGGAGTTCCGCACCGGGCGGCCCGACGCGCAGATCCTGCTCACCCGGGTGCCCGACCCCACCGCCTTCGGCGTCGCCGAACTGGACGAGCGGGGAAGGGTGGTGGGCCTCGTGGAGAAGCCCGCCGAACCGAAGAGCGATCTGGCCCTGGTCGGCGTCTACCTGTTCACCCCGGCGATCCACGAAGCGGTCGCCGCCATCGCTCCTTCCGGCCGCGGGGAACTGGAGATCACCGATGCCATCCAGTGGCTGATCGACCGGCGGTGCGACGTACGCTCCACCACGATCTCCGGCTACTGGAAGGACACCGGCAACGTCGGCGACATGCTGGAGGTCAACCGCACCGTCCTCGAGACCATCGAGCCCATGGTCGCCGGGGACGTCGACGAGGCCACGGAGATCGTCGGCCGGGTGCGGATCGCGGACGGGGCGACGGTCCGCGGCTCCCGGATCGTCGGCCCGGTGATCATCGCGTCCGGTGTGGAAATCAGCGGCTCCTACGTGGGTCCCTTCACGTCGATCTCCGAGGGGTGCCGCATCGAGGACAGCGAGATCGAGTTCTCCATCGTGCTGCCCGGTTCCTCCATCACCGGGGTGCGCCGTGTCGAGGCGTCCCTGATCGGCCGGAACGTGGAAGTCACCCCGGCGCCCCGGGCTCCCGCAGCACACCGGCTCATCCTCGGCGACCACAGCAAGGTGCAGATCTCCCCATGACGACCAGCATCCTCGTGACGGGCGGAGCCGGTTTCATCGGCTCCCACTACGTACGGACGCTGCTCGGCCCGCAGGGCCCGGGCGACATCCGCGTCACCGTCCTCGACGCCCTGACCTACGCCGGCAACCCGGCGAACCTCGACCCGGTCAGGGAGGACCCCCGATTCACCTTCGTGCACGGCGACATCTGCGACGCCGCACTCGTCGAGCCGCTGACGGCCCGCAACGACCAGGTCGTGCACTTCGCGGCCGAGTCGCACGTGGACCGCTCGATCCTGGGCGCGGCGGAGTTCCTGCGCACCAACGCGGTCGGCACCCAGACCCTGCTCGACGCGGCCCTGCGCACGGGTCTCGGCACCTTCGTGCACATCTCCACCGACGAGGTGTACGGCTCGGTGCCGACGGGTTCCACGCCCGAGACCGCGCCGCTGCTTCCCAACTCGCCGTACGCGGCGTCGAAGGCGTCCAGTGACCTGGTCGCACTGTCGTACCACCGCACGCACGGCATGGACGTCCGGGTCACCCGCTGTTCCAACAACTACGGCCATCACCACTTCCCGGAGAAGCTCATCCCGCGCTTCGTCACCACGCTCCTGGACGGCGGCGACGTGCCGTTGTTCGGCGACGGCGAGCACGTACGGGACTGGCTGCACGTCGACGATCACGTCCGGGGCATCGAGCTGGTGCGCACCGGTGGCCGGCCCGGCCGGATCTACAACATCGGGGGCGGTACCGAGCTCACCAACAAGGAGCTCACGTCGATGCTGCTGGAGGCCTGCGGCGCCGGCTGGGACCGCGTCGAGTACGTCGAGGACCGCAAGGGCCACGACCGGCGCTATTCGGTGGACTGGAGCAGGATCCGCGACGAGCTGGGCTACCGGCCGCACAAGGACTTCGCCACCGGCCTGGAAGAGACCGTCCGCTGGTACCGGGACAACCGCTCCTGGTGGGAGCCGCTGCTGACGCGGGCGGCCCTGTGAGCGCGCCGTGGCTGGTCGTCGGCGCCACCGGCATGCTGGGCCGCGAGGTCACGGCCCGGCTGCGGCGGGACGGCGAGGAGGTGATCGGCCTCGGCAGGGCCGGGCTGGACATCACCGACGCGGCGGCCGTGCGGCGCCTGGTGACCGCTCACCGCCCCGCCGTCCTCGTCAACTGCGCCGCGTGGACCGCCGTCGACGCCGCGGAGGAGCGGGAGCCGGAAGCCCTCCTCGTGAACGGCCGCGGTCCCGCCCACCTGGCCGACGCCTGCCGCTCGACCGGCACCCGGCTGCTGCACGTCTCCACCGACTACGTCTTCCCGGGCGACGCCCGCAGACCGTACGCCGAGAACGACCCGACCGGGCCGGTCAATGCCTACGGCCGCACCAAACTCGCCGGGGAACGAGCCGTTCTCGAACGTCTCCCCGATCACGGACACGTCGTACGCACCGCCTGGCTCTACGGCGCCGGCGGGCCCAGCTTCGTGCGCGCGATGATCAGGGCCGAGCGGGTCCGGGACACCGTCGACGTCGTCGACGACCAGCACGGGCAGCCGACCTGGAGCGCCGACCTCGCCGGCCTGCTGGTGCGGCTCGGCCGCGCGGCGCTCGCCGGCACCGCCCGACCGGGTGTCCGGCACGGCACCAGCGCCGGCCAGACCACCTGGTACGGCCTGGCACGCGAGGTGTTCCGGCTGCTGGACGCCGACCCGGACCGGGTCCGCCCCGTCAGCGGCAGCACGCTGCGGCGCGCGGCTCGCCGCCCGGCGTACGGCGTGCTCGCGTGCCGGCGTCCGCAGCCGGGCGTCGAGCCGATCCGAGACTGGCGCGCCGCGCTCGCCGCGGCGCTGCCCGAGATGGTGGAAACGGAGCAGCAGACATGATGCGTGCACTGGACGTCGGTCCCGCCTGGGTCGTGGAGCCCACGGTCCACCAGGACGCCCGCGGCGCCTTCTACGAGTGGTACCGCGCAGCCGAGTTCGGCGCGGTGGTCGGCCAGGACTTCCGCCTGGCGCAGGCCAACTGCTCCGTCTCGCGACGCGGCACCCTGCGCGGTATCCACTTCGCCCAGGTGCCGCCGGGGCAGGCGAAGTACGTGCAGTGCCTGCGGGGCGCGGTGCTCGACGTGGTCGTCGACGTCCGGGTGGGTTCCCCGACCTACCGCCGGTGGGAGGCCGTACGACTCGACGACGACAACCGTCGCGCCCTCTACATCGGAGAGGGGCTCGGGCACGCGTTCCTGGCTCTCACCGACGACGCGACCGTCAGCTACCTCTGCTCCGAGGGGTACGCCCCGCACCGCGAGCACGGCATCGACCCGTTCGACCCGGAGCTGGGCATCGACTGGCCGGCGGACGTCGAACCGCTGCTGTCCGAAAAGGACGCCTCGGCCCCCTCCCTGGCCGAGCTGGAGCGCCTGGGGCTGCTGCCCTCGTACGCCGAGGCCCAGGCTCACTACGCCTCGCTGCGTCGTTGAATCCGGCACTCATGGCGAAGGGCCCGCGCAAGCGGGCCCTTCGGCGTTCGGGGAGCGCCCCGGGTCACGCGATCTTCGTACCGCCTTCCTCGCACGGCACCCGCACGGCCCGTTCCCGAACCGCGTCCACCAGCTCCAGCGTCGCCACCGCGTCCGCGTGCCACGCTGCCTGGCCGGTACTGCGGGAGGCGACCGTCCCGCGGACCGCCGCCGCGAATTCCGCGACGCAGGCGAGGAACTGGTCGGCGGGCGGCAGCAGGAGCCGTTCCACCCGGTCCTGTTCCTCGATCCGCAGCTGCGTCCGCAGCTCGGCCGGCGGGCTCACGACCTGGTCCGCGGTCAGCCGCGCCCGGTCGCCCCACAACGTGTACCGCGCCCCGTAACTGTGCTCGAAGCCGAAGTCCAGCGAGGCGAGGACACCCGAGTCGGCGGCCAGCAGGACCTGCCCGGCGACGTCCAGGCCGTCGCGCGGCCGGATCCGGAGGGTGGCGCCGGTCACCCGCAGCCCCCGCCCCAGGAAACGCACCGCGGTCCGCAGCGGGTAGACGCCCGTGTCCAGCAGTGCGCCACCCCCCAGTTCGCGGGTGTACCGGATGTCGTCGGGGGAGAGCGGGGGGACGCAGAACGACGCGTGGAGCGTGCGGAGCCGGCCGATCCGTCCGTCCCGCAGCAGCTCGGTGACGGCCTGGTGGCGCGGGTGATGGAGGAACATGAAGTTCTCCCGCAGCACCAGGCCGCGGCTCTCGGCGAGCGCGGTCAGTTCCCGGGCTTCCTCGGCCGTCGTGGCCATGGGCTTCTCGACCAGCACATGCCGACCGGCCTCCAGCGCGCGGGCCGCCCAGGTGTGGTGCAGCGCCGCGGGCAGCGGAACGTACACCGCCTCGACGTCCGTGCGCTCCAGCAGCGCCTCGTACCCGGTGACGGCCGCACAGCCGAAGCGGTCGGCGAACCGGCGCGCCCGCCGCGGGTCGCGGGAGGCCACGGCGACGACTTCGACGTCCGGGCAGGCCGCCATCGCGGGCAGTACCCGCCGCCAGGCGATGGAGGCGGCCCCCAGGACGCCGACGCGTACCGGCGGTGTGCCGTGTTCGCGGGTCATCGCACCGTCCTGAGGGCGGCCACGAGCGTCCTGGCCTGGATGTTGAGCTGGCCGCTGTACTTCAGCAGGTCCTCCAGCTGGCTCGGACTCAGCCAGCGCATGGCGGCGTTCTCCTCGACCGGGACCCGGTCGTCCACCGAGACGATCATGTATCGGCTCTGCGCCTGGTCGAACCTGCCGCCCTCCTCCGACAGCACGGTGTCGAACAGGGTGTGCGCCCGGTCGGCGCCCAGCACCAGATCCAGATGGGGCGGCCGGTCGGCGGCGGCCAGGTGGGCGTGGCTGTCGGGCACGCACTGCACGGTCGGCCCCAGCTCCACCGTGTCCACGAATCCCGGTTCGACGCGTGCGTGCATCAGCGCGTGGAGGACACCGCCGACGCGCTTGACGAGCAGCGCGGCGACCCCCTGGCCGTGCGGCCGCAGCAGCGGCTGGGTCCAGGAAGACACCTCCCGGCTGCGCGAGCCCACGTGGACCGCGACGATGCTGAAGAACCGGCCCTCCTCGTGCGCGATGGCGTCGGCCGTGCGGCGCCACCCGGAAGCCGCCCGCAGCGGCAGCCGCTCGGTGACGACCTCGTGCGTGACCCGGCGGTCGGTCAGCCAGCTGCGGATCTCCTGTCCGGTGTGCACGGAGCTCCCGGGCCCGTCGACGCGGTCCCAGTCGGGCAGGCACGACAGCACGGTCCGCGCGTCCATGTTGACCAGGTTCTCCCACCGCAGCAGGGCGTTGATCTGCCCCAGCGTCAGCCAGCAGAAGTCCTCGCCGGCCTGCAGCTCGGGCCCGACCTCGACCACCATGTTGCGGTTGCGCTTGCGCAGGAACCAGGAGCCCTGCTCGGACTGCAGCACGTCCGCCAGCACCCGCCCGGGCTCGGGTGTGCGGAAGGCGTCCAGGTACGGCACCGACGAGCCACCGTGTACCCGGGTGTAGTTGCTGCGCGTCGCCTGGACGGTGGGGGAGAGCTGGACACCGTTGACGTTCCCCGGCTCCGACTTGGCCTGCATCAGGAAGTGCAGCACGCCGTCGATCTCGCGCACGGCGAGGCCGAGGATGCCGACCTCCGGCTGGTTGATGATCGGCTGGGACCATTCGGGCACCGCACCGAAGTCGGAGCGGACCCGCAGTCCCTGCACCGAGAAGAACCGCCCGCTGGTGTGGCCCAGGTCCCCGGTGTCCGGGTCGAACCCCCACTTGTCGAGTTCGCCGAAGGGTATGCGCTCGGTCTTCTGCGCATGGTGCAGCTGCCGCTCGGCAAGCCAGTCGAAGAACGCGGCGGTGCTGGTCACCCCGTCGGTGCACCGTGCCGACAGGGCCAGCCGAGCTGCCTGCGCGGTGTCGGTGGGCGAGATCCGGCTCGCCGTGGCGGCCCCCGTCACGGCTGGATCCTCTCCAGGAACCTCACCGCGGACGCGGCCCCGTCCTCGGCACGCAGGCGTTCGCCCAGCTCGGCGGCGGCCGCGGCGATGGCCGGGTCCGTGGCTGCCGTCCTGATCGCCCGGGCCAGGGCGGACGACGTCAGCTCGCGTTGCTTCAGCGGGGCGGGCGCCACTCCCAGGCGGTGCAGATGCTCGCCCCACATCAGCTGGTTCACCTCGAACGGGCAGACGACCTGGGGGACTCCCGCCGAGAGGGCGGCGTTGTGCGCGCCCAGCGAGCCGGAGTTGACGGCCACGCGCACCCGTGGCAGCAGCCAACCGTAGGGAACCTCGTCCAGCGCGAGGACGCCGTCCGGGGCGCTGCCGACGTCGAGCCCTCCCCAGCCGGCCACGATCACCGCCCGCTCGTCGCTCTCCCGCACGGCGTCCAGCACCAGGGCGGTGGTCCGCTCGGGGTCGGTCCCGAGGGCGCTGCCGAAGCCGATGAGAACGGGCTTCTCACCCTCCTCCAGGAAGCGCAGCAACCGGTCCGGCGGCTGCCAGTTCGGCGGCGGCGGAAGGTGCCAGAAGCCGTCGGTGTGCACCGAGTCGGGCCAGTCGGAGCCCGGGGTGAGGACGTGCGGGCTGAAGCTGTGCAGCACGGGTGCCGGCGCGCCGTCGGCGGAGAACCGGAAGTCGAGGTAGCCCTCCCGCGGCGGAAGTCCGAGGGTGTCCCCGCGCCACTGGTCCACCACGTCGATGACAGCGGGCGGCAGATAGGTCCGTACGTCCGTCCGGCTCGTGTCCTCCTTGTCGGAGAACACGTCCGACAGCATGCCGAACGCCGGATAGTCGCGCGAGACCACGAAGTTGGGATAGAGGGAGCCGAGGACGTGCGGAACCTTGAGCCGCTCGGCGATCTGCGGAATCACCTCACGGAACGCGTGCGAGTGGACGATCACGTCGGGACCGCAGGCCGCCGCCTCCCACAGATCACGGAGTACGGCCGCGTAGTGCGGAACCATCTGCCGGCGGACCTCCCGACGCTGCTCCTCGATCCGAGCGGTCGGACGGTCGCTGTGCTCCTGGAGGCGGCGGATGTCCGCCCGGGAGCGCACGGTGACGGCGGCGTCGTCCAGCGGGGCGAACGGCACGCCGTACTGGTCGGCGAGCGGTGCGAAGAGACGAGGCGCCGCAAGCACGGCCTCATGTCCCGCGCTGCGCAGTGCGTAAGCCAGAGCCAGATATGGCTGGACGTCGCCTCTATTTCCGTAGCAGTAGACCAGGACTTTCAACGTTTCGCCTCCCGTGCGCGTCGGAACGGCCAACTGTTTCCATTCCGTCGCACCGTCCGCAAGAGGCATTTGTCCTGTACAGATTTCCTAGAGCCGCTCGATTACGCCAGGCCCTAACGTGCCGAAGGTACTTCCTCGGGCCATGCCGCTGGTGTCGTGCCCGACTCGTCAGGAACGGGAGGGTCCGAAGCGGTGCGAGCACTGATTTATTCCCATGGCACTCGTGGGGATATGCAGCCCTATCTGGCGCTGGCCTTCGCGCTCAATCAGGCCGGACATTCGGCCAGACTCGTCGGTCCCCGCCTCTACGGCCCCATGGCCTCGGAATACGGAGTGGACTTCGCGCCGGTGGAGGACGAGGCCGTTCGGCTCCATCAGCGGCCCGACGTCCGAGAGATCCTGGTCAACTCGGAAGGGAAGGGCGACGCGTACGACAGGGCCCGGGAACGCATATTCGCGGAGATATTCCCCCGGCTCTACCCGATCATGCTGAAGGACATGTGGGACGCCGCGGCGGAAGGCGCGGACGTGGTGATCCACTCCCACTCGTCGCGTCAGGCCGTGCACCAGATCGCCGAGAAACTCGGGGTTCCGCACGTACTGGCCAGCCTCTACCCGCACTTCGTGGCCTCACGGCGCTATCCCCCCGAGGTCGGCACCTTCGAGCAGCGGCCGGACAACCTGGAGCGGCACGCCCGGGCGAACGACAACCCGATCAAGGGGCCGCTCGCCGAGATGTTCGGCCGATGGCGGGCCGACGTCCTCGGACTTCCGCCCCGCGACGGCGCCCTGGACAACAGGTTCCGGGCCGACGGAACGCCGGCGCCGGTGCTCCTCGGTTTCAGCCCGCACGTGATCGAGCCGGCGGACGACTGGCCCGAATGGGTCCACACGACCGGATTCTGGATGCTTCCGAGCAGCACGCGCTGGCAGCCGTCGGAACGGCTGCTGCAATTCCTGGACGACGGCGATGCACCGGTGTTCTTCGGATTCGGCAGTCACATGGGCACGGACCCCGAGGAAGTCGGCCGCATCGTTCTGGAGGTCGTCCGCAGAACAGGGGTCCGGGCGATCGTCGTCACGGGCTGGGGCGGTGCGTCCATTCCGAATCCTCCGGAAAACGTCCTGGTGGAGGACGAAATACCGTACGACTGGCTGTTCCCCCGGGTCCGTGCGGTGGTGCACCCGGGCGGAACCGGAGCGCACAACACGGCGCTGCGCGCCGGCGTTCCCCAGGTGATCTGTCCCTTCCAGAAGGAAGCGCTGATGTGGGCCGACCACCTTCACGGCCTGGGCGTCGCACCGCCGCCCGTCCCGCACCGGCACCTGACCGCGGACACGCTCACGAAAGCGGTCGACCAGGCCGTCAAGGACCCGGGCATCGCCCGCGCGGTCGACCGTCTGGCCCGGCTGACGTCCGTGGAGAACGGGGCCGAGAACGCGGTCCGGGTGCTCGAGAAGATCGTTTCCTGACCAGAACCCAGAGATCCCGAACCAAGAAAAGAGGATGAGATGTCCAATCCCTTCGAGGATGAAGAGGGCCGCTACCTGGTGCTCGTCAACGACGAGGGTCAGCACTCCCTGTGGCCCGGTTTCGCCGAGATCCCCGCGGGCTGGGAAGTGGCCCACGCGGAGGACAGCAGGCAGGCCTGCCTGGACCACATCGAGAAGAACTGGACCGACATGCGGCCCAAGAGCCTCGTCCGCCAGATGGCGGGATGAGGAGGCAGGTCCCGTTCCCCCGCACCGACGGCCCGCCGGACCCCACGCGGCCGGCCGTCCGGTGGGGGCCTGCCCCCGAGGGCGACGAGCGCGCTGCCACCCATGCCGCGCTCGTCGCCTCCGCGGCCGAACTGACCGGCGGCCCGGCCCACCTGATCCGGGTGGCACACGACCCCGCCGGCCGCCCCCGGCTCACCGGGCCCGCCGCCGGTGTGCAGGTCAGCCTCAGCCACGCCCCGGGCGTCTTCGCCGTGGCCCTCTCTCACGGTCCGGCGGCACTCGGCGTGGACATCGAGATCGTCCGCCCGCTGCCCGCCGTCGCACTGGCCCGCCGGTGGCTCGGTGACACCCCTGCCGACTGGGTCGCCGGCCTGCCCCGGCACGAGCGCGACGAGGCGTTCCTGGCGCTGTGGACCCGCAAGGAGGCCATCGGCAAGGCCCTCGGACACGGCCTGCGCCGCGGCGGACTCACCCGGCCGGTCGCCGTGCCGACCGACTGGCCCGCCACGCGACCGTCCGGCCGCCGACTGCCGTTCCCGTCCGACTCCGACCTCGACACCGTGACCGCGGTCGTGACCCCGGCCGGGAGCACCCGCGCGGTGCTGTCCGTCGCCGTGAGCGGCCGGCCCGCGGACCCACTCGTCGCGGACCTGGGCGACTGGCGGACACCCACGTTCCAGTGACGACCACACGCAAGCTCAGGAAAGGAACCGACGTGGCGCCAACCGCTGTTGACGCGGAAGCCCCCCGCGGCCGTCCACTGCGGCGCCTGCTCGGCCACTGTCTCCGTCACCGCGGGGCTCTGGCGCAGTCGCTGGTCGGCGCCGTGGGTGCCACGGCGACGAGCGTCGCGGTGCCGCTGATCACCCAGATCGTGCTGGACGACGTGGTCGTCGAGGGCGAGCGCCCCCTGCTCCCCTGGACGACCCTGCTGCTGGCCGTCGCCGCGGCCCGGTACGCGCTGACCTTTCTGCGCCGCTTCCACGCGAGCCGGCTCGCCGCCGACGTCCAACACGATCTGCGCGTGGCGCTGTTCCGAGCGGTGTCCCGCCCGGACGGTCCCGGGCAGCAGGACCTGGGGCCCGGACAGCTCATGAGCCGGGCCACGGTCGACCTGAACGGCGTTCACAGCCTGGTCGCCATGCTGCCGGCCGTGGTCTCCCACATCACCACCGTCGTCGGGGTGCTCACCGTGATGGCGGTGCTCTCCCTGCCGCTGACGGCGGTGAGCCTGCTCATGGTCCCCGTGCTGTGGGCTCTGGCCCGTCGCAGCCACCCGCAGTTGCTGGCCGCCACCTGGCAGGCGCAGGACCGGGCGGCCACCGCCGCGGGCGTCGTACAGAGTTCCGTCGCCGGCGTCCAACTCGTCAAGGCCTTCGGCCGCGAGGAACGGGAGACGGCCCGGTACACGGAGGCGGCCCGGCGGCTGTTCGCCGCGCGCATGCGCGTGACCCGGCTGGTCGCCCGTTACCAGCCGCCGCTGCAGGCCGTACCGGCGCTCGCCCAGATCGCCGTGCTGGCCCTCGGCGGCTGGGCGGCGGCCGGGGGCCGTCTGAGCCTCGGCACCTTCGTCGCCTTCTCGATGTACCTCATCCAACTGGCCGGTCCGCTGGGCATCCTGGCGGGTCTGGCGAACTCCGTCCAGCAGGCCACGGCCGCCGTCGCCCGCGTGCTCGAGCTGACCGACGCACCGCCGCCGCGCGCGGACGGCGCCGCCCGACTGCCCGCCGACGGGCCCCTGGCCGTCGAGTTCGACCACGTCTGCTTCCGGTACACGCCCGACCGCCCCGTGCTCGACGACCTGTCGTTGCGGATCGAACCCGGCGAGACGGTCGCCGTGGTCGGCGGTCCGGGGTCCGGCAAGTCCACGCTCGCCCTGCTGCCGGCCCGGTTCCACCAGGCGCCGACGGGCGCTGTCCGGATCGGCGGCACGGACGTACGCGACCTGAGTCTGGAATCGCTGCGTGCCTCCCTCGCCCTGGTGCCGGAGGAGAGCCTCCTGTTCGCCGGGAGCATCCGCGACAACATCGCGCTGGGCCGCCCCGGAGCGGACGACGACGAGATCCGCGAGGCAGCACGGCTCGCCCAGGCCGACGACTTCGTCTCGGCCCTTCCGAACGGCTACCTGACCGAGGTCGGCGAACGGGGCCGGACCCTCTCCGGCGGCCAGCGCCAACGACTCGCCCTGGCCCGCGCCCTGCTCCTCAGACCCCGTCTGCTGATCCTCGACGACGCGACCTCCGCGGTGGACCCCGCCGTGGAGGCGGCGATCCACGAGAGCCTGCGCATCCACGCCGACGGCCGTACGACGCTCGTGGTCGCACGCCGCAGATCGACCCTGGCCCTGGCCGACCGCATAGCCGTACTGGACCGCGGCCGGCTCGCCGACCTGGGCACCCACGACGAACTGCACGCCCGCTGCGCCCTCTACCGTGCCCACTTCGACGCGGCCCCGGCCGAGCCGTCCGCCACGCCCGCGCCGCCGATCGAGCCCGCGCCCGGCCCGCACACGCGGTCCGCGCCCGGCGCCGCGCACGCCTCCGCGTCCACGCCCGGGCCCCCGGCCGTCGACGAGGACCCGGCGGTGGACGAGGACGCGCTGGCCCGTGACGTCGGTGGCACGTTCGGGCTCCGCAGACTCACCCGGGGCTTCCGGCTGCCGCTCGCGGCCGGCCTGGCCCTGGTGCTCGCCGACGTCCTGTGCGGTCTCGCCCAGCCCTACGCCGTGCGCCGGGGCATCGAGACCATCACCGACGGGGCGGCTCCCGCCGCGCTGTCGGCGGCGTGTGCCGCCGCCCTGGCCGTCACGCTGCTGCGCTGGCTGGTCCAGCGCGGCTCCCTGCGGGTCACCGGACGCACCGGCGAGCGCCTGCTGTACGCCCTGCGGGTCCGCATGGCCGCCCAGCTGCACCGCCTGGGCCTCGACCACTACGAGCGGGAGGCCGACGGCCGGACCCTCACCCGGATGACCACCGACGTGGACGCCGTGTCCGGGTTCCTGCAGTCGGGACTGACGGGCTTCCTCGCCGGCCTGCTGACCATGGGCGGAGTCCTGGTCGTCCTGCTGGCCGCCAACCCCGTCCTGCTCCTGGCGGCCCT
Source organism: Streptomyces sp. NPDC085866 (assembly GCF_044541035.1). NCBI lineage: Bacteria > Bacillati > Actinomycetota > Actinomycetes > Kitasatosporales > Streptomycetaceae > Streptomyces > Streptomyces sp. NPDC085866. Next base: position 513,723 of record NZ_JBITSQ010000005.1, read on the forward strand.
GCTTCTGCTGCCCGCCCTGTACATGGCCACGGCCGTGTTCCGCCGCCGGTCGCTGGTCGCCTACCGGCTGGCGCGGGAGCGGACCGCCACGGTCAACGCCGCCCTGCAGGAGAGCGCGCAGGGCATGCCCGTCATCCAGGCGTTCCGCCAGGAGGAGGCGTTCCTGAGCCGGTTCGCCGCACACAGCGACGCCGTCCGGCGGGCGCGGATCCGCTCGCAGTACCTGATGGCCCTGTACTTCCCCTTCATCGAGTGCCTGGCCGCCGTCTGCGCGGCCGGCCTGCTGGCCTTCGGGGCGCACCACGTCCGGGACGGCTCCATGAGCGCGGGCACACTCGTCGCCTACCTGCTGTACCTGGAGCTGTTCTTCCTCCCCGTCCAGCAGATCTCCCAGCTGTACGACACCTTCCAGCAGGCACGGGTCTCCCTCGACCGGATCGACGAGCTGCTGCGGCTGCCCACCGGCACACCGCAGGCCGCGCGTCCCCGCCCCGTCGGCCCGCTGCGGGGCGAGATCGTCCTCCACGACGTCCACTTCCGGTACGCGGACACCGCGGAGGACACCGCGGCCCACGCGGCACGTCCGGCGGCCGCGCTGACCGGCATGAGCGTCCGGATCCCCGCCGGGCAGCGGGTGGCCGTCGTCGGCGAGAGCGGGTCCGGCAAGTCGACCCTGCTGAAACTGGTCGCGCGGTTCTACGACCCCACCGCCGGCGCCGTCCTCGTCGACGGACAGGACGTCCGCGAACTCGACCTGAGCGCCTACCGGCAACGGCTCGGACTCATACCCCAGGAGCCCTACCTGTTCGCCGGAACCGTCCGGGACGCCATCGCCTACGGGCGGGACGACGCCACGGACGACGAGGTCGAAACGGCGGCCCGGCTGACCGGCGCCCACTCCTTCATCACCGCGCTGCCCCACGGCTACCGCCACCGGCTCACCGAGGGCGGAGGCAACCTCTCCGTGGGCCAGCGCCAGCTGATCGCCCTCACCCGGACCCGGCTGGCCGCGCCCGCCGTCCTGCTCCTCGACGAGGCGACGTCCGCCCTGGACCCCGCCACCGAGGCCATGGTCGACGCCGCCACCGACCGGCTCGCGGCCCGGCGCACCACGCTGGTCATCACCCACCGGCTCGCCCTGGCGGCCCGCGCCGACCGCGTGCTCGTCCTGCGGGACGGCCGCGTGTGCGAGGACGGAACACACACCGAACTCCTGGCGCTGGGCGGCCACTACGCCGCCCTCTGGCGCGCCCACGAGGCGCACCCCCGGACAGAACTCCAGACGCAAGGAAGGCCCCTATGACCACCGAGCAGACGACGCCCCGCGGGCGCGTCCTCCTGGCCGAACCCCGCGGCTTCTGCGCGGGCGTACGGCGCGCCATCGGCATCGTCGAACGCGCCCTGGACCTGTACGGCGCGCCCGTGTACGTCCGCAAGGAGATCGTGCACAACCACCACGTCGTCGGTGAACTGCGGCGGCGCGGCGCGGTCTTCGTGGACAGCGAGGACGAGGTGCCCGAGGGCGCCGTGTGCGTCTTCTCCGCCCACGGCGTCTCCCCGCAGGTGCGGGCGGGCGCGGCCGCACGGCGGCTCGACGTCATCGACGCCACCTGCCCGCTGGTGTCCAAGGTGCACCAGGAGGCGGTCCGGTACGCCCGTGACGGGCGCACCATCCTGCTGGTCGGGCACGAGGACCACGAGGAGGTCGAGGGGGTCCGCGGCGAGGCGCCCGCCAGGACCCTGGTCGTGGAGAGCGCCGAGGACGTCGAGCGGCTGGACCTTCCCGACGACACCCCGGTGGCGTACCTGACCCAGACCACCCTGTCCTTCGACGAGACCGCCGAGGTGGTCCAGGCCCTGCACCGGCGCTTCACCGACATCGTCGGCCCGCACGGCGACGACATCTGCTACGCGAGCCAGAACCGGCAGAACGCGGTGAAGGCCCTGGCCCGCTCCTGCGACCTGGTGCTCGTCGTCGGCTCCGAGAACTCCAGCAACTCCCTGCGAATGGTCGAGGTCGCCCGCCGCGAGGGCTGCCCCGCCCACCTGGTCCCCGACGTGACGCACCTGGACGAGCGCTGGCTGGAGTCGGTCGGCACGGTCGGCATCAGCGCCGGCGCCAGCGCGCCGGAGATCCTGGTGCGCGGCCTGGTGGACCGCCTGACCGAACTCGGGCTCGCCGACGTCCGCACGGACGACGGGACCGCGGAGGACGTGGTCTTCGCCATGCCCTCGCGGCTGGCCGACCCGGTCACCGGGCGGGCCCCGCGCACGCCGCTGGCCGACGAGAACCGGTGAGGACCCCCATGACGACCAGCATCGAACGCCCCCTCGCCCCGCTCACCGAGCTGTGCGGCCCCGCGGAACTGCGCGACCTGACCACGGCACAGGTCGAGGAACTCGCCGGGCGGATCCGCGGCTTTCTCGTCGACAAGGTCGGCCGCACCGGAGGCCACCTCGGGCCCAACCTGGGCGTGGTGGAACTGACCCTCGCCCTGCACCGCGTCTTCGACTCGCCCCGCGACACCCTCCTGTGGGACACCGGCCACCAGACGTACGTGCACAAGATCCTCACCGGCCGCGCCGGCGCCTTCGACGCGCTGCGCCGGCCCGAGGGACTGTCCGGATACCCCTCGCGCGAGGAGTCCGCGCACGACGTCATCGAGAACTCCCACGCCTCGACCGTCCTGTCGTACGCCGACGGGCTGGCCCGGGCGCACGCGCTGCGCGGGGTCACCGACCGCAGGGTCGTCGCGGTGATCGGCGACGGCGCCCTCACCGGCGGTATGGCCTGGGAGGCGCTGAACAACATCGCGGCGGCACCGCACCGCCCCGTCGTCATCGTGCTCAACGACAACGGCCGCAGCTACGCGCCGACCGTCGGCGGCATCGCCGAGCACCTCGCGGCCCGCCGGGCCGGCGACCGGGACCCCGGACTGCCCGGCCTGTTCGAGAACCTTGGGCTGGCCCAGCTGGGTCCCGTCGACGGCCATGACGTCGAGGCACTGGAGGAGGCGCTGCGACGGGCCGTCGCGCTGGGCCGGCCGGTGGTCGTGCACTGTGTGACCCAGAAGGGGCGCGGACACGCCCCGGCCGAGCAGAACGAGGCCGACCGCTGCCACGTGGTCCGCGCCCGGCCCGCCACGGGCGCCGCCCCGGTGGCGTCCCGGCCGTCCTGGACCTCGGTGTTCGAGGCGGAGCTGGCCGACCTCGGCGAGCGCCGGACCGACCTCGTCGCCCTCACCGCGGCCATGCTGGAGCCGGCCGGGCTCACCACCTTCGCCCGGCGCTTCCCGGAGCGGACCTTCGACGTGGGCATCGCGGAGCAGCACGCCGTCACCGCGGCCGCCGGACTCGCGCTCGGCGGCCTGCACCCGGTCGTGGCCGTCTACGCCACCTTCCTCAACCGGGGCTTCGACCAGCTGCTCATGGACGTCGCGCTGCACCGCGCACCGGTCACCTTCGTCCTGGACCGGGCCGGGGCCACCGGAGACGACGGCCCCTCGCACAACGGCATGTGGGACCTGTCCCTGTTCCAGCTCGTGCCCGGGCTGAAGGTGGCCGCCCCGCGCGACGCCGAGACCCTGCGCCGTGCGCTGCGGGAGGCCGTCGCGGTCGACGACGCGCCCACCGCGGTGCGCTTCCCCAAGGGCGCGGCGGCCGATCCCGTCCCCGCCCTCGACACGGTCGCCGGCCTGGACGTGCTGCACCGCTCCGGTGCGGACCCCGACGTGCTGCTGGTGTCCGTCGGTCCGCTGGCCCCGGTCTGCCTGGCCGCCGCGGAGCTGCTGCACGAACGGGGTGTGGGCGTCACCGTGGTGGACCCGCGCTGGATCCAGCCGGTCGCACCCGCCCTGATCGACCTGGGGCTCGCGCACCGGGCGGTGGTCAGCGTCGAGGACAGCGGCCGGTCCGGCGGTGCCGGGGCCGCCCTGGCCCAGGCGCTCGCGGATGCCGGCGCCCGCCGCCCGGTCCAGGTCATGGGCCTGCCGCAGCGGTTCCTGGCCCAGGACCGGCGCGAGGACCTCCTGGCCCGCGCCGGCCTGACGGCCGACGGGATCCTCCGCACGGCCCTGCGTGCGCTGGGCCGACCCGAGGCCACTACGGACATCGCGGACACCACAGACACCACGCCCACCACCTCACATCAGGGACACCACGGTGACCAGTGACACCAGCGTCACCACGCCGACCAGGAGGGAACGAGGAGAATGACGGTCCAGCTCGGTATGCCCGCCGTACCGCCGCAGACCCTGGGGGAGCGCCGCAGGACCCGCGCGCTGCACGTGGGCTCGGTGGGCGTCGGCGGAGACTTCCCCGTCTCGGTGCAGTCGATGACCACGACGGTCACGGCCGACGTGAACGCGACCCTCCAGCAGATCGCCGAACTGGCGGCGGCGGGCTGCGACATCGTCCGGGTCGCGTGCCCCTCGCAGGACGACGCGGAGGCGCTGCCCGTCATCGCGGCCAAGTCGTCCCTCCCGGTCGTCGCCGACATCCACTTCCAGCCGAAGTACGTCTTCGCCGCCATCGACGCCGGCTGCGCCGGGATCCGGGTGAACCCGGGCAACATCAGGAAGTTCGACGACCAGGTGGCGGCCATCGCCCGCGCGGCCAAGGACCGGGGCACCCCGATCAGGATCGGCGTCAACGCCGGTTCGCTGGACGCCCGCCTGCTGGCCAAGCACGGCAGGGCGACCCCCGAGGCGCTGGTGGAGTCCGCACTGTGGGAGGCGTCCCTCTTCGCGGAGCACGACTTCCACGACCTGAAGATCTCCGTGAAGCACAACGACCCGGTGGTGATGATCCGCGCCTACGAACTGCTGGCCGAGGCGTGCGACTACCCCCTGCACCTCGGCGTCACCGAGGCCGGCCCCGCGTTCCAGGGCACCGTGAAGTCGGCCGTGGCCTTCGGCGCCCTGCTCCGGCAGGGCATCGGCGACACGATCCGGGTGTCGCTGTCGGCGCCGCCGGTGGAGGAGGTCAAGGTCGGCATCCAGATCCTGCAGGCGCTCGAGCTGCGCCCGCGCAAGCTGGAGATCGTCTCCTGCCCGTCGTGCGGCCGGGCCCAGGTGGACGTCTACCGCCTGGCCGCGGAGGTGACCGCCGCCCTGGAGGGCATGGACGTCCCGCTGCGGGTCGCCGTGATGGGATGCGTGGTCAACGGCCCGGGCGAGGCCCGGGAGGCGGACCTGGGCGTGGCCTCCGGCAACGGCAAGGGACAGATCTTCGTGCGGGGCGAGGTCGTACGGACCGTGCCCGAATCCAAGATCGCGGAGACCCTGATCGAGGAGGCTCTCAAGCTGGCCGCGGCAGCGGACGAGGCCGGGGCCGCGTAGCTGGGCAAGGTAAGAATCTGACTAGAGCATTGCCAAGTCGTGGGGGAGTAAAAGGGTCCAATACCAGACAAGACACCTCGGTTTTTGCACAGACGCGCGCTGTCACTCTCATGTGTGACAGCGCGCACACCTACCAGGTAAAGACCTCATCAAATAGTTTGTGATACGGTTCACGAGAACCCCGGATAGAGCCGAAGGACCGAAGTGCGTCGGTCCAATGGCGTGAGGTCTCGATCACTCAGCCCGGGACTACGCTCGTCCATGACGACACCCTGCCCCCCTGTGAAAGCGGAGTTGCCGCCATGCCGTCCAATGACGCCCGGATCCTGGCCCAGGCCGCCGTACCCACGGCTGTCGTCGGCGCGCTTGCCGTCGTCGTCAGTGGAGTGGTCGCGGGCGGCAAGGGAGCGATCGGGGCTGTCGTCGCGACGGTGGTCGTGTGCCTCTTCATGGGGTCCGGTCTCTACGTCCTGCAGCGCATCGCCAGATCGCTTCCGCAGCTGTTCCAGGGTATGGGCCTGATGCTCTACACGGCCCAGTTGCTGTTGCTGGTCGTCTTCGTGGCCGCGTTCAAGGACACGAACCTGTTCAATCCCCGCGTCTTCGCCATCGTTCTCGTGGTCACCACTCTGGCGTGGATCACCGCGCAGACCCGTGCCCACATGAAGGCCAAGATCCTCTACGTCGAACCTGATGCCTCGTCGAAGGGCGACAAGCCCGAGAAGACAGGGCACTCGCGGTGAGAGGTAGGGCCGGGATAAAGGCACGCAGGAGATGCTGCTATCGTCCGGTGCCAACTGCGGCATCGCGGGCGCGGGCATCTGAGCTGACGCCTGTTCAATCGCGAGGCGAGATGCCCCACAGCCGCCCCCACATCCGTAACACCAGTCCCGTGCCGAACCGCGGCCCCGCGTCGCGCCGACACAACGAGGTTGCCGTATCTATGCGCCACGATGAAGGAGCCCGCGGTGAGTGCTGACCCGACGCAGGTGCTCGCCTTCGAGTCCGACTGTCACATCTTCACCGGTTGTGGATTCCCGGCTCCCGGCCTGCATTCCTTTGTCTTCAAGCCGCTCTTCACTGTCGGCGGGTTCGAGTTCAACAAGCCGATGCTGCTGGCCCTGCTGGGCACGGTCGCGATCGTCGCTTTCTTCTGGGCCGCGTTCGCCAGGCCCAAGCTCGTGCCTGGCAAGCTCCAGATGATCGGTGAGGCCGGGTACGACTTCGTGCGCCGCGGCATCGTCTACGAGACGCTGGGCAAGCGCGAGGGCGAGAAGTACGTGCCCCTCATGGTGTCGCTGTTCTTCTTCATCTGGATCATGAACCTGTGGTCCGTCATCCCGCTGGCACAGTTCCCCGTGACGTCCATGATCGCCTTCCCGGCGGGTCTGGCGGCCATCGTCTACATCCTGTGGATGTTCCTGACGTTCAAGAAGCACGGGTTCACCGGCGGTCTGAAGAACATCACCGGTTACGACAAGTCGCTCGGCGCCGTACTGCCGGTGATCGTGATCATCGACTTCTTCTCGAACGTGCTGATCCGCCCCTTCACGCACGCGGTCCGACTGTTCGCGAACATGTTCGCCGGCCACCTGCTGCTGCTGACCTTCACCATCGGCACCTGGTACCTGCTGAACGGAGTCGGCATCGTCTACGCTGGCGCCTCGTTCGTGATGACCATCCTGCTCACGGCGTTCGAGCTCTTCATCCAGGCCGTTCAGGCGTACGTCTTCGTACTCCTCGCCTGCAACTACGTTCAGGGCGCTCTCGCCGAGCACCACTGAGCCTCCTCGCCCTCCCTGTCCAACCTGACTGTCCGGTGGCCAACCCCCACCGGTACGCGTTAAAGAGAAGGAAGATCCGGCATGTCCGCTCTCCAGATCCTCGCCGCCGACGGCGTCACCGGCAACCTCGGTTCGGTCGGCTACGGCCTCGCTGCGATCGGCCCCGGCATCGGCGTCGGCATCATCTTCGGTAACGGCACCCAGGCCCTCGCCCGCCAGCCCGAGGCTGCCGGTCTGATCCGCGCCAACCAGATCATGGGTTTCGCCTTCTGTGAGGCCCTGGCGCTGATCGGTATCGTCATGGGCTTCCTCTTCCGTAGCTGAAGCGCGCTTCGACGCAACTCCCTTAGACGGAAGGCACTGATGTGAACGCCCTGGTAACGCTGGCGGCGACAGAGGAGCAGAATCCTCTGATCCCCGAGATCCCAGAGCTTGTCATCGGCCTGATTGCTTTCGCCATCGTCTTCATCTTCCTCGCCAAGAAGCTCCTCCCGACCATCAACAAGGTTCTGGAAGAGCGTCGCGAGGCCATCGAGGGCGGTATTGAGAAGGCCGAGGCCGCGCAGACCGAGGCCCAGAGCGTCCTCGAGCAGTACAAGGCCCAGCTCGCCGAGGCCCGGCACGAGGCCGCGCGCCTGCGCCAGGAGGCGCAGGAGCAGGGTGCCGCCCTCATCGCCGAGATGCGGGCCGAGGGCCAGCGGCAGCGCGAGGAGATCGTCGCCGCCGGTCACACCCAGATCGAGGCCGACCGCAAGGCCGCCGCGGGCGCCCTGCGTCAGGACGTCGGCAAGCTCGCCACCGAACTGGCCGGCAAGCTCGTCGGTGAGTCCCTCGAGGACCACGCCCGGCAGAGCCGTGTGATCGACCGCTTCCTCGACGAGCTCGAGGAGAAGGCCGAGGCCACGCGATGAACGGAGCGAGCCGCGAGGCCCTGGCAGCCGCACGTGAGCGTCTCGACGCGCTGACGGACTCCACGTCCGTGGACGCCGTCCAGCTCGCCGACGAGCTGGCGGCCGTCACCGCGCTGCTCGACCGCGAGCACAGCCTGCGTCGGGTCTTCACCGACCCGGCGCAGCCCGGTGAGGCCAAGGCCGAGCTGGTCCGGCGCCTCGTCGGCGGCCAGGTCGGCGAGGCCACGCTCGACGTGGTGTCCGGCACGGTCCGTTCCCGCTGGTCGCAGCCGCGTGACCTGGTGGACTCGCTGGAGGAGCTGGCGAACATCGCCGACCTCACGGCGGCGCAGAAGACCGGCACGCTCGACGACGTCGAGGACGAGCTGTTCCGGTTCGGCCGGATCGTCTCCTCGAACACCGAGCTGCGTGCTGCGCTCACCGACCGCTCGGCGAGCACCTCGGCCAAGGTCGAGCTGCTGCACCGGCTCCTCGGCGGCCGGGCCAAGCCCGCCACCGAGCGTCTGGTGACGCGCCTCGTGACCGCGCCGCGTGGACGTAGCCTGGAAGCGGGACTGGAGTCCCTGTCCAAGCTCGCCGCCGAGCGCCGGGAGCGCATGGTCGCCGTCGTCACCTCAGCGGTGCCGCTGAGCGACGGGCAGAAGCAGCGCCTCGGCGCCGCCCTGGCCAAGCTCTACGGCCGCCGGATGCACCTCAACCTGGACGTCGACCCCGAGGTCGTCGGCGGGATCCGGGTGCAGGTCGGTGACGAGGTCATCAACGGTTCCCTCGCGGACCGGCTGGAGGACGCGGCCCGCCGCATGGCGAGCTAGCGGCACCTCGGTATTCGAGAAAAGCAGTACGTACTTACGGCCCTGGTTGGGCCGTGCAGAGGATTCCTGGGGGTCGCCCCCAGACCCCCACGAAAACTTCGGGCCCAACAAGGAGAGCAGGGAACCCAGATGGCGGAGCTCACGATCCGGCCGGAGGAGATCCGGGACGCGCTGGAGAACTTTGTCCAGTCGTACAAGCCGGACGCGGCCTCGCGCGAGGAGGTCGGTACGGTCACCGTTGCCGGCGACGGCATCGCGAAGGTCGAGGGCCTGCCCTCGGCCATGGCCAACGAACTGCTGAAGTTCGAGGACGGCACCCTCGGCCTCGCCCTCAACCTCGAGGAGCGCGAGATCGGTGCCATCGTCCTCGGTGAGTTCAGCGGCATCGAGGAGGGTCAGCCGGTCACGCGTACCGGTGAGGTCCTCTCCGTCGCGGTCGGCGAGGGCTACCTCGGCCGTGTCGTCGACCCGCTCGGCAACCCGATCGACGGCCTCGGCGAGATCGAGACGTCCGGTCGCCGCGCCCTCGAGCTGCAGGCCCCCACGGTCATGCAGCGCAAGTCGGTGCACGAGCCGATGGAGACGGGCTACAAGGCCGTCGACGCGATGACCCCGATCGGCCGTGGCCAGCGTCAGCTGATCATCGGTGACCGCCAGACCGGCAAGACCGCCCTGGCCGTCGACACGATCATCAACCAGCGCGACAACTGGCGCTCGGGCGACCCGAAGAAGCAGGTCCGCTGCATCTACGTCGCCATCGGCCAGAAGGGCTCCACCATTGCCGGCGTGCGCCGCGCGCTGGAGGAGAACGGCGCCCTGGAGTACACGACCATCGTCGCCGCCCCGGCGTCCGACCCGGCCGGCTTCAAGTACCTGGCGCCGTACACCGGTTCGGCCATCGGCCAGCAGTGGATGTACGAGGGCAAGCACGTCCTCATCATCTTCGACGACCTGTCGAAGCAGGCCGACGCCTACCGCGCCGTGTCCCTGCTGCTGCGCCGCCCGCCGGGCCGTGAGGCCTACCCGGGTGACGTCTTCTACCTGCACTCCCGTCTGCTGGAGCGCTGCGCCAAGCTCTCCGACGACATGGGTGCCGGTTCGATGACCGGTCTGCCGATCGTCGAGACCAAGGCCAACGACGTCTCGGCGTTCATCCCGACCAACGTCATCTCCATCACCGACGGCCAGTGCTTCCTGGAGTCGGACCTGTTCAACGCCGGTCAGCGTCCCGCGCTGAACGTCGGTATCTCCGTCTCCCGAGTCGGTGGTTCCGCGCAGCACAAGGCGATGCGCCAGGTCTCCGGCCGTCTCCGTGTGGACCTCGCCCAGTTCCGTGAGCTGGAGGCGTTCGCCGCCTTCGGTTCCGACCTGGACGCGGCCTCCAAGGCCCAGCTGGAGCGCGGTCAGCGCATGGTCGAGCTGCTGAAGCAGGACCAGTACCAGCCGATGTCCACCGAGGACCAGGTCGTCTCCGTCTGGGCCGGCACCAACGGCCGTATGGACGAAGTTCCGGTCGTCGACATCCGCCGCTTCGAGAAGGAGCTGCTGGACTACCTGCACCGCAAGGAGTCGGGCCTGCTCACCTCGATCCGCGAGGGCGCCAAGATGTCGAACGACACGATCCAGGCGATCGACGACGCCGTCGCGGAGTTCAAGAAGCAGTTCGAGACCTCGGACGGCAAGCTGCTCGGCGAGGACGTTCCTGCCGCTGCCGCCAAGTGACGTAAGGAAGGGACCTGACTCATGGGAGCCCAGCTCCGGGTCTACAAGCGTCGCATCCGATCCGTCAGCGCGACCAAGAAGATCACGAAGGCGATGGAGATGATCGCCGCCTCGCGCGTCGTCAAGGCGCAGCGCAAGGTGGCGGCCTCCACGCCCTACGCGACCGAGCTGACGCGCGCGGTCACGGCGGTCGGTACGGGTTCGAACACCAAGCACCCGCTCACCACGGAGGCGGAGAACCCGACCCGTGCCGCGGTCCTGCTCCTCACGAGCGACCGCGGTCTGGCCGGCGCCTTCAACTCCAACGCCATCAAGGCGGCGGAGCTGCTGACCGAGCGCCTCGAGCGCGAGGGCAAGCAGGTGGACACGTACATCGTCGGCCGCCGTGGTGTCGCCCACTACAACTTCCGTGAGCGCAAGATCTCGGAGTCGTGGACGGGCTTCACCGACGAGCCGTCGTACGCGGACGCCAAGAAGGTGGCGGAGCCTCTGATCGAGGCCATCGAGAAGGACACGGCCGAGGGTGGTGTGGACGAACTCCACATCGTCTACACCGAGTTCGTCTCGATGATGACGCAGACCGCACTCGACGCCCGGCTGCTGCCGCTGCGTCTCGAAGAGGTCGCGGAAGAGGCCGTCCCCACGGGCGAGATCCTTCCGCTGTACGACTTCGAGCCCTCGGCGGAGGACGTCCTCGACGCCCTGCTGCCGCGCTACGTGGAAAGCCGTATCTACAACGCGCTGCTCCAGTCGGCCGCTTCGAAGCACGCCGCCACGCGGCGCGCGATGAAGTCGGCCACCGACAACGCGGGCGAGCTGATCAACACGCTCTCCCGTCTTGCCAACGCGGCCCGCCAGGCCGAAATCACCCAGGAAATCAGCGAGATCGTCGGTGGCGCGAGCGCCCTGGCCGACGCGACCGCGGGGAGTGACCGATAATGACCACCACTGTTGAGACCGCGACGGCTACGGGCCGCGTCGCCCGGGTCATCGGCCCGGTCGTCGACGTGGAGTTCCCCGTCGACGCGATGCCGGACATCTACAACGCCCTTCACGTCGAGGTGGCCGACCCGGCCAACGCCGGCGAGAAGAAGACGCTGACCCTGGAGGTCGCCCAGCACCTGGGTGACGGCCTGGTCCGCACCATCTCCATGCAGCCCACCGACGGTCTGGTCCGCCAGGCCCCGGTCGTCGACACCGGCAACTCCATCACGGTGCCCGTCGGTGACTTCACCAAGGGCAAGGTGTTCAACACCCTCGGTGAGGTGCTGAACGTCGACGAGCAGTACGAGGGCGAGCGCTGGGGCATCCACCGCAAGGCCCCGAACTTCGACGAGCTCGAGTCGAAGACCGAGATGTTCGAGACCGGCGTCAAGGTCATCGACCTGCTGACCCCGTACGTCAAGGGCGGCAAGATCGGTCTGTTCGGCGGCGCCGGCGTCGGCAAGACGGTGCTCATCCAGGAGATGATCTACCGTGTCGCCAACAACCACGACGGTGTCTCCGTGTTCGCCGGTGTCGGTGAGCGCACCCGTGAGGGCAACGACCTCATCGAGGAGATGACCGACTCGGGCGTCATCGACAAGACCGCGCTGGTCTTCGGTCAGATGGACGAGCCCCCGGGCACCCGTCTGCGCGTCGCGCTGGCCGGCCTCACCATGGCCGAGTACTTCCGTGACGTCCAGAAGCAGGACGTGCTGTTCTTCATCGACAACATCTTCCGCTTCACCCAGGCCGGTTCCGAGGTCTCCACGCTGCTCGGCCGTATGCCCTCCGCGGTGGGTTACCAGCCGAACCTGGCCGACGAGATGGGTCTCCTCCAGGAGCGCATCACCTCGACCCGTGGTCACTCGATCACCTCGATGCAGGCGATCTACGTCCCCGCGGACGACCTGACCGACCCGGCTCCGGCCACCACCTTCGCCCACCTCGACGCGACGACGGTTCTGTCCCGTCCGATCTCCGAGAAGGGCATCTACCCGGCCGTGGACCCGCTGGACTCCACGTCCCGGATCCTGGACCCGCGCTACATCGCTGCGGATCACTACAACGCGGCCATGCGCGTGAAGACGATCCTGCAGAAGTACAAGGACCTCCAGGACATCATCGCGATCCTCGGTATCGACGAGCTGGGCGAGGAGGACAAGCTCGTCGTCCACCGTGCCCGTCGTGTGGAGCGCTTCCTGTCCCAGAACACCCACGTCGCCAAGCAGTTCACCGGCGTGGACGGCTCGGACGTGCCGCTCGACGAGTCGATCGCCGCGTTCAACGCGATCTGCGACGGTGAGTACGACCACTTCCCCGAGCAGGCGTTCTTCATGTGCGGTGGCATCGAGGACCTCAAGGCCAACGCCAAGGAGCTGGGCGTCTCCTGAGCCTCGCGCTCATCTGAGAGGGGCGCGGGCCCACCCTTCCGGGGTGTGTCCAGCCCCTCTCTCCACGCCCCTTAGAATTGACCCCAACACCCGGCACTACCGCCGGGTGGTGACCCGAGGAGCCACCCTTGGCTGCTGAGCTGCACGTCGAGCTGGTCGCCGCCGACCGCCAGGTCTGGTCCGGTGAGGCCACCCTGGTCGTCGCGCGCACCACGTCCGGCGACATCGGCGTCATGCCCGGTCACCAGCCGCTGCTCGGTGTGCTGGAGTCGGGCCCGGTGACCATCCGTACGAGTGATGGTGGAACGGTCGTCGCCGCGGTGCACGGCGGTTTCATCTCGTTCGCCGACGACAAGCTGTCGCTGCTGGCCGAGATCGCCGAGCTGTCGGACGAGATCGATGTCCAGCGCGCGGAGCGCGAGCTCGAGCGCGCGAAGGCGGAGGACGACGCCGAGGCCGAGCGTCGTGCGGATGTCCGCCTGCGGGCGGCGACGGCGGCGCGCTGATCCAGCGCGCGGTATGACGTCACTCAGCCGCGGCCGGCCCGGAGCAATCCGGTGCCGGTCGCGGCTGAGGCAGATGTGGGTGTTTTTTCCTTTTCATTACTCAGTTTCATCACCTAGGAGACGAGGAGGTCGGTGCCGATGGTCCTCGCTCTGACTGTGTGCGGGATCGTGATCGCCCTCGTGGTGGTGGGACTGTTCCTGTTCGGACTGCGCCGCAGACTGATCCAGCGCTCCGGCGGGACGTTCGACTGCTCGCTGCGCTGGGACGTGCCCGAGAAACCGGACACCAACGGCAAGGGCTGGAGCTACGGCGTCGCCCGCTACAACGGCGACCGCATCGAGTGGTACCGCGTCTTCTCCTACGCCCCCCGCCCGCGCCGCACCCTGGAGCGCGCCGCCATCGAGGTGGCCGGCCGCCGGCTGCCCGAGGGCGAGGAGGAGCTGGCGCTGCTCTCCGACGCGGTGGTCCTCGCCTGTACCCACCGGGGCACGCGCCTGGAACTCGCGATGAGCGAAGACGCGCTGACCGGTTTCCTCGCGTGGCTGGAGGCAGCCCCGCCCGGTCAGCGTGTGAACGTGGCCTGATCGCTCTCGATCGCCACGCACACCGGGTGCCCCGTGGCGGCCTTGGGATCGCTCCGACTGATGACCGTTTGGCCGGGGTCGGGCGCGAAGGTCACGGTGACGTTCACCGGGCAACTGGCTATCAGAGCCGCGGCCGTCGCGCTCGTGAAGAGGCCGGTCGACGCGAGCCGGGACGTGGTGAACCGGCCGGACCGTGCGCCCTGTCCCGGCCCATTGGGCTTGCGCTTCATTTTCCCCCCCCGAATTGTGTGTTCCGCTTGTCGTGTGGAGATACAAAGTGTTCCCGCACGGTGGGCCGAAACCCATGCCCATCAGGCCCGCTGTGGGGACTGATCGGCCCTGGTACGCGCACGCCGGGGGCGCGTGAGGCGCACGAAAACGCCGCGGGCAGACCCGAAGGCCCACCCGCGGCGCTCGCGCGGCGGAACGTGATCAGCTCAGTCCGCTGTTGATGGCGCTCACCAGCTCGCCGTTGCTGGTGTCACCGCTGAACTCCCAGAAGAACGCGCCGCCGAGGCCCTGGTTCTTGGCCCACGCCATCTTCGTCGCGATGGTGGCGGGGGTGTCGTACGACCACCAGTTGCTGCCGCAGTGCGCGTATGCCGTACCCGCGACGGTGCCGGTCGCCGGGCAGGACGTCTTCAGCACCTTGTAGTCCTCGATGCCCTGCTCGTACGTGCCGGCCGCCGGACCCGTGGCCGTGCCGCCCGGGGCGTCCTGCGTCACGCCGGTCCAGCCGCGGCCGTAGAAGCCGATGCCGATGAGCAGCTTGCTCGCGGGGACGCCGATCGCCTTGTACTTGGCCATCGCGTCGGCGGTGGTGAAGCCCGCCTTCGGGATGCCGCTGTACGAGGTGAGCGGGGAGTGCGGGGCGGTCGGACCCTGGGCGTCCCAGGCGCCGAAGAAGTCGTACGTCATCACGTTGTACCAGTCGACGTACTGCGCGGCGCCCGCGTAGTCGGCGGCCTCGATCTTGCCGCCGGAGGAGCCGTCGGCCGTGACGGCCGAGGTGACCAGGTTGTTCGAGCCGAACTTGGCGCGAAGCGCGGCCATCAGGTTCTTGTAGGCCGCGGCCCCGCTGGTGTCGCAGCTCAGGCCGCAGGCGTTCGGGTACTCCCAGTCGATGTCGATGCCGTCGAAGACGTCGGCCCAGCGCGGGTCCTCGATCAGGTCGTAGCAGGACTGTGCGAACGCGGCCGGGTTCTTCGCGGCCTCACCGAAGCCGCCGGACCAGGTCCAGCCGCCGAAGGACCACAGCACCTTGATGTTCGGGTACTTCGCCTTCAGCTCGCGCAGCTGGTTGAAGTTGCCGCGCAGCGGCTGGTCCCAGGTGTCCGCGACGCCGCTGACCGACTGGTCGGCGGTGAACGCCTTGTCGTAGTCGGCGTAGGAGTCGCCGATCGCACACTTGCCGCCGGTGACGTTGCCGAAGGCGTAGTTGATGTGCGTGATCTTCGACGCGGAGCCGGACGTCACCAGGTTCTTGACGTTGTAGTTGCGGCCGTAGATGCCCCACTCGGTGAAGTAGCCGAGCTTGACCTTGTTGCCGGTGGGCGGGGGAGTGGTGCCGCCGCCGGTGGTGTGCACGGCGACGGAGCCGCTGACCGGTCCGGTCTGGTCGGCGGTGTCGCGGGCCTGCACGGTGTAGGAGTAGTCGGTGCCGGCGGTGAGACCGGAGTCCGTGTACGACGTCGTCGTCACGGTGCCGACGACCTTGCCGTCACGCAGCACGTCGTAGTTCTTGACGCCCTTGTCGTCGGTGGCCGCGCTCCAGCTGAGCTTCACCGAGGTGTCGGTGACGGAGGACGCGGTCGGGGTGCCGGGGGCGGAGGGGGCCGCGTCACCGGGGACCGTGGTGCCGTCGCAGCTGTCGCCGTTGAGCTTGCAGTTGGACGGGGAGCCGGAGCCGGCGCCGTTGAAGCCGAAGGAGACGGTGGCGCCGGGGGCCAGGGTGCCGTTGTACGACTTGTTCTTGGCGGTCCAGTGGGTGCCGGAGTTGGTGACGTCCGCATCCCACGCGGAGGTGACCGACGTGCCGGAGGGGAAGTCCCATTCGACGGTCCAGGAGCTGATGCTGCTGGTGCCGGTGTTCTTGATGGTCCACTGACCGCCGAAGCCGGTTCCCCAGTCGCTGGTCTTGGTGTAGGTGGCGGTGGCGTTCGTCGCGGCCTGGGCGGGGCCCGCGAGACCGACCAGACCGGCCAGGGGGAGCAACAGGGTCGCGAACCCTGCCGCGGCTCTGTGTCTGAAGCGCATGCTGCGCCTCCCTCTTGTGTCGGGGGTGTCAGGGGCATGACTGAGCCTTCACGCCCACGGTGCCGCGAGAATAGAAAGGTCTGGACCACAGGTCAATAGGTCTGGACCACTTGCCCGACCGGCCCGCTAGATCCCCAACTCCTGCGCCAGTACGGCGGCTTGGACCCGGCTGCGCAGCTTCAGCTTTGCCAGCAGACGGCTGACGTGCGTCTTCACCGTGCCCTCCGCCATCTCCAGCCGCGCCGCGATCTCGGCGTTGGACAGCCCCTCGCCGACGCACGACAGCACCTCGCGCTCACGCCGGGTGAGGCCGTCCAGCACGGCCGGGTCGGCCGTCGGCTCACGCACCGGCTTCGCCGCGAACTCGGCGATCAGCCGCCGGGTGACGGCCGGCGCGACGATCCCCTCCCCGCGGGCCACCGTCCGCACGGCCTCCAGCAGATCGCGCGCCTCGGTGTTCTTCAGCAGGAACCCGGCCGCCCCCGCCCGCAGCGCCCCGAACACGTACTCGTCGAGGTCGAAGGTGGTCAGCACCAGGACGTCCGCCGTCCCTTCCGCGACGATCTGCCGGGTCGCCGACACCCCGTCCAGACGTGGCATCTGAACGTCCATCAGCACCACGTCCGGCCGCAGCTCCCGGGCCAGTTCGACCGCCCGCAGCCCGTCCGCCGCCTCCCCGGCCACCTCGATGTCGGGCGCGCTGCCGAGGATGAGGACCAGACCGGCGCGGACGGCGGACTGGTCCTCGGCGACGAGGACCCGGACGGCGCGGTTCATGCGGGGTCTCCTTCGGTGAGCGGAAGAGCGGCGCGTACGGCCCAGCGGCCGTCCTCGGGCCCGGCCTCGAAACTGCCGCCGAGCAGTGCGGCCCGCTCCCGCATCCCGGTGAGACCTGCGCCGGAGCCCGGGGCACGGGGGCTGTCGCCGGGCCGGTACGGACTGGTCACCCGCACCTGAAGTGTGTCGTTCTCCTGCCGCAGAGCGACATGGACGCACCCCGACGCCGCATGCTTCAGGGCGTTGGTCAGCGACTCCTGCACGATCCGGTAGGCGGCCAGCTCGACCGGCACGGGCACGCTGTCGTGGCCGGCGTCGAGGGTCACCTCCAGGCCGTTCGAGCGGGCACCGTCGACCAGGGCACCGAGGCCGTCGAGCGTGGGCGAGGCGGCGGGCTCCCGGTCGCCGGAGCCGTCCCGCAGGATCCCGATCAGCCGCCGCATCTCGGCCAGGCCCTCGACGCTGTTCTCCCGGATGACCGCCAGCGCGTCCATGGAGGTCTTCGGGTCGTCCAGGGAGAGCGCGGCCGTGGAGTGGATGGCGATCGCCGACAGGTGGTTGGCCACCATGTCGTGCAACTCCCGGGCGAACCGGGCCCGTTCGGAGGTGACCGCCTGGGCGCGGTCCATCTCGGCCAGCAGTGCGGTCTGTTCGGCGCGCAACCGGGCCGCCTCGGCCGCGTCGCGGTGGTTGCGGACCACCCAGCCCATGGCGGCCGGCGCGAACGCGACCACGCCGACGCCCACACCGATCAACAGCCCCTGCGGGTCGCGCCAGAGGGCGGCGGGCACGACTCCGCCGAGGACCGTCAGCATCCCGGTGATCCAGGGGATCCGCCGGGCGGCGGCGGGGCTGCCGTACAGGACGGCCGCGTACATCAGGTCGGTGTACAGCACGACCGTGACGACACTGCCGAGGGTCACCGTGTCCAGGGTCAGTGCGACGGTGCCGATCAACAGGCCGACGCGCGGCCGGATGCGGCGCAGCGGCTCACAGGCGGCGGTCAGCGCGAGCGGCACCAGCGGGGCCCAGGGCGCCTGCCACAGCACGAGGTTGTCCGAGGCCACGCGCGGGTGGATCCCGAGCACCCACAGCAGCACCCCGCCGAGCAGTCCGCCCACGGTGATGCGCAGGTCGTCGCGGTGCGGGCGGGGGAGTGCGAGGGGCATGACCCCATCCAACACGGCCCGCGGCCGCCGCGCCTGCCCCTCGGGGAGGGTCCCGAACTGCAACTTTCGCTTACCGCGGGTTCGCCCGCGCCGACGATGATCCGCGGCTCGGCCGACGGCAGCCTGGGAGGATGAGCGAAGGGGGAGAACCTTGATCGTCGGGTTGATCGTCGCCTGTGAGGTGGCCTTCTGGGTGCTGCTGGCCGCCGGGCTGTCCTTCCGCTACCTGTGGCGCATGCCCCGCACGGGCCTCGCGCTGCTGCTGTGCGAGCCGCTGCTGGAGGTGGTGCTGTTCGTGGTCACCGCGATCGACCTCAAGAACGGCGCGGAACCCGACTGGCGGCACGGCCTCGCCGCCGTCTACATCGGCTTCACCGTCGGCCTCGGCCACTCCACGATCAAGTGGGCGGACGCCCGCGTCGCCCATCGCTTCGCCGGCGGCCCGCCGCCCGTGAAGCCCCCGAAGTACGGCACGGCCCGCGCCGTCCACGAGTGGAAGGTCGCGGGCCGCTGGATCCTGGCCGCGCTCGTCGCCCTCGCCCTGCTGCAGGGCGCGGTCTGGTACGTCGGCGGCGACGGCGACACCGGCTCGCTGCGGGCGTGGCAGCTGAGGATGGTGTGGGTGATCGGGATCAACGTGGTGATCGCCGCCAGCTACACGCTGTTCCCCGGACTCCCCAAGGCGTCCAGGGCCGCCAAGGCCCCCGAGCAGGAGCGCTAACGCTCCCCGCCCGGCACCCACAGCACGTCCCCGGTGTCCTTGTTCGCGGTCCGGGCCAGGATGAACAGCAGATCGGAGAGCCGGTTCAGGTAGGTCGCGGTGAGCGGGTTCATGTGCTCGCCGTGCACCTCCAGGGCCGCCCAGGTGGAGCGCTCGGCGCGGCGGACCACCGTGCACGCCTGGTGGAGCAGGGCCGCGCCGGGTGTGCCGCCGGGGAGGATGAAGGAGCGCAGCTTCTCCAGCCGCTCGTTGAAGCGGTCGCAGTCCGCCTCCAGCCGGTCGATGTAGAACTGCTCGACCCGGAGCGGCGGGAACTCCGGGTTCTCCACCACCGGCGTCGACAGGTCCGCGCCCACGTCGAACAGGTCGTTCTGGACGCGGGTGAGGACCTCGACGACCTCCTCGTCCAGGCCGCCCAGTGCGATCGCGGTGCCGATCACCGCGTTGGCCTCGTTGGCGTCGGCGTACGCCGAGATCCTGAGGTCGGTCTTGGCGACCCGGCTCATGTCACCGAGGGCGGTGCTGCCCTTGTCGCCGGTCCTGGTGTAGATGCGCGTCAGATTGACCATATGGCCAGCGTAGTTACGCTCCGGCCGTCCGGAACACACGTGTGCCCACCGTCACGGCGAGCCCCGCGAAACCGACCGCGACGAGCACGCCGTACAGCATGTGCGCGCTCGTGTACTGGCCGACGTACGCGTCGCGCACCGCGTCCACCAGATAGCGGAACGGCACGAAGTGCGAGAGCACGTCCAGCCAGGTGGGCGCCAGCGTCATCGGGAGCATCAGGCCGGACAGCAGCATCGACGGCATCGACAGCGCGTTGATCAGGGGACCGAACTCCTGCGGGGTGCGGACCCGCATGCCCAGCGCGTACGACAGCGAGGCCAGCGAGAGAGTCAGCAGGGCGACGAACCCGAAGCCGATGAGGATGCCCGGCACGGGTGCGCGCAGGCCCATCACCACCGCGGCGAGCACCAGCAGCACCGCCTGGAAGACGAAGACCGTGGCGTCCCGCAGCACCCGGCCGAGGAGCAGGGCGAGCCGGCTGACGGGCGTCACACGCATCCGCTCCACCACCCCCTGGGCGTTTTCCATGATGATCGTGAAGCCAGCGAACAGCGCTCCGAACAAGCCGAGTTGGAGCAGCAGGCCGGGTACGAGCACCTGCCAGGAGCTGCCCGTCCCGCCGAGCGGCAGGCCGGTGAGGAGCGGGCCGAAGAACAGGAGATAGAGGAGCGGGGTCAACACGCCGAAGAGCAGCGCGAAGCGGGAGCGCAGGGACTGGCGGAGGTAACGGCCGTAGACGAGGCCGGTGTCGTGAAGAAGCATCTCTCTGATTCCGTGAGCGATCCGACGGGAACGGTCCTATACGGCGATGGGGGCGGTGTCGGCCGGGGCGGCCCCGCGGCCGGTGATGGCGAGGAAGGTGTCCTGGAGGGTGGCGTCGATCGAGCCGCCGTGGGCCAGCTTGAGCGCGCTCGGCGTGCCGTCGGCCACGACGACGCCCCGGTCGACGACGACCAGCCGGTCGGCGAGGGCGTCGGCCTCGTCCAGGTAGTGGGTGGTCAGGAAGACCGTGGTGCCGTGCTGGTCGCGCAGCCGGCGGACCAGGTCCCACAGGTCGGCCCGGCTGCCCGGGTCCAGTCCGGTCGTCGGCTCGTCCAGGAACAGCACCTTCGGGCGATGGGTGAGCGCCATCGCGATGTCGAGCCGGCGCCGCTGTCCGCCGGAGAGGGCGCCCGTCTTCCGGTCGAGCAGTTCGGTGAGGTCCAGCTCCCGGGCGAGTTCCGCGGCGCGCTCGGCGGCCTCGGCCTTCGACAACCGGTACATCCGGGCCTGGGTGACCAGCTCCTCCCGGGCGGTGATCTGCGGATCCACCCCGCCGGACTGGGCGACGTAGCCGGAGGCCCGGCGCACCCCGGCCGGGTCCGTCGCCAGGTCGCACCCGGCGACGGTGGCCGCGCCGCCGGTGGGTTTCAGCAGGGTGGTGAGCATGCGCAGGGTGGTCGACTTGCCGGCGCCGTTCGGGCCGAGAAAGCCGAGGATCTCACCTTCGCGGACGGTGAGGTCGACACATCGGACGGCCTCCACGGGGCCGGTTTTCGTCTGGAAGGTGCGGGCCAGTCCGGCCGCGCTGATGACTGCTGCCATGCCCACAGAAAAACAGAGTCCCTGAAATTTTGCAATGACACCAAGTTTTCAACGGGTCCAGCGAAGTTAGGATGCGGACATGGCTGAGGGACTCAGGGAGCGGAAGAAGCGGCAGACCAGGCAGTACATCTCGGATGTCGCCACGGGGCTGTTCCTGGAGCGCGGGTTCGACGCCGTGACGGTCGCGGAGATCGCCGAGGCCGCGAACGTCTCCGTCAACACCGTCTACAACTACTTCCCGGCGAAGGAGGACCTCTTCTTCGACCGCTCCGCGGGCATGGTCGACCGGCTCGCCCGCTGGGTGCGGGGCCGCCCCGCCGGCGAGTCCGCGGTCGGCGCGGTCCTGCGCGAGCTGCGCGAGGAGGTCGAGGCGGTCTCACCCCGGGTCGGTCTGATCCCGGGATACGCGGGCTTCATGCGGGTCATCGAGGAGACCCCCGCGCTGCGCTCCCGGCTGTGGGCCATCGCCCAGGAGGTCCAGGCCAACCTGGAACTGGCGCTGCGCGAGGAGACCGGCGCGGCCCACGACGACGAACTGCCCACTCTGATGGCGGGTCAGATCGGCTGGGTGCACAGTACGGTCATGGCGGTCATCTCGCGCGAGATGGTCAAGGGGGGCGAACCGCGCGAAGTATCACGAGAGGTGCTCGTTCTCCTCGACGACATCGAGGACCTGTTGAGCGAAAAGGTCCTCAACTACGCCGTCCGTGGCTCGTCCTGACCCCTGCCGGTGTGATGTCCGTCAATTGAGACGTGACGCGCGTTACTTACCGGTCACACAGCGGCTCCGGAGCGCTATGGTCCGCCGAAGAGCCAGACGTCAACAGCGTTGAGGGAGTCGGAGTGGCACGGAAGCTCGCCGTCATCGGGGCCGGTCTCATGGGATCCGGCATCGCCCAGGTCGCCGCACAGGCGGGCTGGGACGTCGTCCTGCGCGACGTCACCGACGAGGCAATCAAGCGTGGCACCGACGGCATCAAGGCCTCGTACGACAAGTTCGTCAGCAAGGGCAAGCTGGAGGCGCACGCCGCCGAGGCCGCCCTCGCCCGCATCACCGCCACCACCGACCTGGACGCCGCAGCCGACGCCGACATCGTCGTGGAGGCCGTCTTCGAGAAGCTGGAGGTCAAGCACGAGATCTTCCGCGCGCTCGACAAGATCGTGCGTCCGGAGACCGTGCTCGCCTCCAACACCTCCGCCATCCCGATCACCAAGATCGCGGCGGCCACCGAGCACCCCGAGCGGGTCGTCGGTGTGCACTTCTTCTCGCCGGTGCCGATGATGCAGCTCGTCGAGCTCGTCCGCGGCTACAAGACCAGCGACGAAACCCTCGCCACCGCGCGGGAGTTCGCCGAGTCCGTCGGCAAGACCTGCATCGTCGTCAACCGCGATGTCGCCGGGTTCGTGACCACCCGGCTCATCTCCGCCCTCGTCGTCGAGGCGACCAAGCTCTACGAGTCCGGCGTCGCGACCGCCGAGGACATCGACCTCGCCTGCAAGCTGGGCTTCGGCCACGCCATGGGCCCGCTGGCCACCGCGGACCTGACCGGCGTGGACATCCTGCTGCACGCCACCAGCAACATCTACACCGAGTCCCAGGACGAGAAGTTCGCCCCGCCGGAGCTGATGCGCCGGATGGTGGACGCCGGTGACATCGGGCGCAAGAGCGGGCAGGGCTTCTACAAGTACTGACCCGTACACGACCGGACGCACGCCCCGGGAGCGTCACTCCCGGGGGTGAATTCGGTATCGGTTCGCTTACAAGCAGCAACCGCTCTGCCACCCAGGCAGTCAGACGTTGCACAGCACCGTCACGGAGTACGCCACACCGCACTCAACGGGGAGCGCATATGTACATCAGGGGCGACCACGCCGAGCTGGTCGTCGGGGGCCGCCTCGACGTCCGCAGCGCGGCGGACGCCCGTACGGCCCTGCACTCGGCCGTCGACACCGGAGTCGGCGACCTGGTGCTCGACCTGTCCGAACTGGACTCCTGGGACGCCACCGGACTCGGGGTGATCATGGGTGCCCACCGGCGGGCCGGCCGCTGCGGGCGCCGTCTGGTGCTGCGCGGTGTCCCGCCGCAGATGCAGCGCCTGCTGGTGGCCACCCGGCTGCACCGCATCCTCGCCATCGAGGGCGGCATCGGCGTGGAGTCGCTGCCCCGCGTGTGACGTGTCCCGGGTGAACACCCCGATCGGGTGTGAACCGGGCGACAGGGGAGACCCGGACGCAGCTGCCGAAGCGCGCGTCGAGGGCAATCCTCACCGGACTGTGATGCTTCGGACCGCCCGCTACCCCGCCCTGTCGTAGATACTGTGCGAAGGTTTAGGGTTCGGTCGCCCGCTGCCTCGCAACCCTCGATCGAGCGGGCCCGGACCAGAAGCGACAGCGCAGTGTGCAGCAGGCCGGGAGGGGCCGGTATTTGCCAGGGCACACGACGCTTTTGGGGGCTTGAACCTATGGACCCGATCACTCCGGGACCCGGGGAGCACGGCCAGGCTCCGAGCCGCCGCCCGCCCCGGGAATCCCTCACCTCCGACTTCGGCCAGAGCGCGCCCGCGCTCGCCCGCACGGCGCAGCTGGTCTCCGGCGACTTCCTGCTGACTGTCAATCCGGTCGACGGCAGCGAGATAGAACCCTGCCCGCCGCACGAACGGCCGGGCCGGCCGCGCAAGCGCACCGCCGCCGAGCGCGCCGAGACCGAGCGCGCCGCGCGGCCGCCCGTGCCACCGGGGCCGGCGCAGCCCACGCTCGCCCTCCTGGAGCGCCAGGACGACCGCGAACGCCTGGTCCGCCTCCTGGCCCGCGGCCGCTCCGTGCGCCTCACCGGCCCCGCCGGCTCCGGCCGCACCGCTCTGCTCGACCTGGTCGCCGAGGACTGCCTGGACCTCGCCCCCGACGGCGTGGTCCACCTCACCGGCTTCCGCCGCTCGGCCACCGACCTCCTGTACGACCTCTTCCACGCCGTCTACGACGCCCCCCTGTACCGGCCCGAACGGGGCCAGTTGCTCGAACTGGTCGCCGAGATCGGCGCGGTCGTGGTCGTCGACGACCTGGAGTTCGGCGGCGCCGCCCTGGACGAACTGCTCGCCGCCACCGCCGAGTGCGCCTTCCTGCTCGGCGCCACCCCGGACGTCCCCGCGCCCGCCGCCGACTCCGACGTCGAGGAGGTCTTCCTCACCGGCCTGGACCGTGCGGCCGGCGTGGAGATCCTGGAGCGTGCCGTCGGCCGGGTCCTCACCGAGGAGGAGGCCAACTGGGCCGGCGACCTGTGGTTCGAGTCCGAGGGCCTGCCGCTGCGGTTCGTCCAGGCCGGTGCCCTGCTCCGGCAGCGCGACCAACTGCGCGCCAGCACCGGCGCGGTGGACGAGTACGGCGTCTTCGAGGACGTACGCATTCCCGTCGAGGCACCCCTGGACGCGACGGAGGCGGAGGATGTCCCGCTGCCGTCCCTCGGCGAGGCCGCCGCACCCGCGCCGCTGCTCGCCTCCCGGCTCAGTGCCTCCGCCCGCGCCACCCTGCGCTTCGCCGTCGCCCTCGGCGGCGAGGTGCCGCACCAGGCGCACCTGCCCGCGCTGGTCGGCGACACCCACGCGGACGCCGCGCTCGGTGAACTCGCGAGCTGCGGACTGATCTCCCCGGTCGGCTGCCGCTACCGCCTCGCGGCCGGTGTGCCGGCCCAGCTGGAGGCCGCCGGCTACGCCGCCGACGCCCCCGCCCAGGCCCTCACCGCCGCCGAGCACTACGCCTGGTGGACCGGGCATCCCTCGGTCACGCCCGAGCGGGTGTCCGCCGAGGCCGACGCGGTCCTCGCCGCGCTCGCGGTCGTGGTGCCGGACACCGTGCCTCCGGTCGAGGGCGAGGAGAGCGTCGCGGTACGGCTCGCCCGTACGGCCGCGCCCGCCTTCGCCGCCGGGCTGCACTGGAGCGCCTGGGAACGGGCGCTGCGGTCCGGTGCCGAGGCCTCCCGGCTCTCCGGTGAGGTCTCCGAACAGGCCTGGTTCCACCACGAGTTGGGCATCCTCGCGCTCTGCGGCGGACAGCTCGACCGAGCCCGCGCCGAGCTGGAGTCCTCGGGCGGCCTGCGTGCGGCGCTCGCCGACAAGCGGGGCACGGTCGCCGGACGCCGGGCCCTGGCCCTGGTCGCCGACCTCGCGGGCGATGTGCCCGGGCCGATGGCGGGCGAGGAGATACCGGACGCCCGCCACGAGGAGTCGGCGTCGCCTCCCGGCGGGCTGGCGGTGCCCTACCAGCCGACGTACGCCCCCGCCGACGACACCCTGGTCACGCACCAGCCTCCGGCCCTCAAGTCGCTGGGCGGCATCCGCCGTCTGGCCCGCCGCAACATGGTCGCGGCCGGCTCCGGTGCCCTGCTCGCCGCCGTCCTCGGCACGGTCGTCACGCTCGGCATGACGTCCCACGAGAGCGCGGACAAGAACCCGGCCGGACAGGTCGGCGTCAATCCGTCCGCGAGCCAGGGACTGGACGACGGCGGCCTGGGCGCGGACCCGAAGAAGGACAGCGGCTCGACCGGCAGCGCCGGCACGCCCTCCGGCACCCCGACGGACCCGGGCCCCGACGGCACCCCGGACGACCCGACGTCGCCGTCGGACACGAGCCGGCCCTCCGACAGCGGCAAGCCGACCGGCGGCAAGACCTCGGGCTCGCCGTCCAAGACGCCCAAACCGTCGGGCTCGTCCAGCTCGCCGGGCGGCACGACCGGTGGGAGCACCACCGGTGGCTCGACCACGGGCGGCACATCGGGCGGGAGCACCACTGGTGGCTCGACCACGGGCGGCTCGACCACGGGCGGCACCGGCGGGTCGACCACGGGCGGCACATCGGGCGGCAGCACCACCGGTGGCTCGACCACGGGGGGCACGTCCGGCGGGAGCACCACCGGGGGCACGACCACGGGCGGTACCGACGGCGGAACCACCACGGGCGGCACCGACGCCGGCACGACCGGGAGCACGACGACCGGTTCGTCGTCCCCCACCTCCAGCGACTCGGCGAGCGCGCCGGTGGGCAGCGGTCCGGCCGTCGTGATGTGACGTCCGGCGCGCACGGCAGAAGGGCGGGTCCGGCACGGACCCGCCCTTCTGCTCGTACCCGGGAAGCCGGTCAGAACAGCCGCAGCTTGTCGTCCTCGATCCCGCGCATCGCGTTGTAGTCCAGGACCTGGCAGTTGATGCCGCGGTCTGTGGCGAGGACCCGGGCCTGGGGCTTGATCTCCTGGGCCGCGAAGACGCCGCGGACCGGGGCGAGGTGCGGGTCGCGGTTCAACAGCTCCAGGTAGCGCGTGAGTTGCTCCACGCCGTCGATCTCGCCGCGGCGCTTGATCTCCACCGCGACCGTCTGTCCGTCCGCGTCCCGGCACAGGATGTCGACCGGGCCGATCGCGGTCATGTACTCGCGGCGGATGAGGGTGTAGCCCTCGCCGAGCGTCTCGATGCGGTCGGCGAGCAGCTCCTGCAGGTGCGCTTCCACGCCGTCCTTGATCAGACCGGGGTCCACACCGAGTTCGTGCGAGGAGTCGTGGAGGATTTCCTCCATCGTGATGATCAGTTTCTCGCCCGCCTTGTTGACGACGGTCCACACGCCCTCGTCCTCGCCCGTGCCCTCCTTCAGGGTGCAGGGCGGCGACATCCAGTTGAGGGGCTTGTAGGCCCGGTCGTCCGCGTGGATGGAGACGCTGCCGTCCGCCTTGACCAGGATCAGGCGGGGCGCCGAGGGCAGGTGGGCGGTGAGCCGGCCGGCGTAGTCGACCGAGCATCGGGCAATGACGAGACGCATGGTCGGCAACGCTACTCGACACCCACGGGTAGACGCGATTCGCCCTCCCCACCGCCCGCCCCCACCGTCAACCTGGACCCGGTGGGTCACCCCATTCATCCTGGAAACTCTTGTTCATCCCTGGCCGATTGTGTGCCTAAAGGGGCCGTTCCATATACGCAATCTGCTGGTGTGGTCACCGACCGTTGCCTACCGTAGTAAACGGGAGGTCGCGACCTGTGTACTGAGCGTGTTCGAAATCGCGAACTTCCCTATCTGTCAGGCAACCCCTGCTCGTCGGGGGTGCGAGAGGAGAACCCATGTCGCTCGACGTCTCACCGGCCCTACTCGAACAGGCCGAGCGAGGCGAGGTCGACGAAGCAGCTTTCGTCGACTGCGTCCGGACCTCCCTGCCCTTTGCGTGGGAGATGATCAGCTCCCTGGTGGCCCAGCTGAAGGTGGACGGCGGACCCTTCGCCGACAACCAGACGCCCCCGCCGGACGAGCAGGCACGCGGTCAGCTGCTGCGTGCGCTCGCGAGTGACGCCATACGCGGTGCGCTGCAGCGGCACTTCGGTGTGCGGCTGGCCTTCCAGAACTGCCATCGGGTGGCGGTGTTCCCCCTGGACGCCTCGGTGGACGAGACGTTGGCCCGCTTCACCTCGGTGCGCAGCCAGTTGCTGAACCAGTCGCCGGAGCTTCGGGACTGCTGACGCGCGACTCCCGTGCTCCCGACTCGGTGAGCCGCTCGCTTGCCGCTCCACCCGCGGGGAGGTGCGTTCGTACTGGGGCGGCAAGCGCCTTATGGCAGAAGGGGGTCGGCGGCCGGTCAGCGCAGCTGGGGCAGCACCTCGGCGCCCAGTCGCCGCAGGTTCTCCTCTGTCGCCGCGAGGTCGCCCGACCCCTCGACGAGCAGGGCGAACCGGGAGATTCCGGTCCGTTCCGAAGTTGCCGCGAGCCGGTCGGCGGCCAGTCGCGGGGTGCCCACCGGGTGCAGCCCGCAGAGCAGTTCGGTGTACGCGAGCGGATCGCGCATCGCACGCATCCGGCCGTCTACCGTGATGTGGGCGTCGAGGCCCTGTTTCAGCCAGCCCGGCATCGCCTTCAGCAGCGTCTCGGCCGCGTCCGTGCGCCGATCTGCGATCTGGCAGACGCCGGCCGAGACATGGGCCGCCCCCGAGATCTCCTCGGCCGGCCGTCCCGCGGCCCGCGCGAACTGCCGCCACAGGGTGACCATCTCGGCCTTTTCCTCGTCCCCGATGTGCATGCCGAGCAGCATCGGCAGCCCGCGCTCGGCGGCCAGCCGCACGCTCGCCGGCGAGGTGCAGGCGACGACGACCTCGGGCCCGGGCGTCTCCGTCAGCGCCTCCGACGGGCGCGGTACGACAGGCACCTCACGGAAGGAGAACCGTTTACCCGAAGCCGATACCGACGGTTCGCGCAGCCAGCGCACCAGCAGATCGAGTGATTCCGGGAACCCGTGCTCGTATGCGTCGAGGCCCGTGCCGAACACCTCCAGGTCCACCCACGGACCGCCGCGCCCCACGCCCAGCGTGAACCGGCCGCCGCTTGTCATATGCAGCAGCGCGGCCTGTTCGCCGAGGGCGACCGGGTGCGCGGTGGGCAGCACGCTGACCGCCGTTCCGACCCGGATACGCTGGGTGCGGCCGAGCAGTAGCGCGGCCAGGGTGATCGCTGACGGGCATGTGCCGTACGGCACGAAGTGGTGCTCGGCCAGCCACACGGTGTCCAGCCCGGCCTCCTCGGAGACCTCCGCCGAGCGGACCGCCCGGTAAAGGGCCTCCCCGGGCCCCTGGCCCGGGAACTGGGCCGCCAGCACAAAACTTCCTACGTGCATCGCTCTTCCTGCTTCCTTGGCTCCGACCGGAGCTCCCCCAACCGGCATAACCGTCTGACACGTGCCTAGGACACGGCCTGGCGGAGAGATTTGCGGATTGTCTGCAGAATGGGCCGCCCGGGAGGGGGACTTGTGCGGGTTGGCACGCCACGTGTACCCCCGTCGGGGCCGCGTAGGCTGGGACGCAGCCCGTGCTTCCTGTATAGCCCCGAGAGGTGTCCCGTGTCCCCGCGTCGCAACCGACCGAAGGCAGCCGGGTCGTCCGGCCTGAGCGCCGAGGACGACCGTGCCGGCCGGTACGGCGGCTGGCAGTCCACGGAGAGCTGGCAGGGCGAGGAGTGGAGCGTGCGCCATGTCGCCGGGGCGAGCACCGAGGGCAAGACCTACCGCTGCCCCGGCTGCGACCAGATGATCGCCTCCGGTGTCCCGCACGTGGTGGCCTGGCCGGAGCACTCGGGCGTCGACGACCGCCGCCACTGGCACAAGGCGTGCTGGAACGCGAAGGACCGCCGCACCACCCGGGTGCAGCGGTCCCGTAACGCGCCGAGGTTCTGAGCTACACGTCCCGGCTCTGCAGCAGCGCGTAGGCGCCGGCGTACGCGGCCGCCGTGACGACCAGGATGATCCACAGCGGGTCCCAGCCCGTCGGGCCGGACTGGCTCAGGGTGTTGTTGTAGAAGACGCCCATCTGGCTCGGGATCGAGTACTCGAGCAGCGCCTTCTGCACCTTCTGCAGCGACTCCGCGTTCATGAACAGCGCGATCACCAGCGGGGCGAGCACCGCTCCGATCATGATCGTGATGGCGCCCGCGGAGTGCCGGATGATCGAGCCGACGAGCAGCGAGAGCAGCCCGAGCAGAGCGATGTAGAGGCTGATGCCGACCGTGGCCTTCAGCCACTCCCCGCTGGACGGGGTGCCCGCGCCGTGGCCCTTCAGCATCGACGCGTGCACCATCGCCACGAACGACACGGTGGCCAGCGTCACCACGAAGGCGATCACGAAGAACACGATCGACTTGGCTGCCAGCACCCGGCCCCGGCTCGGGCACGCGGTCATCGTCGTACGGATCATGCCCGTGCCGTACTCGGAGGCCGTGGTCAGCACGCCGAGCGTGATGATGCACATGATGCCGATCAGCAGGCCGAAGAAGCCGAGGGTGAGCGGGCTCTCGCCGTTCAGGTCGGAGCTGGAGCTCTGCACGGTGAGGCCGGCCAGCAGGCCGATGCCGACCACGAGCAGGACGAAGACGCCGAGCGTCCACATCGTCGACCGCACCGACTTGATCTTCGTCCACTCGGACGCCAGCGCGTGCCCGAGGTGGGTGCGCACGACCGGGATCGGCGAGTTGTAACCGGGGTACGGACCGCCGGGCGCCGCCTGCCACTCGGGCGCGGGTGGGGGTCCCCCCGCTCGAGCGCCGTCGAGAGTGGGGGAGGGTGCCTGCGGCATCGGGGGCTGGTGGGTGCTCATCGGGCGTCCTCGGACTTGGTCAGGTCGGCGGCCGGGGCCGCGGGAGCGGACTGGGACGGTGCTGCGGCCGGGGCCGGGGCCGGGGGAGCGGCCACCGGAGGCTGCCCCTGCGGGGCCGCGTACGGGTTGGGCGCACCCGCGCCCGGAGCGCCCTGCGCGCCGGCGGGCGCGGCGCCGTACGGACCCGCGGGCGGCGTCGGCATCGCGAAGGGCTGTCCGCCGCCCTGCTGGGGCGGCGGCGGGGCGTACCAGCCCGGCTGGCCCTGGCCGGGAACCGGCATGGGCGGCTGCGCGCCGGGCGGCAGGAGCTGCTGCAGGCCCGCCTTCTGGTCGATGGTCGAGCGGTAGTCGACGGCGCCCTGCGTCATCCGCATGTACGCCTCCTCCAGCGAGGCCTGGTGCGGCGACAGCTCCCACAGCCGTACGTCCGCCTCGTGCGCGAGGTCGCTGATCCGGGGCAGCGGCAACCCGGTCACGCGCAGCGCGCCGTCCTGCTCCGGCAGCACGTGGCCGCCCGCCTCGGTGAGCGCGGAGGACAGCTTCTCGCGCAGCTGGGGCTCGGTGTCCGGGGTGCGCACCCGCGCGAAGTCGGCGGAGTTGGCGGAGATGAAGTCCGTCACGCTCATGTCGGCGAGCAGCTGTCCGCGCCCGATCACGATGAGGTGGTCGGCGGTCAGCGCCATCTCGCTCATCAGGTGCGAGGAGACGAAGACCGTGCGGCCCTCGGCCGCGAGGGCCTTCATCAGGTTGCGCACCCAGAGGATGCCCTCGGGGTCGAGGCCGTTGACCGGCTCGTCGAAGAGCAGCACCTGGGGGTCGCCGAGCAGCGCGGCGGCGATGCCGAGGCGCTGGCCCATGCCGAGCGAGAAGCCCTTGGATCGTTTCTTCGCCACCTCCTGCAGGCCGACGACCCCGAGCACCTCGTCCACCCGCCGGGGCGGGATGCCCGACAGCTGGGCGAGGCTCAGCAGGTGGTTGCGGGCGGCCCGGCCACCGTGCACCGCCTTGGCGTCGAGCAGCGCGCCCACCTGGCGGGGGGCGTTGGGCAGCTTGCGGTACGGGTAGCCGCCGATGGTCACCGTGCCGGACGTCGGGTTGTCCAGCCCGAGGATCATCCGCATGGTCGTCGACTTGCCCGATCCGTTGGGCCCGAGGAAGCCGGTCACGGCTCCCGGTCGCACCTGGAAGGAAAGGTTGTACACGGCGGTCTTGTCGCCGTAGCGCTTGGTAAGGCCTACAGCCTCGATCATGCTCCGCACCCATCGAAAGGTTCAGGACAGCGGGGCACACGCCCCCGTAAGGGTTAGGAGGATATCCGGGCGCTGACGGTTCCGCCCAAGAGTAAGTAAAGCCAAGGCATCACGGAACGTGGCTCGGACGCCTACTGGGCGTCCCGGTGCTTCAGCAGGGCGTAACCGCCCGCGACCGCCGCGATCACCCACAGCGCCATGATCCCCAGCCCGCCCCAGGGGCCGTAGGGCGTGTCGTCGCCGACTCGCGGCACCACCTGCATGATCCGGCTGCCGGCCTGGTCGGGCAGGAAGCGGCCGACCTTCTTGGTGGCGTCGACGTTGCCGAGGATGTTGGAGATCAGGAAGAAGAACGGCATCAGGATGCCGAGCGACAGCATGGGGGAGCGCAGCATCGTGGCGATGCCCATGGAGAACATCGCGATGAGGGTCATGTAGAGCCCGCCGCCGATCACCGCGCGCAGCACGCCGGGGTCGTCGATCCGGGTGCCGAGGTCGCCGAGCATCGCCTGCCCGAGGAAGAAGGCGGCGAAGCTGGTGACCATGCCGACGGCCAGGGCGAGCGCGCCCGCCACGGCGATCTTGCTGAACAGGAAGGTGCCGCGCCGCGGCACGGCGGCCAGTGAGACGCGGATCATGCCGGTGCTGTACTCGTTGGAGACGACGAGCACCCCGAACACGATCATGGCGAGCTGGCCGAGGGTCATGCCCGCGAAACTGATGACCGTCGGGTCGAAGGAGATCCGCTCCCGCAGCGGCATGTTCTCGTACTGGCTCTTCGACAGCGCGGAGATGAGCGTCCCGAGGGCGAGCGTGACCACCACGGCGAGCGACAGTGTCCACATCGTGGAGGCGACGGACCGGATCTTGGTCCATTCCGACCGGATGACCTGACGGGCTGCCACGGGCCTCAGGCCCCCTTCCAGCCGGCGCCCCGGTCCTGCGGGGCGGGAGCGGGCGCGGCGTGCGCGTGGTACTCCACCGTCTCCGCCGTCAACTGCATGAACGCCTCCTCCAGCGAGGCCTGCTGCGGGCTCAACTCGTGCAGCACGATCCCGTACCGCGTGGCCAGCTCCCCGATCCGCTCGGCCTTGCCGCCCGCCACCTCCAGCGCGTCGCCGCCCGCCTCCACGACGGTGATGCCGTCCTGGTGCAGCACGTCCAGCAGCCGCTCACGCTGCGGAGAACGGATCCGTACATAACTGCGCGCGTTCTGCCGGACGAAGTCCGTCATGGAGGTGTCGGCGAGCAGCCGCCCCTGCCCGATGACCACCAGATGATCCGCGGTCAGCGCCATCTCGCTCATCAGATGACTCGAGACGAACACGGTCCGCCCCTGCGCGGCCAGCGACTTCATCAGGTTCCGGATCCAGTGGATACCCTCGGGATCGAGCCCGTTGACCGGCTCGTCGAACATCAGGATCCGCGGATCACCGAGCAGCGCGGCCGCGATCCCGAGCCGCTGGCCCATCCCGTACGAGAACCCCTTGGCCTTCTTCCCGGCCACGGCGGTGAGCCCGACGACGTCGAGCACTTCGTCCACCCGTCGCCCGGGGATCCCGTTGCTCTGCGCGAGACACAGCAGATGGTTGAACGCGGTGCGCCCGCCGTGCACGGCCTTCGCGTCCAGCAGGGCCCCGATGTACGTCAGCGGGTCCTTCAGCCGGGCGTAGTGCAGCCCGTCGATCCGGACGTCCCCGGCGGTGGGCCGGTCCAGCCCGAGGATCATCCGCATGGTCGTGGACTTGCCGGCGCCGTTGGGCCCGAGAAAACCGGTGACGATGCCGGGCCTGACCGTGAAGGTGAGGCCGTCGACCGCCAGCTTCTCGCCGTACCGCTTGGTCAGCCCCGCCAGCTCGATCATGCGGCCACGCTAGGACGGGTGTTGGGCGGCTGCCACTCGAGCGGTCGAAGGGAGTCCGTGAGCCCCTACCGGCGGGTTATGCTCCAGCTCCCCTGATCGACCGGGGCGGTGCTGGGGAGCGCCGGAAAACAGAACACGGGGGGCGGAAGTGGTCGAGGACGGCAAACCGCGCACGGGGTGGGGCGCGGTGTGGGCGGGGCCGGCGGTCGTCGCGGCGGGGGCCTTGGTCGGGCTCGCGGTGGAGTTCCATGTCCTGGGGTGGACGTCCATTCCCGGCGGCGAGTGCGGCGGCGACTCGACGCCCTGTCCGGAAGGCACCACACCCACGCTCCTGCTGGCGTTCCTGCTGACGTTCGTCGGCCTCGGCGTTCTGGCCCGCGCGTTCCAGTCGTTCACCGAGCGGCGTCCCGGCAAGGCCGTGCCCGTCGCCCTCACCGTGCTGGGCGTGCTGCTCGCACTCTGGCCCGGCCGGCAGGCGTACCTGTGGATGCGCGGCCCGGTGCTCGACGCCTCCTGGCAGGCCGGTCCGGACCGGCCTGCGACCGTACGGGCGCAGGGCGTGTGGACCGTGGGCCGGGACGCCTCGACCGTCGTCCGGGTGCGTGACGACGCGCTCGTCTCCTACGACTCCCACGGCGGCGACCGCCGCTGGACGTTGCGCGCTCCCGTGCGCCAGTCGGTGTGCGGGATGAGCGAGCGCGTCGTCGACGGTGTCGGACTGGTCGCCTTCGCGCGTTGCAGGAAGCCCTGCGACACGGTCTGGGGCGTCGACACCCGCACCGGCCGCAAACTGTGGGAACGGCACATCAAGGGCGTCGCCCGGTTCACCTCCGCCAGCGACAGCCTGCTCGCGGCCGACCGGGACGTGGCCGTCGCGCTGACCGACACGGGCGTCCAGGCGTACGGCTTGGCCGACGGCCGACCGCGGTGGAGCGCCGACCTGCACCGGAAGCACCGTGACGGCGAGGAGTGCGCGCCGAACGTCGTCTCAGCCACCGGCGGCACCACCACGGTCGTGGTGACGTGCGAGACGGCGGACGGCGGCAGCGGCCGGCTGGTGACCCTGGACGACGCAAGCGGCAAGCAGCGCGGCAGCCTGGCCCTGCCTGTCGAGAGTCCCGCCGAAACGGTGATGGTGCTCTCCGCCGACCCCTTCACCCTCCTGCTGAAGGAGAGCGACAAGCGCGGTGTCGCGGCCGTCCTGTCCTACCCCGACCCCGCGGGCGACCCGGTGCGGATCCCGCTCACCGGCGACGACGAGGACCTCATGCCGCTGCCGGACACCTACGACACCTTCAAGGCGCGGCCGGCGCTCTGGGCGACCGTCAGCGGGGACACGCTCGTCGTCGCCGGTGCCGAGCCCGGTGCCTCCTCTGCCGACCGCGTCTCGGGCTACGCGCTGCGCGACGGCCGGCACCTGTGGCACGCCGACCTGGGTGAGGTCGCCGCGCTGGCTCCGGCCGGCCGCGGCCGGGTGGCGGTGCTCGGGAACGGCCGGCTGCGGACGCTCGACACGGCGAACGGCCACCGCGTCGGCGAGGACGACGGCACGGCGGTGCGTACGGACCGGTACGCCACCGGCGGCCAGCTGCTGCGAGCCGGCGACACCTGGGTCGTCGTCAACGGCGACGGCACGAACGGACCGCCCCTGCTGGGACTGCGCTAGGGCATGCGGAAGGGGCGGCGGGACCGGGTCCCACCGCCCCTGACGGCGTCGTACGACTACCCGTGCCTACCGGGACTGCTGCGCCGGAACGCCCCGGGAGATCGGCTCGTCCTCGGCGGGGGAGCCGGCGGCGGCCACCGCGGCGCCGGTCAGCGTGGCGAGCATCTCGCGGACGTTCGTCAGCTGGGCGTTGATGCTGTCGCGGCGGTTGGTGAGGGCCGCGAGCTCGCGCTCGGATTCCGAGCGGATGCGGTCGGCCTTGGCGTTGGCGTCGGCCACGATGTCCTCGGCCTGGCGCTGGGCCGTCTCCACCGTCTGGCGGGCGCGGCGCTCGGCGTCCGTGCGCAGCTTCTCCGCCTCCAGACGGAGCTGCTCGGCGCGGTGCTCGATCTCGGCGAGGCGCTTCTCGGCCTTCTGCTGGCGGGAGGCCAGGTCGCGCTCGGACTGCTCGCGGCGCTTGGCGAGGTTCGTCTCGAAGTCGGCGGCGGCCTGCGCGGCCTTGGCGCGGGTCTCCTCGAAGAGGGCGTCCGCCTCCTCACGCTTGGACTGCGCGTCCTTCTGCGCCTCGGAACGCAGCTGGGCGGCGTCGCTCTTGGCCTTCTCGACGATCCGGACGCCCTCGTCCTCGGCCTTGGCCTTGCGCTCCGCAGCGAACGATTCTGCGTCGTTGCGCACCTGCTGGGCCGCCGACTCGGCCAGCTCGCGGTGCTGCTCGGCCGCGCGCCGGGCCTCCTCGCGCAGATCCTTGGCCTCTTCCTCGGCGAGGCGCAGGATCTTCTCGACACGCGCACCGAGACCGGCGTACGACGGCTCGGCGTCGGTCACCTGGGCCTGGGCGTTCTGCGTCTCGAGGTGGAGCTCCTCGATGCGCTTTTCCAGAGCGGTGATGCGGGCGAGAGCGCTGTCACGGTCGGAGACGAGCTTGGAGATTCGTTCGTCCACCTGAGCGCGGTCGTACCCACGCCGCACAAGCTCGAAGCCGTAGGGGGAAGTGTCGCTCATGGGGTTCCTGTCGAAAGAGACCGGTGAGGTGATAGGGGGAATCCTAGGGGCCGAAGCGGTGTGTCATCGAGCGGATACGTGTTTGATCTGGAGAATGACACCTCTTTTGAGTGGCTGACCGCAGGACGGCTTGCCAAAGACCAGGACAAAGCCCCCAGAAGACACCGGAATCCGTGCCGCCCGCTAGCCGTCCGACGGCTTGCCACCCGATCGGGGGGCGCCCACGGTGGCGCCCGCCTTGACTCCGCCGTCCTTGCCGGCCGACGGCGCCTCGAAGGACTCCAACGCCTCCAGCACGTCCTGGACACGGGAGATCTCGGCGTTGATGTCCTCGCGCCGGCGCACCAGGATCTCCAGTTCGCGCTTTCCTTCCTCGACCGTGCGCCGGGCCTCGCGGATCGCCTCGCCCTTCAGCTCCTCGGCCTCCTTGATCAAGGACGCCTTCTTCTGCTCGGCCTCCTTGAGCAGGCCCTCCGCCTTCTTGACGGCAGCGATCCGGACCTTGCCCGCCTCGGAGCTGGCCTCCGACACCAGCTCCTTGGCCTTCGCCTGCGCCTTGGCCAGCTGCTCCTCGGCCGCCTTGATCAGCGCGTCGCAGCGGTCGCCGGTGGACTTCATCGTCTCGGCGGCCTCGCGGCGGGCCCGCTCGTGCAGCTCCTCGATCTCGGTCGTGATGCGGTCGCGCAGCTCCTCCGCGCGCTCCCTTATGGCGGTCGCGTCCCGGCGGGCGCCGACCAGCAGCTCGTCCGCGTCGGTACGCGACTTCTCGACCAGCGAGTTGCCCTCGACGGTCGCCTCGGAGACGAGCCGTTCGGCCTCGCTGCGGGCCGCGCCCACCATCGTGTCGGCCTGCGACTCCGCGTCCGCGGTGGTCTTCAGCGCCTGCTGCTGGGCCTCGGTGAGCAGCTTGTCCGCCTCGGCCGTGGTCTCCGTGATGAGCGTGTCCACCTGCTCGGCCGCCTCCGAGCGCCGCTTGTTGGCGTCCTTGCGAGCCTCGTCGAGGGTCCGCTCGGACTCCTCGCGCGCCGAGTTGACGAGCCGCTCGGCCGCCGCCTCCGCGTCCGCCCGCAGCCGCTCGGCCTCGGCCCGCACCCGCTCCGCGTGCTGCCGGGCCGAGCCGACCGTCTCGGCGGCCTCGGCGCGCAGCCGCTCCGCGTCGTCGGTGGCGTCCGCCATGAGCTGCTCGGCGCCGGCGACGGCCTCGGCACGGACCCGGTCCGCCTCGGCGACCGTCTCCGCCTGCAGCCGTTCCGCCTCGCTGCGCGCCTCGGTGATGAGGGTGTCCGCCTGCGTCGCCGCGTCCGAGCGGATGCGGTTGGCGTCCTCGCGGGCGTCCGCCCGGGTGCGTGCCGCGGCCTGGTCGGCCTCGGCGAGCGCGTCCGACGCCTCCGTGCGCACCCGCTGGGCGTGCGCGGCCGCGTCCGAGCGCAGCCGCTCGGACTCCGCGAGCGCGTCGGCGACCGTACGCTCGGCGAGCGCCTTGGCGGCCTCCGCCTCCTCGTTCGCCTCGCGCCGGACCCGCGACGCGTCCTCGCTCGCCCGCTCCCGCTCGGCGTAGGCGTCGGCGCGGACCCGGTCCGCCTCCTCCTCGGCCTCCCTGCGGGTACGGTCCGCCGCGTGCTCGGCGGCCGAGCGCAGCCCGGTGATCTCCTCCTGCGCCTGCTCGTGCAGCCCGACGACGGAGTCCCGCACCTGCTGCGCGTGCTGCTCGGCGGCGGACACCATCTCGGTGGCGCGCCGGTCGGCCTCCTCGACCAGCCGGGTCGCCTCGGTCTGCGCGTCCTCCACGCGCCTGCGCGCCGAGGCCAGCAGCTCCTCGCTCTGCTCGCGGGCCCGCTCGCGCTCCTGGTCGGCCTCGGACCGCGCGGCACCGAGCAGTTCCTCGGCCTCGCGGCGGCGCCGGGCGGCCTCCTCCTGCGCGGCGGCCAGCGTCTCGGACGCCTCCGTGCCGAGCCGCTCGGCGGCGGCCTGCGCCTCCGCACGGACCCGGTCGGCGGTGTCCTGGGCCTCCACCTTGAGCCGCTCGGCCTCGGCGGCGGCCTCCGAACGCAGGCGTACGGCGATGGCCTCGCCCTCGGCGCGCGAGGCGGACGCGTCGGACGCGGCCTCCGTGCGCAGCCGTTCGGCCTCGGCCTCGGCCTGCTGCTGGAGCGTACGGATCCGCTCGGCGGACTCGGCGCGCAGCCGCTCGGTCTCCTCGGCGGCCTCCCGGCGGATCCGGGCAGCCTCCTCGCGGGCGTCGGCGAGCGCCTGCTCGGCCGCCGCCAGCCGCTCCTGGGTCTCCGTCTGCAGCCGGGTCAGTTCCTCGGCGGCCTCGGCGCGACGGGCCTCGGCCGCGCGCTCGGTCTCCTCGCGCAGCTCCCGCGCGGCCTGCTCGGCGTCCGACCTGACCGCCTCGGCCTGCTCACCGGCCTCCTCGCGGAGCCGTTCGGCCTCCTTGCGGGTGCGGTCCAGGGTCTCCTCGGCCTGCCGGCGCAGCGCGGTGGCCCGCTCGATGGCCTCGGTACGGACCTTCTCGCTGTCCGTCGTCGCCTTCTGCCGGAGCTCGTCGGCGTCCGCCTTGGCCTTGGCCAGCAGCTCCTCGGCGGACTTGGCCGCCTCCTCGATCTGCACCACGGCCTCGCGGCGGGCCTCGGCGCGGATGGACTCGCCCTCGGCGACCGCGTCGGCGCGCAGCTGCTCGGCCTCGCCGCGCAGCCGGCGGGCCTCCTCCTGCAGCTCGACCGTCTTGGCGCGGTACTCCTTGGTGTCGTCCTTCGCCGCGCCCTTGAGCTGCTCGGCGATGTCGTGCGCCTCGGCGCGCAGCCGGTCCGCCTCGGCCTCGGCCTCCGTGCGGATCCGCTCGGCCTCCTCGGCGGCGGCCTTGGTGGTGTTCTTGGCCTCCTCCGACGCCTTGTTGAGGACGTCCTCGGCGGTCTTGGCGGCCTTGGACAGCTGGGTCGCGCTCTCCTCGGCGGTGATCGTGCGGGCCTTCTCGGAGGCCTCCGCGACGATCTTCTCGGCCTCCGCACGGGCGTCCGCGACCAGCTGCTCGGCGTCCGCCTTGGTGGTCTCGGCCTCCTTGGTGGCCTCGCTGACCAGCCGGGCGACCTGCTCCTTGGCCGTACGCGTACGGGTCTCGTTGGCGGCCTCGGCGCTCGACAGGGTCTTGGCGGCGGCCTGCTCGGCCTCCGTGACCAGCTTCTCGGCCTCGGCCTGCGCCTTGCGCAGCGCCTCCTCGGCCTGCGCCATGCGCTCCTCGGCGGCCCGGCTCAGCTCGGTGGCCTGCCGGCGGGCGGCGTCCGACTCGCTGGCGGTGGAGCTGCGCAGCTGCTCGGCGTGGTCGGTGGCCTCCTGCGCCTGCGTGGAGGCGGCGTTCAGCAGCCGCTCGGCGTCCGTGCGGGCGCGGCGCAGGATCTGGTCGGCCTCGGCGCGTGCCGCCTCGGCGTCGTTCTGCAGCCGCTGCCGGGCCTCGTTGGTCAGCCGTTCGGCCTCGGCCCGGGCGGCGGTCATGGCCTGATCGGCCTCGGCGCGGGACTCGTCGAGGAGCCTGCGGGCCTGCGACTCGCTGCGGGCGCGCAGCTGCTCGGCCCACGCCACGTTCTCGTTGACGTGCGACTCGACGGTCTGCCGGCGCTCGGCCAGCTCCTTGTCCAGCTGCTGCCGGCGGGTGACCGCCTCCTGGTGCAGCTCGGCCTGGAGCCGGGCGGCCTGCTCGGCGTGCTCCTGCAGGATGCGCTGGGTCTGCGCCCGGGCCTGGCTCAGCTCCCGCTCGGCGTCCTGGCGCAGCTGGTCGGCCTGGATCTGGGCATTACGGAGCAACTGCTCGGCCTGATAACCGATGTCACCGCCGTCATAGGCGGGCCGGGTCATCAGGGTGCGTCGCGCCTCGTGCAGCTTGGCGCGCAGCACCTCGACCTGGTAGCCGAGGTCCTCGGCGTGCTGGATCGCCTTTTCCCGCTCGGTCTTCAGCCGCTTCATCTCGGCCTCGAACCGAGAGAGGTGGTCGACGTCAGCCGCCGGCTCTCGCTCCTGGCTCTCGTAGCCCCGCACTGCGCGGTCCCATCCGTCCCCTGGTCAGCTTCTCCAACGAGCTCCGTCCATCCGCCGAACGGGGCCCCCGGGGAATGGTGTCAGATCAACGGCGGAGCACGGGCTGCTGCCCCGACGCTCGTCCCCCGAAACCCGGACCCCGGCATGCGGTCGTCCCGGTTGTGGCGACGACCGCCCCCAACCCTACCGGCCCTTATGTACGGGGGTCAGTGCTCGGGCGACTCAACAGGGGCCGAAGTGACCAGTTCTGTCAGGACACCGTGGCAATCCTTGGGGTGCAGGAAGGTGATCCGCGACCCCATGGAGCCGCGTCGTGGCTCGTCGTACAGAACGCGTACGCCCTTGCCGCGGATCTCCTCGGAGTCCCCGTCCACATCCGCCGTACCGAAAGCGATGTGGTGGACGCCCTCCCCGTTCTTCGCCAGCCACTTGCCGACCGCGGAGTCCTCGCGGGTCGGCTCCAGCAGCTGGAGGTAGGAGGCGCCGCCGTCGGACGTCTCGTTGATCTTGAGCATGGCCTCCCGCACGCCCTGCTCCTCGTTGACCTCGGTGTGGAACACCTCGAAGCCGTAGGTGGCCTTGTAGAACTCGACGGTGGCGTCGAGGTCGTGACAGGCGATCCCGATGTGGTCGATTCGCGTCAGCATGGATTCAGTGCAGCGCTACGGAGGTGGTTACGCAACGTGCGCGCGATCACACCGACGGGCCGATGACGGCACGGAGTGCCACTCAGTACATTCGAAGTAAACCCTCGTTCACTCCTCGGCTTCTTGCAGCTGGAAGGGGATCGCAGCTCATGTCTTCTGGAACGACCAGCTCGGTGATCGTCGCGGGCGCCCGTACGCCCATGGGGCGACTGCTGGGCTCGCTGAAGTCCTTCTCCGGAGCCGACCTCGGCGGCTTCGCGATCAAGGCCGCCCTCGACCGTGCGGGGATCGGCGGCGACCAGGTGCAGTACGTGATCATGGGCCAGGTGCTCCAGGCCGGGGCGGGGCAGATCCCGGCCCGCCAGGCCGCGGTCAAGGCCGGCATCCCGATGAGCGTCCCGGCGCTCACCATCAACAAGGTGTGCCTCTCCGGCCTGGACGCGATCGCCCTCGCGGACCAGCTGATCCGCGCCGGCGAGTTCGACATCGTGGTCGCCGGCGGCCAGGAGTCCATGACCAACGCCCCCCACCTGCTGCCGAAGTCCCGCGAGGGCTTCAAGTACGGCGCGGTGGAGATGCTCGACGCGATGGCCTACGACGGCCTGACCGACTCCTTCGAGGGCGTCGCCATGGGCGAGTCGACGGAGAAGCACAACACCCGCCTCGGCATCCGGCGCCCCGAGCAGGACGAGATCGCCGCCCTGTCCCACCAGCGGGCCGCGGCCGCGCAGAAGAACGGCGTCTTCGAGGCCGAGATCACCCCGGTCGAGATCCCGCAGCGCAAGGGCGAGCCGGTCGTCTTCAGCAAGGACGAGGGCATCCGCGGCGACACGACCGTGGAGTCCCTGGCCAAGCTGCGTCCGGCCTTCGCCAAGGACGGCACGATCACCGCCGGCTCCGCCTCGCAGATCTCGGACGGTGCGGCGGCCGTGGTCGTGATGAGCAAGGCCAAGGCCGAGGAGCTGGGCCTGGAGTGGCTCGCCGAGATCGGCGCCCACGGCAACGTGGCCGGGCCGGACAACTCGCTGCAGTCCCAGCCCTCCAACGCCATCCAGCACGCCCTGAAGAAGGAGGGCCTGGAGGTCTCCGACCTGGACCTCATCGAGATCAACGAGGCCTTCGCCGCGGTCGCCGTGCAGTCAATGAAGGACCTCGGCGTATCCACGGAAAAGGTGAACGTCAACGGTGGCGCCATCGCGCTGGGCCACCCGATCGGTATGTCCGGCGCCCGTCTCGTGCTCCACTTGGCGCTGGAGCTCAAGCGCCGGGGCGGCGGCGTCGGCGCGGCCGCGCTGTGCGGTGGCGGCGGCCAGGGTGACGCACTGATCGTGCGGGTACCGAAGGCCTGAGTTTCTGTTACGTCTGTGAAGTGAACGGAGCTGTTTGATGCAGGACGTCTCCTCTCTGGTGGCCCAGGCCAGGGAAGGCCGGCCGCGGGCCGTGGCTCGGCTCATCTCCCTGGTGGAGGGGGCGTCCCCGCAGCTCAGGGAGGTCATGGCGGCGCTGGCCCCGCTGACCGGCAACGCCTACGTGGTCGGTCTGACGGGCTCGCCCGGTGTCGGCAAGTCGACCTCCACCTCCGCCCTCGTCACGGCGTACCGCAAGCAGGGCAGGCGGGTCGGCGTCCTGGCCGTGGACCCGTCGTCCCCGTTCTCCGGCGGCGCCCTGCTCGGCGACCGGGTGCGCATGTCGGACCACGCCTCCGACCCCGGCGTCTACATCCGCTCCATGGCCACGCGCGGCCACCTCGGCGGCCTCGCCTGGGCCGCGCCCCAGGCGATCCGCGTCCTGGACGCGGCGGGCTGCGACGTGATCCTGGTCGAGACGGTCGGCGTCGGCCAGTCGGAGGTGGAGATCGCCTCCCAGGCCGACACCTCCGTCGTCCTGCTGGCCCCCGGCATGGGCGACGGCATCCAGGCGGCCAAGGCCGGCATCCTCGAGATCGGCGACGTCTACGTCGTCAACAAGGCGGACCGGGACGGCGCCGACGCCACCGCCCGCGAGCTGAACCACATGCTGGGCCTGGGCGAGGCCCGCGGTCCCGGCGACTGGCGCCCGCCCATCGTCAAGACGGTCGCGGCCCGCGCCGAGGGCGTCGACGAGGTGGTCGAGGCCCTGGAGAAGCACCGCGCCTGGATGGAGGAGCACGGCGTCCTCGACGAGCGCCGCAAGGCCCGCGCGGCCCGCGAGGTGGAGACCATCGCGGTCACGGCCCTGCGCGAACGCATCGGCGACCTGCACGGCGACCGCCGGCTGAGCGCCCTCGCGGAACGCATCGTGGCAGGTGAACTGGACCCGTACCGCGCGGCGGACGAGCTGGTGACGGGGCTCACCGAGGGCTGACGGTCGTCAACCCGGCCGAGCTGCTGCTAGGTTGACGGGCATGTTCCTTTCCTTGGCGTAGAGCGCACCGGACCGCGGGGCCTGACAGCAGGCTGCCGTGTCCCTCCGGTGTCCCTTCTCCGCCTCCCGCAGAGGAACTCGAGCGTTGTCCACGCACCTTGCGCGGCCCTCGTACGCCGCCGTCCTGCGTGTCCCGCACGCGCGCCGCACCTTCGGCGCCGCCCTCGTGGCACGCCTGTCCTACGGCACGGTCTCCCTGGCCGTCCTGCTCTCCGTCACCCGCGCCACCGGGTCCTACGCCGTCTCCGGTGCCGTGATGTCCCTGTTCGGGGGCGCGGCGGTCTTCCTGATGCCCCTGCGGGCGTCCCTGGTCGACCGGCACGGGCCGCGCCGCGCCCTGCTCCCGATGGCCACCCTCTACGGCACCTTCCTGTGCGCTCTGGCGGCCCTCACCTGGCAGTCCGGGGCGCCGACGCCCCTCGTCGCCGCGGCCGCCGCCCTCGCCGGCGCCTGCGCGCCCCCACTGGGCCCCACCATGCGTGCCCTGTGGGCCGAACTGGTCACCGACCGGA
Source organism: Streptomyces sp. NPDC085866 (assembly GCF_044541035.1). Lineage (NCBI taxonomy): Bacteria > Bacillati > Actinomycetota > Actinomycetes > Kitasatosporales > Streptomycetaceae > Streptomyces > Streptomyces sp. NPDC085866. The sequence continues at coordinate 557,317 of NZ_JBITSQ010000005.1, forward strand.
GCCTGTTGCCGCGCGCCTACAGCCTCGACGGCGTCGCCGAGGAGCTGCTGTTCGTATCCGGTCCGGCGCTGGTCGGCGTGCTGGTGGGATACGCGCCGCCGGCCTCCGGCATCCTGCTGAGCGCGCTGCTGAACACCGCCGGGACCTGCGCCTTCGTCACGGCCCCCAGGATGCCCGGACCACGTCCCACGCCTCGCGGGAAGGGGCCCGGCGGCGTCCGCGGCCTGCTGCCCCCGGTCGCCGTGGCGACGGGCGTCGGACTGACCCTCAGCGGCATCGAACTGCTGGTACTGGCCTTCGCCGCCGAACGGTCGTACGACTCCGCCCTGGTGCCCTGGGTGCTGGGCGCGCTCTCGGCGGGCAGCGCGGTGGGCGGGCTGGTCAACGGGGCGGTGCGGTGGCGTACGCCCGCCCGGGTACGTCTGTGCCGCTTCGCGGCGGGTCTCGGCCTGACGATCGCCGCGGCGGGGCTCGCCCCGAACCTGTGGACCCTCACGGCGGCCATGGCCTGCGCGGGCGCGTTCATCGCTCCGGCCCTGACGACGGCCTATCTCCTGGCCGACGAGACCGCGACGGAGGGCGCCAAAACGCAGGCCGGGGCATGGGTGAACGCCGCAGTGAACGCGGGGAGCTCGGGGGGAGCACTGGTGACGGGGCTGCTGATCGGACGCATGCCACTGGCACTGTGCTTCGCTCTGGCGGGCGGGACCGCCCTGGTCGCCGCCGCAGCTGCGGGCAGTCGTGCCTCCCTCAGTGCCTCAACGGCCTGGGGGGAGGACCCCCAGGCGGCACGGGTGGGGGCAGCTGCATCCCGCTAGCGCCGGGTCGCGCGTCCCACCCCTGCCCAGCTGCTGCTCCCCGGGGTTCCCGGAGAGCCTCAGGGGCGCCCCCGCTGCCCCCTCAGGTGGTCAGCGATCGGCTTCAACCCCTTGTCCAGCTCTATCAACGCCTCCGGCGACAGCAGATCGATGAAGTGCTTCCGCACCGATGCCACGTGATGCGGCGCGACCTTCTTCATCGTCTCCATGCCGTGCTCCGTCAGCACGGCGTACAACCCCCGCCGGTCGGACTCGCAGTTCTCGCGCCGCACCAGGTTCGCGTTCTCCATCCGCGTGATCTGGTGCGAGAGCCGGCTCTTGGACTGCAGCGTCGCGGAGGCCAGATCGCTCATCCGCATCCGCACGTCCTCCGACTCGGACAGGTTCACGAGGATCTCGTAGTCGTTCATAGTCAGGCCGAACGGCTGCAGATCCTTTTCGAGCTGGTACGTCAACAGCCTGTTGACCTCCAGGTGGGTGCGCCAGGCACACTGCTCCGCATCGGTCAGCCAGCGCGTGGCCGTCTCGGTCTCCATGAATGAAGTCTACCTAAGAAGTTGAATGACGAACTACTTCGGGTGGTGTGACTGTGCGCACGCGTTCGACGTCACACTCCGCAGACTACCGCTCACAGCCCGAAGCGACGCTGGAGGTCCCCCAGCTGTCCGGGAAGGCGCGGTACGCCCGCTGATTGCGGACCGTGTCCGGACGGTGTCGCTCCGCCACCACCGGGCACCCCCGGTTCGGGCGGAACCGCCCCCGTCGCCTGCTCGGCCATCAGGGTCTCGCTCGACTGCAGCAGGACCGTCCCGGCTCCCACGAACTCGAACTGGTGCTCCTCGCCCGAGGCCCCGCCCAGGCCCGTCATCGCACGTAGACCGCCCATCACGCCCGTCAGGTACCCGTGGTCGTAGTGATGGCACGGTGACGGGCAGTCGGCCCATCCGACCAGCGCCTGGGGGTCCACCCGGATCGGAGGTTCCATGAACACCACCGGACCGTTAGATGCGGCCACAAACTTTCCGGTTCCGATAAGGGTCAGAAAACCTGGCACGATCGACTGTTTGAGCGCGAGACTTGGCTGAAAAGCGAGCAGGTTGCCCGCGCGAATGGTCAAGTTCCCGTCGTCCAGGTCGTAGGAGTTGACGTCGAAGGCCCGGTCGGCCAGCAGCATCTTGCCCGAGCCCTGTGCCACGACCCAGTCGCTCGCGTGCAGTGGCGAATGGAAAGACGTACGGACAAGTCGGTCGAGTCGGCCGTGCCCGATGCCGTTGAACTCGATCGCCCCGTAGTAGGCGATCATCTTCCCCTTCTGCAGGAACCACTGCCCGCTCTTGAGCTCGACGCAGAAGGTGTACTTGTTCACGTTGTCGTCGACGGGCAGCGTCATCGGGTCGTACACCACCGGGCCGCCGGGGGGTCCGTACGCGCTCACAGCTTCTCCTCCGAGGCCTGGACGTAGACCGTGCCGCTGCCGCTCAGCTCCAGCTGGAACGCCTCGCCGGAGCCGCGGCCCACCATGTCTCGCCAGCCGAGCGCGGTGGACAGCTTGTTGCGCACTTCGCCGTGGTGGGCGACGTACGCCTGCGGGTCCACATGGACCGGGCGCTGGGGTGTGACGGGGATCTCGAAGACGCCGCCGTGCGCCATCACGGCCACCGACCCGTGCCCCTGCAGGGTGGTGGTGAACAGGCCCTGCCCGGTGACCTGGCCCCGGACCAGGCCCATGACCCCGCCCTGCGAGCCCATGAACATCGTGCCCTGCTGCAAGGTGCCCTCGAAGGCGAGCAGCCGGTCGGCCTCGACGTACAGGGTGTCGCCGGAGAGGTTGATGACGTGCACGTGGTGGCCGCCGTGCCCGAAGAAGACGGTGCCGCTGCCCTCGACCGTCATCAGCGGGGTCGCCTCGCCGGCCACCCGCCGCCCGAGCATGGACACCAGCCCGCCCTGGCCGCCCTGGAGGTTGGGCGTGAAGGACACGTCCCCCTTGTAGGCGAGCATCGCGCCACGCTGGCTGAACAGCCGACGGCCGGGCAGCACGGTAGCCTCGACCATCTTGGAGTTGATCTCCCGGAAGCTCATCTCACAGGTCCCCCGCGATCGTGTTCCGCTCGCTCGGCTGCACATAGACCAGCCCGTCGCCCTCGAAGCGGATCTGGAAGGCCTCGCCGCCGCCCTCCCCGAAGAGCGTGCGGAACGTCACACCGGACTGGAAGGACTGCCGTACGTTCCCCTGATGGGCGATGTAGGCGCCCGGGTCGACGATCAGCGGGTACTGCGGGCTGACCCGGAGCACCACGGCCGGGCCGTCGGAGACGATCGCCGCCTGGCCGTGTCCCTCGACGGTCGTCGTGAACAGCCCGTTGCCCTGCGAGGCGCCGCGCAGTCCGGTGAACGTCGTGCCCGTGCGGAGCCCGGCGTCGGTCGCGAGCAGGTTGCTCGACTCGACGTAGAGCTTGTCCCCCTGGAGGCCGACCAGGTTGATCTCCGAGGCCCGGTCCGCGAACCAGCACGTCCCGTGACCTCTCACCTCCATCACCGTCATCTGCTCGCCGGTGAGCCGCCGGGTCACCATCCCGCGCAGCCCCTCGCCACCGCCACTCAGCTTCTTGAAGGCCATCTGCCCGTCGTACGCGACCATCGAGCCGTTCTTCGCCTTCACGGCGTCCCCGGTCATGTCGACGGCGAGCACCTTGCTCCCTTGGAGTCGGAACGTCGCCACGCTGCGAAAGTAGCGGCGCCACGGGTGGGTGGAACAGGGCCCGTGGGTGGAGAGCGACCCTGAGCGCACCCCTAGGGGCGCCGTTTGCCACAATGGACCAACGCTTGTGCTTCCGTTCACAAAGCGGATCGCCAAGCCGATCAGCAAGCCGATCACCAAGTGACCGCGCCCTCAGCGACACTCCCACCGAAGGTGACCCGTGGACCTCAAGACAGCATCCGCCATCCGCCGCCTCCGTCTGATCTCCGTGCCGGAGGGCATCTCCTGGATCATTCTCGCGACCTGCACGATCATCAAGTACACGGTCGCCTCGGGCTTCGACGTCGCACCGGTGCTGGGCCCGATCCACGGCGTGCTGTTCATCCTCTACGTGCTCTTCTGGGCGGACGCCTGGAACCGCACCAAGTGGGCCAAGGGCAAAGCCGCCCTCTACTTCGCGTACTCGATCATCCCGGGCGGCGGCTTCATCATCGAGCGCGCGCTGCGCCGTGAGGCCGAGGACGCCGTCATCGCGGCCCGCGCCCGCAAGGAAGGGGTCGTGAACGTATGATCGTCGCCTTCTCCGTGACACCGCTGGGTGTCGGCGAGGACGTGGGGGAGTACGTCGCCGACGCCGTCCGTGTCGTCCGCGAGTCGGGCCTGCCCAACCGCACCGACGCGATGTTCACCTCCGTCGAGGGGGAGTGGGACGAGGTCATGGACGTGATCAAGCGGGCGGTGGCCGCCGTCGAGGAGCGGGCGCCGCGCGTGTCGCTCGTCCTCAAGGCCGACATCCGGCCCGGTGTGACCGACGGACTCACCTCCAAGGTCGAGACCGTCGAGCGGCATCTGGCCGGTTGAACACCTGGCCGACTCGCGTACAAAACCCCGGCCCTCAGGGACCGGGGTTTTGTCAACCGCTTTCTTTGAGCGGTCGCTCAAAGGGGGGTACTTTCCCACCCAGACAGTTTGAGCAGTCGCTCAAGCGCCACTCTGACGTGGGGGAACACCATGGGTCTCTACATAGAGACGCATATCCGCACCGACCTGGACGATCTCTGGGCGCGCACGCAGGACCCCGCCCAGCACCTGCGCTGGGACCTGCGGGTCAGTGAGATCGACTACCTCCCGCGCGCGGAGGGCGAACCGCAGCGCTTCCGGTACGCCGCGCGCGTGCTGCCGTTCCTCACGGTGTCCGGCTCCGGCGTCGCCGCGGGTGAGAAGGAGCGCCCCGACGGTACCCGCACCGCCGCCCTGCGCTTCGCCTCCCCGCACCCCCTCTCCCTGCCCGCCGAGGGCAGCGGCTACTGGCGCTACGTGCCCGACGCGCAAGGCGTCCGCTTCCTCACCGGCTACGACTACCGCCCCCGCTGGGGCGCTTTCGGCGCGCTCGCCGACCGGCTGGTGTTCCGGCCGCTGACGGGCTGGGCCACCGCCTGGTCCTTCGACCGGCTGCGGTTGTGGCTGGAGCGGGGCATCACCCCCGAGCGGGCCCTGGTCAACTGGCTGACCGAGCTGACCGTGCGCGCGCTCGTGCTCACGGCGTGCCTGGCCGGTCTGGGGCGGGAGTCCGGCATCCGCGTCTTCGGCCCGTTCGCGGCCATCGCGGCCTTCCTGTGCCCGCTGCTGCTGATGGTCGCGCTCTCGCTCGCCCTCCTCAAGGCGCCGCTCGCCTGCACCCCGGCCGCCCGCCGCTGCCTGCGCGCCCCGGTCACCCAGGCACGCACCCCCCGCCTCCTGCGCACCCTGACCTTGGAGCAGCACGGGTGATCCCGGCGCGCCGCTCCTCGGTGGGCCCGGCGAGCGGGGAGGTCCGCACCGGCCAGGACCTCCGCTTCGTGATCCAGAATGTGCCGTACGCCGGCCCCCTCGGCCGTGAGACGGTGACCTTCGTGCGCACCTTCGACCTGCCCGGCCGCTCCCGCGGCTTCGACGCCCGGACAGTGCTCGGCCCCAAGAACGGCCGAGGTCTCGACGTGCGGGCGGAGGCGCGCGGATGAGCCCGGAGACGGTGAAGGCCCAGGAGACCAAGACCCGCCTCCTGGAGGGCGCCCTGCGCACGCTCACCGAGCAGGGCATCGCCAGGACGTCGGCCCGTACGGTGGCCTCGGCGGCCGGGGTCAACCAGGCTCTGGTCTTCTATCACTTCGGCTCGGTCGACGAGCTGCTCGCCGCCGCCTGCCGCTACGGCGCCGAGAAGTCCGTGGCGCGGCATCGCGGCCGGCTCGCCTCCGTCACCTCCCTCTCCGAGCTGCTCGCCGTCGGCCGGGAGATACACGAGCAGGAACGGGCCGGCGGCCACGTCACCCTCCTCGGCCAGCTCCTGGCGGGCGCCCAGACCCACGCCGCCCTCGGCCCGGCCACGGCCGCCGGCCTCGACCTGTGGATCGCCGAGATCGAGCAGGTGCTGTGCCGGGTGCTCGCCTCGACCCCCTTAGGCGGGTTCGCCGACCCGACGGGCCTGGCCCGCGCCGTCGCCACCTCCTTCGTCGGCATAGAGCTGTACGAGGGAGTGGACGAAGCCGGCGCACATGCGGCCCTGGACGCCCTCGAACAGCTGGGCGCGCTGGTCGCGGCCCTGGAGGAGCTGGGTCCGGTCGCCCAGCGCGCGGTCCGCCACCACCTGCGCCGCACCGGCCGCCGCTGACCACTGGACACCCCGGTCCGTCGCTTTCCGTGACGAAACGTGACGTGTCATCGCCGGATCGTCGTGGCGGGCGTCACCGGAATGCCGGCCGAACGACCGAAGACCGAGACAGGGCTGACCGGCATATGACCGGCCGGTAGGGTCTGATGACGTGCCGAAGCCTCTCAGCCTCCCCTTCGACCCCATCGCCCGTGCCGACGAGCTCTGGAAGCAGCGCTGGGGAAACGTGCCCTCGATGGCCGCGATCACCTCGATCATGCGGGCCCAGCAGATTCTGCTGGCCGAGGTCGACGCGGTGGTCAAGCCGTACGGACTGACCTTCGCGCGCTACGAGGCGCTGGTGCTGCTCACCTTCTCCAAGGCCGGTGAGCTGCCGATGTCCAAGATCGGCGAGCGGCTGATGGTGCACCCCACGTCCGTGACGAACACCGTCGACCGGCTGGTGCGGTCCGGTCTGGTGGCCAAGCGCCCCAACCCCAACGACGGCCGCGGCACGCTCGCCGTCATCACCGACAAGGGGCGCGAGGTGGTCGACGCGGCCACCCGCGACCTGATGGCGATGGACTTCGGGCTGGGGGCGTACGACGCCGAGGAGTGCGCGGAGATCTTCGCGATGCTGCGCCCGCTGCGGATCTCGGCACACGACTTCGACGAGGAGTGACCCGGGGCAAGATCTCCCGGAACGGACGGTTACGCTCGACCGCATGAAGAAGAGCGTGCTGACCCGCTACCGCGTCCTGGCCTACCTCACCGGTGTGCTGCTGGTCCTGCTGTGCCTGAGCATGATCGCCAAGTACGGGATGGACGTCGACGGTGCCGCCGACTTCACCCGGGTCGTCGCCATCGCGCACGGCTGGCTGTACGTCGTCTACCTGGTCTTCGCCTTCGACCTGGGCTCCAAGGCGAAGTGGCCGGTCGGCAAGCAGCTGTGGGTGCTGCTGGCGGGGACGATCCCGACGGCCGCCTTCTTTGTCGAGCGGAAGATCAGCCGCGAGCTGGAGGACAAGGTCGCCGAGCCGGCTCCGGCCGTCGCCAAGGCGTAGTTCCCACCGCGATCCGCTGCGGTTCCACCGCCGTACGACCCCCGTACGGCGGATGCCCATCGACATTTACTAGGACGTCCAAGTAAATTCGATGGTATGGACGCTCACGCCATCGAGGAGGGCCGCCGACGCTGGCAGGCCCGATACGACGCCGCGCGCAAGCGCGACGCAGACTTCACCACGCTCTCCGGCGATCCCGTGGAGCCGGTGTACGGACCCCGACCGGGGGACACGTACGAGGGATTCGAGCGGATCGGCTGGCCCGGGGAGTACCCCTTCACGCGAGGGCTCCATCCGACCGGCTACCGAGGACGCACCTGGACGATCCGCCAGTTCGCCGGCTTCGGCAACGCCGAGCAGACCAACGAGCGCTACAAGATGATCCTCGCCGCCGGTGGCGGGGGTCTGTCCGTGGCCTTCGACATGCCGACCCTGATGGGCCGCGACTCCGACGATCCGCGCTCGCTTGGCGAGGTCGGGCACTGCGGAGTGGCGATCGACTCGGCCGCCGACATGGAGGTCCTGTTCAAGGACATCCCGCTCGGCGACGTCACGACGTCGATGACCATCAGCGGGCCCGCCGTACCCGTCTTCTGCATGTACCTGGTCGCCGCCGAACGGCAGGGTGTGGATCCGGGGGTGCTCAACGGGACCCTCCAGACCGACATCTTCAAGGAGTACATCGCGCAGAAGGAGTGGCTCTTCCAGCCGGAGCCCCACCTGCGCCTCATCGGCGACCTCATGGAGTACTGCGCCGCCGGCATCCCCGCCTACAAGCCGCTCTCCGTCTCCGGCTATCACATCCGTGAGGCCGGGGCCACGGCCGCACAGGAGCTGGCGTACACGCTCGCCGACGGGTTCGGGTACGTGGAGCTGGGGCTCTCGCGCGGGCTCGACGTAGACGTGTTCGCACCCGGGCTGTCGTTCTTCTTCGACGCCCACCTCGACTTCTTCGAGGAGATCGCCAAGTTCCGTGCGGCCCGGCGCATCTGGGCCCGCTGGATGCGCGACGTGTACGGGGCGAAGAGCGAGAAGGCGCAGTGGCTGCGGTTCCACACGCAGACCGCCGGCGTCTCGTTGACCGCGCAGCAGCCGTACAACAACGTGGTGCGTACGGCCGTGGAGGCGCTGGCCGCCGTGCTCGGCGGGACCAACTCGCTGCACACCAACGCCCTGGACGAGACCCTCGCGCTGCCGAGCGAGCAGGCCGCGGAGATCGCGCTGCGGACGCAGCAGGTGCTGATGGAGGAGACCGGGGTCGCCAACGTGGCGGATCCGCTGGGCGGTTCGTGGTACGTCGAGCAGCTGACGGACCGGATCGAGGCGGACGCGGAGAAGATCTTCGAGCAGATCAGGGAGCGGGGGCTCAGGGCCCACCCGGACGGGCGGCACCCGATCGGGCCGATCACCTCCGGGATCCTGCGCGGGATCGAGGACGGCTGGTTCACCGGGGAGATCGCGGAGTCCGCGTTCCGGTACCAGCAGTCGCTGGAGAAGGGTGAGAAGAGGGTCGTCGGCGTCAACGTCCACACCGGGTCGGTGACCGGGGACCTGGAGATCCTGCGGGTCAGCCACGAGGTGGAGCGGGAGCAGGTCCGGGTGCTCGGTGCCCGGAAGGGCGCGCGGGACGAGGCGGCGGTCCGGGGGGCGCTGGACGGAATGCTGGCCGCCGCTCGCTCCGGGGCGAACATGATCGAGCCGATGCTGGACGCGGTGCGGGCCGAGGCGACCCTCGGTGAGATCTGCGGGGTGCTGCGGGAGGAGTGGGGGGTGTACACGGAGCCCGCGGGCTTCTAGGTGCCGTTGCCTCGTGCGGGGGTCCAGGGGCTCCGCCCCCTGGACCCCCGGTCTGTGCCCACCCGCCACCCGAAAGGGTTACTGCGGGGACGCGAGGCCCGTCAGTAGTACCCGGGTGAAACTTCGTACCCATTCCTCGTCCGCCGGCTTGCCGCTCACCAGGGTGCGGTGGACCACCGCACCCGCGACCATGTCGAAGATGAGGTCCCCCGTGCGGGCGGATTCCGCGGGGTCCGGCTCCGGGGGGAGTTCGCCGCGGCACTGGGCCCGGGCGCGCCCCTCCAGGACCAGGCGCATCTGGCGGTCCACGATGGAGGCGCGGATACGTTCCCGCAGGGCGTCGTCCCGGGTCGACTCCGCGACCACCGCCATCAGGCCGCTGCGGGCCTCCGGGCGGTCCAGGATCGCCGCGAACTGCAGGACCACGCCCTCGATGTCGGCGGCCAGGCTGCCACGGTCGGGCAGTTCCAGTTCGTCGAAGAGTTCGGCGACCGCGTCGACCACCAGTTCGTGCTTGCCGGCCCAGCGGCGGTACAGCGTCGTCTTTGCAACCCCGGCCCGCGTCGCCACGTCTCCGAGGGTGAGCTTGGACCAGCCGAGTTCCACCAGTGCCGCACGCGTGGCCGCCAGGATCGCGGCGTCAGCGGCGGCGCTGCGCGGGCGTCCGGTACGGCTGGCGGGGGTGCGGCTCTGCATCCCACGACCATAACCGGCCGTTTCTGTGATGCCGTGAGGGAGATCACCGGGGTGTGGTGTCGCGGCGGCCCCCTGTGCCATTACGCTACGACTCGTAGCGAAAGCTCGTGAGGGACGTACACGGGCGACGATCACCGGCGTGGGGTGGGGACCCCGACGCCGACCACAACGCTTTTTCATTCATACGCGGGAACGGGGGAGGATAGACGCATGCAGCCACGGAACATGTCCATGAGCGGCGTCGTCGACCTCGCCGCGGTGAAGGCGGCCCAGGAGGCCAAGAGCAAGGCCGAGCAGGCGCGCGCCGAAGCCGCCCGGCAGGGCGGCGCGGGGGCCGTCTCTCCGGCCGATCTCGTCATCGACGTCGACGAAGCCGGTTTTGAGCGCGATGTCCTGCAGCGCTCCGCCGAAGTCCCCGTCGTCATCGATTTCTGGGCCGAGTGGTGCCAGCCCTGCAAGCAGCTGAGCCCGGTCCTGGAGCGACTGGCCGTCGAGTACGACGGGCGCTTCCTGCTCGCCAAGATCGACGTCGACGCCAACCAGATGTTGATGCAGCAGTTCGGGGTGCAGGGGATCCCCGCCGTGTTCGCGGTCGTCGCCGGGCAGGCGCTGCCGCTCTTCCAGGGTGCCGCCGGGGAGCAGCAGATCCGGCAGACCCTCGACCAGTTGGTGCAGGTCGCCGAGCAGCGCTTCGGACTGACCGGCCTGACCGTCGACCCGGACGCGCAGCCGGGCGCCGCCGCCGAGCGAGAGGTGCCGGCCGGCCCGTACGACGCCCTGCTGGAGGCCGCCGTGCAGGCGCTGGACGCGGGCGACCTGGGTGGGGCCGTCCAGGCGTACAAGAACGTACTGGCCGACGACCCGGCCAACACGGAGGCCAACCTTGGTCTCGCGCAGGCCGAGTTGCTCCAGCGGGTGCAGGGCATGGACCCGCAGCAGGTACGCAAGGAGGCCGCCGAGAAGCCGGGCGACGTGGACGCGCAGATCGCGGCCGCAGACCTCGACCTGGTGGGCGGTCATGTGGAGGACGCCTTCGGGCGGCTCATCGAGACCGTGCAGCGCACGGTGAGTGACGACCGGGACGCGGTGCGGCGTCGGCTGCTGGAGCTGTTCGAGGTCGTCGGACCCGAGGATCCGCGGGTGATCGGGGCCCGCCGGGCCCTGGCTCGAGCCCTGTTCTGACCAGTTACTAAACGCCACGGCTTGTGATGCCGGGGTGAAAGATTTGCCGACGAGGCGTCAGGGCGGCCGCGCTTTACCAAATCTTGGTAATCGCGGCCGCTGTTACTCGCAGTAAATCGGGGTCGTCGACCTGCCTGGTTTTGTCCTGAAATAAATGGCATTGCTCTGCCCCCGGAAGCCACCCAGGGTGGCGTTCCGAGACCGACGGGTCGTTGTTCGGTTATCCGGCCGTTACTAGCGAGTAACGAACCCCCTTGTGTCCGGCGCGAGAATGCACCACGATCGGCGACGCTCGGTCCATTCCCGTACCCCGACAGCCGGTTGGGTCACGGGAGACTCTGGGTCCCCACCGAGCAGAGCCGGCGGCAGTGGCGTCGGGTCTAGGGCAGGGGGGTCTTCGCCTTACCGGCGAAGCCTGTCCAGAGGTTGTGCGTGATGTGTGTCAGGCGCGACCAGTGGTTGTCGCTCGGGGGTGATCGCCGGTGATTCGGGCGCGGTTCGCGCCTCCGGGTACGGGCGCTCTCCTTCCCGAGGACGTAGCACTTCTCCCATCCCTGCCTGGCTGAGCCGCCGACTGGGGCGAGTCCGGGCCAGGAGATGTACGTCCGAGAAGGAGGAAATATGGAGTCCCAGGTGCGTGGCGGGACCAGATGGAAGCGGTTCGCTGTGGTCATGGTGCCCAGCGTCGCCGCTACGGCCGCGATAGGTGTCGCCCTCGCGCAGGGCGCTCTCGCTGCTTCGTTCAGCGTTTCGGGTCAGCAGTTCAAGGTGACGGCCGACAGCCTCCACGGTGAGGGCTTCGCCCAGTACGGGGCGGTCGACAGCGGCTACACGCTCGACGGGAAGAAGACGGCCCACGCGGTCGCTGTCTCGTCGTTCAACGACGCCACGATCACCAACATGTGCCAGTCCGTGGTTACCCCGAACGTGCCGTTCCTCGGGTCGGTCACCCTCCGTCTGGAGGCTGGCGGCGCGGGTCACGACAAGGTCCAGGCCCACAACCTCTACATCGATGTTGACGACCTGAAGGCCGATGCGACGTTCAACGGCATCGACATCGGTGTGGCCGCCAAGGACGCCAGCAAGGGTCCGGGCATGAAGGGCAACGGTGAGCAGGCCAACCCGTTCGGCTTCGCCCAGCAGGCGGACTCGGCGGACCTGACCAACGTGCAGCAGACGGCGTGGGCCACCACTGCCGGCACCTTCAAGCTCAGCGGTCTGCACATGTCGCTGCACCAGGGCGACGGCAAGGGAATCGAGTGCTACTAGGCACTCGGTGATCGGGCGGGGGAGCCGACGGCACCCCCGCCCGACCCGCACTCCGGCCGCGTCTTCACGCGCGGCACACATCACCACCACAGCAACGCCGCACCAGGGAGCTGTTTTCCATGAGCGCCGAGACTCCTGCCGCCGAACCCGGCCAGTTCACCCACCGGAGGCTGCAGTTCCGCGCATGGCGGGGCACCCGTCCGTTCTGGGCCGGGCTGTACGTCCTGCTCAGCGGTCTTCCGATCATGTACTTCCCGTACTTCCACCTCCAGCTCGGTCACCTGACGCTGGCGATGGCGACCACGGCGGGGGCCGGCTCCCTGATCATCGGCGTGCTGCTCATCGTGCTGGGCGTCAGCCTCTGGTTCCAGAAGCACGTACGGACATTCGCGGGAGTCGCCGCGATCCTGCTGGCGCTCGTGTCGCTCCCCGTCTCCAACTTCGGTGGCTTCATCATGGGCTTCCTGCTCGCCCTCGTCGGCGGAGCGATGGCCGTGGCGTGGGTGCCGGGCGCGGAGCCGCAGTCGGAGCCGCCGGCCGGGCCCGGCCCGGGTGAGGGCGCAGCCCCCGAAGCCGCACCGCTGCCGTCGCAGGCCGCGGACGGGGTGAGCAAGTCGTACGACCTGTCAGGGACGAGCCCGGCCAACGAGGCGAACGGGAGGCACAGTGCCGGCTGACGAGGTGGCCCACGGGACCGACGTGGACGGGTCCCGCGCGAGAACCGGGCCACGCCACGCGGCACCCAAGAAGCCGCTGTTCACCAGGTTCCACATGCCGGGCGGCAAGGCGATCGCTTCCGTGGCGATGCCCACGGCGGTCATCGTGGGTATGGGTTTCACCTCGACCCTCGCCCTTGCCGACAACGGCAGCACGCCGTCGACGTCCAACAGTCAGAAGGCCGCGGACTACAAGGACTGCGTCAAGGCGCTGGACGGCTCCAACGACGCCTCGGCCTCGCCGTCGCCGTCTGCGAGCGAGTCCACGGCCACGGCGACGCCGACCCCCACGGCGTCCGCCGAGACCCAGGACAGCAAGACGACGGGCAAGACCTCTTCGTCGGATTCAGGTTCCGGCGACCAGGCCACGCCCACTCCGACGGCGACCTCCGGCTCGGGTTCGGGGTCCGGCTCTTCGGGCTCCGGTGGCGGCAGCACGGCCACGCCGACCCCGTCGGCGTCCCAGAGCAGCGGTGGCACCATCCTGGACACCATCGGCGACACGATCGGTGACATCGGCGACGTCCTCACCGGCGGCAACAAGGACTCCGGTACGTCCGCGAGCCCGACGCCGTCCGCGTCCGAGTCCTCGTCGCCGGCCACGTCGTCCTCGTCCGGCTCCTCGGACAAGGGCAGCGCCGCCGACACCGTCAAGGACACCGCGACCAAGGCCGCCAAGACGGTCACGGACACGGTGAAGAACACCACCGACACGGTCTCCAAGACGGCCGAGGGCACCACCCAGGCGGTCAAGGACGCGGCCGAGTCGGCCACGCCCAGCCCCTCCGCGAGCTCCTCGGCGTCCCCGGACGACTGCCCGGCGGCCACCGACGACGTCAGCGGTGTCGACAACAAGGTGCCGGTGGCGGACGACCCCTGGTACCTGAACGCCAGCTCGCTGCTGCTGAAGGGCGCCGACTACCAGGGCATCGTCGAGGTGAAGACGGCCAACGGCACCACGAAGAAGGTGCTGAAGTACGTCATCTCCGGCGGGACCGACATCGGTGACCTGCACCAGACGGTCAACGACAAGCAGTCCGGCAAGGTCTACCACGTGCAGGCCGCCAAGGGTTCGACGTCCACCATCCGCAACGGCGACACCGTGATGTACACCCAGAGCATCTCGGGCAACCTGTTCGGCCTGATCCCGGTGACGTTCAGCCCCGACAGCCCGCCGCCGCTCAACATCCCGCTGATCTACTTCACCAACGTGAAGGTGACGCAGGCAGCCCAGTTCGGTGGCGATCTCCACGTGCCCGGCATGCACGTGTACACCACCGACTGAGCACCCCCTCGACCCGTTCGGGAGCCGCACGCCGTGGCCCGGTCCTCCACTTGTGGAGGACCGGGCCACGGCCATTTGCACCCGGTACGGGGGCGCCGCACCAGGAACATCACTTGCGATGCGGATTACACCTGGACGCCCTGTACGACACCTCCAAGCCCTGGCTCCCGGACTTCCCCGTGGAGTCGGGAACCGTCGGCTGACGGATGAAGCACCGAGGGCGCCCCCTGTCACCGGGGGCGCCCTCACTGTCGTACAAGATCCTTGCGAAGAGCGTTACTTGCTCTCGCCGCCCACGTGGTGGACCCGGACCATGTTGGTGGTGCCGGGGACGCCGGGGGGCGAGCCGGCGGTGATGATGACCGTGTCGGCGGGGTTGAAGCGGCCCAGCTTGGCCAGCTCCGCGTCGACCATGTCGACCATCTCGTCCGTGGTGTTCACGAACGGCACGACGTGCGGCTCCACGCCCCAGCTGAGGGTCAGCTGGTTGCGGGTGCCCTCGTCGGTGGTGAAGGCGAGGATCGGCTGGGCCGCGCGGTAGCGGGACAGGCGGCGGGCGGTGTCGCCGGACTGGGTGAAGGCGATCAGCCCCTTGCCGCCGAGGAAGTCGGCGATCTCGCAGGCCGCACGGGCGACCGAACCACCCTGGGTGCGCGGCTTCTTGCCGGGGACCAGGGGCTGCAGGCCCTTGGAGAGCAGCTCCTGCTCGGCCGCGGTGACGATCTTCGACATCGTCTTGACCGTCTCGACCGGATAGGCGCCCACCGAGGACTCCGCCGACAGCATGACCGCGTCGGCACCGTCCAGGATCGCGTTGGCGACGTCGGAGGCCTCGGCGCGGGTCGGCCGGGAGTTGGTGATCATCGACTCCATCATCTGGGTCGCCACGATCACCGGCTTGGCGTTGCGCCGGCACATCTCCACCAGGCGCTTCTGCACCATCGGGACCTTCTCCAGCGGGTACTCGACGGCGAGGTCACCACGGGCGACCATCACACCGTCGAACGCCAGGACGACATGCTCCATGTTGTCGACCGCCTGCGGCTTCTCCACCTTGGCGATCACCGGGACCCGGCGGCCCTCCTCGTCCATGACGCGGTGGACGTCCTGCACGTCCTTGGCGTCCCGGACGAAGGAAAGAGCGACCATGTCGCAGCCCATGCGGAGGGCGAAGCGCAGATCCTCGATGTCCTTCTCGGACAGCGCCGGGACGTTGACCGCCGCGCCGGGCAGGTTGATGCCCTTGTGGTCGGAGACGACACCGCCCTCGATGACGATCGTCCGTACCCGCGGACCCTCGACGTCCAGGACCTTCAGCTCGACGTTGCCGTCGTTGATGAGGACCTGGTCGCCGCGCGAGACATCGCCCGGCAGCCCCTTGTACGTCGTACCGCAGATGTGCTTGTCGCCCGGCACGTCCTCGGTCGTGATGACGAACTCGTCACCGCGCTCCAGCTCGACCGGACCCTCGGCGAAGGTCTCCAGGCGGATCTTCGGGCCCTGCAGGTCGGCGAGGACACCGATGGCCCGGCCGGTCTCCTTCGAGGCCGCACGGACGCGGTCGTACCGCGCCTGGTGCTCGGCGTGGGTGCCGTGGCTGAAGTTGAAGCGGGCCACATTCATACCCGCCTCGATCATGGCGACGAGCATCTCGTGGGAGTCGACCGCGGGGCCGAGAGTACAGACGATTTTCGAACGGCGCATGGGGCGATCCTATCGGTTTGTTTCGCTGCGGAATATTCCGTCTGGCGGAAGATACAAATGGGCGGACATGCGCTCAGGCGTGTTACTGCCGTGTATTACTCAGCTCCACTGCTCAGCTGTACTGCCTTTTGCTCAACTGCTCTTTCCGACCAGTGCGTAGGTCTGCGTGGCGATCTCCAGTTCCTCGTCGGTCGGCACCACGGCGACCGCGACCCGCGCGGACTCGGGCGAGATCAGCCGCGGCTCGTCGCCGCGCACGGCGTTCAGCTCGCCGTCGACCGCCAGGCCCAGCCCCTCCAGGCCAGCGATCGCAGCCTCCCGCACCGGCGCCGCGTTCTCGCCGACCCCGGCCGTGAACGCGACCGCGTCCACCCGGCCGAGCACCGCGTAATAGGCGCCGATGTACTTCTTGAGCCGGTGAATGTAAATGTCGAAGGCGAGCGCGGCCTCTTCGTCGCCCTCGTCGATCCGGCGGCGGATCTCCCGCATGTCATTGTCCCCGCACAGGCCGAACAGACCGCTCCTCTTGTTGAGAAGAGTGTCGATCTCGTCCATGGACATTCCGCCAACACGCGCCAAATGGAAGATGACGGCAGGATCCAGGTCGCCGGACCGCGTACCCATGACGAGGCCCTCCAGCGGCGTCAGCCCCATGGAGGTGTCCACGCACCGGCCCTTCTCGACCGCCGACGCCGAGGCGCCGTTGCCGAGGTGCAGCACGATCACGTTGACCTCGGAAGGGTCCTTGCCCAGCAGCCGCGCGGTCTCGCGGGAGACGTACGCGTGCGAGGTGCCGTGGAAGCCGTAGCGGCGGATGCGGTGCCGGTCCGCGATCTTCGGGTCGATCGCGTAGCGGGCCGCGGACTCGGGCATCGTCGTGTGGAACGCCGTGTCGAACACCGCGACCTGCGGCAGGTCGGGGCGCAGCGCCTGCGCGGTGCGGATTCCCGTGAGGTTGGCCGGGTTGTGCAGCGGCGCGACGGGGATCAGCCGCTCGATCTCGGCGAGCACCTCGTCGTCGATGACGGTGGGCTCGGTGAAGAACATGCCGCCGTGCACCACCCGGTGCCCGATCGCGGCCAGCTCCGGCGAGTCCAGGCCCAGGCCGTCCCGGCCCAGCTCCTCGGCGACCGCCTTGAGGGCCGCATCGTGGTCGGCGATCGGGCCGGTGTGCTCACGGGTCTCGCCCGTGGTGCGGCAGGTGTGCCTGAGCCGGGAGGTCTGCTCGCCGATCCGCTCCACCAGACCCACCGCCAGCCGGCTGCTGTCCCGCATGTCCAGCAGCTGGTACTTCACCGACGAGGAGCCGGAGTTGAGGACGAGGACACGGGTCGGGGTGGTCACTGCTCGGACGCCTTCTCGCTCGGGTTCTGGGCCTGGATCGCCGTGATGGCGACAGTGGAGACGATGTCCTGGACGAGTGCGCCGCGGGACAGGTCGTTGACCGGCTTGCGCAGGCCCTGCAGGACCGGGCCGACGGCGATCGCGCCGGCCGAGCGCTGCACGGCCTTGTAGGTGTTGTTGCCGGTGTTGAGGTCGGGGAAGATCAGCACGCTGGCCTGCCCGGCGACATCGGAGTCCGGCAGCTTGGTCGCGGCGATGGATGGCTCGACGGCGGCGTCGTACTGGATCGGCCCCTCGATCTTCAGGTCGGGCCGGCGCGAGCGCGCCAGCTCGGTGGCCTCGCGCACCTTGTCGACGTCGGCGCCGGAGCCCGACGTACCGGTGGAGTACGACAGCATCGCGATCCGCGGCTCCACGCCGAACTGCGCCGCCGTGGCGGCCGACTGGATGGCGATGTCCGCAAGCTCCTCGGCGTTCGGGTCCGGGTTGACCGCACAGTCGCCGTAGACCAGCACCTTGTCGGCCAGGCACATGAAGAAGACGGACGACACGATCGAGGAGTCCGGCCTGGTCTTGATGATCTCGAAGGCGGGCCGGATGGTGGCCGCCGTGGAGTGCACCGTGCCCGACACCATGCCGTCGGCCAGCCCCTCCTGGACCATCAGGGTGCCGAAGTAGTTCACGTCGGAGACGACGTCGTAGGCCAGTTCCACCGTCACGCCCTTGTGGGCGCGCAGCAGGGCGTACTTCTCGGCGAAGGCGTCGCGCAACTCGCTGGTGGCCGGGTCGATCAGCTGGCTGTCGCCGAGGTCGATGCCCAGGTCGGCGGCCTGCTTGCGGATCCGGTCGACCGGGCCGAGCAGGGTCAGGTCGCACACGCCCCGGCGCAGCAGCACCTCGGCCGCGTGCAGCACCCGCTCCTCGGTGCCCTCCGGCAGAACGACCCTTCGCTTGTCGGAGCGGGCCTGTTCGAGCAGCTTGTGCTCGAACATCATCGGGGTGACCCGGTCGCTGCTCGGTGCCGAGACCCGGCGGGCCAGTTCGGCGGTGTCGGCGTACCGCTCGAACAGGCCGAGCGCGGTCTCCGCCTTGCGCGGCGTGGCCGCGGTCATCTTCCCCTCCAGGGAGAAGAGGTGCTCGGCGGTGGGGAAACTGGTGCCGGACACCGAGAGCACCGGGGTGCCCGGGGCGAGCCGGGCGGCCAGCGTGAGGATCTCCTCGCTCGGCACCTCGTTCAGGGTGAGCAGCACGCCGGCTATCGGCGGGGTGCCGGCGCTGTGCGCGGCCAGCGAGCCGACGACCAGGTCGGCGCGGTCGCCCGGGGTCACGACCAGACAGCCCGGGGTCAGGGCGCTCAGGAAGTTCGGCAGCATCGCACCGCCGAAGACGAAGCCCAGCGCGTCCCGGGCGAGCCCGGAGTCGTCGCCGAGCAGCACCTTGGCGCCGAGGGTCTGGGCGATCTGCGCGACGGTCGGCGCGGACAGCGCAGGCTCGTCGGGCACCACGTAGCAGGGCACCGGCAGACGGTCCGCGAGCCGCTCGGCGATGGCGTCGCGGTCCTCGCGGGCCACCCGGTTGGTGACCATGGCGAGGACGTCGCAGCCCAGCCCGTCGTACGCGCGGTAGGCGTTGCGCGTCTCGGCCAGCACGGCCTCGGCCGTCTGCTTGCGGCCGCCGACCACCGGGATCACGGACGCGCCGAACTCGTTGGCGAGGCGGGCGTTCAGGGACAGCTCGTCCGGCAGCTGGGTGTCCGCGAAGTCGGTGCCGAGGACGAGGACCACGTCGTAGTCCCGGGCCACCAGGTGGAAGCGGTCGACCAGGGCCGAGACGAGCTCGTCCGTGCCCTGTTCGGCCTGGAGCGCGGACGCCTCCAGGTAGTCCATGCCGTAGACGGTCGCCGGGTCCTGGGAGAGGCGGTACCGCGACCGCAGCAGCTCGAACATCCGGTCGGGCCGGTCGTGCACGAGTGGGCGGAACACACCCACCCGGTCGACCTGCCGGGTCAGGAGCTCCATGACCCCCAGCTCCACGACCTGGCGGCCGTCGCCGCGGTCGATCCCGGTCACGTACACGCTGCGCGTCACGTGTGCACTCCGTTTCCTGTGGCTCGTCGGTGATGTCTCGGCGGTGCTGTCTCTTCTACGGCATAAAAATCGCCCACCAAGGTGAGCAGAACCCTCTTGACAATACCCCCGGTGCCGGATAAGGCGCCCGTCAGGACTTCACCGCTCCGGCGGACGTGAAAGAATCGGCAGTGGCTCACCGGCACCGAAAGCGAGCAGGAGACACAGCACGATGCGCATCGGAGTCCTCACCGCAGGCGGCGACTGCCCCGGCCTGAACGCCGTGATCCGATCGGTCGTGCACCGGGCGGTGACGCAGTACGGCGACGAGGTCATCGGCTTCGAGGACGGCTACCGGGGTCTGCTCGACCGCCACTACCGCACCCTCGACCTGGACGCGGTCAGCGGCATCCTGGCCCGCGGCGGCACCATCCTCGGCTCCTCCCGCCTGGAGCGCGACCGGCTGCGCGAGGCCTGCGAGCGCGCCACCGACATGGTCGAGGAGTTCGGCATCGACGCGCTGATCCCGATCGGCGGCGAGGGCACGCTGACCGCGGCCCGCATGCTCTCCGACGCCGGCCTGCCGGTCGTCGGCGTCCCCAAGACCATCGACAACGACATCTCCTCGACGGACCGCACCTTCGGCTTCGACACCGCCGTCGGCGTCGCCACCGAGGCCATGGACCGCCTGAAGACCACGGCCGAGTCCCACCAGCGCGTGATGGTCGTCGAGGTCATGGGCCGGCACGCCGGCTGGATCGCCCTGGAGTCCGGCATGGCCGCCGGCGCCCACGGCATCTGCCTGCCCGAGCGCCCCTTCGACCCCGCCGACCTGGCCAAGATGGTCGAGGAGCGGTTCTCCCGGGGCAAGAAGTTCGCGGTCGTCTGCGTCGCCGAGGGCGCCCACCCCATCGACGGCACCATGGACTACGGCAAGGGCGAGATCGACCAGTACGGCCACGAGCGCTTCCAGGGCATCGGCACCGCGCTCGCCTACGAGCTGGAGCGGCGCCTCGGCAAGGAGGCCAAGCCGGTCATCCTCGGCCACATCCAGCGCGGCGGCGTCCCGACCGCGTACGACCGCGTCCTCGCCACCCGCTTCGGCTGGCACGCCGTCGAGGCCGCACACCGCGGCGACTTCGGCAAGATGACCGCGCTGCGCGGCACCGACGTCCAGATGGTGCCGCTCGCGGAGGCGGTCACCGAGCTGAAGACGGTCCCGACGGACCGCATGGACGAGGCCGAGTCGGTCTTCTAGCCGTCCCTGTTCCCGACCAGCCGTTCCTGTTCTCGACTAGCCGTTCCTGTTCTCGACGGCCGTCCAGAAGTTCTCCACGATCCGGTCGATGAAGTCCTGGCCGGACTCACTGGCATCGCTGCTGCCGCCGCCCCAGCTGAGGGTGGCGGCCATGTGCCCCTGGTAGTCCTGGTGCAGCTCCTGCAGCACGTCCTCCAGGACTCCGCGGTCCAGGGGCGCGACCTTCGCGACCGGGCGCACATAGGCCTGCCAGCGGGTGGTCACCGCGCTGTGCAGCAGCTCGGCGAGCTTCTTCTCGCGGCCCGTGACGGCCACGAAGTCGGGCAGGGTCAGCTCCAGCACCCGGGCGAGCGCGGCCGACTGGCGCTCGTTGCCCCGCCACTCCCCGCTCTCCTCCGTGCGCAGATACCCGGACAGCTCCATGCCGAGGGCATGGGCCACGTCCTCGGGCGCGATCTCGCGGGCGACCCGGTGCTCGCGCAGCGTGCGGGGCCTGCCGATCAGTTCACCCGGAGAACACCACAGCACACCCGCGAGGGCGGTGAGCTCGGGATTGTCGGGAGAGGCGATCCCGCGTTCCCAGGCGACGACGAGGTCAGGGGTGACATACGGCATCCCGTACGACGCACGCATCCCGTAGGCGACGTGCTCGGGCCCCATGCCGAGGGCGGCACGGAGCCGGCGGGCGGCCGGGGCGTTGAACGGGGGAGCCGAGGGGTTCGGTTGAGCTGAGGGCTGGCGCACTCCGCACAAGCTAGGGAGCTACCCACGGGTTGACTACGGGCCGTTCCGACAGGATCACTAATTGTAGGAAGGTACGGTTCCGGCCGTTCGGTACGTTCCGGCCGTTCGGTAGGTAACGGGTGGATCACCCCTGTCCGCTATCCCTTGACCGCACCGCCGAGCGCGAACCCGCCCCCCAGCCGCCGCGCCACGAGCACGTACAACAGGATCACCGGGGTCGAGTAGATCACGGAGAAGGCGGCGAGCTGCCCGTACGCCACCATGCCCCGGTTGCCGAAGAAGTCGTTGATGCTGACCGAGGCCGGCATCTGGTCCGGGCTGAGCAGCAGCATGAAGGGGACGAAGAAGTTCCCCCACATCATCACGAACGAGAAGACGGTCACGACGGCGAGCCCCGGCCCCATCAACGGCAGCACGATCCGGACGAGGGACTGCAACGACGACGCCCCGTCGGTCCAGGCCGCCTCCTCCAGCTCCTTCGGCACCCCGTCCATGAAGTTCTTCATCAGCCAGATGGCGAACGGGAGTTGGGAGGCGGCGAAGAAGAAGATCGTCCCCTGCAGTGTGTCGATCAGGTTCACCCGCACGAACAGCGCGTACACCGGCACCATGATCGCGGTGATCGGCAGACTCGTCGCGAACAGGATCGTCAGCAGGAACGGCCGGTTGAGCCGGGACCGGAACCGGGAGAGCGGATAGGCGGCGAGGGCCGCGCAGACGACGGTCAGCGCGGTGGCCCCGCCGCACAGGATCAGGCTGTTGAGCAGCGGGGTGTAGGTGATGTCCGGGGTGAGGATCGCGTCGAAGTTGCCGAGCGTGAGCCCGTCGGGCACCTTGACCTTCAAGTCCGCATGCGCGTCCACGGAGGACAGCAGCACCCAGGCCAGGGGCAGTGCGAAGGCGAGGGCGACGACGAGCAGCCCGGCGTCGGCGGCGAGGCGACGCGAGGGACGATGTCGGGGCATGGCCGGTCCTACACCTCCGTCCGCAGCAGACGCAGATAGACGACGGAGAACAGGGAGCCCACGAGCAGCAGGAGCAGGGCGACGGCGGTGCCGTACCCGATCATGCTGTTCTGGAAGGCCTGTTCGTACATGAAAAGCGGCAGGGTCTGGCTCTTGTCGCCGGGCCCGCCTCTGGTCATCACCCAGATCAGCCCGAAGACGGAGAGCGTCTGCAGGGTGTTGAGCATGAGGTTGGTGCCGATGGAACGCCGGATCATCGGCAGGGTGATGTGCCACATCCGCCGCCACCCGCCCGCACCGTCCACTTCCGCGGCCTCGCTGATCTCGCTCGGTATCTCGTCGAGCGCGGCCGAGTAGACGAGCATCGAGAACGCCGTGCCGCGCCAGACGTTGGCGAAGGAGACGGCGAGGATGGGAAGGGTGAACAGCCAGTTCTGCGCCGGCAGATGGAGGTGCTGCAGGATGGCGTTCAAGGTGCCCTCGCGCCGGAAGAAGGCGTAGAGCAGGAACCCGGCGACGACCTCCGGCAGCACCCAGGCGGTGATCACGACCGCGCCGGTGAGGGTGCGCACGGGCTTGGAGGCACGCTTCATCAGCGCCGCGAGGGCGAGGCCCAGGGTGTTCTGCCCGACGAGCGAGGACAGCACCGTGAACACCAGCGTCAGCCAGACCGCGTTGAGGAACGCGTCGTCGTGGAAGGCCCTGCGGAAGTTGTCGAACCCGACGAAGGAGGAGTGGGCCTGGCCGGTCAGCTGGAGGTCGGTGAAGGCGATGTAGACGCAGTAGGCGATGGGGCCGGCGAGGAAGAGAAGCAGGAGGACCAGGGCGGGGGTGAGGGGGAGGGGGCGCGTGATCCGTCGGCGGAGCCTCACTTCTGGATCACTTGGTTGTCGGTGACGTCCTTGAGCGTCGCGTCGTAGCCGCCGGCCGCCTTCTCCACGGACTGATCACCGGTGCTGACACCCTCCATGGCGTCCTGGACGGCGGTCGACACCTTCGGGTACGCGGGGTAGGCGGGCCGGTAGTGGGTGCTGGCGACGAGGTCGGTGAAGAACTTGATGCCGGGCTGGGCGGTGGCGTACGCCGGGTCGCTCGCCACGTCCTTCCGCACCGCGATACCGGAGTTGGCGATGTACCACTTCCGGGCGTTGTCCTTCGTCTGCATGGTCCTGATGAAGTCGAAGGCGAGGTCGGGGTTGCCCGCCTTGGCAGGGACGGCCCAGGTCCAGCCGCCGGACATGCTCACCTTGCCCGGGGCCTGGCCGTGCTGGGTGGGCATGTAGGCGAGCCCCAGCTGCTGGGACCAGTCCTTCCACTCGTGCCCGCTGCCCGGCAGCCAGGCCTGCGGGAGCCAGGAGCCGTCGAGGTCGATACCGAGCTTGCCCTGCGGGAGAAGCTCGCCGTTGACGGTGGTGGCGAAGTTGGGATCGAGCGCGTCGGAGACGTCGGGCCCGAGCTTCTCCTTGTACACGGTCTCGACGAACTTCAGCGAGTCCTTGAACCCCTGGCTGCCGGCGATCCACTTCTTGCTGCCGCTGTCGTACAGGGGGTCCGCCGTCCCGTCGCCGGTGCCGTACAGGAGCATCTCGAACCCCTGCATGGTGGCCCGCTCACCCGCCGGCTTGCCGGTGTAGACGTTGAGCGGGGTGACGCCGGGGACCTTCTGCCTGATGGTGCGGGCGGCGGTGAGGATGTCGTCCCAGGTCTTGGGCTGCCAGTCGGTGGGGAGACCGGCTTTGCCAAAGACGCGCTTGTCGAACCACAGGCCCCGGGTGTCGGTGCCGTCGGGCACGCCGTACGTCTTCCCGTCCTCGCCCTTCGCCGCGCTCTTCGCCGTGTCGATGAACTGCTGCCAGTCCGGCCACTTGGCGAGGTACGGATCGAGGGGCTTCAAGTACCCGCTCGTGATGTCCGAGTTGATGAGGAAGGTGTCCTCGTACACCAGGTCCGGGGCGGTCCTGGGGGAGCGGAGCATCTGCTGCAGCTTGGTGTAGTACTCCGAGTCCGGCGCCTTGATGGGGACCAGCTCCACCTTCTTTCCGGGGTACTTCTTCTCGAACTGCTTCTTGATGTCGGCGAGGTAGGTGTCCATCACCTTGATGGAGTTGTCCGTCGACTGCTTGAAGGAGACCTTGATGGTGTTGGGGCTGCTGCCGGAGCCGTTGCCGCAGGCGGTGAGGGTGGTTGCGGCAAGGGTGAGTGCTACGAGGGCGGTGGCGGTGGGGCGCACGGGCATGACCTCCTGCGAACTCACGGGGTGGTGGCGCGGGAATGGCTGCCGTGTGAACGTAAGAGGAGTGGTCTAGTCAGGTCAATGTGTCTGCGGCGGATTGGGTCCCGCCTCACCTGTCGGCGCCCGGCACCTCCGGCCCGCGGACGACTTTGCCGGTGACCGGCCCGTAGAAGGTCCCGCCGCGGAAGTCGATGTGGTCGCCCCCGTACCGGACGCTCGGCGCGGAGGGCTCGCGCTGGTCCGGGGCGTTCCGCCGGACTGTCGGCTCCAGCTCGGCGATGATGGCCATGGCCGCCTGAGCGGCGGTCGCGGCGGCCAACGGCTGTGAGCCGGACGCGTCGGCCAGGTGTTTCGCCCCGTCGGCCTTGTCGCTGATGCCGCGGATGGTGAGGGTGTCCAGGGCGCCGACGAGATGGGCGGCGTGGGCGACGCCGGCGCTCTCCATCTCGATGGCAACGGCGTCGTTGTAGTGACGACGGATTTGGTCGGCCAGGTCCGACTCGGCGTCATTGAGGACCACTTCTCCGGCGGCGATCGGCTTGAAGTGCACTCTGTCCCGCCAACGCGGCCCGCGCAGTGCGTATCTGGCGGTCTGCTCCAGGCGGTGCGAGGCGTCCCAGGCGCGCGGGCGGGCGTAGAAGCCCTCCGGTGTCTGCTTGCCGCCGTGATAGGCGTACACACGCGTGCCCACCACGACGTCACCGATACGGATCTCCTCCTTGAGGCCGCCCGCGACTCCCACGAAGAACAGTGCCTGGGGGCTCAGCCACGTGCTGAGGCGTTCGGTGACGATCGCGGCGGTCTGATTGCCCTCGCCGATCTGGGCGAGCGCCACGTGCCATTCGGTACCCGCCAGCCGGCCCCGCTCGACCCTCGTACCGGATGGGTGCACCAGTGGCTCGCAACCGGTGAGCCGTTCTCGGACGGCCTCGTATTCGACGGGGAGTGCCGTGAGGATCACCAACGTGGGGCGTACGTCTTCCACCGTTCTGCCCATCCCAACTCGCCTGGATATGTTCACCCCTGAGGCAGGGGCTGCCGCGGGTCCGAGGACTTCAAGTTACGGCATACACCGGCACGGCGGGCTCTCCCGCGACATGCCGCCCGGGACCGGTGGAGAGGGCAGCCGGCCGTCGAACGGCACCGTCGACCCCGGTTGCCACGGCTCTCGCGGAATGGCTGTCCGGCCGGCTCGTGGCCCAGTAACTTGAATGCACACCAGATGACATCGGAGTGACCGGTTCACCGGACCGTCCAGTCACCGGTGGACCGGTCACGGGACGTTGCGGACGTCTGGACGGCACGGGGGAAACGCATGCAAGCGGCCTTGACGGCATTGCTGACGGCACTCGCCGACGGCGAGGGCGGCCCCCTCGGGCATGAGGCGCTGAAGGCCCTGGCCGAGCTGGTGCACGGAGCGGACGACGCGCCCGGCGACGTCGGACGCGTCGACCCCGTCGGTCTTGCCGCAACCACCCATACGCGCGGAGTGCAGGAGCCCGCACTGCGGGCAGAGTTGGCGACGTGGGCCAAGCGGGTTCAACACACGCTCGCGGATGATCTCGAGACGGCATCCGCGGTCGCTGCCGCGATGGACCGGCAGGCGCCCGGCACAGGCGCCTGGTACCAGGGCGATCACGTCGACTTCGGTCAGGGCCTGTTCCTCGGCAGTGTCGTCGGCGCGCAGGTCGTGTACAACAACCTCGGCCCCGTACCGCCCGCCATGGCTCAACTCCCGCCGACTCAACCGGGTTTCACGGGCCGACAGGACGACCTGCGCAAGCTCCTGGCCGCCCTCGCACCGACTTCGGGCCGCGCACCGGGCCGGTCCGCGGTCACGGCCGTGACCGGCCTGGCCGGAGCGGGCAAGACCGCTCTTGCTGTGGAGGCCGCGCACGCTGCGGACGGCGAGGGGTGGTTTCTCGGCGGAACACTCTTCGTCGATCTGCACGGATACGACGCGGTACCAGTCACCGCGGAGCGCGCCCTGCACTCGCTCTTGCGTGCGCTCGGGATACC
This sequence comes from Streptomyces sp. NPDC085866, assembly GCF_044541035.1. Taxonomy (NCBI): domain Bacteria; kingdom Bacillati; phylum Actinomycetota; class Actinomycetes; order Kitasatosporales; family Streptomycetaceae; genus Streptomyces; species Streptomyces sp. NPDC085866. The sequence goes on from NZ_JBITSQ010000005.1 coordinate 583,804, forward strand.
CTCCGAGCACATTCCGTCCGGTGAGGAAGAGCGGGCCGCCCACTATCGCACTCGGCTCGCGGAACGCACCGGTCGCGTGCTGATCCTGGTGGACAACGCCTCGTCACCCGCCCAGGTTCGCCCGCTGATCCCCGGTGACGTGCGTCATCGGGTCCTGGTCACCTCGCGTACCCGACTGCCGGCATCACTGGGCGCCTTCTCGCTCTCCCTCGGACAGCTGGCACCCGATGCGTCCGTCGAGCTGCTCGACGAGGCGCTCCGTACGGCCGTACCCGATGACGCGCGGATCTCCGACGACCCGAGCGCGGCACGCGAACTCGCCTCGCTCTGTGGCCACTTACCCCTTGCCCTGCAGATCGCTGCCGCGCTGCTCGCCTATGATCCGGGGATGCCGGTCGTCGAGTTCGTCGCGGCCCTCAAGGAGCAGTACAGCGTGCGGGTCACGCTCCTTGACGACGGTGAGCGCAGCATCTGTGCCGCCTTTGCTCTCTCCTATGACCGGTTGCCCGAGGACCAGGCCCGGCTGCTGCGACTGCTGGCGCTGGCGCCGGGTTCGGAGATCAGCGCGCACACGATCTGCGCCCTGGTGGGCGAAGACACGCCGCCGACAGGGACTCTGGCCGGACTGGAGCGGGCGTACCTCGTCGACCGGGGCGGCAGTCGTACGGAATGGCGGCTCCACGACCTCGTGCGGGAGTACGCGCTGAGCGTCACCGTGGCCGACCCCGTGCTCCGCGCGGAGGCCGAGGCGGCCCGTTCGCGCCTGCTGCGCTTCTACCGGAGGTGGGCCAACGCGGCGGATGACCTCCTGCGAGATCTGCCGGTGGATCCGAGCACCGCCGTCTTCGAGAGCCGAGAGGCGGCACTGGACTGGCTGGACAGGGAGCGGGTGGGACTGGTCGCGGCCGTGCAGTGGGGCGCCGCCGACCTGCAGCATGCCACTAGCGCCGTCGACCTGGCCCTGTGCCTGGGTGAGTACCTGTGCTGGCGCGGCTTTTCGGACGACGCCATCCTCGTCGGCCGGACCGCCCGTGACCTCGCGGGCAGAGCGGGGGATGCCATCGGTGAAGCAATGGCGTCCAACAATCTCGGCAGAGCACTCCAGCTCGCCGGAAGACTGGAGGAGGCGTTCGCCGCCTTCTCCAGGGCTGCGGAGATCCACAGGCAGATCGATGACAGCCGGTCCGTGGCAGAGCAGCTCAACAACATGGCCGTCCTCCTCACCCAGATGGGACGATACGAGGAGGCGATCGAGGCCCTGAACGAGGCACGTGCCGCCTATACCGACGCCGACGACCCGGACGGTGAGGGGAGGGCGTGGAACAACCTGGGCCTGGCGCTGCTGGAGACAGGCCGGCCCCGTGAAGCCGCCGACGCCCTCACTCTGGCACTCAACGCCTTCCAGCGAGCCGGTGACCGGGTGCGCGAGATGGGGGCATGGAACAACCTGCGCCTGGCCATGGAGGGATTGGGCGGGCCGGCAGTGGAATGAAAAGGGAGTGAGTACCCGATGGGGGGCGGAGTGGCCGAACGTGACGTGACAGCAGGGCAGTTGCTGCTCACCGAGTACCAGACGATCAAGGATGAGCAGAAGACGCGGATCGGGTTCCGGGACAATCTGCTGTATGTGACCTTGACCGTGGTGGCTGCCGTGATCGCCGCCGCTGCCCAGGCCAAGCAGACCGCGATGCTGCTGGCGTTGCCGCCGGTCTGTGTCGTCCTCGGGTGGACGTATCTGGTCAATGACCAGAAGATCTCGGCGATCGGGGCCTATGTGCGGCGGGAGTTGGGTCCTCGGCTCGCCGAGATGGTGCAGGTGGAGGCCGCCGAGGTCTTTAAGTGGGAGGTTGCTCACCGAGGGGATGCGCGACGGGTCTCGCGAAAGGTCGCGCAGTGTGTGGTGGACTTGCTGGCCTTCTGCATCGTGCCGTTGAGTGCGCTCGTCGTGTATTGGGTGGGGGATCACGTCTCGGCCGGTCTGGTGGTGTTGTCCTTGCTGGAAGCGGTCTCGGTGGTGGGGCTGGGGGTGTACATCGTTCAGTACGCCGTGCCGTTCGGGGTCGGGGGCAACGCGGGCTGAGCGATCACATCGACTTTCGGGGCGGGGAGTTCAGAGCGACGGTCATCGGGAAGGTGGAGTACCTGCCCTGTGGGAGGCGCACCGGGCAGCTGCAGTCATCGGGGTCTTCAGCAGGGCACTGGGAATCTACGTCGAGTTCGAGGACTGGTACCAAGTGGGTGTGGTCCTCCACGATCTTGCTGTTGTCCACTACGCCGCCTGCCACTTCCAGGAAGCCCGCAGCTCTTGGCTCCGGTCCGTTGACGCCTTCTTGCGAGCCGGCGCTCCCAGGGATGCCGCCCAGGCCCTCGCCCACGCCGAAACCCTCACCGACTTGGATTCCCCCGAACCCACCGATAAACCAACTCCGGCCTCCCCACCTGCCCGTACAACGGACTCCGCCCAGCCCTCCCCGCCTCCACCAGGTGCTCCAGATACCGCCGAGCAGTGATCCGCGAGATCCCCACCGCCTCAGCCACTCCCGCCGCCGTGAGCCCCTCCGAAGCCTCCCGAAGCACCCCCGTGACCCGCTCCAAAGTAGGCCCGCTCAACCCCTTCGGCAGCGCCGCAGGCGAAGGCGCACGCAGCGAAGCCAACGCCCGATCCACCTCGTCCTGCCCGCTCGCCTCCCCCACCGCCGCATGGAACTCGGCATACCGCACCAGCCGGTCCCGCAGCGTGGCGAAGGTGAACGGCTTGAGGACGTACTGGACCACCCCCAGTGAAACCCCCTCCCGCACCACCGCGAGATCCCGCGCCGAGGTGACCGCTATGACATCCGCCTGATGCCCGGCCGCCCGCAGCGACCGCGCCAGCTGCAGGCCGTGCACATCCGGCAGATGCAGGTCCAGCAACAGCAGGTCCACGGGCGTACGGTCCAGGATGCGCCGCGCCTCCGCGCCCGTGTGCGCCTTGCCCACCGCCACGAATCCCGGCACCCGGCCGACGTACATGACATGCGCGTCGGCGGCCACCGGGTCGTCCTCGACGACGAGGACGCGGATGGGCTGCTGCTCGTTCGTCATCTGCTGTCACCCACCGATGTGCGCAACGGCAACCGCACCTCGAACACCGCTCCGCCCTCCTCGGCCTCCGCCACCGTCAACGTCCCGTCGAGCCGGGTCACCGCCTGCCGGACCAGGGCCAGACCCAGGCCCCGCCCGCCGGGTCCGGCCGGCTTCGTCGTGAACCCCCGTTGGAATACCAGGTCGGCATGGGCGGGGTCGACACCGGGCCCGGTGTCCGACACGCGCAGTACCAGTTCGGAGTCCGAGGCGTACGCCGTCACGGTGACCCGCGCACCCACACTGCCCTGCGCCGCGTCCACCGCGTTGTCGATCAGGTTGCCGAGGACGGTCACCAGGTCCCTCGCCGACAGCTCGGGCGGGAGCACGCCGTCGTCCAGCCGGCTGTCCGGCGACACCACCAGCTCGACGCCCCGCTCGTTCGCCTGGGCCGTCTTGCCCAGCAGCAGGGCGGCCAGCACCGGCTCGCTCACGGCGGCCACCACCTGGTCGGTGAGGGCCTGGGCCAGCTCCAGTTCCGCCGTCGCGAAGTCCACCGCCTCCTGCGCCCGGCCCAGCTCGATCAGCGAGACGACCGTGTGGAGGCGGTTCGCCGCCTCGTGGGCCTGCGAGCGCAGGGCCTGCGTGAAGCCCCGCTCCGAGTCCAACTCGCCCATGAGGGACTGGAGTTCGGTGACATCCCTGAGTGTCGCCACCGTTCCGCGCCGCTCTCCCCCGGACACCGGTGAGGTGTTCACCACCAGCACCCGGGAGGCCGTCAGGTGCACCTCGTCCACGCGCGGCTCCGAGGACAGCAGCGCTCCGGTCAGCGGAGCGGGCAGGCCGAGGTCCGCCACCGACCTGCCGATCACGTCCTCCTCCTCGCCGACCCCGAGCAGCTCCCGGCCGCCGTCGTTGATCAGCGCCACCCTGAACTGTCCGTCCAGCATCAGCAGCCCCTCGCGGACCGCGTGCAGCGCCGCCTGGTGGTAGTCGTGCATCCGGCTCAGCTCGGTCGCGTTCATGCCGTGGGTGTGGCGGCGCAGGCGGGCGTTGACCACGTACGTGCCGACGGCGCCCAGCAGCAGTGCGACGCCGGCCACGCCGAGCAGGGCCGTGACCTGGCCCCGGACCCGTGCGCTGATCGCCTCGACCTTGATGCCGGCGCTGACCAGGCCGATGACCCTGCCGTTCTCCTCCACCGGGGTGACCGCGCGGACGGACGCGCCGAGGGTGCCGGTGTAGGTCTCGGTGAAGGTGCGGCCGTGCTGGGCGGGGCCGATGCGGCCGAGGAAGTGCTTGCCGATCTGTTTCTCGTCGGGGTGGGTCCAGCGGATCCCGGACGGGGTCATGATCGTCACGAAGTCGACGTTCGCGTCCCGCATGACCTGCATCGCGTAGGGCTGGAGCTGCTTGGTGGGGTCGGGGGTGTGGATCGCCGTGCGGACGGAGGGGGAGTCCGCGATCGAGCGGGCCACGGCCGTGGCGTGCCGGGCCGCCGCGTCCTCGGCCTGCCGCTCGTCGCTGACGTAGGTGAACAGCGCGTACCCGGCCACGACCACCGCGATCAGCACGGCCTGCATGGCGAGCAGCTGGCCGGCCAGGCTGCGGGGGCGGGGGAGGGACGGGAAGCGCATGTCAGCAGTGTGCCTCTCGGGTTAAGCATGAACTAAATGAACGGAAGGGTGACCGCCCTCACAGACCGGGAGATAGTCCAGGCATCCCCCACAACCCCCGGACGTGAGCCGCACGCCGGTGATGCCGACGAAGACGTCAAGGAGGGCAGCCGTGGCCGCCAGTTCCCCCGATACGGCACCTGCCGCACCCCGCGTGAAGCGGGACCGGACCCACTACCTGTACATCGCCGTCATTGTGGCGGTCGCGCTCGGTATCGCCGTGGGGCTCATCTGGCCCGATGCCGGAGTCGAGCTGAAGCCGCTGGGCACCGGCTTCGTGAACCTGATCAAGATGATGATCTCGCCGATCATCTTCTGCACGATCGTGCTTGGCATCGGCTCCGTGCGGAAGGCCGCGAAGGTCGGTGCGGTCGGCGGTATCGCGCTCGGCTACTTCCTGGTGATGTCGCTGGTCGCGCTGGCCATCGGCCTCGTCGTCGGCAACGTGCTGCACCCGGGTGACGGGCTGCACATCACCAATGCCATCAAGGCGACCGGGCACGACCAGGTGTCCCCCGACGCGCTGCCGCCGGTCGACTTCGTCCTGTCGATCATCCCGGTCACCTTCGTGTCCGCGTTCACCGAGGGCCAGGTGCTGCAGACCCTGCTGGTCGCGCTGCTCGCCGGGTTCGCGCTGCAGGCCATGGGGCCGGTCGGGCAGCCGGTGCTGCGGGGCATCGAGCACATTCAGCGGCTGGTCTTCCGCATCCTGTCCATGGTCATGTGGGCCGCGCCGATCGGCGCCTTCGGTGCCATCGCGGCCGTCGTCGGCTCCGCGGGCCTGGACGCGCTGAAGAGCCTCGCCGTGCTGATGCTCGGGTTCTACGTGACCTGCTTCCTGTTCGTCTTCATCGTGCTCGGCGCGCTGCTGCGGATCGTCGCGGGGCTGAACATCTTCACGCTCTTCAAGTACCTCGCCCGCGAGTTCCTGCTGATCCTGTCGACCTCGTCCTCCGAGTCCGCGCTGCCGCGGCTCATCGCGAAGATGGAGCACCTGGGCATCAGCAAGCCGGTCGTCGGCATCACCGTGCCGACCGGCTACTCCTTCAACCTCGACGGCACCATGATCTACATGACCATGGCGTCCCTCTACATCGCCGACGCCCTGGGCACCCCGATGTCCATCGGCGAGCAGATCCCGCTGCTGCTCTTCCTGCTGCTGGCCTCCAAGGGCGCGGCGGGCGTCAGCGGTGCGGGTCTGGCCACGCTGGCCGGCGGTCTGCAGTCGCACAAGCCCGCGCTGGTCGACGGCGTCGGCCTGATCGTCGGCATCGACCGCTTCATGAGCGAGGCGCGTGCGCTGACCAACTTCGCGGGCAACGCGGTCGCCACCGTCCTGGTCGGCACCTGGACGAAGGAGATCGACAAGAGCCGGGTCAGGCAGGTCCTCGCCGGCGAGCTGCCGTTCGACGAGACGACGCTGCTGGACGAGAACGAGGCCGCGGTCAAGGAGCTCCCCGAGCCTCGCGAGGACGGCGAGAAGGAGCTGGCCAAGGCCTGACCGCCGAGAAAGCTCCGGACGTCCGGCCCCGCCTGAACCCGGGCCGGGCGTCCGGGAACCGCCGCCGGGCGGCTGGGTCTCCCCCCGTTGACCCAGCCGCCCGGCTTCCATTTCCTTCGGGGTCCACGACTCCCCTCTCACCTTGGCCACCAACTCGGTGGCCCTGGAGGCGGTACGCCCGCAGCGGTCAGCACGGTGACCGTGAACGACACCTCGCTGGAGCTGGGCGGCTCGCTCGGCATCGCGATCCTCGGCTCGCCGCTCGCCGCTCGCCGCTCGCCACCTCGTACGGCGACCACCTCACCGACGCCACCGCCGGCAGCAAGCTCCCGGCGAGCGCCCTGGAGACCGCACGGGACTCCGTCGGCCCCGGGTACGCCGTCGCCCAGGGCATCGGCGACAAGGCGCACCGGCTGGCCGCACAGGCCGCGCGGACGAGCGACCCGCAGCAGGCCGCCCGGCTCAAGCAGCAGGCCACCCAGCTCGCCTCCGGCGCCCACCGGACGGCCGACGCGGTCGGCTCCTCCTTCTCCGACGCCGTCGCCCACACCAGCCTGATCGGCGCGGTGATCCTGGGCATCGGCACGCTCCTGGTGGCCGTGCTGCTGCCGGGCCGCGAGGCCGCCGTACGGGACGAGGTCGCCGTAGCGGAGCAGAAGGCCGAGGAAAAGGAACTGGCGGAGAGCGCAGCCGGCTGACCCCTTGCGGCGTCTTCTCACCCGCGTCCACTAGCGTGCCGATCCGGAACCGGAACGGCACGTTCGTGCGTGTTCCCGAACGGACATGGAGGCACGGGGGATGAAGATCGACTGGGACCGGCGGACCTGCGCGCGGAAGGGGCATGTGACCTACGCGCCCGATGATCCCCGGCTGCGGGTACGGCTGCACGCGCAGACCGCGCTCGGTGACGTGTGGCGCTGCCTGCGCTGCGGGGACTTCGTGCTGGGTGAGCCGCACGGCTCGGGGCCGGCCGACGAGGCGCCGCTGGTGGCGCGCGGGAAGGTGCTGCGGGACCTGTTCATCCTGCGCTTCCTGGCGATCGAGCGGGCGGTGCGCGGGGTGTTCATCGTGCTGGTCGCGGTCGCGGTGTGGAAGTTCAGCAACAGCCAGGACGCGGTACGCAGGCTGTTCAACGACTACCTGGACGTCTTCCGGCCGGTGTTCCGGCACTTCCACTACGACCTCGACCACTCTCCCGTCGTCGGCTCCATCCAGAAGGCCTTCGGCTACCGGCACTCCACGCTGCTGCTGGTCGCGGTCCTGCTCCTCGCGTACGCGCTGATCGAGCTGGTCGAGGCGGTCGGCCTCTGGTACGCCAAGCGCTGGGCGGAGTACCTGACGGTGGTGGCCACCGCCGCCTTCCTTCCGCTGGAGATCTACGAACTCACCGAGCACATCAGCTGGTTGAAGATCGCCACCCTTGTCCTCAACATCCTCGCGGTGCTCTACATCGCCCTGACCAAGCGCCTGTTCGGCCTGCGCGGCGGCCGCCGGAAGTTCGAGGAGGAGCGGCACAGTGCCTCCCTGATGGAGGTGGAGGAGTCGGCCGGGGTGGCCGTCGGCTGAGCCGACTTCCACCCACGGGCCGGATCAGGCTGTCAGGAGCCCGATTCCCACGCTGACCACGCCTACGGCGAGCGCGACGGCCCCGGCCCAGACCAGCGCGAACATCCCGTTCGGGCGGTCGACGTCGCCGGGGCCCAGGGAGGAGGCGAAGAAGCCGCCGGGCAGCAGGATCGCCGCGGCCGGGACCCCGAGGCGGGCGATCCAGCCGACCGCGCCGGACAGGCCGGCCGCGTCGGCGTACAGCAGACACACCAGGCTGAGGATGACGAGCACACCGGCGTGCGCGTGGCCCGCTCGGGCGAACGACTTCTGGAACGGAGTCATCGGCACCATGCCGCGCACGATGCGGGTCATGAACCAGCCGCCGATCTCGATGGTCGGAACGGTGAGCAGCACGACGCCGGCGAGGATGCGGCTGGCGTCGGTGAGGTGCAGGGCGTCCACGTGATTCTCCTGGCTTCATGGGGCGGAGGTGTGGTTCTTCGGTCCGTGCCGGTGACGGGGGAGGGGATTCACGGCGTCCGCGTGGACCGCGTCAGCCGGGTCAGCTCCTCTTCGCTCAGCACCAGGTTCGCTGCCCCGGCCGAGTTCTGGACAGTCTCCGGACGGCTCGCGCCCGGGATCGGGACCACGGTCGGGGAGAGGGACAACAGCCAGGCGACGCCTACCTGCTGGGGGCTCACCCCGCGTTCCAGGGCCACCTCGTGGAACGCCGCGAACCGTGCACGGCCCTCCAGCCTCGACGGTCCGTCCAGTGAGCTGCGCGAGATCCCGCCCAGCGGGCTCCAGGGCAGGAACGCCAGCCCCAGCTCCGCGCACAGCCGCAACTCGCGCTCGCTGTCGCGGACCTCGGGGGAGTAGCGGTTCTGGACCGACGCCAGCCGGTCGCCGAGGACCGCGCGGGCGCGGTGGATCTGGTCCGTGGTCACGTTGGAGAGTCCCGCCAGGCGGATCTTGCCCTCGTCCAGCAGGTCGCGCAGCGCGCCGACGGAGTCCTCGAAGGGCACGGCCGGGTCGGGCCTGTGCAGCTGGTAGAGGCCGATCGCCTCGACGCCGAGCCGCTTCAGGGAGGCCTCGGCGGCCGTCCTGAGGTGCCGGGGCGAGCCCGTCACCGTCCAGCTGCCGTCGGCGGGGCGGCCCCGGCCGCCCTTGGTGGCCACGAGCACGCCGTCGGTGTCACCGCCGTAGGCCGCGAGGGCGCGGGCGAGGAGGAGTTCGTTGTGGCCGGGGTCCTGGCCCGGCAGGTGGTAGGAGTCGGCCGTGTCGAGCAGGGTCACGCCGGCGTCCAGGGCCGCGTGCACCGTGGCCAGGGCGCGTCGCTCCTCGGGCCGGCCCTCGATCGACAGCGGCATGGCGCCGAGCCCGACCGCGCTCACCTTCAGTCCGCCAAGGGTGCGGTACCGCACGTCAGTCGTCCTTTCCGAGAGTCTCGGCGACGGCCTTCGGCAGCCACTGCCGTACGTCACCGAAGGTGAAACCGAGCCGCGCGGCCCGGGAGTTGTCCATGCCGTAGCGGCGGTGGAAGGCGAAGGGGGAGACCTCGCCGGACTCGGTCACCTCGAACACCACGGCGCCGCCGGGGAGTTGTGCCGCCACGGCCGTACTCAGCCCGTCCAGTGCCAGCAGGCCGTGGGAAGCGGCGTTCACCGGGCCCGTGAAGTCCTCGCCGGCCGTCCAGAACAGGAAGTCGGCGATCTCCTCGACGTGGATGTACGTCGCCGGGTGCGTGACCGGTGGTACGGCGACGGGGGCGCCGGTGCGGATGCGGTCGGCGTAGTGCTGGAGGCGGCCGGTGAAGTCGTCGTCGCCGCCGAGCACGTGGGCCACCCGGACGGACACGAACGGGAACGCGGGGTCCGTCGTGAACACCGCCTCCGCCTGCCGCTTGCCCTCGCCGTAATGGGACTCCAGGAACCCGGGTTCGTCCCAGGGCAGTTCCAGGTCCACGGCGACCGCGGCCGGGTCCACGGCACCCTCCGGCACCAGCTTCTCGGAGTCCTCGTGCTCGTACACCTCCACCGTGGAGGTCATCACATAGCGGCCGGTGCGTCCGGCGAAGACACGGCGGGCGACGGCCGCCTGGCGCGGGGTGTAGCAGACCTGGTCGAGGACGACGTCGAACACCCGGGTGCCGACGGCCTCGGCCAGGGCCCTTTCGTCGTCGCGGTCGGCCACCAGGTGCGCCACACCGGGCGGTGGTGCGGACGAACCCCGATTCAGGACCGTGACCCGGTCGCCGGCCGCCACCAGACGGGAGATCAGCCGCTTGCCGAAATAGCGGTTGCCGCCGATGACCAGTACCTCTCGCGCCTTTTTCATGGCCATAATTTTCCGGGCGTCACGTCCGTTCCTGAAGGGGGAGACATGGGAGATACGGTCACCGCACCGAAAGAACAACGGCATCTGCGGGCCGTCACCAGCGAAACGCCAGTGGCCTTCGACGCGGTGGACCGGCAGCTCCTCGAACTGCTGCAGACCGACGGCCGGATCAAGCTCAGCGAGCTGGGTCGGCGGATCAGCCTGAGCCCGGCGGCCGTCGCCGAACGGGTGCGCCGGCTGGAGGCGGCCGGGGTGGTCGAGGGGTACGGCGCGCAGGTCGCACCCACCCGTCTCGGCTACGGCATCCAGGCCTTCATCCGGGTCAACCCGCACGGCGGCTACACGCTGAAGCACCCGAGGACCCTGGAGCTGCTCGACCGTCCGGAGATCACCGAGGTGCACCATGTCGTCGGGGAGGACTGCTGGATCCTCAAGGTCGCCGTCACCGACACCGTGCATCTGGAGGACGTCCTGGAGCAGACCTCGGCGTTGGGCCGTACGACGACCTCGATCGTGCTGTCCTCACCGGTGCGCCGGAAGCCGCTGCTGCCGCCCGTCTTGCCTTGACGCCGACGTCAACATCTACGGTCGTGGGTATGCGAATCGGCGAGCTGGCCGCACGGGTCGGGACCACCACCCGCACCCTGCGCTACTACGAGGCACGGGGACTGCTGCCCGCCCGGCGCGACGACAAGGGACACCGCACGTACGGCGAGGCCGACGTCAGGCTGCTCCGGCAGATCCGGACGCTGCAGGACTTCGGGTTCGACCTGGAGGAGACGCGGCCGTTCGTGGAGTGCCTGCGGGCCGGGCATCCGGAGGGCGACTCCTGCCCGGCGTCCCTCGTGGTCTACCGGCGCAAGCTGGACGAGCTGGACGCGCTCATCGGGCAGCTGACGGCGGTGCGGGAGACGGTCGCGGGGCAGTTGCGGCGGGCCGAGGAGGCCCGGAACGAGCTGGCCGCCGAGGCGCTGGTTCCGGGAGGTCCGGAGCCCCTGTGCGAGCTGGGAGGGCAGCAGTAGTGAGCTTGGTGAGCGGACTGGCCGAGGTGACGGACGCGGACTTCGAGGCGGAGGTGATCGGCGCGGACCTTCCGGTGCTGGTGCAGTTCACCGCCGACTGGTGCGGGCCGTGCCGGCAGCTGGCGCCCGTGCTGAAGGACATCGCCTTCGAGGAGGGCGACCGGCTGAAAATCGTCCAGATCGACGTGGACCGCAATCCGTCCACGACGGTCGCCTACGGGGTGCTGTCGACCCCGACCCTCATGCTCTTCCGGGACGGCGAGCCCGTGCGGTCGATGGTGGGCGCACGGCCCAAGCGCCGGCTGCTGGACGAGCTGGCCGACGTGCTGTAGCGGCCGGCCCGCGCGCAGGAGGAGGCGGCCAGGTAAAGACAGTGTACTTTCGGCCAAGATCCCTTGAAGAAGAAGTGATGTCGCTGTGAGCATCCCCTGAACCTCTTCACCTGTTCAAGGAATCCTCTTTGCCATCCCTCAGAACCGTGAGACGCACGGCCGTCCTGGCCGCCGCGGCGCTCACGCTGAACATCACGCTCGCCACCGGAGTCGCCGGTGCCGCAGCAGCCGCCGTACCGGCCCTGTCGCAGAGCGATACACCGGCCGACGGGACTGCGGGGGACGCGGCCTCGGCCCTGTCCGAGGCCGCGGACATCGGTCAACCGGTCCACATCACGGGACTGGACGACGAGTTCTCGAGCACCTACGCCAACCCCGACGGCACGCTCACCACACGGATATCCGAGGGCGAGCAGCGGATCGCGGGCCCGAACGGCACCTTCGCCCCGGTGAACCTGACCCTCAAGCGGGCCGGCAGCCGCGGCTGGGTCCCCAGGAACTCACCCGTACCCGTGGTGGTGTCCGACGGCGGTTCGCACACCGCCGCCACCCTGACCAAGAGCGACGGCTCGAAGGTCGGCGTCGGCTGGCCCACGAACCTGCCGAAGCCCAAGGTCCACGGCGGCGTGGCGACCTACCGGGTGTCCGCCACCGAGAACCTGGTCGTGTCGACCACCGCGAACGGCTTCACGGCCCATGTCGTACTCACCGCCCGGCCGTCCAGGTCCTTCTCGCTCACGCTCCCGCTCGTCCTCGGCGGCAAGCTCAGCGCCCGGCAGACCACGAACGGCGCGATCGCCCTGCGCCGCGGGACGTCCGGCGCCACCGTCGCATCGGCCCACCAGTTCACGATGTGGGACTCCGCGCAGGGGTCCGAGGCCATCCCGGACGCCGAGCACAAGGTCGCCACCACCCTGACGAAGGGCCCGGACGGCAGCACCTGGATGCGGCTGCGCCCCTCGATGAAGTTCCTGACCAGCCCGCGTACGGTCTACCCGGTCACGATCGACCCGGACATCTCCTCGCTCAGCCGTAGCGGTGACACATACGTCTACACGAACAACACCACGCCCCAGATCAGCAGTTACCGACTGATGGTGGGCACGTTCGACAACGGCGTCACCAACTACCGCTCGTACCTGAACTGGAAGCTCGACGCCATCCAGGGCAAGCACGTGGTCAGCGCCAACCTGAAGCTCTACCAGTACGACGCCAACACCTGCACCGCCCAGCCGATGTCCGTCCACCCGCTCGACGCGAACTCCTCGCCCTCGACGGTCTGGGCCAACAGGCCGGCCGCCGACTACTCCGGCTCGTGGTGGATCAGCGACAGCTTCAACCACGGCGACGAGACCGACGGCTGCGCCAACGCCACCGAGTCCATCGACATCACCAAGATCATCAAGGGCTGGGTGGACGGTACCCACGCCCAGCACGGCATCCAGCTGAACAACGCCGCCGCCGACCTCACGTACGGCAAGCGCTTCTGCTCGATGAATCCGGACTCGTCGCACACCTCGTGCAACACCGCGACCCGCGAGCCGACCCTCGCCGTCACCTACAACACCCTGCCGGCCAAGCCCTCCGGCCTCCAGGCCACTCCCGGAAGCACCTCCGGCAGCGCCTCCTACGTCACCTCCACCACGCCGACCCTGGCCGCCCTGGTCAAGGACGCCGACTCCAACAGCCTGACCACCCAGTTCTCCGTCGCGGGCAGCAGCGGCACCGTCCTCACCACGGGCTCCGGAGCCTCGGTGGCGTCCGGCGCCAAGGCCACCTGGACGGTTCCCGCGGGTGTGCTCGCCGACCACACGACGTACAAGTTCCAGGTCCGCGGCTACGACGGCACCGACTACTCGGCCTGGTCCAGCTGGCTGAACTTCACCGTGGACACCTCCAAGGCGCCCAAACCCCCGGCCGACCTGCCGACCGCACTCCAGAGCGGCGCGACCCAGACCCTCACCCCCATCCTGTCCGGCGTGGTCTCCGCTCCCTCCGGCAACACCGTCCAGGCCGACTTCCTGCTGTACGACAGCACCGGCGCGGCCCTGGGGGGCAGCCCCCTGGCCACCATCGGCGCGGACAACGGCGAGCGGGCGGCCGTACAGGTCCCCGCAGGCCTGCTCAGCGACGGGGCCACGTACACCTGGAAGATGCGGGCCTGTTCCAACAGCCGCTGCTCCGGCTACACCGGCACCCAGAGCTTCACCGTCCATCTCCCCGCCGCGCCGACGACGCCCACCACGACCACGACGGTCATCGGCAGCTCGGCACTGACCCAGGCGACCGTGGACACGGGAGCCACCGACTGCGCCGGCGCCGCATGCACCGGCTCGGCGGCGAGCACGCTGAAGGTCGGCGCCTCCGGCACCACACACTGGCGCAGCTACATCCTGCCCGACCTGTCCGCCATCCCCTCCGGCGCCCAGATCACCTCGGCGACCCTCAGCATGGGCACCGCCGGCTGCATGGGCACCTGCGAGGCGCACGACATCGAGGTCCACCCCCTCAACGCCGACTGGACCGCCGCGGGCACCGGCCCCGATCTGGTCGCCGCCGCCGACGGCAACGCACTCGACCTGAGCACCGCCGACCCGGCCTCGCTCGACGTCACCTCCGCCGTGCAGCTCTGGCTCGACGGCTCGAACCCCAACCAGGGGCTCGCACTCCAGGCCGCCGACGAGGGTTCCGACACCACCACCGGCGCCACCTACCCGGCCTCCGGCACCAGGCTCACGGTCACCTACATCGCCCCAGGCGCCCCCGACGCGCCCACCAGTGTCACCGCCACGCCGACGGCAGCCGGACTGCTGGTCCACTGGAACGCCCCGGAGGACACCGGCTACTCCGGTGACATCTCCTCCTACACCGTCACCGCCTACGCGGCCGGCACCACCCAGCAGGCGGCGCAGACCTCGGTCGACGCCGCGACCGGCGGCACCACGGCCGTACTCTCCGGCCTCGCCAACGGCGTCGACCACACCGTCACCGTCACCGCCACCACCGCCCACGGCACCAGCGCGCCGGCCACCTCCTCGTCGGCCAGGCCCGCCGCGACACACGCCGCGAGCACCACCGCCTACAAGTCGATCCTCCAGCAGTACCTCGACGCCCGCAGCGGTCTGCTCACCGGTACCTACACGAGTGCGGACGCCGCCGTCGCCGCCAGCGCCGACGGGGCCGCGTTCAGCGCGCAGTTGCATACCGACGAGGACGATCTGCTCGCCGAGAAGGCGCGTCTGTCCGGCGAAGGGGTCGGCTACTCCGGCATCACCACGAGCCTGGCCGACACCACCGCCGGGCCCCTGACCAGCACCTTGGACCTGGTGTACACCCACCACACGGGCGCCACCACGATGACCGACGGCACCACTCAGAACGGAGAGGACGCCCATGAGGTGTACACCTTCGACACGAGCGGTCCGTCTCCGGTGCTGACCCAGCGGCTCGACGCCGCCGACTTCCTGAGCAGCCTGTCCGCCTCGGGCACCGCGGCCGCACAGGTCCCGCTCGACGGGGACGACACCGACGTCACGGCGCCCGGTATGGAGGCCTTCTACACCGACGGAGACGCCCTCCCCGTGGGCACCGCCACCGCGGCCACCGCCAAGCACGCTTCCTTCAGCCGCGGCGGCACCGTCTCCTGGGCCGCGGCGCACTACGCGGACGCGGACGAACTGCGTACCGACTGCACCAACTTCGCCTCCAAGTCCCTGAACCGAGGCGGCGGCGCGCACATGGAATACGGATCGGTCATCGACTTCAGGCGCAGCCCGTACGAGTGGTGGCGCAAGTCGAAGTCGGACATGACCTATTCCTGGTCCGCGGCCAACAACTTCGCCAACTTCATGGGCAACGAGGACAGCGTCACCTGGGTCAGGAACCTCAGCAGCGTCTCGGCCGGTGACATCATGCTGCTGGAGTACGCGGGCGACGGGGACTCCAACCTCGACCACGCGGCGGTGATCTACGGCACCGGTTCCACGACCAGCTCCATCAAGGTCTACCAGCACTCCAGCCATTACCGGAACACGAACCTCGCCGCCATCATCAAGCGTCGTCCGGGTGTCACGGTCTACATCGCCCACATCACGCCCCACTGGTACTGATATGAACAGAACCCGCAAGATTGTTTTGTGGCTCGCTCTCGGCCTGGCCCTTCTGCTGGCCGGGGGCGTCGCCCTCGCCTGGGGTGCCCCGCGCGACCAGTGGGACTACCGCCGGGCGAGCCGGGCCGGCCTGCCCGCGGTGACGTACACGGGCGACCGGAGCGTCCCCAGCACACTGAAGCTCTATCTCGAGCTCTACGTGCAGCGCCTGCACGACGGCGACGCGGACCGCCTGACGGACCTCTCCTGGCACCGTCGCTGGTTCGCCCGCCGCGCCGAGACGGCCGCCGCCCGCCGCGTCATCGGCACCTACGGCAAGGCCGCGGCGGGACCGGTCTCCATCGATCTCACACCCGAGGACCCCTACGACGTCCGGGGTGGCACCATCCACTTCCGCCGCACCGGACAGCAGGAGACCTTCACCGTCTTCAAGCGAGACGGCCTGTGGCTGTTCGTCATCGGCTCGTCCTGACCCGAGGCCTGAGCGTCGCCTGACACAGAAAATCCCCCGAGCAATTGCGCTCGGGGGATTTCTTTGCGTATATTCGGTGATTCGCGACTTCAATTCGGAGTAGTCGCGGAGAAGTTCAGTGAGCACAGTATATCCGGGCGGGAGCGGAATTGTCAAACACCGAATTTCCAGATGATGAATTGCGCCACGAGCAGGAATTCATCGACGGACTGTACGCGCGCGTGGACGTGCTGCGCGGCGAGGCGGAGACCTCGGTCACGGACGCGCTCGCCCAGGGCGACAAGCCCATGCAGGCCCGGCTGGAGCGGGACATCCTGGTCGCCGAGCGCTCGGGACTGCTCGCCGCGCTGAACGCCGTCGACGGCTCGCTCTGCTTCGGCCGGATCGACCTGGCCGACGACACGGTCCACCACATCGGCCGGATCGGGCTGCGCGAGGACGACGCCGAACACACACCCGTCCTCATCGACTGGCGGGCCGACGTCGCCCGTCCCTTCTACCTGGCCACCGGTCACACCCCGATGGGCCTGCGCCGCCGCCGGCACATCGCCACCCAGGGCCGGACGGTGACCTCGCTGCACGACGAGATCCTGGACCTCGGCGACGCCACCCGCACCGGCCACGAGGACCCGACCGGGGACGCCGTGCTGCTGGCCGCGCTCAACTCGGCGCGCACCGGCCGGATGGGCGATATCGTGCAGACCATCCAGGCCGAACAGGACCGCATCATCCGGGCGCCGCACCGCGGGGTGCTGGTCGTCGAGGGCGGCCCCGGCACCGGAAAGACGGCGGTGGCGCTGCACCGGGCGGCCTATCTCCTCTACGAACACCGGGAGCTGCTGGCCCGCCGTGCGGTCCTCATCGTCGGCCCCAACCCGGCCTTCCTCGGCTACATCGGCGAGGTGCTGCCCTCCCTCGGCGAGACCGGAGTGCTGCTGGCCACGGTCGGTGAGCTGTTCCCGGGCGTGAAGGCGACGGCGACCGACCGCCGGGAGGCGGCCGCGGTGAAGGGCAGCGCCGACATGGCGGCCGTACTTGCCGAGGTCGTACAGGACTGGCAGTCGCTGCCCGATCCGGTGATCGCGATCGAGCACGACCGCGAGATCCTGATGCTCGACGACGGCCTGGTGGAGGTCGCCCGCGAACGCACCCGCGCCGCCAAGCTGCCGCACAACGTGGCCCGGGAGTACTTCGAGGGCCACATCCTCAACACGCTCACCGAGCTGTACGCCGAGCGCGTGGGCACCGACCCGTACGACGGCAGCAGCCTGCTGGACGCCTCCGACATCACCCAGATCCGCGACGAGCTGGCCGAGAACCCCGAGGTCTGGGCGGCCATCGACCAGTTGTGGCCGCGCCTGACGCCGCAGCGCCTGGTCGCGGACTTCCTCGCCGACCCCGTGGGCTACCTCTCCGACGACGACGCGGCCGCCATCCGCCGGCCGGTGACCCGGGAGTGGACCGTGGCGGACGTACCGCTGCTGGACGAGGCGGCCGAGCTGCTCGGCGTGGACGAGCGGTGGGCGCGGGCACGGGCGGAGCGGGAGCGGGAGACGCAGGTGGCCTACGCGCAGGGCGTGCTCGACGTCTCCTACGCCTCCCGCACCTACGAGTTCGAGGACAAGGAGGACGGTGACCCCGAGGCCTCCGAGGTCCTGTCCGCACACGACATCATCGACGCCGAGCGGTTCGCCGAGCGCCAGGAGGAGGCGGACCACCGCAGCGCCGCCGAGCGGGCCGCCGCCGACCGGACCTGGGCGTTCGGGCACATCATCGTCGACGAGGCGCAGGAGCTGTCGCCGATGGCGTGGCGGCTGCTCATGCGGCGCAGCCCGACCCGCTCGATGACCCTGGTCGGCGATCCGGCCCAGACGGCGGAGGCGGCCGGCGTCGGCTCCTGGGCCGACATCCTCGAGCCGTATGTCGAGGACCGCTGGGAGCACACCCGGCTCGGCGTCAACTACCGCACCCCGTCCGAGGTCATGGACCTGGCCGCGGCCGTGGTCCGCGCCGAGAACCCGGAGTTCGAGCCCCCGGGTTCGGTCCGTTCCACGGGGGTACGGCCCTGGGTGCGGGACGCGGGCGACGATCTGCCCGGCGCGGTGGCCGAGGCCGTCGCCGAACTGACTCCGGCGGAGGGCCGGTTGGCGGTGATCGCCCCGCGCGAGCTGCACCGTCGGCTGGCGGCCCGGCTGGACAACGTCACCGCGGGTACCGAACCCGACCTGACGCAGACGGTCGTCCTGCTCGATCCGCGCCAGTCCAAGGGGCTCGAATTCGACTCCGTCCTGGTGGTCGAGCCCAGGCGGTACGGCACCAGCGACCTGTACGTGGCCCTGACCAGGGCCACGCAGCGACTGGGTGTGGTGCACACCAAGGAGTTGCCGAAGGCGCTGGCCGAGGCCCTCGGGTAACGCGCTGGCAGCGGGAGGTGACAGGTGGTGCCCCGGCCGCCGGACTCGTGAGTCCACCGTGACGGGCGTACGGTGGAGAGGTACGAGCGCAGGCGCCGGGCACCTTCCGAGGAACCGCCGGTGACCCAGGGTTCTGCGGGCGCTCGCCGGCCGTGTCCGCGCCACCGCGAGAACCCTTCACACCTCGCGGAGTTCCGGGGGGATTTCTCGCCGTTACTTCCGAACGAAGGCATTTCCATGCGGACCACGACCACACTCATACGTCGTCTGTGCGCCGCCGCCTGCGCGGCTCCCCTGTTGTTCGTCGGAGCCGCCGGCGCGGGGGCGGCGGTGACCCTCGCTCCCGCCGCCTCGCCCGGGGAGATCCTGCAGATGGTCAACGCCGAGCGGGCCAAGGCCAACTGTCCCGCCCTGCAGGAGAACGGGCAGCTGACCAAGGCCGCCCAGACGTTCGCGGACGACGCGAGCAAGAACCACCTGACCAACCACACCGGTTCCGACGGCTCCAGCTACAGCCAGCGCATCAAGGACGCCGGCTACAACGCGGGGCCGGCGGCGGAGAACATGTCCTGGGGGACCACGGACGCCAAGACGATCGTGGACGGCTGGATGAACAGCTCGGGCCACCGTGGCAACATCGTGAACTGCGACTACAAGGACACCGGCGTCGCCGTCAGCGGCGACTACGCCGTCCAGGTCTTCGCGTCGCCCGGGTGACGCGGGCTTCTAGGCCGGCCGCAGCCACACCGTGGCCAATGGAGGCAGGGTCAGCCGGATGCTCGCAGGGCGCCCATGGGCGCCCTGCGGCTCCGGTTTGACCGGGTCGGGGTGGACCACGTCGCTGCCGCCGTAGCGGGCCGCGTCGGTGTTCAGGACCTCCAGCCAGGCCGGGACGTCCTCGGGGACGCCGATGCGGTAGTCGTGGCGGACCACGGGGGCCAGGTGGGAGACCGCCAGCAGCGGGGTGCCGTCGGCGGAGTGACGCAGGAACGCGAAGACGTTGTCGTCCGCCGCGTCCCCCGTGATCCACTGGAAGCCCGCCGGATCGGTGTCGCGCTGCCACAGTGCCGGGGCGGCGCGGTAGCCGGCGTTCAGATCGCGGACCAGGTCCCGGACGCCCCGGTGGTCCGCCTCCGCGCCGTACGAGGGGTCGAGCAGCCACCAGTCCGGGCCGTGCGCCTCGGACCACTCGGCGCCCTGGGCGAACTCCTGGCCCATGAAGAGCAGTTGTTTTCCGGGGTGGGCCCACATGAAGCCGAGGTAGGCGCGGTGGTTGGCGCGCTGCTGCCACCAGTCGCCCGGCATCTTCGAGACGAGGGACCGCTTGCCGTGCACGACCTCGTCGTGGGAGATCGGCAGCACGTAGTTCTCGCTGTACGCGTACACCATCGAGAAGGTCATCTCGTGGTGGTGGTACCTGCGGTGGACGGGGTCGTGGCTCATGTACTGGAGCGAGTCGTGCATCCAGCCCATGTTCCACTTCAGGCCGAAGCCCAGACCGCCGAAGCCGCTCGGGCCCCTGTGGTGGGTGGGGCGGGTGACACCGTCCCAGGCGGTGGACTCCTCGGCGATGGTCACCACCCCGGGGCAGCGCCGGTAGACGGTGGCGTTCATCTCCTGCAGGAAGGCCACCGCGTCCAGGTTCTCCCGGCCGCCGTGCTCGTTCGGCGCCCACTGGCCGGGCTCGCGCGAGTAGTCGAGGTAGAGCATGGAGGCGACGGCGTCCACCCGCAGCCCGTCGATGTGGAACTCCTCGCACCAGTACACGGCGTTCGCCACCAGGAAGTTGCGCACCTCGCGACGGCCGAAGTCGAACTCCAGGGTGCCCCAGTCGGGGTGCGCGGCCCGCAGTGGATCGTGGTGCTCGTACAGCGGGCGCCCGTCGAACTCGGCCAGCGCCCAGTCGTCGCGCGGGAAGTGCGCCGGCACCCAGTCCATCAGGACGCCGATGCCGGCCTGGTGCAGCCGGTCCACCAGGTACTTGAAGTCGTCCGGGGTGCCCAGCCGGGCCGTCGGGGCGTAGAAGCCGGTGACCTGGTAGCCCCAGGAGCCGCCGAAGGGATGCTCGGCGACCGGCATCAGCTCCACATGGGTGAAGCCCATCTCCATGACGTACGCGGGGAGTTGGTCGGCCAGCTGGCGGTATGTCAGGCCGGGCCGCCAGGAGGCCAGGTGGACCTCGTACACGGAGAACGGCGCCTCGTGCACGGGCGTGTCCCCTCGGTGGGCCATCCACTCCGCGTCGCCCCACTCGTGGTGCGAGGCGTGCACGATCGACGAGGTGGCCGGCGGGACCTCGGTACGGCGGGCCAGCGGATCGGCGCGCAGGGTGCGCGAGCCGTCCGGGCGGGTGATCTCGAACTTGTACAGCTCGCCCTCGCCGATGCCCGGCACGAACAGCTCCCACACCCCCGAGGAGCCGAGCGAGCGCATCGCGTGTCCGCCGGCGTCCCAGAAGTTGAAGTTCCCCGCGACGCGCACCCCCCGCGCGTTCGGCGCCCACACCGAGAACCGGGTGCCGGTCACGCCCTGGTGGGTCAGGACGTGCGCGCCGAGCACCCGCCACAGCTGCTCGTGCCGACCCTCGCCGATCAGATGCAGGTCCAGCTCGCCGAGCGTGGGCAGGAAGCGGTAGGCGTCCTCGGTCTCGTGGACGGTGCCGTCGTACGTCACCAGCAGCCGGTAGGCAGGGACTTCGGTGAGCGGGAGCAGCCCGGAGAAGAAGCCGTCCCCGTCGTCGTGCAGGTCCGCCCGCAGATCGCCGGAGACCACGGTGACCGCCTGCGCGTAGGGACGGAAGGTGCGGAAGGCGACCCCGCCCGGGACCGGGTGGGCGCCGAGGACGGCGTGCGGGTCGTGGTGGGTGCCGTGCAGCAGCCGCTCACGGTCACCGGCGTCGAGCGCGGGGGAGACGGCGACCTCGGCAGGGCGCTCCCGGGCGGGCGGTTCGGGCTTGCGGGCGCTCGGGATGGCGGCGGAACCGCTCTTCGCGGCAGAACCGGACCTCCCGGCGGCACCGGTCTTCTTGGCCGTGACCCTTTTGGCTGTCTTGGCCGCGGTCTTCTTGGCCGCTGTCTTCTTCCCGGCCCCGGCCTGCTCGGCCGTGCTCTTCTCCTCTCTGCTCTGCTCGGCCTTGCTCGTGCCGGACTTGTTGTTCTTCGAGGTGGCAGGCTTCTTGGACGTCACGGACGGGTCTCCCGGGCGAGGGTCGGGTCGGACGCGGCGAGTCGGCGGACCGCGGCAAGGGGTACGGACAGCCAGTCGGGACGGTGGCGGGCCTCGTAGACGACTTCGTACACGGCCTTGTCGGTCTCGTAGGCCCGCAGCAGTACGGGATCGGTGCGCGGGTCGCGGCCGGCCACCTCCGCGTACCCGGAGCAGTACGCGGCCCGGCAGCGCTCGGCCCAGCCCGGCGCGGGCGGGCTGACCGAGCGGGCGGCGTAGTCGAAGGAGCGCAGCATCCCGGCGATGTCCCGCACCGGCGGCTGCGGCAGGCGCCGTTCGGCCAGCGGCCGGGCCGGCTCGCCCTCGAAGTCGATCAGCGACCAGGCGCCGGACGGCGAGCGCAGACACTGGCCGAGATGCAGGTCGCCGTGGATGCGCTGGGCGGTCCAGGTGAGCCCCTCGGCGACCAGCCCGTCCAGCGCCGCATAGGCCGAGCGCAGCCCCTGCTCGTACGGCCTGAGCGCCGGCACCGTCTGGACGGCCGCCGTCAGCCGCTCGGTCATGCCGTCCACCAGCAGCCGTAGCTGGGCGTGGCCCAGGGTGACCGTCGGCAGGGCGTGGGCGAGGGCGGTGTGCACCTCGGCGGTGGCCCGGCCCAGCGCCTTGGCCTCGGTGACGAAGTCCTCGCCCTTGGCCAGCTCGCGCAGTGCCAGCTCCCAGCCGTCGGCGGCGCCGCTCACGAACGGCTGGAGCACGGCCAGGACGTACGACGCGTCGGCCTCGTCGGCAGGTTCGGTCCGCAGCCATGCCGTCGGCGCGGGCACCCGGGCGCAGCCCTCGCGGGCCAGGGCGCGCGGTATCTCCAGGTCGGGGTTGACGCCGGGGACCACTCGGCGCAACAGCTTCAGGATGAACGTATCGCCGTAGACGATCGACGAGTTGGACTGCTCGCCGGTCATCAAACGGGCCACCAGTCCCTCCCGGATCTCCTGGTCCGGGTCCCGTTCGAACCGAAGCCCGCCGACGCGCGCCTGGCTGCGCAGGGCCTCCAGGAGAACGTCGGCGGGCCGGGGGTCGTACAGGGCCTCGTACACCGTGCGGCCGGCGAGCGGACCCTCGGTGACATGTCCGATGAGCGCGGGCGCCAGCCGGGGCGGCAGCGCCTCGCGCACGCCTATCAGCAGCTGGTAGCAGTCACCGGGGTGCGCCGGGGCGCCGAGCACGGGCGGCTGGTGGACGCGCAGGAGCAGGTGGTGGAGCCCCAGCCGACCGTCCTGGGGCAGTAGTTCGGTGGCCGCCACCTGGGTGAACCCGGTGACCGGGCGGCCCTTGCCCGCGAACCAGCGCTGTCTGGGCAGCCACTCGCGCAGCAGGGGTTCGAGCGAGGCGAGGAGGTGGCCGGAAGTGGGAGTCGTGCCGGAAGGGGTGACCGTATCCGCCATGGGCGTCACGTCCTTTCCCCGGGTCGTCGGGGGTGTTCCTGATGGGTGCCCCGGGCGGGGCGGCGGAAACCCGCTGCCCCGCCCGGCAGCGCCCCCTGGGGGGGCGCGGGGAACTGCGCGACCAGCCGCGACGGACCGGCGGACGACCGACGGCCCGTCGCGGCCTTTCCCGCGGAGGGCTTACGCGGCGTCCCGGCGCAGCCGGAACCAGTAGAAGCCGTGGCCCGCCAGCGTCAGCAGGTACGGCAGCTCGCCGATCGCCGGGAACCGCACACCGCCGAACAGCTCGACCGGATGCCGCCCGCCGAACCGCCTCAGGTCCAGCTCCGTGGGTTGTGCGAACCGGGAGAAGTTGTGGACGCACAGCACCAGGTCGTCCCCTCCCTCCTTCGACAAGGGGGCTTCCCGGAGGAAGGCGAGGACGGCGGGGTTGGAGGACTGCAGTTCGGTGTAGGTGCCCAGTCCGAAGGCGGGGTTCTGCTTGCGGATCTCGATCATGCG